>CAMCFJ010000050.1 GCA_945874105.1 Candidatus Nitrotoga sp. CP45 | reverse complement strand
TTCCCGGCGGCAAAGACGTCAAAATCATCGCCGTTACCGCAGCAGCGCTGGTAGAAGAACGCGATGAAATGATGAAAGCAGGCATGGACGACTTCGTGCGCAAACCGTATCGCTTCAACGAAATCTATGACTGCCTGGGCAAACAACTGAGCGTGCAATACATCTACGCTGAACCACAGCCTGAAAATAACCCAACTGCCGTCATATTGACCACTGACATGCTGGCGGTGTTACCGCCGGCGTTACGCAACGAACTACGCGCAGCACTTGAAAGCCTGCGGGAAGAACAGATCAATGCCGCCCTTCAGCAAGTCGCTGCATACGATGTGACGCTATACCATGAGCTGTCTCGACTGGTGGATAATTTCGATTATCCGAGTATCTTGAAAGTATTACCTAAGGCATTGGAAACATGATGACTGATCCAAATAAAAGCGCTGATAATTGGCTGCCACCAACCGTTCGCCCTGAGCGCGTCGAAGGGTTAGGAGCCATGTAGGGTGGGCACGTTTTTGCCTCGTAGAGGTCCTCGCACCCGGAGGGTGTGCCCACGCGGATTTGTCATTTTGGAGTAAACAGCTATGTCACGTTATCGCCGCGCAATGGATACAGCTACCCGCGTGGGCAAAAAGACGTGCCCACCCTACTTGGCTCACCACGAACGGGTTGGATTGCTGCATGGAAACGCATAGGAAAAATCATGACTAACGTAACTACACCACGTTCCCCCTATACAGGCCTGACCTTTATAGTTCTGGCGCTGATCGCACCGTTAATCTGCATTTCGTTCGTCAAAATCCAACAGCCGCAGCTAGAACGCGATGCATTTCTTAATCTGTCCACTATTGCGCAACTCAAATCTGATCAGATCGAAAACTGGCTGGGCGAGCGAATCGGGGACAGCAAGGTCATCCAGTCATCCGCAGGGTTGAGTATCCAGATACAGAAGTTCATCCAGGACAAATCGGATAAAAAAACTGCACAAGATATATCGATATTTTTCGAAAGCATACTTAGGAGTTATGGCTATGAAGCTGTTCTGCTGCTTGACAGTCATAATCAGCCAATACTTGGCGTTGGCAAAGATCTGACTGTGTCGCCTGTTGGGCGTCACCTGGCAAACCTGTCGATTAATAGTAAAAAAATTGAGCGTAGCGAATTATTCCTGGATACGACAGGCGATGTTTCCCTTAATTGGGCCGTGCCTATTATAGTTTCAGATGCGAAAGGGGAGCGTGTCGTAGCCATCATCCTGATGAGAGTCACAGCCAATCAATTCCTTTTTCCACTGATTCAAACCTGGCCATCGGCAAGTAATAGCGCCGAAGTTTTGTTAGTCCGCCGCGATGGCGAAAACCTGCTTTACCTCAATGAGCTGCGTCACCGGAAAGGCGCGGCTATGAACCTAAGGTTACCCCTGAATGATCCGGCCTTGCCTGCTGCCATTGCAATTAATGCGGCCAAGCCAGGCACGACGCAGGGCGAGGATTATCGTGGAGTAGAAGTGTTTTCTGCCTACCATCCAATAGCGGGGACAGACTGGCATATCGTCGCAAAAATAGACCGTGACGAGGTGCTGGCGCCGATGTGGCGTACTCTGTACTGGGTCGCTATTATTTCTATTGCCGCCACTATATTTCTCATGCTGGCGCTGACGATGGTGTTTCGCCAGCAGCGGCGGACACGGCAACTGGAAATACTGCAAGCATCTGACCAAGCCACCGCCCAATACACCCGCAGCCTGATCGAAGCGAGCTTGGACCCGTTGGTGACGATCGGTTTAGACGGCAAGATCACCGACGTCAATGCGGCCACCGAACGGGTGACTGGTGTAACGCGAGAACAGATGATCGGCAGCGACTTCGCCGACTATTTCACCGATCCCGGGAAAGCCCGCGCCGGCTACCAGCAGGTCTTCTCACAAGGCAGTGTAACCAGCTACCCGCTGACCATTCACCATGTCTCCGGCAGCACCACCGACGTGCTGTATAACGCCAGCGTATACCGTAGTGGAAAGGGCGAGGTCGTCGGCGTGTTTGCCGCAGCGCGCGACATCACCGAGCTTAAACAAACAGAAGAGTTGATGAAAGTAAGTGAAGCGCGCTTCAAAACCATATTCATGGAGGCGCCATTAGGCATCGCCTTGATAGACTCGCTCACCGGGCAAATCTATGCAGTGAATAGCATGTTTGCCAAAATTGCGGGCAGAACCATCGAAGAGATGGAGCATGTCGACTGGATGAAGATTACTCACCCGGATGATATCCAAAAAGATCTGGACAACATGGCGCTGTTGAATGCCGGAAAAATATCCGGTTTCCAGATGGAAAAACGTTATCTTCATCCTGATGGCACCATAGTCTGGATCAATATGGCCATTGCGCCTGTTCATGTGGAAGACAAGCTACATCCACGGCATCTTTGCATGATTGAAGACATCACCGAAAGCAAACGCGATGAAGCCCAACTCGAACAATACCGCCTCCATCTGGAAGAACTGGTAGCCGCACGCACCAGCGAACTGTTGACCGCGCGTAATGCCGCCGAAGCCGCCAACCGCGCCAAAAGCACCTTCCTCTCCAGCATGAGCCACGAACTGCGCACCCCGCTGAATGCCATCCTCGGCTTCTCCAACCTCATGCGCCGCGATGCCCAGCTGCTCCCTGATCAGCGTGATCACCTCGACATCATCAACCGCAGTGGTGAACACCTGCTCACCCTGATCAACGACGTACTGGAAATCACCAAGATCGAGGCCGGTAAAATACAACTGAACAACGCACCCTTCGACCTGGGCGCGCTGGTGCGCGATGTCACCGACCTGATGGAGCCACGCGCCAATCAAAAAGGACTCTCACTGCGGCTCGACCAATCCTCCAGCTTCCCGCGCTACATCAATGCAGACGAAGCACACCTGCGCCAGATACTCATCAACCTGCTCGGCAACGCCGTCAAATTCACCCATCAAGGCAGCGTCACCCTGCGCCTTGCAACCAAGCCAAACACCATCGCGCACCTGATCATCGAAATCGA
>CAMCFJ010000049.1 GCA_945874105.1 Candidatus Nitrotoga sp. CP45 | reverse complement strand
CCCGCGATATCCAACAGCAACTTGAAGACCTGGGCTACGACCCGGTAGGGCACACCGCTCTGGGTGAACAAGCCATCATCCTGGCCGGGGAGCTTAAGCCGGATCTGGTATTGATGGACATTCAACTGGCCGGAGCCATGGACGGCATTGATGCCGCTCAAATCCTCCGCACACAATTTTCTCTGCCAGTCATATTCCTCACGGCGTTTGCCACAGATGACATCCTCGCCCGCGCCAAGCTTACTGAGCCGTACGGTTATATTATCAAACCATTTACTCAGCAAGAGTTACACACCGTGCTTGAGATGGCCCTGTATAAAAAGCAGGTGGATGTGAAACTAGCAGTAGCGTCACTACGCAACCAAGCCATCTTGGATAACATGGTGGACGGTATCATTACCATTGATGAACGAGGAGTGATTGATTTCTTCAGCAAGGCAGCTTGCAATATTTTTGGCTATCAACCTGAAGAGGTGCTTGGATGCAACGTGAGCATGCTGATGCCTGAGCCCATCCGGAGCCATCATGATGGCTATCTAAAGCATTACCAGCATACGGGGGAAGCACGCATGCTCGGTAAACCGCGTGAGGTAGATGGTCAGCGCAAAGATGGCAGTGTATTTCCTATGAGTCTGTCGGTGTCTGCTCTGCCAGGCATGGATAAAACGGCATTTATTGGTAATGTGCGCGATATCACCGATCGCCTCGAATATGAGGCGGAAATCCGCGCTTTGACCTACTACGACCCGTTGACAAATTTGCCTAACCGGAATTTGCTGTTGGATCGCCTCCATGTGGCACTAAATAGCTCTGCTCGCACTGGCATATGGGGCATCGTTATGCTCCTTGATATAGATCATTTCAAGCAGCTTAATGATTTATGGGGCCAAGCTACGGGCGATGTAGTGCTGTGTCTGGTCGCAACTCGCCTGGAGAGCTGCGTCAGCGAGAGCGATAGCATCGCCCGTATGGACGGCGACGAATTCGTTGTGCTGATCGAGGCTTCGAGCATCGACGAGCACGAGGCAGCGACACACGCCGAATTTGTCAGTGACAAAATTATGGACGCCTTAAGGGAACCCTATACCATTCTCGGGAAATCCTATTCTGTCACGTCCAGCATTGGTATCGCCATGTTCAAGCAATCTGAAGAATCAATGGATGAAATCATAAAGCATGCGAATGTGGCCATGTACCAGGCCAAATCCAGAGGCCGCAACACCATCGAATTTTATGACCCCATATTGCAAGCCGCAGCCGTTGCCCGTGCTGCGCTTATACATGATATGCGCCAAGCCTTGATCAACAGAGAGTTCATGCTGCACTACCAAATTCAAGTCGATGTCAACGGCGACCCCGTAGGGGTAGAAGCGCTGGTGCGGTGGATTCATCCCTTGCGTGGCATGATTTCACCCGCAGATTTTATCCCGTTGGCTGAGGAAACCGGCATGATACTTTCCTTGGGTCTTTGGGTTCTGGAGACGGCCTGTAACCAATTACAGGCATGGGCCAATCAGCCTGAGACTGCGCAATGGACTATGGCTGTTAACGTAAGTACGTCCCAGTTCGAGCAGGCCGAATTCGCCGCTTTAGTGGCCACCACGTTGCAAAATTCGGGCGCCAATCCTGGCTTGCTAAAGCTGGAGTTAACCGAAAGCATGCTGTTGAAAAATGTGGACGACATCATCATAAAAATGAATAAAATCCTAGCTCTAGGAACCTCTTTTTCGTTGGATGACTTTGGTACCGGTTATTCTTCATTGTCCTATCTCAAGCGGTTGCCGTTGAATCAGCTCAAGATAGACCGGTCTTTTGTAAATGATCTGTTTACCGACCCTTATGGTGCATCAATCGCTAGCTCAATAGTGGCCTTGGGTCATACCATGGGAATGAATGTAATTGCCGAAGGCGTGGAAACTGTCGAACAACTCGAGTTTCTGACTGGCATCGGCTGTGATGGTTTTCAGGGCTACTATTTCGGTCGCCCTGTTCCAGCCTGCGAACTGGAAAAATGGGTATGTGGACAACCTGAGATTGAATTGCACTAAAGCGTCCCGCAGCAAGCTACGGGGAATTTACCCGATGAGATTAAATGAGCCGTGCTCGAAATCGAGGCAAATATGACTGATGAGAAAAAAATACAGCTGCGGTCCCCGTTGGCTGACAACATTGGATCACTGCAGGCAACATCCAAGGATGCTCTGCGCCGGATGGCCGAGGCGGCATTACTTGAAAAACCCAATCAATTGCCTGAGATATCCGAGGAAATCCAGCCCGAAGCAATGATGAAGGTACGGCACGAACTGAGCGTTTACGAGATCGAGCTTGAATTGCAGAACGATAATTTAATAAGGTCGCAGGAGAATCTGGCCGTATTACTTACGCGTTATGAAAGCCTGTACGATTTCGCCCCAGTGGGCTATTGCACCGTGCAGCAATCAGACGGACTCTTCCTGGAAGCCAACCTTACCGCCGCCACCATGCTGGGCGTTAATCGGCGTCTGCTGCTCAGGAAGAAAATCACAAATTTCATCCTCAGAGAGGATCAGGATAGCTATTACCTGCTGTGCAATCGAATCTTCCTCAATGGAAGTGAACGGCAGTCGTGCGAGTTGCGGATGGTGAAGCATGACGGCACGATTATGTGGGTGTATCTGGTGGCCGAAGCGCAGCACAATGTCGCCGCGCCTGAGCTACGCATCATACTGTACGACATTTCCGACAAAAAGCGGGAGGAGGCGCTAATACTGGCAAACGCAGCCCTCCAGGCTACGCTGTTGGAAAAGGAAGCCCTGCTGAAAGAGTTGCACCACCGGGTGAAGAACGACTTGCAACTCATCGCCAGCATACTGAAGCTTGAGAGCAGGAAAATCGAACACCATACTACCAAGGCCATGCTTACTGACATGCACGGACGTATTTGCTCAATAGCGTTATTGAACGAGTCGCTTTACCATTACGGGGATTTTACGACCCTGGATCTGGGCGCCTACCTCAAGCAACTCTCGACCCAGATATTTCATATGTTGACCACCCACGACGGCTCTATCAAGCTCCACCTTGACCTGACTCCCGTCCAGGTTGGAGTAGATCAGGCTCTACCCTGTGGCCTGATAGTCAACGAACTGGTCACCAACTGCCTTAAGCATGGCTTTCCTGAGGGGCGTGCCGGTGAGATTCGGATCGAACTGCACCCAATGGACGACGGCCCGCAGTGGCAATTGCGCGTGAGCGATACCGGCGTGGGTTTGCCGGATGATTTTGCGTCTAAGCAAAGTCTCTCGAAATCTCACTCGATCGGCTTGCAACTGATGTCTGATCTGGTGAAGCAGCTTGGCGGTTCATTGGAAATTGGATCAGGGACAGCGGCAGTGTTTACTGTCAAATTTGTGCCAGCAAGAGGATAACCCTAATGATGTCACCTATTGTTAAACCAAGGATACTCGTCGTGGAAGACGAGTACATCGTTGCCCGCGATATCCAACAGCAACTTGAAGACCTGGGCTACGACCCGGTAGGGCACACCGCTCTGGGTGAACAAGCCATCATCCTGGCCGGGGAGCTTAAGCCGGATCTGGTATT
>CAMCFJ010000048.1 GCA_945874105.1 Candidatus Nitrotoga sp. CP45 | reverse complement strand
AAACGGAATGGCGGAGACCTGCATCAACATCTACGAAGCCAGAAGCCGCGTCGCAAGCGTTATGCAAGCGGGCAAGAACGGCGCGGCACCCTCCGCAACCGTGTCAGCATTGATGAACGCCCGGATATCGTTGCTCAAAAAATACGCATCGGCGACTGGGAGGGCGATACCGTCATCGGCAAGAATCACAAGGGAGGGTTGGTCACGCTGGCTGAACGGGTGTCTCGTTATGTGTTGGCTGGGCATATACGCAGCAAGCATGCCGCAGGTGTCACGGCTGTGACAACGCGCTTGCTAAAGCCCCACAAGAAAAAATGCCACACCATCACGTTTGACAACGTCAAAGAGTTTGCGGAGCACGAACTCATGGCAGCAGAATTGAAGGCCGACATCTATTTCGCCCATCCCTACAGCTCTTGGGAGCGCGGGTTGAACGAGAACAGCAATGGGCTACTGCGGCAGTATTTCCCCAAGGGCATGGAGTTAAATGAAATCACTGATGAGCAAGTACAGATGGCGGTAGGCCGACTCAATCATCGGCCACGCAAAGTGCTTGGATTTAGAACACCTCACGAGGTATTCTTCGGGGTGGAAGTTCTCTACACCAAGCAACCACTAGCGGTTGCACTTCGAATTTGAATCCGCGCAGCATAAGACGCAAAAGTTGCAAACATCAGGCTCGCGAACAACATAAATTTATTCATATTTTCTCCAAAAAATTAGCTCATTTATTGAGTAACGCATCCCGGCAAAAACGCCACACACCTTCTTAATCAGCTCATCATAAACTAATCCGATTTCGCTGAAAAACGCGCCAGCACTTCATAGCAAGCGCCTTGTTCATCGCGCAGCGATTGCACCAGCACAAAATCACTCACTTGCCAGCAGACTTTGGATTGTCTCGGTAGCGGTGCATCGCTCCATTGGACATGTCTGAGCAGTGTCACATGCGGCTTATATGGCCGCTGCTCGAATTGAAAGCGATGATTATGCAGCGTGCTTTCAAGATCGTTCAGCAGCGTTGTGAGTTGGGATGGAGCTACTTCCGGCGCAGCATACACAATGTGGTTATGCCCCCAATAGCGCGCCTCCAACAATTCCAGATTAAAACGCTGAAAATCCACCTCACGCGCCGCCAACTGCAATGCTTCCAGACGACTCTCTGCCACCTCGCCAAGGAACACCAACGTGACATGCAAAGTGGCAGGTTGCATAGCCCTGCCACCGCACAACTCATGCAATAGTGGTTGCCATGAGGCCAGCGCAGTGCGCTCTTTTTCGCTCGGCCATAGCGCGAAAAACAGCCGCCACTTTTTATCCTGAATTGCTGTCATGCCAGAATGTTAACCTTATTCCTTTGTCATGGTTGAGTCACTGCACGCGTTTCAAAAAAAAGTCCCACGAAAAAGTTTTAGCGGGTTGCTGTGGGAAGTGCTTAAAGCGCTCGATCGCCTTGCAATTTTCCGGTTTACTTTTAGGCTGGCATTTACCAGGCTTCACTATGTACGGTTGCACACAGACGGAATTCCAAGAGCTGGATATATTATAAAAAGCCAGATTCGTTATTGATCAATTTTAACCGGTACAGGTGGTCAGTTCTCAACCGGCATCAACCCGGCAACCTGCACAGAACAAAGATTACACGCAGACTTTTCTCAGCCGACCCTTGTGGGAGAGGGTACGAAAATGGTTAGAGAGAAGGAGTAGAAAATGACCGCGCCAACCAACCATTCCGGCACACCAATTGAAATCATGAACGGGTGCATGTCTTGCTAACTCCAGTGCTTTGACTGTTTTTAAAGACTTAGAACACTACAACTATGTCTGAAACAACAGTACGCATTCCGATTATAATTTTATCAGGAGACAACACCAAAATGCCCAACACCCAAATGCCCAATTTCCAAATACCCTTGACTGCACAATCCGCCGGCTCAGCCACCAGCGAGATGCTGGAAACCTTCATGGAATTCCCCGTTCCTCTGGCGTTGCTAGACTCGGAAGGGCACCTGGAACGAGTCAATTCCCGCTTTCTGGAATGGTTCGGTGCTGACGGTCTGGATGCGGCGAGCCTCCGTGCATTGGCACATGAGGCGAATGGGATGTGGCGGCCTGTCACCGCGAAACACGGCGGGGCTGTAGTTCGCGTCCGCACCCTCCCGCTCCACCTGTCGCAGCGCATCCTGCTGATCCTGGAATATCCGAATGGCGGAGAACATCACGGTGAACTGGACGCGCTACATGCGCGCATTAGCGACCTGGAACAGCTCGCCGCGACGGATCACCTGACCGGCGCCTGGAATAGAGCACACTTTGATCGCGTGATCGAGTCGGAACTTGCGCGTAGCCTGGCAAACCGGCAACCGCTGTCGCTGATCATGTTTGACATCGACCACTTCAAGAACGTCAACGACACCTTTGGCCACGCAGTCGGAGATACAGTATTGTGCGAGCTGGTGCAACTGGTGCGCAGCCGCATCCGCGCGTCCGATTTTCTGTTCCGCTGGGGGGGCGAAGAGTTTGTAGTGCTGCTCTCCTCCGCCGGCTATCGCCGCGCGGAAAGCGTGGCGGAAAACCTGCGTCAGACTGTGGCCAGCCACACTTTCCAGGGTGCAGGTGTTGTGACTGTGACCCTTGGTGTTGCGGAGCATGACGGCGACGAAGATGCGATTACCTGGTTTCGCCGGATGGATGATTCCTTGTACGAAGGCAAGCAGTCCGGGAGGAATCGTGTCGTGGTCGCGCGCCGTGGCAACTCCGACGTTTGGGCAGCCGAAGGCGGGGGCTCCGCCCTGCATCTGGTCTGGCAGGAAGGCTACGAATGCGGCGATCCCACCATCGACGCCGAGCATCGCGAGCTTTTCCTGCTTGCTAACAAACTTATCGATGCCGCATTGCCAGCAAGTGCAGAACCGGTTGCAGTCAAGGCAGCGCTCGAAGAATTCCTGGCGCATGTGCAACGCCACTTTTCTGATGAAGAAGCTATCCTCGCCCGGCTTCATTACGACAAGCTGGCTGAACACCGGCGTGTTCATGCCGGGCTGATCCGGCGCGCTCTTGCGATGGCGGCTCAGCTTGACGCGGGTGAATTGAGTCTGGGCACCATAGTCGAGTATCTCGCCCAGGACGTTGTCGCACGCCATCTTGCTGTCATGGACCGGGCCTTTTTCCCGCTATTCCGCAAGGCATCGACGGCATCCTCAGCCACACCGTTATAACGCCTGGTAATTCCATACAGATAGAATCGCCAACAATCCAACCCGTTCGTGCTGAGTATGATATTCGCCCGCAGGGCGAACGGTTGGTGGTGGATAATTAGTCGCGCTTCCAGGTTCGATTCTGCAAATGGGTATACCACTCATTAGGTGGCCACATTCCATGCTCTCCGAGCCAATTTTCTCTCCTGCCTTGCTCGATAAATATAGCCGAAGTCGAATTGTTGACTTGTGTGCGTTATCGAACAGACTAAAGGCCATATCTGAAATATTCTTAAAGCCGTTCTTCGCTTATTGTGCACATTGGGGATAGATCGCAGCTGAGCATGCCCGACATGACATTGTAGGCAAGGTCGTTCAACCCAATGCAAAAAAGGAGGCAGCATGAATACCATTGGAGCAAACAGCATGAGCGCCGAATACACAACTAACATTTCCATGTCTGATCTGGATCTTCAATCAAGCGATGAAAGGCAGATTTCGCGTATTGCTGAATCTGCCTATTACAAGGCAGAAGCACGCGGGTTTTTACCGGGCTACGAATTAGACGACTGGCTGGCTGCCGAAGCCGAGGAACAATGATGGAACCTGCACTCATGACACCCAATTCCCCCGAGCAGCTAATGGCACCTCCGAGCGCTTTTGACAACAAGATGGAATTGACACTGAATGAGCAAGGCATGATCTGCGGCTGTAATATTCCCACAGGCGATCTGTTCGGCTATCGTCACGGTGCATCAGCCTGGGGGCATATTTCAGCACTGATGCCGGAACTTGCCTCAATCAAACTGATGCGTGATGGCCATATTAATCCCCGTTTACGTTTTCTTTCCCACATAGGCCACCGGTTTCAACTGTTAAGTCTCGGTGGCAAGCTTTTCGACGTTAAGTTTTTCATCCGCGAAATAGAGAGCCAAGGCCGTCGTTACTTGCGTGCCATGATTTTTCCATTCGATGTGGAATTTAATGCTATCGGTATCAGCGGGTAACAAACTGTGAATGGAAAAAGACCACACTTGCCAAAAATGGCATAAGTTTTTTTGTGACTCCCCTGATTTATGTTGGGCATCCTGATGCTCCTGCTTCACTGCTTTTCTGGTTCTCTCTGAAAGGAAAGCAAAGATGAAAACAGTTCTGAATTTTGCTGAGATAAAGCAGACAAACGGACTCACTCGATAACGATAAGCAGGAACCATTATTATGTCCCTGACCATCACATCATCATCTTTCTCTCACAATGGCACCATTCCGGTTCGCCATACATGTGATGGTTCGGATATTTCACCAGCGCTTACCTGGACAGATATACCTGATGGCACCAAAAGCTTGGTCTTGATCGTCGATGACCCAGACGCCCCTGATCCGGCTGCGCCCAAAATGACGTGGGTGCACTGGGTGTTGTACAACCTCCCACCAAATGTTAACGGTTTGCCTGAGGGCGTGGTGGCAAATAAGCTCCCATCAGGAACCTTGCAAGGAATTAACGACTGGTCGCGCACCGGCTATGGCGGACCGTGTCCGCCGGTAGGCAGTCATCGATACTTTCATAAGCTCTATGCCTTGAATACCATTCTGCCGGACGTGAAAAATTCAACCAAGGCAATTCTGGAAAAGGCGATGCAAGGCCACGTCATTGCACAAGCTGAACTGATCGGACTCTATCAAAGAGGGTAATTACCGCAACTCAACTGCCATGCTGCGGGTAAATCCAAAAAAATATGTTTCGTTATTTACGATTTGCAATACTAGCCTCCCTTTTTCAAAGGGAGGAATACGTCGTCATCGCACGAATCAGGTCTAATGGATTGTCCGGGTTAAATTAAAATTATATCTGTCGATTCAGCTGTTCCAGATATTCGTGTCACCACGTCTAGCTCATCTGCACCCAACAACTGAGCGGTTTTGATCTGATGTTGCAAAACATGCAAATTCGCCTCTGAAGCATCTTTCCCCTGTGCAGCTCGGTGGCTAATACGATCATGTAACGTGGCGATATCAACTTGTATATCGAGTATTCGAAAACACACACCGCGCCGTTGTGCAATCTTACTGAATAAGTCACGTTGCCAGAATGCGAGGAAAACAGCATCGACGATCACCGGATAGCCGGCGCACAGCAAACTCTCCGCTAGACGCGCCAAGTGGGTATAGGTACGGCGGCTCGCTTCCTCCGAATAGAGCGCCTCCCCTATTCCGCTGCAACTGCTCGCCAGAGCGTCCAAACCGGCCAGACGCTTGCGTTCGATATCGGAACGCAGGCGGATCATCCCTTTATCTTGCAGCAGCGTCTGTGTCAGCGTGGTTTTAACGGAACCTGACATGCCGTGCGTAATCCAGAGTTG
>CAMCFJ010000047.1 GCA_945874105.1 Candidatus Nitrotoga sp. CP45 | reverse complement strand
ATCGCCAAGCACTTGATCGAGGGAATCGCTGACGGGTTTGTACCCGGAATTATTCAACGTCACCGTGCCCTGCTGGATGAAGTCGTCACGGTCGAGTCCGCAGAGGCTGTGCTGGAGATGCGTCGGCTGGCGCGTGAGCACGGCATCTTCGTCGGGCCATCGTCAGGCGCACACCTGATCGCTGCACGGGAATTACGCGAGCGGTACAAGGTCGAACATGTCGTCACATTTTTCTGCGACAAGGGCGAGAAGTACATCAATGATTATTGGCTATGACATGTCTGGAATGAATCCGAATTTTCAAAAGATTCCATAGCATGACTGGCTAGCACGATCCCTCCGCTCACATCCGCGCCAAACATTATGGCCACCTACAAATCCATCGAAATTTCACAGGCATTTAACGCCTTCGACGACATTCTGGATGTCCGTTCGCCGGCCGAATATGCTGATGACCATCTTCCCGGGGCGATTAATGTCCCCGTGCTGAACGATGAGGAGCGCTCCCGCATCGGCACCTTGTTTACCCAAGTCTCACCTTTCGAGGCAAAGAAACAAGGAGCAGCACTGATCGCGCGAAATATTGCACGCCATGTGGAAGAGAATTTCGGCGACCGGCAAAAAGGCTGGCGACCTCTAGTGTATTGCTGGCGTGGCGGCATGCGTAGTGGCGCTATGGCGCACATCCTGGCCCAGATAGGTTGGAGAACTGCTCAGCTGGAGGGCGGTTACAAAACCTATCGGCGCTATGTGATCACCGCGCTGGAAACGCTACCTGCCAAGTTTGATTTTTGTGTGATCAGTGGTGCGACAGGCTCGGGGAAGAGTCATCTGTTGCATGCGCTGGCCGAGCAAGGGGGGCAGGTCCTGGATTTAGAAAAGTTGGCGCAACATCGCGGCTCACTTCTCGGGGATTTGCCAGACCAACCACAACCGACGCAAAAAACCTTCGAAACCCGACTCTGGGACGCACTACGTGCTTTCACACCTGAACGCCCTGTTTACATTGAGGCGGAAAGCCGCAAGATCGGCGTGTTGAGCGTGCCCAACACTTTGCTCGACCGCATGCGCGCATCACCTTGCGTGCGGATTGAAGTGCCACTGGAAGCCCGTGTAGAGTTTCTAATGGATGACTATGCGCACTTCCTTGGCAATCCCACACTTTTGGTCGAGCGCTTGACGCGGCTCATGGAGCTGCATGGTCGTGTGGTAATCAACCGCTGGTGCGAAATGGCGCGGCACGGCGAGTGGAGGCCGCTGGTGGAAGAATTGCTGACGCAGCATTATGACCCGGCATACCGGCGCTCTTCTGGCGACAGCTTCCGACAACTGGACAACGTCAACATGCTACAACTGGTCTCGCTGGATAGCGACAGTCTGCGCAAGGCGGCTGAAGATTTGATTCTTAAGGAAAGACAACATGACAAGTGAAATCCGCCTTACCCAGTTTTCCCACGGTGGCGGCTGCGGTTGCAAGATCGCACCCGCCGTGCTTTCGCAGATTTTATCGGGTCTGCCGCAGACTGGCATGTTTCCTGATTTGCTGGTTGGCCTGGAATCCAGCGACGATGCTGCGGTTTACCGCCTGAATGACACCCAGGCAATTATCGCTACGACCGATTTCTTCATGCCTATCGTGGACGACGCCTACGACTTTGGTCGTATTGCCGCCGCCAATGCACTGTCAGATATTTATGCCATGGGTGGTCAGCCGATCATGGCGCTAGCGGTGGTCGGCATGCCGATCGACAAACTTCCGGTGGAGATAATCCAGAAAATCATGGCAGGCGGTGCGGCGGTGTGCCAGTCGGCAGGGATACCGATCGCCGGGGGACATTCCATCGACTCGCCAGAACCGATCTACGGGTTAGTGGCGCTAGGCATCGTGCATCCAGACAAGGTCAAGCGAAATAACAAGGCTCAGGCAGGCGATGTTTTGGTGCTGGGAAAGCCGTTGGGCATCGGCGTACTAAGTGCTGCGCTGAAAAAAGGTGAACTGGATGCTGAAGGCTACCGGCAGATGATTGCCGTCACCACCCAACTAAACCGCACCGGCATAGCGCTATCAGATATGGCAGGCGTGCATGCCATGACTGATGTCACCGGCTTCGCATTACTCGGCCACCTACTCGAAATCTGTCGCGGTTCGAAACTGCAGGCACAAATTGAATTTCATCGCATTCCTTTCATAGATATCGCTTTGCAATTGGCACAAGCCGGCTATGCCACTGGAGCGGCAGCGCGTAACTGGTCCAGCTATGCCGACGCTGTGATTCTGGGAGAAGATATCGCAGAATGGCAGCGTAAACTGCTATGCGATCCGCAAACCAGTGGTGGCTTATTAGTCAGTTGCGCGCCAGAAAATGCGGATGCAGTAGTGGCTGCTTTCAATTCTGATGGTTTCAGCCAGGCCGCAGTAATCGGCTCGATGCAAACTGGGGATGCGCAAGTAACGGTGCGCTGATAGCTGTGCCTGAAAATGGTAATTGTTGGACGCTGATTAACACCCCGCTGGGATGCTTCTACCTTGTCGCCAATGGAATGCGCTAGCGCTATTTCTGCTACTGCGCGGGGGCAGTCGCGTTCCCGACACATTGAAGACGGTCATTTCGTTTGCCACGAGAGGCTTCTTTCGGTGCGGATTCAACCGGCCGATGCAACACACTCGAATCTGCGTAAGCAGAAGACGGAGTGTTGCATCGGCCGGTTGAATCCGCAGGCCTAAGCGGACGGTAGTAGTCAATCAGCCGCCGTCGGCTTCGAGCGATTGCTTCCGACACAAATTTGTCATTTACCTATTAGGTCAATTTGCGATAAGTTATGACACTATGTGCGCTAACTAAATTTCAATGTGTACTTTTCAATGAGCAAGAAATACAGTGGTAAGACTTGTGTTTACTGTGCGAAGCCCAACTCGTCAATAGATCGTGACCATGTTATTTCACGCCAATTCTTTATGGTTTCGAGACGAGGAAACTTACCTGTCGTTCCTGCCTGCAAGTCTTGCAATAATGCGAAATCTCAACTTGAGCACTATTTAACTGCAGTAATGCCATTTGGAGGGAGACATACAGATTCAAGTGCGAGCATAGATACAATGCTACCTCCCCGCTTGCTCAATAATAATAAGCTAGCTCAAGCTCTAGGCATGGGCATGGATAAGAGATTCATCTCCCACAATGGAAATCCTTGGGAACCAGTTATGTCGTTGCCTTTAGATGGTGAAAAATTAATTGATCTTTTCAAATATATTATCAAGGGACTCGCTTATTGGCATTGGAAGGTTATTTTTCCGTCTGACTCATGTCTTGTTAAGGCCAGTTATTGTACGAGCGCAGGGGCGAAATTGTTCGAGCAGCTAATATGCTGTAATGCAAAGCATCGTATCAACATAAATCTCGGCGATGGCGTGTTCGAATATGAAGGTATGCAATCTGCCGAGTGCAGCAAATTGACTGTGTGGCGTATGTCCCTTTACGGTGCTGAAATTATTAGTGGCCATACAGCTAACGAAGAGAGGTGCGTTAACGCATATGGGATTACAGTGCCGAAACGGATGTCTGCGGCCAGTGATTTTTTGCGATTGATGGAGGCTTAACGGCTAATATCCACCACAGGAATCAATACGGTCAGGCTTGATTGATAAAGCCTTAAACACATAGACGGTCTGAGGAAGTCAAAAACAAAACCATCAGTCTACCTCCATTGGTTTTTCCAAAGGCATTTGAATAGAATCGCTGGATTCCCGCCTGCGCGGGAATGACGAGGTCTTGCAATATCGGCCATTCTGGGTTGTACCACCACGCCACTTGAAACGAATGTGGAAACGAATGGGGTCTACCATCGAATTTGCAGATGACGACCGTCAGTGAGATATGCTACGCTTTCATCTGACGGTCGTCATCTGCAAATTCGATGGTAGACCCCGGGATTCCTGTCGACAGTATTGCCCAAGGCATTGACCACCGACCCGAGATTGCGATCTGCGAGGTAATTGATCTGGGTCTTACCGCCCAAGGGATCCTCCACCTAAGTATGCAGCATTGGGCAGGAGTCACATTCTCGCTAAAGCAGTTGCACGTTGGGCAGTGACTTCATGCGCTGATCGAAGGTAAGAGTGTGGCTACAACCGGCATGGCTGGCTTTGGCAACGATCAGGCAATCTGGAAAATCCGCAGCAGTGGTTTCAAAACTGTTCAGCGCGTTACGCACGGCAAGCGGTGATTCGAGGGCGATGCTGCTGTTGTTGAGCAGAGCGCGAACGGTGCGCGTGATGTCTGCACGTTCCAGTTCGTAGCTGCGCGCCAGCGTCCAACACAATTCAGCCAGAACAATGTCGGACACGAACAATCCCCCGTGCTCCTCCCCGTGTGCGTCGAACACCGCCTTGGCGCGTTGGGCCTGCGCCTCGTTGTCTCGGGTGACAAGCCGCACCAGGACGTTGGTATCAAGCGCAATCATTTGCGCGAACGTTGGTTGCGCGCTTTTGTCGCCGCGACGATGCCTTCATCCATCGCCTTGATGCTGAGCGGCTTGATTCCTGGGCGATGCACCAGACCGAACAGGTTGTCGGCGCCGCGTACCAGTACGCGCACCCGCAGGCTACCATCCTCCTCCACCTCGAAATCAAGCTTGCTGCCGCTCGCAATGTGGAGCTGGTCGCGTATATTCTTTGGGACGGTTACCTGTCCCTTGTCTGTCATGGTTGCGAGCATTTTTTCCTCCTTAGGATTTTTCATTAATTATTACTTATTCTTTCAGGTAAGGAATTATATGTCAATCTGAATATATTCAGCGGGTAAGGCGTGCGGGTGTAGAGTATTTCTGGCGTGTTGTGATGTTGGGCTTCGCAAGCTCAGCGCCAACCTACGGTAGCCCAGGCTACGCTTGCTAAGGTCTCTTATAAAAACATCGTTGCCGAAACTCCAAACCGGGTTGCCATGGCTTTGGCTTGGCGGGCGTTAAAATCGCGTCGTCCAGATAATAGTTCTGACACGACACCCTGACTGCCTAGCTCAGGAAGATCAATCTGGCGCAAGTTATCGCGCTGAATCAGGTAACGTAAAACCTCAACGCCTGTCGCCGCTGGCGGCATCTTGTCCTTGGCCTCATATTCGGCAACCAACTCGCCCAGATATCCTGCCAAGCGGGCGAGCGGGTGGGTTTCATTAGCGCCTCCCGCATCAAGTGCGGCATCGAGCGCTTCAACCAGATCGGTATATTCTTTTGCGTTGCGCGCTGGTTGCAGCAGTGGCGCGACATAGTTCCAGTGTTGTATTGCTGCTTTAAGCCGTGCGTTCATTTCCAGCCTCCTTGGTCATATTCCTTGTGCGTGAGTACTGCCCGGATGAATACTCGTCCCGTGTTGAAGTGAATAGCAGCAATAAGGCGAAGTTTATTTCCTCCGATGTCAAACACAAATACATCGCCCACTTTATCGGTGCTGGGGAAGAGCATCCGCAACTCTGAAAAATTTTGCCACTCGGCTTTTTTGCAGAGGCGATACCACTGATCCAGCGCACTGGCACATTGCGGATGAACTGTCTGTGGCGCCACAATCCGGCGATGGGTAATGATGTGCATTTGATGTTTGTATCTCAAAAAGAGATGTGACAAGCATGGAGGATTAACTGAGCTTACGCAACAATTCAATTAGCGGTGAGCAACGAGCTGCTCACCGTACAAATTAATTGAGCTCCGACCCTTCAGCCTCATAGTGATTTTCGCGCAATTTCAGGCGCGAATTTAATCTGAACCCGGCTCCTTTGAATTGGAAGTGGCATTTCGATACCATCCCCTTGCGATGTTGGGCTTCGCAAGCTCAGCACCAA
>CAMCFJ010000046.1 GCA_945874105.1 Candidatus Nitrotoga sp. CP45 | reverse complement strand
CGAGAGGATACTTCTGCGCCACGGTAGGCCAGATGACGGAAGCAATGGTAGAGCAATATTTGGAGCATCACTTTGAGCCTAATCCGAACAATGATTTCAAAATGGAACCCGATTAAGCCGCGTCGTTTAGTCGACGCGTATCCGGACTTTCAGTCCGTAATTCAAACCCTCCGGCTTTAGCCGGTGGTTGTTTAGTTTACGTCACCATTGAAAGACTATTTTCGGGGGAAGCTCGGTTCTTGGCGACCCATTGTTTCTATCGGTGTTTCTATTGGCTCTCATCCCATAAATCTTTGCTATTAACATTATGCGGCTGCATTAGTCCAAAATGTTTGTAGGCATTAGCGGTCGCTATCCTCCCGCGCGATGTGCGTTGCAAGTAGCCCTGTTGAATCAAATAAGGCTCCAGCACATCCTCAATGGTATCGCGCTCCTCGCCGATGGCAGCGGCAAGGTTGTCTACGCCTACCGGGCCACCGGTGAACTTTTCGATCACGGTCAGCAATAGTTTTCTATCCATTGTGTCCAATCCCTGACCATCCACGTCGAGCATGGTCAGCGCGGCATCGGCCACTATGCGCGTAGCTTCGCCCTGCGCCCTTACTTCGGCATAATCGCGCACGCGTCGTAGCAAACGGTTTGCAATACGCGGCGTACCGCGTGAACGCTTTGCAATTTCCAGGGCTCCATCGGGCGAGATCGGCAATTCCAGTAAACCGGAAGAGCGCGTCACGATGCGCTGCAATTCACTGGTGGTATAAAACTCCAGACGCGCCACGATACCAAAACGGTCGCGCAGGGGGTTGGTCAACATACCGGCGCGAGTGGTTGCTCCAACCAGAGTGAACGGTGGCAAGTCCAGTTTCACCGAGCGCGCTGCGGGGCCTTCGCCGATCATGATATCGATCTGATAATCCTCCAGCGCGGGATACAGGATTTCTTCCACCACTGGTGACAGACGATGGATTTCATCGATAAACAGCACATCGTTCGGCTCGAGATTGGTTAACAGGGCAGCGAGGTCGCCAGCACGTTCCAAAACTGGTCCGGAAGTATGGCGCATGTTGACACCCATCTCGCGCGCGATGATATGCGCCAAAGTCGTCTTGCCTAGTCCTGGCGGGCCGAACAGGAGCACGTGGTCAAGAGGCTCCTTGCGTTTGCGAGCTGCTTCAATGAAAATTTCCAGCTGTCCGCGTATTTTTTCCTGGCCAATATATTCGTCCAGATGTTTAGGGCGCAATGCACGCTCCTGCATTTCCTCCTGTAAAGAAACTGGAACGGGAGAAATAATGCGTTCGGCTGCAGTCAGATTATCGTTTTGGATCATGCTTTGGATAATAGCTTGAGTGCTTGGCGGATGCCGTCCGCCACATTGGCATCGGCGGACAATTGTTTAGCTGCCCAGTCTGCTTCCTTCGCGCTGTAGCCCAACGCCAACAGCGCGTTGGTAATATCGTTGCCATGTGGCGTCACAACACCGTTTGCGCCACCCGACACGGACACGATGAACTTATCCTGCAACTCCAGCAACAGACGCTCGGCGGTCTTTTTGCCGACCCCTGGAATTCGAGTCAACAGCCCCACCTCTTTACTTGCCACGGCAATCGCAAGATCGTTCAAGCTCAAGCCAGACAGCACTGACAGCGCCAGCTTCGGCCCCACGCCACTAATTTTCAACAAGAGACGAAACGCAACGCGCTCGTCCTCAGTAGCAAAACCATAGAGCAGGTGCGCATCCTCACGAACGATGAGTTGAGTAAATAGCACCACCCGTTCATGCAGTACAGGCAAGTTATAGAAGGTACTCATCGGTACATTCACTTCATATCCCACGCCTTGAACATCCAACAAAATTTGCGGTGGGTTTTTTTCCAGCAAGTTACCTGTCAAACGCCCTATCATGTTTTCCTTGTTAATCTTTCTCGGCTCATTGTGTCAGCACGATAATTACTGCATTGGAAAAATTACAATCACGTTTATTCCATAGCTGAAGAAGTTACCATATTTTTAAGGGCGCCTCTAAAAATTCAAGTTTCTAGGCAAGACAAGGCACGAGTAAAAAATTTGAGCTCAGCATATAGTTGATATGTAAGCGATAATTTTTTTCGAGTAACGCCGTATTGTGACGAAAATTGGATTTTTAGAGGCGCCCTTAACTTAATCTACCATTCCGCATGCGTAAGCCCTTGGTAGCCAGCTGACCCAACCCCATGCCAGCATGCGCGTGACAAATCGCGCAAGCCAGCGCATCCGCCGCATCCGGGCTGGGGGAGCCGGTCAATTCCAGCAATCGCTGTACCATATCTTGCACCTGCTCTTTTTTCGCATGACCGTTGCCTACCACCGCCTGTTTCACTTGCAACGCAGTGTATTCTGCAACCGGCAGGTTCGCCAGCACCGCAGCGCAAATCGCCGCGCCGCGCGCCTGCCCCAGTAGCAGGGTGGATTGCGGGTTGACGTTAACGAATACTTTTTCAATCGCCACCAACTGCGGCTGATGTGTTTCAATCACCTCACGCAATGAATTGAGAATGACTTTAAGACGTTCAGACAGCTCGCCAGCTGGCGTTTTGATACAACCGCTAGCGACATAAATGAGTTTCTGTCCCACCTTGTCCAGCACGCCAAACCCGGTGATGCGCAGGCCGGGGTCTATCCCTAAAATGCGTGTAGTAGAAGCAAGACTCATCGGTGTAGGAAGGATTTACCCTTTTCCCTTGCCCCTTCTATTCCCTCTTCATTCATTCCGCAATCACGGCCGTGGTATACACTTCTTGCACATCATCAAGATTTTCCAGCGCGTCCAATAGCTTTTGCATGCGCACCGCATCGTCACCCGTAAACAAGACTTCGACAATAGGCTTCATCGTTACTTCCGCCATTTCCGGCTTAAAACCGGCTGCTTCCAAGCGCTGCTTAACCTCGACAAAATCATGGGGTGCGGTGATAACTTCAATACTGCCGTCATCATTGCTCACTACATCCTCTGCCCCCGCGTCCAGCACTACTTCCATTAGCGCGTTTTCATCAGTGCCAGGTGCAAAAATCATCTGCCCGCAATGTTTAAACAGAAATGACACAGAACCATCCGTACCGAGATTTCCGCCGTACTTGGTGAAAGCATGACGCACATCGGCCACGGTGCGTGTTTTATTATCGGTCATGCAATTTACCATCACCGCTGCGCCATTAATGCCGTAGCCTTCGTACTGAAGCTCAATATAATCCACACCGTCCAGTTCGCCGCTGCCGCGTTTGATGGCGCGCTCCACATTATCTTTCGGCATATTCTGGTCATAGGCTTTTTCCATCGCCAAGCGCAGGCGCGGATTGATGGCTGGGTCGCTGTCGCCCAACCTGGCTGCCACGGTAATTTCCTTGATCAGGCGTGTAAAAATCTTTCCGCGCCGTTCATCCTGACGACCTTTGCGGTGCTGAATATTTGCCCATTTACTATGACCCGCCATGACATTTTCTCCGTTGATTGATTCCCGCACCTCGGATGCCGCAAGGATTCGCACCCTGTTAAAAGTAGCGCGGATTTAAATTCGAAGTGCAACAGCCGATGATAAAGTGGTCTGTCTGATTTTTTAGTGTAGCGCACCTTCTGATTAAAGAATACCTGAAATAATATTCCGCATTCCAGCGCTTTGCGAGACCAATGCCTGAGGCTGGCTGCCATATGTTAAACCTGCTCTGGATGCCTTTGTATCATGGCTGCTGGAGTTGACAATGATGTGTAACAGGTGTTAATTTTGCACGTGCGCCGATTTGAGAAACAGCTTGCGGGCGCTTTATAAATACAGCTAAAGCGGGTGAAGCCCGGTTTAGCTTAAGCTAACCGGGTTTTTTATTCTGCACGAGGGAGTACGTTATGCCAGAACAATCCAACCAAGCAGAAAATTCTTATCAGCTTGAAACACTCGCAGTACATGCGGGTATAAAGCGTAGCCAATTCAATGAGCATAGCGAAGCACTGTTTCTCACTTCCAGTTATGTGTTCGATAGCGCGGCTCAAGCCGCTGCACGCTTCATCGGCGCAGAGCCAGGCAACATTTATTCGCGCTTTACCAACCCTACCGTTACCATGTTTGAGGAGCGTTTGGCCGCGCTGGAAGGCGCGGAGCAGTGTGTGGCGACGGCGTCAGGTATGTCGGCGATTTTGGCGTGCTGCATGGGTTTGCTGAAATGCGGGGATCACATCGTCGCTTCACGCAGCATATTCGGTTCGACGGTAAATTTGTTCGGCACCATCTTCAAACGTTTTGGTGTGGACACCACCTTCGTTTCTGCCACCGATGTGAACGAGTGGGAAGTTGCGGTACGTCCAAACACACGGCTATTCTTCCTGGAAACGCCGTCCAATCCGCTTACCGAAATATCCAACATCGCAGGCATCGCGGCGGTGGCGAAACAGCATGATGTATTGCTGGCAGTAGACAATTGTTTTTGCACTCCCGTGCTGCAACGCCCGCTGGAATTAGGCGCGGACATTGTGATTCATTCCGCCACCAAATATCTTGATGGACAAGGACGTGTGCTGGGCGGTGCGGTGCTGGGCAGCAAGAAAGTGATGGAGCCCATATATCAGTTTCTGCGTACGGCGGGGCCGACCATGAGCGCATTCAACGCATGGGTATTCCTGAAAGGCTTGGAGACGTTGAAGATTCGTATGGACGCGCACAGCGCTAATGCGTTGTCCGTGGCGCGATGGCTGGAAACGCAGGCTAATGTGGCGCGCGTGTATTACCCGGGTCTGCCGTCGCATCCGCAACATCAATTGGCGATGAGACAGCAGAAAACGGGTGGCGGGATCGTATCGTTCGAAGTGAAGGGTGGCAGAGAGGAGGCTTGGCGTCTTATCGACAGTGCGCGCATGATTTCAATCACCGCTAATTTGGGCGATACCAAGACCACATTAACTCACCCAGCCACCACCACTCATGCCCGTATAACGCAGGAAGCGAGAGATGCAGCGGGTATTACCGAGGGTTTGCTGCGCATTGCGGTCGGGTTGGAAGCTGTGAGCGATATCCAGGCTGATTTGGCAAGAGGGCTGTACAAGTAAAAAAATTGCCGGCTTCGGGTTTCTCCATGTGACGATGGTCAACTTGTCGTGCGATTAGTCCAAGTGTGGAAATGATGAGTCTATGAAATTATGCTTGTGAGTCGTGGCATTGAAAATATGGCAATCCAAATTGGCAGTGCGCTAAAGTCGCATGGCCTCATGTTGGCCACAGCCGAGTCTTGCACGGGCGGTGCGGTGGCCAGCGCTATCACTGATATTGCGGGCAGTTCTGAATGGTTTGAGCGCGGCTTTATCACTTATTCAAATGAGGCCAAGCGCGAGATGCTGGGCGTCGCCCAAGAGACTTTGACGCGTTACGGCGCAGTCAGCGAGGCCGTAGTGCACGAAATGGTAGCAGGCGCGTTATACCATAGTCATGCGCAGGTGGCATTGGCGGTCAGCGGCATTGCCGGGCCAGCGGGCGGTATGCCGGACAAGCCGGTTGGTACAGTGTGGTTCGCTTGGGGGATCAAGGGGCGGCAATGTGTTGCGTGCTTGCATCATCTTTCGGGTAGCCGTGCAGAAATTCGCATGCAGTCGGTACGCATAGCTTTTCAAGGAGTGTTGGAACTGTTGAGTCAGATAACGGAGATAGCTTAAGTTCGTGCCGGTTATGTTTGTCACAATAAATTCATTGCTCATTCGGCAATTAGTTCAGTCGGACTCTTTCTGGTTCAGACTCGGATGGCTTATGCCATAATCAAGCATCATTTTTGAAGGGGAAAAATTGCATGGATGATAATAAAAGCAAGGCGCTCGCAGCGGCTCTGAGTCAGATTGAAAAGCAGTTTGGCAAGGGCTCTATCATGCGTTTGGGCGAACATGATATTGCGCGCGATATTCAAGTGGTTTCTACCGGATCATTAGGGTTGGATATTGCGCTTGGTGTAGGTGGTCTGCCGCGTGGCCGTGTAATCGAAATCTACGGGCCGGAATCGTCCGGCAAGACCACGCTCACGCTGCAAGTGATAGCCGAAATGCAAAAGTTGGGCGGCACAGCTGCATTTATTGATGCAGAACATGCGCTCGATCCGCAATACGCGCAAAAGCTGGGCGTGAATGTCAGTGAGCTGCTCATTTCGCAACCGGATAACGGCGAGCAAGCATTGGAGATTGCGGATATGTTGGTGCGTTCGGCTGCGGTAGATGTGGTGGTGATTGATTCTGTGGCAGCACTGACTCCCAAGGCGGAAATTGAAGGGGAAATGGGCGAGCCGCAAATGGGCTTGCAGGCACGCTTGATGTCGCAGGCATTGCGTAAGCTGACCGCCAACATCAAGCGTTCCAATACAACGGTGATTTTTATTAATCAGATACGTATGAAGATCGGTGTGATGTTTGGTAGCCCGGAAACCACGACCGGCGGCAATGCGCTGAAATTCTATGCTTCAGTTCGGCTGGATATTCGTCGTGTCGGTGCGATCAAGAAGGGCGATGAGGTGATCGGTTCAGAAACTCGCGTGAAAGTGGTCAAGAACAAGGTCGCGCCGCCGTTCAAACAGGCGGAATTCGATATTTTGTATGGTGAAGGTATTTCTCGTGAAGGAGAAGTCGTCGAGCTGGGCGTGCTGCAC
>CAMCFJ010000045.1 GCA_945874105.1 Candidatus Nitrotoga sp. CP45 | reverse complement strand
CTTTTGATTGCCGCGATTCTACTTGGTTATGGTTATTTTGTCGGTCATCATGAGTTTACTGAGATGTTTATGGCAGTGGTGGGACTTTCGGTTGCGGCGATTCCCGAAGGCTTACCCGCTGTGCTAACTATCACACTGGCGGTAGGTGTGCAGTCGATGGCGCGGCGCAATGCCATTGTGCGTCGATTGCCTGCGATTGAAACCATCGGCTCAGTTTCCGTGATCTGCACCGACAAAACCGGCACACTGACCCGCAATGAGATGATGGTTTCCTCGGTACTGACGCATCAACATCTCTTCACATTGCAAGGCATTGGCTATGAGCCAAAGGGCACACTATTGCTGGAAAATACCGAAGTTTCTCCCGCCGAATATAGTGTTCTGGAAGAACTCGCTCGCGCTGCAACTCTGTGTAATGACGCAGCACTGCATGATCGTGAAGGCGCATGGATGGTGGAAGGCGATCCGATGGAAGGTGCGTTGCTAGCCTTTGCAAGCAAAATAGGTATTGAAATTCGCAAGGAACAGGCAGCTTGGACGCGCACCGACGCCATTCCTTTTGATGCCAAACACCGCTTCATGGCAACACTGAATCATGACCATGAACATCACGCCTTTGTGTTCATCAAGGGTGCGCCGGAGCAGATTCTTGCCATGTGCATAAATCAAAGTGTTACGGATTGGAATGTGGCGCCGCTGAATAAAGCCTATTGGCTAGAAAAGGCGGATCACATCGCCGCTCGCGGTCAGCGCGTGCTGGCATTCGCTGTCAAGCCCGTGAAATCAGAACATACGGTGCTGGAACACACGGATATTGAAAGCACACTCACGCTACTTGGCATGGTCGGGATGATTGATCCACCGCGTGTTGAGGCCATTGCAGCCGTAGCGGAATGTCACACAGCCGGCATTCGCGTGAAAATGATTACCGGCGATCATGCCAAGACAGCAATAGCGATTGGCAAACAAATTGGCTTGCAGAACCCCACTAAGGTGCTTACCGGAGCTGATCTTGATGGGATGAATGACGCCTCTTTGAAAGAAGCTGTATTGGAATGTGACATCTTCGCCCGCACTAGCCCGGAGCATAAATTGCGCCTTGTCATGGCGTTGCAATCACACGGCATGACGGTAGCCATGACAGGCGATGGGGTGAACGATGCGCCTGCGCTAAAACGTGCCGATGTCGGCATTGCGATGGGCAAGAAAGGCAGCGAAGCCGCCAAGGAAGCAGCCGAGCTCGTGCTGGCGGATGACAATTTCGCTTCCATTGCCAGCGCCGTGCGCGAAGGGCGAACAGTCTATGACAACATCAAAAAAGTCATCAGTTGGACATTGCCCACCAACGCTGCGGAAGCGATGACCATCATAATTGCGTTATTGCTCGGCATGACGCTGCCGATAACCCCGATTCAGATTTTATGGATCAATCTGATTACCGCCATTACATTAGGTATTGCGCTGGCTTTCGAACCGACCGAGGAAAACACCATGCGCCGTCCGCCGCGCCCAAGAGGAGAACCGCTGCTGGGTGGTGAATTGGTGTGGTATATACTGTTGGTATCCATCTTATGCGTTTGCGGTGTATATGGTATTTATTCCTATGCGATTGACCGGGGATACAGCATAGAATTGGCCCGCACCCTTGCGGTGAATACGCTGGTGGTAATGGAAATATTCACTTTGTTCTTTATTCGCAATATCTACGGCACATCGCTCACCTGGAAAGCGGTGCGCGGCACCAAAATGGTGTGGATGTCAGTAATTGCCGTTATCTTGGCACAATTAGCCCTTACCTACCTGCCGCCTCTGCAGAAAATATTCGCCACGGAAGCACTGCCGTTTCTGGATGGCTTGCTGGTCATCGGCATTGGTGTCGCGCTATTTGCCATCCTTGAAACCGAGAAACAAATCCGCCTGCGTCTTAAGACTATCAAATCATGACTGAAAAACATTAAGAAAACGCTGAACCAGTGTCATTTCGAGCAAATGCGAGAAATCTATTGCATTGATTATTAAATATTCCTCACTGGGTTCGGAATGGCAAATGCGAGTTACTTAGGGTTTCCTTAAGGCGGTTTGTATTCCGGATTCTGTTCAAACCACCCCACACAAGAGCTTATGCGCAAATGCTGATCTCGGACAGCCTCCTAACCCGGCTCTATGCCAATCACGGCCACCGGTCAAGCACAAAACGCTGCCACAACCTTGCGTTGCGCGTAATGTAAGCATCAAAGGCTTTTTATGGCTAGAAAACCACCATCCTGTTAGACTTTCAAAGATTTAAGACAACCATGAAGAACAACAAAACCTGAATTAATGGAAGAGCACTCTGACATGGACAAATACCAGCTTAGCGAGCGCGATATCTGCACCAAGTTCATTACCCCCGCGCTGGAAAAGGCGGGCTGGGACATTGCAACTCAGGTGCGTGAAGAATTCCCGCTGACCAAAGGCCGGATCATCGTCCGTGGAAAGTTACACACGCGCGCACAAAACAAGCGTGCTGACTATGCGTTGTTTCATCGACCCAACATGCCAATTGCGGTCATAGAAGTCAAGGGCAAAAAGCACGCTCTCGGCGGCGGTATGCAGCAGGGCCTTGGTTATGCCGAGATGTTGCAAGTGCCTTTCGTTTTCAGCAGCAATGGCGACGGATTTCTGTTTCACAACAAGATTGCCAAGGATGGCATCATCGAGCGGGAATTGGCGCTTCACGAGTTCCCCAGCCCCGACACGCTGTGGCAATGGTGGTCTGAGCACCTTGGATTAAACCCCGCACAAAGCGAACTGGTCTCACAGGATTACTATAGCGACGGCAGCAATAAAACGCCGCGCTACTACCAATTGCTCGCTATCAACAAAACTATCGAAGCCATTGCCAAAGGACAGAATCGCATCCTGCTGGTAATGGCCACTGGCACTGGCAAAACCTACACCGCATTCCAGATCATTTGGCGGTTGTGGAAGTCAAAAGCTAAAAAACGCATTCTGTTTCTGGCGGATCGCAACATCCTGGTCGATCAGACCATGACCAACGACTTCAAACCGTTTGGTTCAGCCATGACCAAAATCCAGAAGCGGCAGGCCAATAAGTCGTATGAGATTTACCTGTCCTTGTACCAAGCAGTCACTGGCACAGAAGAAGAGCAAAACATCTACAAGCAATTCAGCCGTGACTTCTTTGACCTGATCGTGATCGACGAATGCCATCGCGGCAGCGCAGCAGCAGATTCTGCCTGGCGTGAGATTCTTGAATACTTTTCTGCCGCGACGCAGATCGGCCTGACCGCCACACCGAGAGAAACCAAAGAAGTTTCCAATATCGACTACTTTGGCGTGCCGATATACACCTACTCGCTGCGCCAAGGCATCGACGACGGTTTTCTCGCCCCCTACAAAGTAGTACGCATCGATCTGGATAAAGACCTTACCGGCTGGCGTCCCGACAAGGGCATGATCGACAAGCACGGCAATGAAATTGAGGACCGCATCTACAACCAGCGTGATTTTGACAAAAACCTCGTACTGGAAAAGCGCACCGGGTTAGTCGCCAAGAAAGTCAGCGACTTTCTCAAGCAAACCAATCGCTTCGATAAAACCATCGTTTTCTGCGACAACATTGATCATGCCGAGCGGATGCGGCAGGCGCTCGCAAATGAAAATGCAGATCTCGTCGCCCAGAATTACAAGTACATCATGCGCATCACTGGCGATAACGAAGAAGGCAAGGCCGAACTCGATAACTTTATCTTCCCGGAGTCAAAATACCCAGTCATCGCGACCACCTCCAAATTGATGACCACCGGCGTCGATGCGCAAACCTGCAAACTCATCGTGCTGGATCAGCGCATCCAGTCCATGACCGAGTTCAAGCAGATTATTGGCCGTGGCACGCGCATCAACGAGGATTACGACAAGTACTACTTCACCATCATTGATTTCAAAAAGGCAACCGAACTGTTCGCCGACCCCGATTTTGATGGCGACCCAGTACAGATTTACGAACCCCAGGGCGATGAATCACCTGTGCCACCCGATGATGACGAAAGCCAACAAACCGGCGATGGTTTCACCTACCCCCTGGCAGAAGAATCGCCGTGGACTGGCATAGCCGATCCGTGTTCGGATTTCGATGCCAGTGGCATTCGCCGCTATGTCGTCGCCAATGTCGAAGTCAAAGTTGCATCCGAGCGGGTGCAGTACTTTGATGCCAGCGGAAAGCTGATTACCGAATCACTCAAGGACTATACGCGGCGCGCACTCGCCAAAGAATTCAGTTCGCTGGATGATTTTTTGCGGCGCTGGAACGATGCCGACAAGAAGCAAGCCATCATTAACGAACTGGCCAACCAAGGGGTTTTCTTTGAGGCGCTGGCAGAAGAGATAGGCCGCCAGTCAGGCAAGGAATTCGACCCCTTTGATCTGGTCTGCCACGTAGCCTGGGATCAACCGCCGCTCACCCGAAAAGAGCGTGCCGAACAGGTCAAGAAGCGCGATTACTTCGCCCGCTACGGCGAGCAAGCTCAGCGCGTGCTGCAAGCCTTGCTGGACAAATACGCCGACGAAGGCATTGGTCCGATTGAGGAAACGCAAATTCTCACCATCGACCCTTTCACCAGTTTCGGCACCCCCATTGAAATCATTCGCGCCTTTGGCGGGTTGGATCAATACCAGCACGCCGTACACGAACTCGAACAAGCGCTCTATTGCTCATGAATAGCTCAGGCAGACAAATTGGACGTCATTCCCGCGCAGGCGGGAACCCAGTTTTGGAAGCGCCATGAAACAGAAACTGGAAGCTCAAGCTGATCGAAGCACAGAATCCAAAATGGCAAAATTTATATGAAACTTTACTTTAAACAACTGGATTCCCGCCTGCGCGGGAATGACGGAAACAGGAAATAAAACCATGTCTATCGGTACCCTGATCAAAACCATCCAAGACACCATGCGCAAGGATGTCGGCGTCGATGGCGACGCCCAGCGCATCAGCCAGATCGTCTGGCTGCTTTTCCTGAAAATCTTTGACGACAAGGAACAGGAATGGCAACTCACCATTCCCGGCTACAAGTCGCCACTGCAAAGCCGTTTCCGCTGGAGCAACTGGGCCAAAAATGCCGAAGGGATTACCGGTGAAGAGCTGATCGACTTCGTCAACAACGAACTCTTCCCGTCACTCAAAAAGCTGGCGACTGCAGCAGGCGTGTCACCGGGCGGCAAAGTGGTTGGCTCGGTGTTCGAGGATGCCTACAACTACATGAAGTCCGGCACACTGCTACGGCAGGTGATCAACGCCATTGAAAGCGATGTCGATTTCAACTCCTCGTCAGATCGTCACCTGTTCAACGACATCTACGAAAAAATCCTCGCCGACCTGCAATCAGCGGGCAACGCTGGCGAGTATTACACGCCGCGCGCGGTCACCCAGTTCATGGTGGACATTCTCAACCCGCAACTGGGCGAGAGCGTGCTTGACCCCGCCTGTGGCACCGGCGGTTTTCTGACCTGCACGATTGATCGCCTGAAAGCACAGGTCAAAACTGCGGCTGATCGCACCACGCTGCAAGACTGCATCCACGGCGTGGAGAAGAAGCCGCTGCCGCACATGCTGGCGATGACCAACCTCATGCTGCACGGCATTGACGTGCCCAGCAACATCCGCCACGACAACACCCTGAGCCGCCCGCTCAAGGACTACGGTCCGAAAGACCGCGTCGACATCATTGTCACCAATCCGCCCTTTGGCGGCATGGAAGAAGACGGCATCGAGAACAATTTCCCGCGCAAATACCAGACCCGCGAAACCGCCGACCTGTTCATGGCGCTGATCATGCACTTGCTCAAACACGACACTGGCCGCGCAGCCGTCGTGCTGCCCGATGGATTCCTGTTTGGAGAAGGCACAAAAACCAACCTCAAGCGCGAACTGCTGGAAGAATTCAACCTGCACACCATCGTGCGCCTGCCCAAAGGCGTTTTCGCCCCCTACACCAGCATCGCGACCAATGTGCTGTTCTTCGAAAAGGGCGAGCCCACCAAAGACGTCTGGTTTTTTGAGCATCCCTACCCGGACGGCTACAAAAGCTACTCCCGCTCCAAACCGCTGGATATCAAGGAATTCAATCTGGAAAAGGCCTGGTGGAGCGGCGCAGGTGCGAATGGGCGAAAAAGCCGCAAGACGACCGAAAATGCTTGGAAAATTTCCGCTGCTGATATCGCCGCACGCAACTACAACCTCGACTGCAAAAACCCTCATGCCGTAGAAGTAAACCACCGCGATCCGCCCGAGTTGATGGCGGAGTATCAGGAAATCACCCGCCAGCTCGCCGAAGCCCAGCGTGCCCTGAAGGCTGAGCTGATGCAGGCTCTGGGGGGCAAGGCATGAGCGATCAACCCGTTTCCCTCACGCCTACCCCTGCAGGCTATGCCGATTGGTTGGCCGATCTCAAAACCCGCATCCATAGCGCCCAGCAGCGCGCCACGCTCGCGGTCAACCGCGAGCTGGTTTTGCTGTACTGGCAGATCGGGCGCGACATTCTGGCGCGGCAGGCCGAAGAAGGCTGGGGCGCCAAGGTCATCGAGCGGCTGGCACACGATCTGCGCACGGCCTTTCCTGAGATGAAGGGGTTTTCCCGCGCCAATCTGATGTACATGCGTGCTTTTGCCGAGGCCTGGCCGGATGCTGAAATTGTCCAACAGGCTGTTGGACAATTGCCTTGGGGGCATAATCTAGTGCTATTGTCCCGCCTGAAAGACGCACAGCAGCACTTGGCTTATGCCCAGAGTGCCATCACGCACGGCTGGTCGCGCAATGTGCTGAACATCCACATCGAAACCCAGCTGTTGGAGCGCACCGGTAAGGCTGTTACTAATTTCGATGTTAGCTTGCCCAAGCCACAATCTGACCTAGCGCGCGAATCTTTAAAAGACCCCTATCGATTGGACTTTCTCGGGCTTAGCAAAGAGGCGGGGGAGCGAGAGATTGAAAATGCCTTGGTGAAACATGTCACCGAATTCCTGCTGGAACTAGGCGCGGGTTTTGCATTTGTTGGGCGGCAGGTGCTGCTCAATGTGGGTGGCGACGAGTTTTTTATCGACTTGCTCTTCTACCACCTGAAGCTGCGCTGCTTTGTGGTGATCGATTTGAAGGCCCGCGAGTTCACGCCCGAGGCCGCGGGCAAAATGAACTTCTACTTGTCCGCGGTGGAT
>CAMCFJ010000044.1 GCA_945874105.1 Candidatus Nitrotoga sp. CP45 | reverse complement strand
CCACGTACTGCGGCAGATGGCGAATGCACGCGCAGAAATTCATAAGGCAAGCGGTAGCGGGAGCCGTCATTGAAAGCTATTTCCAGCAGCTTTGATTGTTGATGCAGGGTAATTTCGGTGGGATTAAGCATGGTCATTAAAGTTGTGTTCCATGCCGCCCTGTCTTTTCTCGCACAAAACTGATTCTCTGAAATTTTTTCCGTTTGTAACTTTTAAACCTGGCGGGCTGGCAAGCGACACTTAATCGAGGTATTCAAACACCTTAACTACACGTTCCACGCTACGCGAGGTGCTGGCGATGTCGGCGGCGGCTTCAGCTTCCTTGTGATAGACCAAGCCCATCAGGAATACTGAACTGTTTTCGGTAACTACTTTTATATGATCGGCCTGAAATCCCCGGCTGTTATTGATGAATCGCAACTTGACGTTGCTAGTAATAAGGGCATCATTGCTACGCCACGATAAATCAGCGAGGGAAGATATCTGCAACTCGTTATTGACTGCTTTTACATTCGTCAAGCTTGAAACTATTTTTCCAATATCAGCTTTAACTGTTTCATTAGGCACTTGGCCAGTAATGAGCACACGGCGATTGAAACTGGTGACATTCACATACACAGTGTCTTTATATTGGACAGTTATTTGGCTGAGTGCCTTGTTCTCGATGTTTTGGTCTTCCATAATAATGCCGGCAGTACGGCGATCTGATGATAATAACGCACCCGCGCCGACACCCGTAGCAACTATCGGAAAGCACCCTTGCATCGCACCTAGCACGATAGCCAATAGCAGGTAATTTAAATAACGCATGGTTCCCCTCTCACTAATATGTCGTCGAAGTGCTGACGGATTATGCTGAATCTTCCACAGTGCCAAAAATCCGTTGCGATAAATGCGAATGTTACCCGAAATCAGGCGGTAAAAGCATTCTTGATCCATTCCAGTCGAGCGCTATCCAACGTATCAAACAACAGCGCATCAAAACGGCAAGGCGGGGTGCGGCTCAGTGTGGCGAGGTAATGCTGAGCGGTGTTTATCAGTCGAGCTTGCTTGGCCGCATTAATGCTGGCCGCAGCACCGCCAAAATCGCCACGGCTGCGCAAACGTACCTCGGCAAATACCAGCGTGTCGCCATCTTGCAGAATCAGGTCAATTTCGCCATAACGGCAGCTATAGTTTCGTTGCAGCAATTTGAGGCCATGACGTTGCAGAAATTGTGCCGCCAACTGTTCGGCCTGGGCACCGCGTGTACTCATACTCGCGGCGACACTGATTTTTGCATCAAGTGAAAGGGTTCGACGGAGAGCGCATAAAAATATTCCATTTCAGGCTTGAATGGTGGATTGGCATGCGAGCAAATCATCCTTGATTAATTTCAAAAACGGGATGACAGAATCTGCGGCTTTTTTTGGGAGTGGCACAGCCTCCCACGCTCACGTATAGTACGGCGGCTAACAAGCAACAATACGAGGAAGTGCAGTGCATAGCGGGCAAAAACAAAAATTGGAATGTGCATTATATGTGGTTGCCACCCCAATTGGGAATTTGCGGGATATCAGTTTGCGTGCGTTGGATGTGCTGATATCTGCGGATATTATTGCCGCTGAAGACACGCGCAATACTGCGAATCTGCTGATGCATTATTCCATTGCGGCAAATCGGTTAATGGCATTGCACCAGCACAACGAACGGGCAGCGGCTGAAAAAGTAATCGCGCTGCTGGTCCGAGGTCAGTCAGTTGCACTGGTATCCGATGCAGGCACCCCGGCGATAAGCGACCCCGGTGCGATATTAGTGGCAGCAGTGCGCGCCGCCGGTTACCGTGTGATCCCCATCCCCGGAGCAAACGCCGCATTAGCGGCCCTGTCCGCCGCCGGTCTGGCCGCACCGCACTTCCTGTTTTATGGATTTCTGCCCAATAAATCAGCTGCACGTTGCCGCGCGTTACAGGAACTGATCGCCTTACCCTATACCCTGATATTTTACGAAGCCCCGCATCGCATACTGGAATGCGTGACTGATCTGCAAAGCGTTTTCGGCGGTGATCGGCAAATTGTATTTGCGCGCGAAATAACCAAGCTTTTCGAGAGTATTCAACAATGCTCCCTCGCCGAGGCGCTGGATTGGTTGAATGGTGATACCAACCGTCAACGGGGCGAATTCGTATTGCTGGTTTCCGGCGCGGTAGCACAACAGGAAGGGTTGGATGCAGACGCTGAACATGTATTGGCCGCGCTGTTGCATGAATTGCCACTCAAACAGGCGGTACAGCTCGCTGTGCGTATTACTGGGGCGGGACGTAACGAACTATACCAACGCGCGCTTTCACTCAAGTCCTCAGCATAATCCAGGGCTCATTTCATTTTGACATTCGGATAAAATATCTGCCATGGAACTAAAACTAACCCGCCCCGACGACTGGCACCTGCACTTGCGCGATGGGTCGTTAATGCACTCCGTGCTGCCCGACACCGCGCGCCAATTCGCCCGCGCCATCATCATGCCCAACCTCCGCCCACCGGTTACAACCACCGAACAGGCGCAGGCTTACCGCGCGCGCATCCTCGCCGCGTTACCTGCGGGTTCGCATTTCGAACCGTTGATGACTTTATATCTAACCGACAACACGACGGCGAAAGAAATTCGAACAGCAAAGCAAAGCGGCATCGTGCATGCCGTTAAATATTATCCTGCAGGCGCCACCACCAACTCTGATTCGGGCGTCACTGACATCCGCAAGACCTATCCCGCTCTGGAAGAAATGCAGCTTTGTGGTATGCCACTGCTTATGCATGGCGAAGTAACAGATGCAGCGGTAGACGTGTTCGACCGCGAGGCAGTATTCGTAACTCGCGTGCTGCAACCGCTACTGCGCGACCTACCCGATTTGCGCGTGGTGTTCGAACATATCAGCACGATTGACGCCATACAGTTTGTGCAAAGCGCGCTGGATAATATCGCCGCCACCATCACCCCGCACCACCTGCTATACAACCGCAATGCCATGCTCAGCGGCGGCATCCATCCGCACTATTACTGTCTGCCAGTGTTGAAGCGCGAGACGCATCGTGAAGCATTACTTGCGGCGGCCACCAGTGGCAGCAAAAAATTCTTCCTCGGCACCGACAGCGCCCCGCATGCACAACATACCAAAGAATCCGCTTGCGGCTGCGCCGGCATTTACACCGCCCACACCGCCATCGAACTCTATGCAGAAGTTTTCGAACAGGTCGGGGCGTTAGACAAATTGGAAGGATTTGCCAGTTTTCATGGCGCTGATTTTTATGGTTTGCCGCGTAACGCTCAGAGCATTACCTTGCGTAAGCAGGAATGGCAAGTGCCCGCAACAGTGGGGTTTGGAGAGCATCAATTAGTGCCGTTGAGAGCAAGTGAAACGGTGAAGTGGAAGCTGGTAGAGTGAGGCATAGCAGCAATAATTAATTCGTATTAAATCGTCCTGGTTGAAAATCAAACCACCACTCTTTCTTCAAAAAATCCGCTTTTAATCAACTCTCCCGTTAACGCCCCGTAATCCGCAGCACCGGGACTATGCGGGGCGTAAGCGAAGACATCTTTACCATGCATGGGACTGGTGGCAAGCGAAACGTTTTCACTAATGCGCGTATTGCATACCACTGAACCGTATCGGTCCCGAAGTTTGTCAAAAATGTCATACGAAAGTTTACGCCGCGAATCGAAGCGGGTCACCACAATGCGGCGCTCGAATAAGCGCTTGAGTTTGATCTGCAGCACATTAAGCGCGGAATCCAGGAGATGTACGCCTTGCAGCGAGAGAAAGTCCGCCGCAACCGGAATCAGCACTCGATCCGAAGCGAGTAAAGCGTTAAGCGTAAGCACGCCCAACATCGGGCAACAATCAATCAGGATCGGCGCACCGGTGAGTGCCAGATCTGCACTCAGACCTTTTTTCAACATGGTTGCAGCTTTGGGGTCGCTACCATAAAGCGCGTCTATCTTGGACAGCTCGAGCGAGGAGGAAACAATCTGCCAGCCAGCTGGCGTATCGCGCAGAAGATTGGCCAGCGGAGTACCCAGCCGAAAAAAAGCAGCCATGCCAGCATCAGGTAAAGTGGCATCCTTCAGCCCACAGGCCAAGCTTAAATGCCCTTGAGGATCAAGATCGAGAGCGATGGGGTGCCGCTGCCCCCTGGCCAGCGCAGCGGCAAGATTGAGACAGGTGGTGGTTTTGCCCACCCCGCCCTTCTGATTGAATACAGCGATAACCGCCATTCTGGAATAACCCCATGGTAATGGGCAGATGCGAAACAAGCATAACTCTCTGACTCATCACTCTACCGTGACAGATTTGGCCAGATTGCGTGGCTTGTCGACATCAGTTCCCTTTTGCAATGCCACGTAATATGCCAGCAGTTGCAGCGCGACGGTATGAAGAATAGGGCTTAAATATCCGGCATGCTCGGGCATTTGCATTAGATGCACACCCTCGCTCGAATGAAAACGCGTGCCCGCATCGGCGAACACATACAGCTCGCCACCTCGTGCGCGTACCTCTTGCAGGTTGGATTTGAGCTTTTCCAGCAGCGCGTCGTTAGTGGCAACGGCGATAACCGGCATGTCCTTGTCCACCAAGGCTAGCGGCCCGTGCTTTAATTCTCCGGCGGGATAAGCTTCAGCGTGGATGTAAGATATTTCCTTGAGCTTAAGCGCACCTTCCAGTGCAATGGGATAGTGTAGCCCGCGCCCGAGGAACAATGCATGACGCTTGTCGGCAAAGCGCTCGGCCATCCGCGTAATGTCGGGTTCGAGTTTCAATACCAATTGAACCGCGCTGGGCAAATGGCGCAACGCTTGCAAGTGGCGCTGTTCTTCTTCTGCACTCAACCTGCCACGCTGCTTGGCGAGAACCAGCGTAAGCAGGAACAAAGCTGCTAATTGCGTAGTAAATGCCTTGGTTGAAGCGACCCCAATTTCCGGCCCCGCGCGCGTCAGAAAATGCAACTTGGAAAGCCTGACCAGCGCGCTTTCCGGCACATTGCAAATGGAAAGAGTATGCGGGTGACCCAATGCCTTGGCGTGGTTGAGCGCAGCCAGCGTATCGGCGGTTTCACCCGATTGAGAAATGGTAACAACCAGCGACTTGGGATTGGGCACGCTCACGCGGTAGCGATATTCGCTGGCGATTTCCACGGTACATGGAATGCCGGCAATTTCTTCAAGCCAGTAGCGCGCTACCAGCCCCGCATGGTGGCTGGTGCCACAAGCGAGAATGAGGATACTTTCAACTTGTTCGAACGCAGTAGCGGCCTCGGCACCGAAAATACCGGGTATCAGCGACTGGCTGTTACAAACCCCTTCCAACGTATCAGCGAGCGCTTGCGGCTGCTCGTGAATTTCCTTCTGCATGTAATGCCGATATTCGCCCAGCGCCATGCTCGCGTTAGTCAGTTTACTGACGTGTACCGGACGTTCCACCGCCTGACCCTTGGCATCGAAAATCCGGTAGCCATGCAAGCTTACTTCGGCCACGTCGCCCTCTTCTAGATACACCACATTTTTTGTCACCGGCAACAGCGCTGACACATCCGATGCGATGAAATGCTCGTCAACGCCCACCCCCAACAACAACGGGCTACCATTGCGCGCACAAATTAGCTGGCTCGAATTGTCCGCTGCCACTACGCCGATTGCGTAAGCGCCCACCAACTCGGCAAGCGCCGCCTGAGTTGCAACCAACAAGCTATTGCCACGTGCATAGTAGCTATTAATCAGATGTGCAATGACTTCGCTGTCAGTGTCGGATGTGAATACCGATCCTTCCGCCGTCAGACGCGTGCGCAGCTCTTCGTAGTTTTCGATAATGCCGTTATGCACCACAGCAATGAGATTGCTGCTCAAATGCGGGTGCGCGTTACGTTCGCTGGGCACGCCGTGAGTAGCCCAACGTGTATGTGCAATACCGATGTGACCACTTGTATCAGCGCTACGCGTGGTTAATTCCGCAACGCGCCCGGTGCTGCGGATGCGTTGCAACTCATTATTCTCGACCACCACCAACCCAGCCGAGTCATAGCCCCGATATTCCAGGCGTTGCAGCCCTTGCAAAAGAATAGGAACGACATTGCACTGCGCTATTGCACCAATTATTCCACACATGATTAATTCCATGATTTATTGCAGGCGCTAATTGTAGCAACATTGAGACTTGTGCCGTAGCTCGAACGTTCTATGCAGAATCAGGAAAAAATGGGGCATCAAGATTTGCCCCGGTGGTTCTCGTCTGATGAGCTGTGAGATGTTGGGCTTCATTTCATTCAACACAACCGCGCTCTAACCCACTAGCTAAATTGCTGTTACTGCAAACGTCTGCTCCCATTGATTTTGCTTGCCCTCCCTTGTGCTGCGAAGTAGACTTCTGTCCACCAGTTACGAGTGTAGGAGATTGTGATAATGACCAACGAGCAAGCCATAGCAGTGGCAATCGATAATTTTTATGCTGCCCTTAATATCCTGTTCACGGGTAACAGCCAGCCGATGAAAAACGTTTGGTCTCATGCCGAGGACGTCACCTACATGGGTCCGGATGGTGTGTATTTAGTCGGCTGGAATATGGTAGAGCAGATGTGGAATTCCGTTGCAGCGATAAGGCTTGGTGGACGAGTTAATCCACAACAACTGCATACTGTGATCGGCAGTGATATGGCTTTGATTACCTGTGTCGAGATTGGTGAGAATGAAGTTGATGGAAAGGTAGAAGCCGTTTCTATACGATCATCTACGGCATTTCATCAAAGGCAAGGTGCTTGGAAAGTTATCGCACATCAAACCGATTTACTAAAATATATGAGCTAGTTCTCATCCATAAACACCAGAATTTTCAGCGCAGCAGTAACTTCAGGAGATCGCATCATGCTAACGACCATAGAAGTGACAATTGATAAATCAGGACATTTGCATTGCGTTGAATCCGGACAAACCATCAAACCCGGACGCGCATTACTGACTTGGCTGGAACCTGATACCGCACACGAACCTGCCTTGATGGCTGAAGCTGCACTGGAGCAAGACTGGCTCAATCCCGAGGAGGACGCAGCGTGGGCACATTTGCAGTCGGACAAGTAGTCGTACTGCCTTTCCCATTTTCAGACCTCAGCCAAAAGAAACTACGCCCGGCCTTATTGTTGGCAGATGCTGGGCGAGGTGATTGGATCGCCTGCCAGATAACCAGCAACCCCTATGCGGATGCCCACGCAATCACTCTGGCAGAAAACGAATTTATCGAGGGCGGCTTACAGCGCGTAAGTTATCTTCGCCCCGGAAAATTATTCACCTGCCACGAATCTCTTCCTGTTAATACCGTTGGCCTGCTCAATAAGACTACGTTGCAACAAGTTAGAATAGCCGTTATTCAGCTGATTCAAGGCGGCTAGGGTGTGTGAACTTATCCGACCCTGGCTCCTAACATTCCAACAAAATGTTGGAATGCTAGACCTCGTATATTGACGCTGTCGGCAAAACATTATGCAATGACAATGTTGCGCAGGCTGGGCAACATGACATCGGCTAGACTTTAGGCGGTTAAGCCTGTGGGTCAGATAGGTGCGGTTGCCCATTTCTCGTTCAATCAGACCGAAC
>CAMCFJ010000043.1 GCA_945874105.1 Candidatus Nitrotoga sp. CP45 | reverse complement strand
ACTTCCAGCTCGGCCAGTCGCAACAGGGGCATCGTCAATTACAATTGGCTCTGGATTGGGGGGCAAGCCGCCGTCAGGTCATGCAGATACTGATTTCCGGCACCCACAACAGTTTGGCGGAAGCCAGCTACCTTCTGAAAAAGCCGGAACGCGCTCGTGAGCATTTTCGCGAAGCCATGCGCACCGGAGGTGTTCCCGGCGATATCGAACTACTTGCCCAAGCACGCAAAGCGCAGCTAACGAGATAAAACGACAATAAGTCATTATGGAAACGCAAACTTTACTGAGCCAGGGCAATGCTGCCTTTCGCCAACAGAATTACGAAGAAGCCCTCTATTGCTACGAGCGGGCACAGCGCCAAGCGCCGGATGCGCTCAAAGCAAGCCTGAATTTCAATCGCGAGTTCGCCCAACGCCGCCTGCGTGAAAAGCTTGGTGGAGAGGCACAAACCATTCTTGAGCGTATCCAGGCGCGGCTTCAGTTGGAAGACGAAATCAACCTCGTCCGACCGCATTTCGACACCGAGTTTTACCTGGCTCAGAACCCGGATGTGGCCCAGGCTGGTATCGATTCGGTGGAGCACTACTGCGGTACCGGGTGGCGAGAAGGAAGGGATCCACACCCTGAATTTTCGACCCGCTATTATCTGGAGACCTACACGGATGTGCATAAAGTGAAAATGAATCCGTTTCTGCACTATTTGATTTCAGGAAGATCTGAAGGTAGAAGAGGGTTTCTTGACTTTGCCCAGTTAATGATTAAATCGGAAAATGTGACAAACCTCGGTGGTTATTTATGGAAATCTCTTAACGAAGATCCACATTTTTACCTTGATGCTAATAAACTGTGCCCAGTCAGCGGCTGGTATCTCATTTCGATGGATATTGCACCTACAAAGAATATAGATGTCACAAAAATATATATAGATATTGGCTCGGGATACAGTGAGGAATTGTGCTCTTCTATTGTGGTTGAATCCCAATCGCTAGTAGAGAAGGTTATGCATTTTGATACGATACCCATTGGTTTGCGTCTAGATCCACAAGAGTCTGACGGTGTTATGCAAATAAACAAATTTGTGATGAGGCAAATTTCAAGCGAAACAGGAAAGAATCTGATGTTAAGAAGATTGGAACGTTATGGTCACATGTTGGACGATCTGCTCGACAAAGGACTTAAAGAATTAAAGAGCTTGTATGACCTGACATTTGGTAACTCATCTTCTATAGAATACAATGAGTGGATAAAAAAGATTGAGTCGACTACGCTCCCAACTGATGAAGAAGTGCAGTCGGCTATTGAAAAAATGGGAAATGAAGCTCCTCTTATTTCTATCGTTATGCCAGTCTATAATACGCCAGAAACTTATCTAAGAGAGTGCATTGGATCGGTGCTTGCTCAATCTTATCCAAACTGGCAATTATGCATCGCTGACGACAACTCCAATAAGCCGTATATAAAAGAAATACTTAAAGAATACGCCGATATGGACGCCCGTATGGTCGTCATCTTCCGTGAGAAGAATGGGCATATCTCCCAAGCATCCAACAGTGCATTACAAATGTCTTCGGGGGAATTTGTCGCCCTTCTTGATCACGACGATATGCTCCCTAAACACGCGCTCTATTTTGTGGCTCTTGCCGTCCATGCACAGCCGGATGCTCAGATAATCTATAGCGACGAGGACAAGTTGGACAGGCAAGGCCACCGTGTAACTCCTCACTTCAAAAGTGACTGGAACCCAGACCTGCTATATTCCCAGAACTACATCTCTCACTTAGGCGTCTATCGGCGCGAACTGCTTATGAATATTGGTGGATTTCGCACTGGAGTAGAAGGTAGCCAAGACTACGATCTTTTGTTGCGTTGCCTCCCACATATTAAACCGAATCAAATCGTCCATATACCCCGCGTGCTTTATCACTGGCGTGCACTGGAAGGCTCCACCGCCCTTGCAGCGGGTGAGAAAAGTTATACTACCGATGCCGGGCTCAAGGCTCTACGCGACTATTTTTCCGTACAGGGTTCAGATGGCACCACGGTAGAAGCCGGGCTGCTCCCCAACACCTACCATGTATGCTGGCCTCTGCCTGAACCGCCGCCACTGGTCAGCCTGCTGATACCGACGCGCGACAAGAAAACCATCACCGAGCTGGCGGTGCGCAGCATTCTGGACAAGACCACGTACCAGCATTACGAAATCCTGATCCTGGACAACGGCAGCGTGGAGCCCGAAACCTTGGCCTGGTTTGACGACATCCAGGCCGAAGATGAGCGGGTCAAGGTGCTGCTCTACGACCATCCGTTCAACTACTCTGCCATCAACAATTTTGGGGTGCAGCACGCGCGCGGCAGCATCATCGGGATGGTGAACAACGATGTGGAAGTCATCAGTCCCAATTGGTTGACTGAGATGGTTCGCCACGCCAGCCGCCCCGAGATTGGCTGCGTGGGGGCCAAGCTGTATTACAGCAACGACACCCTGCAACATGCAGGTGTGGTGATGGGGGTGGGTGGGGTGGCTGGACATTCGCACAAGTATTTTCCGCGTGCGCATTCGGGGTATTTTAGCCGGCTGGTGCTGGTGCAAAATCTTTCAGGCGTGACCGCCGCATGCCTTCTGGTGCGCCGACAGGTGTATGAAGCGGCTGGCGGGCTGGACGAGTACAATCTGCATGTGGCGTTCAACGATGTGGATTTCTGCCTCAAGGTACGCCAAGCCGGGTACCGCAACCTTTGGACGCCGTACGCCGAGCTGTACCACCACGAATCCATAAGCCGGGGCCAAGAAGATACTCCGGAAAAACAGGCCCGCTTCAATAAGGAAGTGACCTTCATGGTAAACAAATGGGCAGATCAATTGAAGATTGATCCATACTATAACCCACATTTGACCAAGGACCGGGAAGATTTTTCCATAGCGAATAAATAATGAAGAAAATTTTTATATTACATTCTGGGCTGCATAAAACAGGAACAACAAGCATACAATTAAATTGTAGGAGGTATGCTGACCTCCTCTTTGATGCTGGAATTTATTATCCAAAATTTAGCCCGTCAAACTGGGTGAATCACAGTGTACCGTTAAGTATCATGTTCATGGACAATCCACGGACCACGAGTCATACTGTTCGTAAAGAGTATAGTGATGATGAGGCGGTGTGTTTTGCAGCTAACGCGTTAAAAACATATTTGATGAACGAGATCTCTGTCACTGATGCACAAAAAATTCTCTTTTCAGGGGAGGATTTGTCAATATTTTCAATTAAAGAATTGCGTAAACTGGCTGATTTTATAAAAGAAATCGGTGGTGTTGAGACGGAGGTGGTTGTTTTTGTAAGGCACCCCATCAATTTTATTCTTAGTAATGCCCAAGAGTTGATAAAGGCTGGCCTAACAACACTAAAAGCTGCGCTCCATTATGGCAATCTTCAAAAAATAAAATTAAAAATTAATAAATTACAGAGCGTCTTTGGTGCGCAAAATGTCAAAGTAGTTAGCTTTGATGATGCCATAAAAAAAACAGGGGATATTTCAAAATATTTCTTCGATATGCTAGGCGTTGCTTTGCCTGAAACCGGGTTTCAAAAAAGCAACGAAGCAATGCCATTAGAAAAAATTCTGGTTCTCTCGGCCTGTGTTCGACTTGGGTTGGATGTTATTCCTATTCTTAATAAAAATCTTTCAAATAATGGCACGAGACTAGCGCCAGGGCGTGTATTTGGGGAGCAAGCGTGGGAACTATGCAAAGAAGACATTGAATTCGTTTTAAGTCAATTTAATGTGAAATTTGAGAAACAAATTAATTATATTGAGCCTGGGCTTGATCGGCGTCAATTGTTGGTAAATCTATACCGTGCAAAGGAAATGATTGAGATCGAGAAGGTTAATGGATTTAAAATTTCATCTGTTTTCTCCTCCATTATTGATGATTTGGAATCATTTTCCCCTGCATTGGCTGCTAATATATCGGCAATGGCGTATAATTGTTTTCCTGGCGAGACCTTTAAAAGATATACCGATTATTATGTGAAGCATGGGTTATTAATGGGCTACTACCTCGATAATATTTTCATTATTCACGGCGAAGAAATTGAAGCTGTTGATTTTGATGCAGATGCATATCTACAACAGAACCCAGATGTTTTGAATGCTAAAGTTGATCCTTTTAGGCATTATTATGCTTATGGTCGTTTTGAGAAGCGCAAGTCAATATGAACCGTATCGAAAGATTACTTTATTTGCTTGATAAAAATGGTTTTGGTCTAGAATTCGGGCCAAGCCACCGACCTATTGCACCTAAGCGTAATGGATACAAGGTTCATATAGTAGACCACATTGACAAACAGGGGTTGCTAAATAAGTACTCAGGCCACAATGTTAATTTAGATGCTATAGAAGATGTTGACTATGTGTGGGCAGGAGAACCGTTATCTCAACTAATCGGTTCTACATCTGCTTATGACTGGGTGATCGCAAGTCATGTTCTGGAGCATATACCAAATCCAGTCCTTTTTTTGGCAGAGTGTAATCGCCTCTTGAAGAATGGTGGGATAGTATCCCTAGCACTTCCTGATAAACGTTATTGTTTTGACCACTTAAGTCCAATATCAACTACAGGGCAGTTAATCGATGCTTTCGTTAATGATAGTAAAAGACCGACACCAGGCCAAGTTTTCGACCATTTTTCATCTTCCTGTAAAATAGATGGAAAAATTACTTGGCCACCTGGAAGCGTTGGAGCCATTAGCTTGATACATTCATTTAATCAGGCCATTCAATTGACTGATAAAGTTATCAAATCAAGTGATTATGTTGATTCGCATTGTTGGCGATTCACGCCAGAAAGCTTTAGACTGATCGTTTTAGATCTGAATACACTTGGGCTAATTGATTTCGATATTGTTTATCTCGAAGCAGACAGGCATGAAATATTTGCCAAACTAAAAAAGAGTGGAACTGGCTGGGGTGCAGCGGAGAATGGATCAAGGATAGATTCACTAATCATAAGGGCTTCAGAGTATTAATCGGGTGGCGAAAATATCAATTCTCGCAATTTAAGGCGCTATGGGGAACGGTATTGGGGACAGACCCCGTTTTATTGCACCCCTACAATTGTTTGAATCAGCGAGCTTGCAGCAAACCGGGTTGCCGTCATTACCCCTTCTGCTGCAAGCTTTTGAACTGACCAAGCCTGATTCACCCTAAATTGAGGAGATTACAATGATCACGACACTGACCATAGAGTTGCCTGTCGCTGGGCTACCCTCAGCTGCCGAGTTGCCTGCCAACTTTGCGGACGAAGCTCGCTTTCTTCTCGCCGTTAAGCTTTTTGAGCAAGGCCGTAATTCTTCGGGTAAAGCCAGCCACCTGTGCGACATGGGGCGTGTCGAATTCCTGCTGGCAGCAGGTCGTTCAGGCGTGCCAGTGGTCGATTTGCAAGGGGGTGAGCTTGAGGAAGAGTTCGCGTGATGCTAGCCGAACGCGCTGTGATCAATTCTGGCCCACTGGTCGGGCTGTCGCTGGCTGGGCGGTTGGACGTGTTGCCCTTTTTGTTCGCCGAGTTCTGGATTCCGGAACGTGCAAGACCTGGCCCTACTCTTTTTATCTGCACGTAAATGGCACCCAATGATCATCTGTGCACTTTAAGCTACAATCAATTACATGATCGAAGTGTTTCGCTACCAAGCTGAAGACGGTTCAGAGCCAGTGTCGGACTGGCTTGATCGGCTGCGTGACAAGCGGGCGCAAGCCAAGTTGCGCGTTCGCCTCAAACGGCTTGAAGCGGGCATTTTCGGGGATTGCGAACCGGTGGGTGATGGTGTTCTGCAATTACGCGAGCATCTGGGTGCCGGCTATCGGGTTTATCTGGGACGCCATGGGCAGGCGGTTGTTATTCTGCTGTGCGGTGGCGACAAGAACTCACAGAGCCGCGATATCGCGGTGGCGAAAGCATGTTGGGCGGATTGGAAACGGAGGCAGGTATGAGCAAGAAATTGGCTGGGGTTGTGTCACATCACGAACGCGAGGTGGCCGAACTGCGTGCAGATCGTGAACTCGCCATCGAGTATCTGAAGGCGGCGATGGAGTCTCTGGATGACCCGGAAGACCGTGCGGCAGGGTTGTTGGCGCTGCGCACCGTGGCGGAAGCCTACGGCGGCTTGGGTGCGGTGGCGACGCAGGCTGGCATTAGCCGCGAATCGCTTTACCGGGCATTGTCACCCAAAGGCAATCCAACCTTGAAAACCATTCTCGCTGTGCTTAAGGCGGTGGGGATGCGTTTGTCCGTAGAGCCGGATGAACATGCGCTGGCTTGAGGGGGAATCAGCATCCCCCTCCCGCACTTTCAAACGCCAGCTAACGATCATGGATGGAACCTACCCAGGATTATGAAACCGTTCGCCCTGAGCCAGACGAAGGGAATTTTGTGGTTCGACAGGCTCACCACGAACGGAGTTGTTTCACGTTAACCCGCCGTCCCACCAGCGCCTACCAGCTTCGGGGACAGGTCTTGAATCCAACATTCCATGTTGATATCTTCAATATTTGAGGATGCTTTCTCGCCTGTCTGGGGGACTGGCCACGTTTATAAAAAGTTCTGTCAGTAGTTACTTAATGTGTTTTTGAGGTTTTAAATGCAAAACATAAATCGATTTGGTGACGGCCATGCCTGAAATCAGCCGGTTTCTAGGGATTGTTATTTTTATGAACTGGGGCGATCGTTGCCGTCGTATCGTTTGCAAGTAGAGTTTGAAAATGGAGTTGCGGGTGAGGTTGATTTATCGCAGGAGCTTTGGGGGGAAATGTTTGAGCCGCTCAAAGATCAGGCGATGTTTATGTCTGCTCACCAAGATCAGATGATGGAAACAGTGGTGTGGGCGAATGGTGCAGATCTTGCCCCGGAATTTCTGTTTGATTTGATGCAAAAGCAGAACACGGTGGCTGCTTGATGTTGATGACCAAGTCTCAATTCACGTTAAGGACGGAAAATAGTGGATAGACCCAATGCCGTTAAGTTTGCGTTATGCCCGCAAAGGCGGGCATCCAGGAAATGACACAAGAACTGGATTCACGCCTTTGCGGGAATGACGGGTTTGGCCTTAACTTAACGGCATTGGGGACAGTCCACGTTTGATTTTGCATTGTGCTGTATGGAAATGTTCGAGTGCAGGCCAATGCTGGCTACATATTGATTTTGACAATCACGGTCTATTTATTTAATGCCTCACAATTTAAGCGAGACTGGTATTAAACCGAATAAACGTTGCGCCCTTGTATTAGGTTCGCATCGCTCTGGCACATCCGTTCTGTCGCGATCTCTGGTCGCTGCAGGTGTTTTTTTGGGTGAGAGTTTAATAGGGCCCAGACCCGATAATCCGAAAGGCTTTTTTGAGGATCTGATCACTAATCAACTAGACGAAAAATTTTTAAAAGCAATAAATTGTCGGTGGGATTCATTAGTCCTTCCGACAGAAATCGTGCCACAAGTAGTAACAACTTATCAAAAAAATATAAATGAAATGGTTTTCAGGCGCTTCGAGGATAAGCAGCTATGGGGCTTGAAGGATCCCCGTATTAGCCGATTGTGGCGATTTTGGCTTCCTGTTTTTGCTGAGACTGGTATTGAGCCTGTTTTTGTACTGGCGAATCGTCATCCTTTCAGTGTCGCTAGTTCGCTTGCTAAAAGGGATCGAATGCCCGAGGCCCATGCCTTGGCGCTGTGGGCCGTTCATCAACTGGATTCACTAGAAGCGCTTCTGCAACAGGGTGGCTTGGTCGTTGATTACGATTTGGTGATGAAAGAGCCCAGGCATGAATTGCAACGAATTGCGAATTTCCTCGGCACTGCGGATCGGCTGGCTCAGGATGAAATTTCCGGGTTTGAATGCGATTTTCTCGCTCATGAGTTACGGCATAGCCACTACCTGCACGAACCAGCTACTTCACCCTTGCAGAATCTGTGTCTTGACTTGCATGCCGGATTGCTGGAGCTGGCGCAACTTCCAGGTGGGTTAGTTGATGAGCACATCGGCCAGGCGCGCAATTTGGTAACCAAGTGCCGCAGCGAGTTGGCAAAGTCGATTGACTGGATGCAGGC
>CAMCFJ010000042.1 GCA_945874105.1 Candidatus Nitrotoga sp. CP45 | reverse complement strand
TACCACTTTATCTACCCAGGCTGTGGCTACGGTGGAAGTTGCTTCCCCAAGGACGTGCAAGCGCTGGAGCGCACTGCCACACAATTCGGCTACAACGCTGAGCTGCTCAAGGCAGCGGAAGCGGTCAACAATCGGCAGAAGACTAGGCTCTTTGAAAAGCTTGCCAAGCACTTCGGGGGTGCAAATAAGCTTTCTGGTAAGACTATCGCTATGTGGGGTCTAAGCTTTAAGCCCAACACCGATGATATGCGAGAAGCCCCCAGTCGCACCCTCATGGAGGCACTATGGCAGTCCGGCGCAAAGGTGCAGGCATTTGACCCTGCTGCGATGAATGAATGTCAGCGCATATACGGCCGACGTGATGATCTAACTCTGATGGGCACCAAAGAGGCGGCATTGCATAATGCGGATGCACTGATTATTGTCACTGAGTGGCAGCAGTTTCGCGTGCCGAATATCGATTTGATCAAAGCCGAACTGAAGAACCCTGTGATCTTTGATGGCCGCAATTTGTTCAGCCCAGAGAGTATGCGTCGCAAGGGTATTACCTACTACTCAATCGGAAGGGGTTAACGCTGTGAAAGTACTGTTAACCGGAGCAGCTGGCTTCATCGGTATGCACGTCGCACAAGCCTTGCTTCAACGTGGCGACGAGGTTGTTGGTATCGACAACCTCAACGACTACTACGACCCGCGTCTCAAGTATGCTCGACTGGCACAGTTGACGTCCTATCGCAACTTCAAATTCATTGAAGGCGATATAGCCGAACGGAAAACTATTGAGGAATTGTTTGCTAAGGAGAAGCCCAATCGCGTCATTAATCTCGCTGCACAGGCGGGCGTACGTTATTCCCTCAAGAATCCATACGTCTATATTCAGACTAATCTGGTTGGTTTCGGTAATTTGCTTGAAGGCTGCCGCCATAATGAGGTCGAGCACTTTGTTTATGCCAGTTCATCGAGCGTATACGGTGCCAACACTTGCATGCCATTCTCGGTGCACGATAACGTCGATCACCCGGTCAGCCTCTATGCTGCCAGCAAAAAGGCCAACGAACTGATGGCGCACACTTATAGTCATCTCTATGGATTGCCCACTACCGGACTACGCTATTTCACTGTTTATGGCCCCTGGGGCCGCCCGGATATGTCACCCTGGCTGTTCACCAGTGCTATTCTCGAAGATCGCCCTATTGATGTGTTCAATCACGGGAAGATGCAGCGCGATTTCACATACATCGATGATATCGTCGAAGGCACTGTGCGTGTGCTTGATCGTATCGCCACACCGGCACCAGACTTTACTACTGATGCACCAGATCCTGGTACTAGTTACGCTCCCTATCGGGTCTATAACATTGGCAACCACCAGCCAGTGGAATTGATGGCTTTTATCAAAACTATTGAAGATTGTCTCGGACAGGAAGCGAAAAAGAACTATCTGCCGATGCAGCCGGGGGATGTGGTCGCCACCTACGCCAACGTAGACGATCTCAGGCGAGATGTGGGCTTCGAGCCGAAGACCGAACTCGCGGTTGGCATCGCCAAATGGGTGGCGTGGTATCGAAGTTACATGAGTAGATGATAAGCCGAAGTGACTACAAGCTTCGCTCCCCGTTTTTTGAGGGGCTGGTGAGACTTAGCTACGAATGCCTATTGCAAAAACGCCACTTTCTAATCACGAAACATGACTCATCAAAACAACATGACCGCTTCCGGCCAACTCTTTGCTTACTTATCCACCAAGCCGAAAAGCTGGTGCAAGGCAGGCGCTACTGGCTACCGCCAAACCAGCCGAGCTACAAACCCAGTCACCGCATCAAGGAAAGCCTTGCAGACAATGAACTGGTATGTTTATAACCATGCTTGATCGCATTCGCCGCCATATGGCGAACCCGGAATCGCACCACCGTCGTATTGCCAGCAGCTTTTTGTTGGTCAGCTTCTTTGTTCTGGTTGGCAAGCTGGCGGGTGCAGCGAAGGAAATGACCATTGCATGGCGCTACGGTATCAGCGAAACCGTGGATGCGTATGTTTTTGTTTTTACTCTAGTCACTTGGCCTGTCGCGATTTGGTTTAGTATTCTGACTATTGTATTAGTGCCGCTTGTAGCGCAGTTGAGAGTTAACAATCCAGCGGAACTGCAGAAATTTAGGAGTGAGTTGTTAGGCTTCACCATCATTTTGGGGAGTTCCCTAAGTGCATTGGTATATTTTACGTTTCCATATATCCTGAATACGAACTGGATGGGGCAATCTGTATCTGCATTGCACCTGATAGATGAATTTTCTAGTGGACTTGCACCAATCGCGCTATTGGGCATTGTCATCAGCTTGTTTTCCGCTTGGATGCTGGCTTGCGGGCATCATCGCAATACCCTGTTTGAAGCGATACCTGCACTGGTGCTGCTTGGCGTGCTGCTGCTGCCCTCAACTTGGATAACTGAGCCATTGTTATGGGGTACGCTTTCAGGTGTTGCCTTTCAGTTAGTGGCATTGTCTGTGCCCCTTAAAAAACGCGGTGAGTTACAACTGCCGCACTTCAGTTTCCACTCGCCAGCCTGGAAAGGCTTCTGGAATGCCATAGGAGTGTTGGCGATCAGTCAAACCTTAATGAGCTTCACGGGTATCATTGATCAATTCACTGCGGCCAATCTAGGAACAGGCGCAATTTCCACTCTAAGTTATTCCAATCGCGTTCTTGCACTCCTACTGAGCTTGGGCGCGGTAGCGATCGGCAGGGCGGTCTTGCCCGTGTTCTCGGATATGCAAGCAAGAGGAGCAGGGGATCTTAAAGGGACGGCATTTCAGTGGTGCACATGGATGTTTCTGCTAGGACTTTGTGTGATTCTAGTTGCATGGCCGCTGTCACATTGGGTTATTGCTATTCTCTTCGAGAGAGGCGAATTCAACGCGATGGATACCGCGAGCGTATCAGATGTGTTTCGTTGGGGACTTGTGCAGGTGCCATTTTATTTTGCTGGCCTGGTTCTGGTACAACTACTAGCGAGTCAGCAACGTTACGGTGTGATTGCGTTTTTTGCGGCCACTAACCTTTTGGTGAAAATTCTAGGTAATTTGATATTCGCTGACTGGATGGGGGTGGCAGGTGTAGCCTTGGCAACTGGATTGATGTATGTGTGGTCGACAATCTGCTTATATATTGCCGCATATCGTGTGATCCAACCAATAAAACAAATATGAAAAAAATATGAATAAAACAAATATGAATATCGTTATCCTTATTCACTCCATGCACAGCGGTGGTGCGGAGCGAGTTACCGCGAATCTTGCCAATGAATGGGCAAAACGCGGTTGTCAGGTCACAGTGATTACGATTGCACCGAAGTCAATGGATTTCTATGAATTGCATTCTGATATATCACGTATTGCGCTGGATCTCGCCGCGGAATCGCCAAATATTCTGAAGGCACTTTTTTCAAATCTGTATCGCGTCATTGCCATACGGCGCGAGCTACGCAGGATTGCACCAGACATTGTGTTGGCGATGATGACAACATCCTCTGTACTTGCGATATTGGCTGGCATGCGGCTTGGTATCCCTATAATTGGAACGGAGCACATTTATCCACCGATGCAACCGATAAACTTGTTCTGGGACCGAATTCGTAGATGGACTTACCCGTATGCAGCGCGTGTGGTGATGCTTACAAGTGAAGGGTTAGGTTGGCTGAATGATGAAATTCCACGCGCACGTGGAGCGGTGATTCCCAATCCGGTATCTTATCCAGTGGCAGTATTCGAGCCAAAAGTGTTAGTGGAATCCCTGGTCAAAACAGATCGGAAGCTTTTACTTGCGATAGGTCGCTTAGATGGACAAAAAGGCTTTGATTATTTGCTCATGGCTTTTTCAGAGCTTGCGGCGGCACACCAAGACTGGGATCTGATAATTCTTGGAGAAGGTCCGAAACGATCGGAACTGGAGTCTCAGGTGAAATCACTTAAACTGGAGGCGCGTGTGCAACTGCCGGGTCGTGCGGGCAATGTGAGCGACTGGTATCAGCGTGCTGATTTGTATGTGATGAGTTCACGCTTCGAAGGCTTTCCAAATACCTTGGTTGAATCAATGGCACATGAATGTGCAGCGGTGAGTTATGACTGCGATACTGGCCCGCGCGACATCATCCGGCATGGCGTGGATGGTTTGTTAGTGAATCCTGTAGGCGACGTGCCAGCACTCGCCGAGGCACTGCACCAATTGATGCAAGATGATGAAGTGCGCCAGTGTATGAGGAAGAGGGCTATAGAAATCAGGGAGCGCTATTCACTCGAAGCGATATTGACTTTGTGGGATAAACTCTTCAACGAGGCAATCCCAAGCTTAACCACCAAAAAAAAGTAAATTGCAAGGATAAAACTCTCTATGTCGATGGGTATCGTTACATCTAAGAGCCATTGGTTTGCTTCCATCAGCTTTGTAGTATTGGGGATAATTTTTGAAAGTGGTTGGCCTAATTACTACCACACTATACACGATGGACCGGTGGTTCTGTGGTACTTTGCGATGTCCGGTGTAATGGCTATGGCATTGACTTTTCTGCGCCCGCATGCGTTGAAACCCTTGTTAAAGGAGCCGCTGTTTTATTGGTACGTGGTTTATGCAATCACCGGTTTGCTCTGGCTGATATGGTTTGATGGATATCTTAATCCGGAGAACCAGAGTTGGCGACTGCGGTTTTTAAAGTTGCTGTTTTTTGCAGCTTGTTTGGTGTTGGCTTCGGCCGTGAATTTCCGACGATTTGTGGAGGTGTTATGTGGCTGCGCTTTATTTGCGACTGTGAGTTATTGGGTGGATTATCTTAATCCCTTCCTTTTTGTTCCTGCTGATATGGACCAGAGTAATCCTGGTCGCGCAGGGGGGGTGTTTGTCAATGCCAATCAGGCGGGAAGTGCACTGGTGATGATGTGTATTGCTGCAATGCCATTTGTTGCTATGCGCTGGCGTGTTCTTTTGAGCTTGATCATGCTTGTTGGCGTATTTCCAACATTTTCCCGCTCATCTATCGTGTTTGCAGGTTTGGTGATGGCGGTATGGGTTTGGCGCGGACAATTTAGCAAGAAAGCATTTCTCGCATTATTACTTGTAATACCACTAGGTGTCGTGCTTGGCTCCGCGCTGTTCTCGCAAGGGGCCGATTCGACCGAGATTGACAGCGAAGATATAACGAATCGTCTGGGTTTTTTCCAGCAAATGGGTGAGGCTAATGATGATAGTGCAATTGAGAGACGCTATATTGCTGAATTTGCGTGGATGAAATTTACAGAAAAACCATTATTAGGATTTGGCCCAGGGAAGGCCGATTCAGTCGAGTCATGGGGTCATTCTGCGTCTACACATAATATGTACCTGCTGCTTCTGGTTGAACAAGGTTTGTTCGGCGGTATACTTTATCTGGCTTTTTTGAGTATTATTTATTACAAGGGGATACGCTTATACCGGCGTGGTCTATCTCGTCAGGAGTGTGATATTGGTATGGCATTGGTTTTGGTTGCGATATATTTTTCATTTTTTGGTTTTTTTAGCCACACCTTGTTGCGGGAGGGGCATGTCGTAATGATATTAACGTTCTTGCTGGCCGCAGAACATAAGGCCATTGCTAGTAGGACTCGATCGACGCTAACTGAAACTCAGCCCGTTGAAGCAATTGTGGAAATAGAGGATCGCCGTCGTGTCTAGAAAAATCCTACTTCTTGTTGGCGCCATGAACAGTGGGGGTGCTGAACGCGTGGCTGCCAATCTGGCCAATGCCTGGGTTGGACGCGGTGATCAAGTCACCTTGGTGGCGACTTATTCCGGTCGTGGTGAATGTTTTTACAAACTCTCAGGAGATGTCGAGTTTTGTTACCTGGCGGATATGGTAGCTCATAGCGGTCGACAAAATCCTTTACGACAAATTAAACGTCTCTTAGCGCTTCGTCGTTTGATTAAGGCTACCCAACCAGATGTTATATTGTCGTTTCTCACTAACGTGAACATTGCCGCTCTGATGGCGTCTTGCTATAGCGGATATCCTACGATTGTTTCAGAGCGTAATTATCCCCCAATTCAATTAGAAGGCTGGTTTTATAAGTGTCTGTGTAGGTGGCTCTATCCGTATGCGGCATCGGTGGTGATGCAGACCAGTAAGGGAGCGCGATGGATGGCTGAGAATCTGCCGGGAGTGCGGAGCACGGTGATCCCGAATCCGGCTCCCTATCCTCTGTCAGTATTCGAACCCAGATTAACCCCGTCAGAATATCTTGCGCCCCAGCGCAAGCTATTGCTCGCGGTAGGTCGCTTGAATGAACAAAAAGGCTTTGATTATTTGCTCATGGCCTTTTCAAAGCTTGCGGCGATGCACCAAGACTGGGATCTGGTAATTCTTGGAGAAGGGGCGATACGACCGGCACTGGAGTCTCAGATACAAGCACTTGGATTGGAAACGCGGGTGCATTTGCCAGGGCAGGCGGGTAACGTGAGCAACTGGTATCAACGTGCCGATCTGTATGTGATGAGCTCCCGGCACGAAGGCTTTCCCAATACCTTGATCGAGGCGATGGCGCATGGTTGTGCGGTAGTGAGCTATGATTGCGATACCGGTCCGCGCGACATTATCCGGCATGGCGATGACGGCCTGCTAGTGGAACCAGTAGGTGATGTGCCCGCTCTCGCTTCAGCACTGGACCAATTGATGCTAGATGATGAAGCACGCCAGCGCATGGGACAGAAAGCGATCGAAGTCAGAGAGCGTTATTCGGTAGAAAACGTATTGAGAATGTGGGACAGAGTATTTGATGAAGTTACAAAGAAACCTAACTTAAAGAATTCTGATCAATAAATAGATCATGAAAATACCCCGTTTAATTAATTTATTATGGAGTTTCTGTGCTGAGACCGCACTCAATTGTCTGATTAAGGCTCCGCATACTGATGGATTGCATGATCGTGCACAATCTTCTTTCGTAGAAAACTTCCTCCATAGAACAAGCAATAAGGAACTATTTAGATGTGTGGCATAGCGGGTATATTGGGTGGTGGTTTTTCGCCAACTGACTACGAAAGAATCTTGGATCGGATGGGAACTGTTATTGCGCATCGCGGACCGGATAATTCGGGTATCTGGTTTGATAGTGATGCATCCGTGGGCTTGGTTCATCGGCGTTTATCCATTCTTGACTTGTCGCCCGCAGGGCATCAGCCGATGTTTTCAGCATCAGGGCGCTTTGTAATTATATTCAATGGTGAGATATACAACCATTTGGAATTGCGCGAGGAGCTAGAGAAGTGCTCGCGTTCTCCAGATTGGCGCGGCCATGCGGATACCGAATCTTTGTTAGCGGCATTCGAGTGCTGGGGCGTAGAGGCTACTCTTAAAAAGACTGTCGGAATGTTCGCGATCGCCCTCTGGGATAGACAGGATAGGAAACTGATCCTGACGCGTGATCGCATGGGCGAGAAGCCGCTCTATTACGGGTACATTGGCGGGGCTTTGGCATTTGGATCGGAATTGAAGGCCTTGCGAGAAATGCCCAATTTCAAAGGGGAAATTAATCGAGGCGCATTGGGCCTGTTAATGCGGAAATGCTATATTCCTGCACCCCACTCAATTTATCAAGGCATTTACAAATTGACGCCTGGCACCTGGTTGGAATTCTCGGCCGATATGCTTTCCCGGAGGGAGTTGCCTGTGCCTTCGGTGTATTGGTCGGCAAAGGAAGCCGCTTTTGCGGGGGCTGCAGATCCGTTTGAGTTTACTTCCGATGCCGAAGCGATTGATGCGTTGGAGTCAAAGTTGATGCAATCGGTGTCAGGCCAGATGATGGCCGATGTGCCTCTCGGTGCCTTTCTATCCGGCGGAATTGATTCATCTACGGTGGTTGCACTGATGCAAGAACAATCAAGTCGTCCTGTTAGAACCTATTCGATTGGTTTTAATGAGGATGGTTATGACGAAGCGGTATTCGCTAAGAAAATAGCGCGTCATTTGGGTACAGAGCACACCGAACTCTATGTTTCTTCGCAAGATGCCATAAATGTGATTCCAATGCTTCCGCACATATATGATGAGCCATTTTCGGACTCTTCACAGATACCCACATTTCTAGTTTCGAAACTGGCACGCCAGCACGTTACGGTGTCTTTGTCGGGAGATGGCGGTGATGAACTTTTTTACGGTTACGGTCGCTATTTTCTAGCCACGAGACTTTGGAAGAGCATTTCTGCCTTACCCCTTGGGCTGCGAGAAGTTGCCGCGCGTATGATCCTGGCGATACCTACATCTTCTTGGGATCGCGTGTACCGATTAGTTTCTGGCTTCATTCCTAAAGAGCGGCGATGGGGTGCACCAGGCGACAAGTTGCATAAAGGTTCAGCCTTGCTGCGTTGTGAAAATGAATTGATGCTTTACCGGCATTTGCTTACTCATTGGAATCCGGAGGATGTTGTTCTGGGGATGAGTGAACTTGACTCAGAAGTGAATCGTTGTGCCCCGCTTGGGCAGTTGTCGGTCGAAGAAGAGATGATGTTGATCGATTCGGTCAGTTACTTACCTGATGACATCCTGGCGAAGGTGGATCGTGCAGCTATGGCAGTTAGCCTGGAAACGCGTGTGCCTCTGATTGATCACCGCGTTTTTGAATTTGCTTGGCGATTGCCGATGCAATACAAGATGCGAAGTGGAGATAGTAAATGGTTGCTGCGTCAGGTGTTATACAAGCATGTGCCGAGAGAATTGATCGATCGGCCCAAGATGGGATTTGGTGTGCCAATTGATTCCTGGTTGCGTGGACCGCTGCGTGATTGGGCCGAGAGCTTGCTGGATGAGTCGCGTTTGAAACGGGAAGGTTATTTTGATCCTGCACCTATTCGGCAGAAATGGCGGGAACATTTGACAGGTAGCCGGAACTGGCAATATCACCTGTGGAATGTGCTGATGTATCAAGCCTGGCTTGAGCGTTCACTATCGGATAAATGAATTGGCCTTCGCTGTGTGTGACTCATCGTACTGTTCCAGCCAGTCTAGTAATTTTAGAATAACACTATTTGTATAGTTATTGTGGTGCCAGTTGGTTTTTCTTCAAAATTAAATTGCCAGTCCATATTTTATGTTGCTATAACTAAAAAATGAATAAAACCGTTGCGATTGTATACAATGCAAGTGAAAATGCGTACAAAATAAAACAAAAATTGATTTTCTTACTTAAAGAAAATAATTACGATGTGATAGTCATCGCGCCTTTCGATCGGTATTCCGATAAGTTCAATGAGCTTGGGGTTACTTACTTTAGACTTGATATGAATCGAAAAGGAGAGAACCCCATTGAGGAGCTCTTACTCATCGCCAAGTTTGTTAAAGTGCTTAAGCTGGCAGCGCCTGATGTTATTTTGAATTTTACAATTAAACCTAATCTTTATGGCTCGATAGCGGCTGCAATATTGTCCATCCCTACGATATGCAACGTAACGGGTCTGGGCACTGTATTTATTAAGAGTGGTTACTCACTATTATTTGTCAAACTCTTATATAAATTGGCATTCAAGTTTTCCAGTAAGATCTTTTT
>CAMCFJ010000041.1 GCA_945874105.1 Candidatus Nitrotoga sp. CP45 | reverse complement strand
GGAAAGATAATGCGCGCGAATATCTGAAAGCGCATCCTGCAATGGCAATTGAAATTGAGAACCAAATCCGCGCTGCGGCTGGTGTAGCTGCGCTCAACGATGGAACTGAAAGCGGTGTCAAAGAAGCCTGAGTTAAGTTTGCACACCCGCGCTATGAGATATCTGGTGCGGCGTGAATACAGCCGTGCCGAACTTCACGCCAAGCTGCTGCTCAAGGCCACGCCAGACGACAACGTGGAGAGGGTTCTGGATGAATTGGTGGCGCGAGGTTGGCTATCCGATTTTCGTGCAGTCGAGCAGGTGGTGCGCCTACGCCGCAATCGTTTCGGCATGCAGCGCATCGCATATGAACTTCGTCAGAAAGGTATAGACGAAGATCTGATTAACGATGCATTACCGCAAATGAGAGAGTCAGAACTGGAAGCGGCTCGCAGCATCTGGCAAAGAAAGTTCGGTATTGCCCCGAAGGATGCCAAGGATAAAGCCAAGCAGATACGTTTTATGCAATCGCGCGGCTTTATGCCGGATGTGATTTTCAAGGTGTTACGCGGTACAGACGATGGTGGGTAGGCCGCTTGGTCAGGGGCTTCAGAGCCAAGTTTAACGCGCCATCTGTAACAGCAATTTTATATCCTGCACCAACAATTCGGCGCGCTGATTATAGGGAGAAAGCAATACGGGCTTGCCGTTGGTGCCTATCAGGTAGGTGCCATCGGAATGATCCAGCGTATAACTGCCTTTTGCAACCCGCTTTTCATAATTGACGCCAAATGTCTTGGCTACCTGTGCAGTAGTTTGTGCATCGCCGTACAAGCCCAGAAAAGACGGGTGAAAAAAGGGAACATATTCAGCCAATAGTTTTGGCGTGTCGCGTTCAGGATCAAGTGTGACGAATAGCACTTGCACCTTTTCTGCATCTTTACCAAGCAAGCGCATCACCTGCGCCAGGTCAGCCAAGGTAGTCGGGCAAATTTCGGGACAGTGGGTATAGCCAAAAAATACCACCACCACCTTGCCTTTGAAATCCGATAGCTTGCGCATTTTGCCGTTGGGGTCGGTGAGGTGGAAATCCGCAGGTTCTTCCGCATACCGCCAACTGATATCAATGGCTTGGAATGGAGTAGGCGGCTTGGATTTCCCACAACCGACGAGCAGCGTCATCAAAAATAATAGTAAAAGCAGGCTGCGCATTTAGTTCTCCTTACAGCAATTAGCAGTGATGATGTAAGTCCAAGCAGATGATGGCTGCACTAAAGATTAGTTGTGGCAGGTTTTTATTACAGCAATGCTGGTGGTTACAAAGAAAGCCACATGGTTCATGTTCAGATTGAATAACAGCACAGGGCACGTCATCAAACAGTTGTCTGATATGTTAGCGCGTACGCTTTCCCATGCAGGCTTGTAGTCCGGACAGGCAAAGTATTTCCAATGATCTATTACGCACAGTAATTAGTTTGCTTTCCTGTAGCTGCGACAGCGCGCGGCTGACGGTTTCCAGTTTTAATCCGAGATAGCTGCCGATTTCTTGACGCGTCATGCGCAATTGGAATGAGGTGGGCGAATAACCGCGTACCGCAAAACGCTGTGATAGATTGATCAGGAAAGCAGCCAAGCGTTCCTCTGCACGCATTGATCCGAGCAGCAGCATAATGTTTTGATCGCGCACAATCTCCCGGCTAAGGATGCGGTGTAAATGTCTCTGCAGAGGAGGAAGTTCTCGGCCGAGATCCTCGAGACGACTAAAGGGGATTTCACATACCTCACTGTCTTCAAGTGCTACGGCATCGCAAGTGTGGACATCGTTACTGATGCCATCCATGCCGATGATCTCCCCAGCCATTTGAAAGCCGGTGACTTGTTCGCGCCCGTCTTCATTAAGGATCTGGGTTTTGAAAAACCCGGTTCGAATTGCATACAGCGCCTGAAATTTGTCCCCACTCCGGTATAAGATGCTGCCATGACGGTAAACACCCTTACGAGTGATTAAAGCATCCAAGCGTGCCATTTCGATATTACTCAGGTTAACGGGCAGGCATAATTTGCGCAAATTACAAGTCGAGCATGCAGCTTTCAGTGAATTGCTGGGAACAGGTTTGTGCATGGTATGGATTTATATTAGGTATTTGGGTACGCCGCATTTGGGCCGTGCATGGGGGCAAAATTATATGCTAATTTTGACATATATCAAGTTTAAAATCAGAAAATTGCAGTTTGGTAATCGTAATTGTTGCTGGCGTACTGTTACAAAGCCGGTCATTAAGAAGTTATAGTTTCATTCTGTCACACGCACAATTTGCTAACAAATTGAAATATAATTAAAAAATCTACAGTGGACCCATCCGTCAAGACAATATTGCATCGAGTTTAAGAGGGTAACCTTCTTCATCTAGCGAAACGGCGCTGCCCCGGTTTTCGGTTTCTTTTTTTGTTGCGCGGATTCAAGTTCGAAGTGCAACAGCTAGTGACATATCACAGCCAATACTCAAGCTTGCGGGCAGCCCATTCCTTAATCCGGCTGCCCAGCGAACGCTGCTCCCATTTATCCTTGGAGATTTCGACCGAATAGCGCAAGTCCTCTAAAAATGCATTTTCCATAGTAGTGCCGAATTCGTCGCCAAAAACCACCACGTTTATTTCATTGTTATGTAAAAAGCTACGGGTATCAATATTGGTGGACCCCACCGTCGACCAAACCTTGTCGACCACGGCGGTCTTGGCATGCAAGACCGCGATTTGAAGCTCATAGATCTTGATCCTGTTGGCCAGCATTTCGCTGTAAAAAGATTGAGCTGCACGGAAGACCAGGCCGTTATCCGTTACTCCGGGCAAAATAATTTTGACGTCGACACCCCGGTGCGCAGCATCGCTTAACGCCTGCAGAATTTGCGCGTCCGGCACGAAGTAGGCGCTAGTAATGTGTATCGTTTTCTTTGCCTCTTGTATCGCCAGAACATAAGCCTTGTAAATGTCATAATCGCCACCGGGTTCGCTGACCAGAACCCGGACAAGCTTGTTACCTGCCTCTTTTAAAGGCGGGAAAAAATCGCTGTCAGGAAGATCAGGGGATTGCTGACTAGTCCAGGTATTTAGAAATGTCCACTGAAGTGCAGCGACTGCCGGCCCTTCGATCTTTATATGGGTATCGCGCCAGCCGACTTTGGCATCGCGCCTGGCTTTCGAGCGGAATAGTGAACTGTTGGCATAGGTACTACTGATATTCACGCCGCCCGTGAATGCGACCACACCGTCGACGACCAGAATTTTCCGGTGATCGCGGTTATTCGGCTCCCACGGCCCTATCAGCTTCAGTGGGTTGACGGGATTGAAGGCCAGCAGGTGAATGCCTGCATCGCGCATTTTGTCAAAAAATGCCTGTGGCGTGCCTATCGTTCCGACGCTGTCATAGATCACATTGACTTGTACCCCGGCGTGTTGGCGGGCGATCAGGAGATCTGCGAAGCGGATACCCAACTCATCCTGATCGAAAATGTAGGTTTCCAAGTTGATGTGATCCTTGGCCGCGCTGATCGCCTCGATCATCGCCGCCATGGTTTGCGGGCCATCATAAAGCAAGGTGACTTTGTTGCCGGCGATCAGCGGACGGCCGGTAGCCGCTTCTTCCAGCGCCGCCAGCGCTGCGACATTCACGTGAGAATTGCGCCAGCGTTTGGCCAGGAGGGAATTTGATTTTTTTGCGCTGAGGGTGCCTTGCGCATTGGTCACTGTCGGGTTCTCCGGCGCTACCAGCGAACTATTGAGATATCGCACTTCGGGGAGCGCCGCGCAGGCGGTGGTCAGCATACCAATTGCAATCACGCTGACGAAACGGATAATCCAGTTAAGACGAACAACGCAGTCCATGAGGCACTCTGAGTGTTTATAAGGATTAAAAGAAGGTGTTGAAAAGGGACGCTACCTTTATACTTTCCATCTTCTGCCTTTCTTGGCCGATATTATGGGCGATCTTGCGGCTAGCGTACCACTATCTCCCCCAGTCGCTGAACAAAACCTGCTTTGCTACCTCATGTACCGTCAGATCATCCACCTCATGCAGCCGTACTGTCTGCTCCCGAAATTACCGAGCGTAAATCCTTTGGGGTATCCGATCCATCTTCATCCTCCATCGCCAGCATTTCTCAGAAACGTTGGACTTTTCTTTGTCAGCGTACCTCAGAGTTTTATGGTTGACAGCCACCCCATCCATCGCTAAATTCCATACCTTAGCAATTCAGTCAACCAAAGGAAAAAATAATGGCCGTTCTCGTCGGTAAACTTGCCCCGGACTTTACTGCTGTTGCAGTGATGGGCAACAATGAAATAAATGAAACTTTTAGTTTGGCTAACCACCTGGACGGAAAATACGGTGTGGTGTTCTTTTATCCGTTGGATTTTACTTTCGTATGTCCTTCCGAATTGATTGCTTTCGATCATCGTCTAGACGAATTCAAGAAACGTCACACCGAAGTTATCGGCATTTCCATTGATTCGCAGTTCACACATCTGGCTTGGAAAAATACGCCCGTTAATAAGGGCGGCATCGGTCAGGTGCGCTACCCGCTGGTGGCTGACATCAAGCACGATATTTGCCGTGCTTATGACGTTGAACACAAGGATGGTGTGGCATTCCGCGGTTCATTTCTGATAGACCGTGATGGTGTGGTACGTCACCAAGTGGTGAACGATCTACCACTGGGTCGCGACATTGATGAGATGCTGCGTATGGTAGATGCATTGCAATTTCATGAGGAGCATGGTGAGGTTTGCCCCGCTGGCTGGAGCAAGGGTAAAGCCGGAATGGATGCTTCTTCTGAGGGTGTGGCGAAGTACTTGGCCGAGCACGCTGAAAAACTATAAGCGCTTATTTTTAGGTTGCTCAAAGGCTCCTTCGGGAGCCTTTTTTTGATCTCAATAGCAGCCAAGGACTGCTACAATTCGACCATTCTGTTACGATTTTGTAAGGTACTCATGCTGATCTGGCTCGTCATTCTTTATCTGCTGATTTCCATCGGAATCGGCTTGTATGCCGCCACGCGTGTACATGATGTCAAAGATTATGTGATGGCCGGCCGGCACTTGCCTCTGTATGTCGTAACTGCCACAGTGTTTGCTACCTGGTTCGGTGCGGAAACAGTGTTGGGGATATCCACAAAGTTCGTCCAGCAGGGCTTGAGGGGGATAGTTGAAGATCCTTTTGGCGCCAGCATGTGCCTGATTTTGGTGGGCACGTTCTTCGCCGCCAAACTTTACAAGATGAACCTGATTACCATCGGCGACTATTACCGGCAACGCTACGGTCGCACAGTGGAGGTACTTACCAGCCTGGCCATCATAGCTTCATACCTGGGTTGGGTATCAGCGCAGATTACAGCGTTGGGTCTAGTGTTCTCTTTCATCACTCAAGGCGCAATTTCACCCAGTGAAGGCATGGTGGTTGGCGCCGGCATCGTGCTGGTTTACACCCTGTTTGGCGGCATGTGGTCAGTGGCGTTGACAGATGCTTTTCAAATGACGATTATCGTTGTCGGCATGTTGTACCTGGCGTGGCTACTGTCCGGTATAGCAGGTGGGGCAGGGGTGGTCATAGACCATGCCGCACAAGCCAACAAACTTGTTTTATGGCCGCAGCTGGAAACCAGGGATGTACTCGCATTCATCGGCGCAGCGGTAACCATGATGCTAGGCTCCATCCCACAGCAGGATGTATTCCAGCGTGTAATGTCCGCAAAAAATGAAAAAACTGCCGTACACGGTGCGCTACTCGGTGGCGTCCTGTATTTCCTGTTCGCCTTCATTCCCATTTTTCTGGCTTATTCCGCCACGTTGATTGATCCCGTTATGGTGGCCACGTTGATCGACAAAAACGCACAGTTAATTCTGCCCACGCTGATAATGAACCACACGCCGGTGTTTGCACAGGTGATGTTCTTTGGTGCACTGCTTGCCGCCATTATGAGTACTGCCAGCGGCACTTTACTGGCACCGTCAGTGACTTTCACCGAAAACATCCTGAAAGGTATTATCGGCCACCAGAGCGATCGACATTTTTTGTGGACCATGCGCGTTGTTGTTGTATGCTTCGCCGTGGTCGTTACCTTGTTTGCGCTAAAATCCACATCGAGTATTTATTCGATGGTGGGGAACGCCTACAAGGTGACGTTAGTGGCAGCATTCATTCCGCTGGTGTGTGGACTGTACTGGAAGCGAGCGAACACGCAAGGCGCGTTGTTTGCAATTGTCGCGGGTTTGTCTTCCTGGTTGCTGCTTGAAATTTTCAATCCTGAAGGACTGTGGCCACCGCAACTGGTGGGCTTGCTGATGAGTGCAACAGGCATGTTGGTTGGTTCGCTGCTGCCTGATTTGAAGCGCCGCTGCCATGCTGCTCATCAGATTGAATAACGGGCATGGCCGTCATGCTACTGTCACAATTCTGTCATACCATCGCAAGTTGTTTGTCATGTGAACAACGGAGAAAATAATGACCGCGAATATTCTGGTAGTGGAAGACGAAGCTGCGATACAGGAACTTCTGGCATTTAATATAACGCAATGTGGCTACCGCGCAATCGAGGCATATGATGCCGACGGCGCTTGGACGCATATCAACCATGAGCTGCCAGATCTAATCCTGCTTGACTGGATGCTGCCCGGTAGCAGTGGCGTGGAACTGGCCCGCCGCCTGCGCGCCAATCAACGGACACGAAATATTCCCATCATAATGCTGACTGCGCGTACCGATGAACGCGATAAAATTCTGGGGCTGGAATCAGGCGCAGACGATTACATAACCAAGCCATTTTCGCCGCGTGAATTGATGGCGCGCATCCGTGCCGTGCTACGCCGCCGTGCGCCCCAAATGAGTGATGAAACAGTCGTTGCGGGTGGACTGGAATTATCGCCAACGATGCATCGTATCAATGCCAATGGAGTAATGATTGATCTCGGGCCGACCGAGTTTCGTTTGTTACATTTTTTTATGACTCATCCTGAGAGAGTCTATAGCCGCTCGCAGCTGCTCGACCATGTTTGGGGCGATCATGTATTTGTGGAAGAACGCACAGTGGATGTGCATATTCGCCGTCTGCGCCAGGCGCTTGAACCTTCCAGTTTCGACAGCCTGATTCAGACTGTGCGTGGCAGCGGTTACCGTTTTTCAAGCAGCTAAACTGGATGGTTCAAGGGCGCCTCTAAATCGTTGCCGTAATCCATCCAGTCAATTGCAATCTTTTTGCATCATGCCGGAATATGGTTTCCCACTGCTTTGCATACCATAATAATGGCGCAGTGTAATTTTTAAAGGCTACACCATGTTTGATTTTTGGCGGCGCGCACTATTTTTACCATTGGCTTTATTGCTTCTCTCCCTGCTGGTGTGGGCAACAGCAGGAGCGTTATCCGCTACCTTATTCTTTAGTATATTTCTGTTGATACTTCTGGTTTTTCACTTGCGCCAACTCGAAGCACTTGATTACTGGCTGGCCGATTCTAATGGGCGTGCGGTGCCTGATGGTCCGGGATTGTGGGAGGAGATATTTGCCCGGCTGAACAAGATGGTACGTCAACACCGCAAAGAATATGAGCAACGTGTCGCGGCGCTACAGCACATGGAGCAGGCCACCTCGGCGTTGCCAGAAGGAGTGGCCATACTCGATGAAGCTTACCGCATCGAATGGTGCAACCCGCTGGCCGAGCAGCATTTTGGCTTGGACAGCAAGCGCGACATCGGCCAGCAGATCACTTATCTGGCGCGTCAGCCTGAATTCGTGCAGTACCTTGCCATGCACGAATTCAGCGAGCCGCTGGTTCTGAGCGGTGCACGGCAGGACGGGCTGACGCTGTCCATTAAACTGATTCCCTACGGTGGCAACAATCTGCTATTGATCAGCCGCGACATTACCCATCTGGAACGCATTGAGACCATGCGCCGTGATTTTGTCGCTAATGTGTCGCATGAGTTACGCACACCCCTTACGGTAGTGAACGGTTTTGTCGAGACCTTGCATGACATGCCCAACCTTGAAAACAGCATGGCACGCCGCGCGCTGCAACTGATGGGCGAACAAACGCACCGCATGGAGCGACTGGTGGACGATTTACTTACCCTGTCCAAGCTGGAGGACACACTCAATGTCCTGCAGGAAGAAGCCGTGGAGGTATCCGGACTTTTACGCTCGCTGCATCAGGAGGGGCAATCTTTGAGCGCGGAGAAACACACTTTGCGGCTGGAACTGGCGAACAGTTGCGCCCTGCTTGGCAACGCCGATGAGTTGCGCAGCGCCTTCGGTAATCTGATATCAAATGCCATCCGTTACACCCCGCAGGGGGGCGAGATTTTGGTGAGCTGGCACGAGCAAGGCGAGCAACCGGTTTTTAGTGTGCAGGACAGCGGCATTGGCATTTCGCCGCAACATATTTCGCGCCTGACAGAGCGTTTTTATCGGGTGGACACCAGTCGCTCACGAGAAACCGGAGGCACAGGCTTGGGACTGGCAATCGTCAAACACATAGCTAGCCGACATCAGGCGCGGCTGGATATTACCAGCGAGGAAGGCAAGGGTAGCACTTTCAGCATTGTATTTCCGGCCAGCCGACGCCTGCCATTGCGTGCAGAAGAAGCGATTGCCACTGAGTGACAACACGACATGCCAAGGCCGAATACTCAATAACATTTCCACCATTCAGGCCAGGTTTTTAACATACAATGCCATCGATTCTTCCAGGCCTTGGGCAATAGAGTGGCTAGGCGCATAACCCAGAAAAGACCGGGCTTTTGAAATATCCGCTTGAGAATGGAGCACATCACCCGCACGAAAATCACGGTAAACTGGTTTGAATTCTTGCAAATGCGGAAAATGCGGCAGGAGCAATGTCCGGCATTGATCAAAGAGGTTATTGAGCGAAGTTCTATCCCCGACGGCAATATTGTAAATTTGATTGGTGGAAGTAATATCTTCTACAGTCACGGCAAGAAGATTAGCTTGCACGGCGTTGTCGATGTAACAAAAATCGCGGCTTGTTTCTCCGTCGCCATTGATATAAACAGGCTTATTCTTGATCATACTGGCTACCCACTTCGGGATGACAGCTGCGTAGGCACCATCAGGATCCTGGCGACGTCCAAAGATGTTGAAATAGCGCAAACCGATGGTGTGGAATCCATAACATCGACTAAACACATCGGCATAAAGCTCGTTCACATACTTGGTCACTGCATAAGGTGACAAAGGTTTGCCTATTATATTCTCGACCTTGGGCAACCCTGGATGATCGCCATACGTTGAACTGGAAGCCGCATATACAAAGCGCTTTACCGCTGCATCGCGCGCTGCCACCAGCATGTTTAGAAAACCCGAGATATTATTTTCGTTGGTAAGAATAGGATCTTCAAGCGAGCGTGGCACCGAACCAAGCGCCGCCTGATGCAGCACATAATCCACACCCGACACCGCCTCTCGACAAACACTTGGATCGCGAATATCCCCCTCAGTGATACGAAACCGAGCCCATTGCTGCGGCGTAACGCAACGCTGTATCTCCTCTAGATTCTCTCTATAACCAGTAGCAAAATTATCCAAGCCTATGACATGCTGGTCGAGTCTGAGGAGTGCCTCCACCAAGTTACTCCCGATAAATCCAGCTGCGCCAGTAATCAGCCAAGCACGAGGTTCCTGCGGTAGGCGCTGCTTGAGAACTTGAAAAGCGGTCATAATTATTTCCTCACAAATACCAAAGAGTCATACCGCTCATCTTCGGCTGCCATCGGATTAAACGTGAGTTTGTCACAAGCCTATGCAAATTATTTGTGATTAATCTTGAGGAACTTGGAGCATTTCAAAACGGGTAGCGAGGTCGACTTGAAACACAGACAGAAACTGTCCATGTCGAATTCTACCTTAGCTCAGCTTCGTTATTGATAGTTGAACTGAGATTTTTAGGTTTTCAATGAAAAAGTTGTAATGATGATTTCTGTATCACCAGCTTCGAACCATATGGGATGCAGTGGGGGTAGCATTCCATGGTTATCAAACTATGTCGTGGCGTTAACAAATCAAGGGGAATTGGTGAATACAAAAGACCAGGAACGTAGCCTACTTTGGATATTGGGCGCGATTTATGCTGCTGTGATCGAACACGCGGGTTGGAAAAATATTTTCTGCCAACTTGCAGACTTCTTCAAGGTCAACGCATCAGTTCCAGTATGCAGCCATACGGACGTTAAGTGTTACTGCAGCCCTTCTATTCTTGCCATTGCGTTGGTTTGTCTGCTTCCCTATCACGTCGAAGCGGCTTCCTTGCCAGATGCTTGCGGCCCAGTGATTGTCATAGAGCCACACACCTCCAAGACCAGCGACAGTCGCCCCAATCTTGCCTGGGAACCCATACCGGGCGCCAGTGCCTACCGGATCAAGCTGGATAGCCGGATACCCGAAGGCGAGAAGGTATTCAGCGCCGAAGTTCAAGTATCAACCACAAGTTTTCTCCCGGCAAATCGGTACGAAATATGTCTAGCGATTGAAGCACTGTTAATCGTATTTGTTCATCCGCAACCAGTGATGTTGAGCTTTATTCGAGGCTAACTCTTCCTTTGAATAAATTCGATTTTGTATCCATCCGGGTCGGATACAAAGGCAATAACAGTTGTACCATGTTTCATTGGCCCGGCTTCTCTAATTACGCTCCCCCCTTTTTGCTTAACGAGTTCACATGCCTTGCCAGCGTTATCAACTTCAATGGCAACATGACCATAACCTGATCCCAGGTCATATTTTTCAACGCCCCAATTGTAAGTGAGCTCTAAAACAGTACCGTCTTTTTCATCTTGGTAACCAACAAATGCCAGTGTGAATTTTCCGTCCGGGTAATCATTTCGACGCAGCAATTTCATGCCTAACACTTCTGTATAAAAAGCAATTGAACGATCCAGGTTGCCAACTCTGAGCATCGTATGAAGAATTCGCATAGGTGTCTCCAGCTGATTAATTATAAAAAACAACTTTCTTTAGCCTGGGACATATTTCAATAGCAAAACCACAAACGATTCTGAACATCCCACTTGAAATTGCAATCAATTGTTTAACAAATCGCACAACTTAACACACAATACTTCAGCGACATTGTTGCCAGGTAACAGTGTCAATCCCTATCGAAATATAGCGCCAACCTACTGGGTTCCATGCGGAGGTGTCGGCTGGATTTCGCCGTTGTTGGTAACCAGTTCCCAGACTTGGGGATTGTTTGTATGCATCCTCTCCAGCACTTTTCTTATATCGGCATAATACGGTCGACGCGGGCCATGATAATCGGCCAATGGTCCAATAGGGTCAAGCTGTAGATCATAGAGGCTCAATAATCTATTCAAGGCAGGCTCCATTACCGAGAACCAGTGGGTGATGTTGTGCTGGATACATGTGCGTATGATGCCAACAGCAATTGCCAGCATCGGATGAGGAAAACGCCGCCGGTCACCATCTTGATCCCGTTGTGTACCAATTAGCCAGTCCGGAGATTTGCGAAGCTCATCTCTGCGCCTGGAATACCTGCCTAGAAGGAGAAAGCGTGAGATCTCGGCGGCGCTCTGCCTGGATAGTTTGCTGGTGTCTAACAGCTCATGGTTGATCAGGGTATGTTGTTCGATAGGTAACGGGGCTTGCAGGTTTAAGGGGTCGGGGTATATCAAGCGTGCTCCGCCTATGAAGCTATCGGATGGGCGATGCTTTAGCAGAATCTGGTGAGAGTGGCGGTCATACTCATCTGTCTCCATCCCATCGGGATAGTGTGCAGCCTCAAACCCTGGTAAACGTGCTTCGATACACAACACTGTGTAGCGCAAACGAAATGCTTCTTCTAACAACTCAGGAGAGTCAGCAGTGACAATCTCAAAGTATTCATTGAAAGCGTTGATCAGATCATTTTGCATCAGTAATGTCCCAATCCAATAGTAAATTCAAAAATCAATAAGGCCAGACTCTCATGGCACTCGGTTAAGGCCACAACGCCCATAAAATGGTGGGCTGAACACCTCTAAATGGCAAGCATTTGTTGCGACACGAAAGCCACCCGCTACAGGAGTTCAGCCAAAATGAAGGATACCAAAGATAAACGGACCAGACAAAAAATTGCGATATTGAAACAGCAGTTTTTACAAGGTGGCACAGGCGGCGTGTTCGACCGAGTTCGTGCAGACCAGGAGATTGCAGTGATCTCGGGCAAGTTGGTGGAGCTGCACCGCGAGCGTATCTATCCACCGCTGGACACGCTGCGCCCATTTGTCGGATGTGCGCATTACAGACTTTACTCACGGCAAGCGGCTCGGCAAGCATGACCATCAGGTGCAGTATTTTTGCTCAGCGAGGCCTTAGCAGAGTGCCATGAAGGTCTGCCTCCATTGATTTGACCCCATTGATTTTTTGTGATCAACGAGGTAACGTAATTAAGATATGCATTACTAGAGGTACCCATAATATGCTCGACCAATTCAGCAAAACGCAGCAGCAGCCTGGAGTCGGAATGTTCGTCGCGTTAAGCCGCTTCACGATTGCGAATGATATGGTGGACGAAGTACGGGCTGCCTTCCGCGACCGGGCTCACCTTGTTGATCACGCGCCAGGTTTCGTGGGCATGGAGGTGATGTGTCCAGTCGGTGATCGGACCGAGATTTGGCTAGTGACACACTGGCTCGATGAGCAGAGCTACCGTAGCTGGCATCGGGGACATGAATACCACGAGTCACACAAAGGTATTCCTAAAGGTCTCAAGCTGGTACCGGGAAGTGCCGGGGTACAGCTGTTCGAAGTGTTTGCAGATTAAAGCAGGAGCAATAGAGAATGGCATCGGATGCTGTACTGAAAACACTGGAGGCAGAAGGACTGCGGCGATTTCAGGCGCTGCAGTCTAATGCGATAAACGCGGTGACAGAGCGCTTTTATACGACGCATGGCTCGGCTTATGAACGGTTTGGGCCGCGTGGGCGTGATGCCTGCCGGGAAGATCTTGCATTTCATCTCGAATTTATTCGTCCCGTGTTGGAGTTCGGACTACTGCAACCTATGGTGGATTATCTGAGCTGGCTGGGCAGCGTGCTTAGTGCGCGGGCGATTCCTGCTGAACACCTGGCGTTGTCACTCGATTGGCTGGCGGAATTTTTTGCCGGGCACATGGATCCAGAAGATGCTGCGGTGGTGAGCACTTCGCTGCAGGCAGCCCGGACGAAATTCCTGGAAGCGGGCAAAACACCGGCGACACCCCTGCAGTCACCTGAGCCATGGCCGGAGACGGATGAATTCGAGGCGGCGCTGCTGGCTGGCGACCAGCGCAAGGCATTGACCATCCTGAATCGCTTTATTGACAGCGGGCAGAACCTCATCGAGTTTGAAATGCATGTCATCCAGCCAGCGCTTTATCATATCGGCGAGAAATGGCAGGCCAACCAGGTATCGGTCGCACAAGAGCACATGGCAACTGCGATCGTGCAGTCAGTAATGACGGTTGGATTGCTGCGCTCGCCACCACCGGCGCTGATCAGTAAACGGGTGCTGCTGGCCTGCGTTGAGGGGAACAACCATGCTGTCGGATTGCAAATGGTGGCCGATTCGTTTCAACTTGCTGGTTGGGACGTGCAGTATCTTGGCGCGAATGTACCTACCAGGGCGCTAGTCCAGCAGACGGCGGAATGGAAACCCGATCTCGTAGGGCTATCAGTGTCATTTCCGCAACAATTGAAAGCCGTCAAGACCATCATCGCGCTGTTGAGCGAACGCTTAGGCAGTCTGCGGCCAGCCTTGATTATCGGCGGACTTGCCATCAACCGTTACAGCCAACTGGCTAGCATAGTTGGCGCAGACGGATACAGCGCCAACGCCCAGGCAGCAGTCGCCTGTGCCGATCATTCGTTAGTGACTAGAGCATCCCGTGGCGTGGTTTGAACCTGAACTAGAGTCCTTGCTTGCAGTCGCAGCTGCATTGCTGGATGAGAGCGGCACGCTGATCGAGGCAAATGCCGGTTTTCTGTGGCTCATCAAAATGGAAAAAGTGCAGCCAATCGGTACGCACGTGGAGCAATTTTTCATTCAACCTGATTTTGCAACCCTCGTCTGCGCACAGCCTGATGCCGATGGAAAAATCTACCATGGACTGCTGACCATAGGCGATTACATGGGCCAGACGCGCACATTACGTGCCCGCGTCTGGCGTGTAGCTGCACAACTGCGAGTGCTGGCAGAACATGACATCGGAGAACTGGAACGGCTCAACCATACCGTACTTGAACTTAATCGCGATTACGCCAACGTACAACGTACGCTCGCACAGACCAACCTCAAGTTGCAGCGGCTCAACTCAGAACTGGAACTGCACCGAGACCATCTGGAAGAACTGGTAGCCGCACGCACCAGCGAACTGGATCGCGCTCGATGCCGCCGAAGCCGCCAACCGCGCCAAAAGCACCTTCCTCGCCAGCATGAGCCACGAATTGCGCACCCCGCTGAATGCCATCCTCGGCTTCTCCAGGC
>CAMCFJ010000040.1 GCA_945874105.1 Candidatus Nitrotoga sp. CP45 | reverse complement strand
GAAATGGTGATGCCAGGTGATAACGTATCAATCACAGTCACTTTGATCGCACCGATTGCGATGGAAGATGGTTTACGCTTCGCGATTCGTGAAGGTGGCCGTACTGTGGGTGCTGGTGTTGTGGCTAAAATTATTGAATAGTTGTTTGTAGTAACGAACAAGCTACGCTATTAACTAGCGTAGCTTGCTGTATTTTAAAGTTAGTATTAGTAAAGTTTAAGTTGTAAACGACAGGCCAATAGCTCAACTGGTAGAGTATCGGTCTCCAAAACCGAGGGTTGGGGGTTCGAAACCCTCCTGGCCTGCCAGTTAAATCATCAAGAAAAACGGACAGATTGCGCATGGCGGATAAAATTAAATTGATTGTCGCGTTCCTGTTCGTTGCGGCGGGCATCGCGGGGTTTTATGCTTTGCACGAAAGTGCTGCGGTGGTGAAACTTGCAGCAATATTGCTTGGGTTTTTGTTGGCTGCTGCTGTACTTTGGACGACCGGACCGGGCAAGCGCCTATTTGGGTTTGGTACAGAGTCTGTAGCTGAGGCCAAGCGTGTGGTATGGCCGTCGCGCAAAGAAACGGTGCAGACAACAGGGGTGGTGCTCCTTTTTGCAGTTTTAATGGCACTGTTTTTGTGGGCAGTTGATGCTAGCTTGTTGTTGGTGGTTAATAAATTAATGGGGCGTGAATAATGTCCAAGCGTTGGTATGTGGTTCATACGTACTCTCAGTTTGAAAAATATGTGCAGCGTGCATTGCCGGAGCGAATTCAGCGCGCGGGTTTGGAAGATCAGTTCGGTCAGATTTTGGTGCCGGTGGAAGAGGTTGTGGAGCTGAAGTCGGGTCAAAAGAGCATCAGCGAGCGTAAGTTTTTCCCGGGCTATGTACTGGTTGAGATGGAAATGACCGATGAAAGCTGGCATCTCGTTAAAAGTACACCCAAGGTTACAGGATTTTTGGGCGGTTCAGCAATGAAGCCTACCCCCATTAGCGAAAAAGAAGTGCAAAATATAATGCATCAGATGCAGACCGGGGTTGAAAAGCCAAGACCCAAGGTGCTATTTGAAGTGGGTGAAGCGGTACGTGTCAAGGATGGTCCGTTTACCGATTTCCACGGTATGGTGGAAAACGTCAATTATGAAAAGAACAAGTTGCGGGTGGCGGTAACCATTTTTGGTCGTTCAACACCTGTAGAGCTGGATTTCGGTCAAGTTGAGAAAGCTTAGGGCGGAGGGTTTAAGGGTGAATGGAGAAGAGAAAGCTGATTGTGGGCACGCTTCTCCAGTTCTTCTTTCTCCTTTCTGTATTAATCGGGGAGAGCGCAATAGCGTTCGCTTGAACCCATAGGGAGAGTGTTATGGCAAAGAAAATTATAGGTTTTATCAAGTTGCAAGTTCCTGCCGGTAAGGCAAATCCTAGTCCGCCTATCGGCCCGGCGCTTGGTCAGCGCGGGCTGAATATCATGGAGTTCTGCAAAGCTTTTAACGCGCAGACCCAGGGCGTGGAACCGGGTTTGCCAATACCGGTGGTAATTACGGCTTTTGCGGACAAGAGCTTCACTTTCATTATGAAGACCCCGCCCGCGACCATTCTGATTAAGAAGGCGGCTGGTTTGCAGAAGGGTAGCCCTAGGCCACTTACAGAAAAAGTTGGAAAATTAACCCGTAAACAGGCTGAAGAAATTGCAACAACCAAGATGCCCGATCTGACCGCTAACGACATGGATGCGGCGGTGCGCACTATTGCCGGTAGCGCGCGCAGTATGGGTATTGTTGTGGAGGGCGTATAACATGGCACATATTTCTAAACGATATAAGGCGTTGATCGCCAAAATTGACCGTAACAAGCTTTACGCGGTGAATGATGCGCTGAATTTAGCAAAAGAAACTGCTAAGGCCAAGTTTGATGAGTCTATCGACATAGCAATCAATTTGGGCATTGATGCACGCAAGTCCGATCAATTAGTGCGTGGCGCTGTGGTGTTACCCAAGGGAACAGGCAAGACTGTGCGAATTGCTGTGTTCGCTCAAGGTGCCAAGGCTGAGGAAGCCAAGGCTGCCGGTGCGGATGTGGTGGGCTTCGAAGACTTGGCGGAAAGCATCAAGGCCGGCAACATGGATTTTGATGTGGTGATAGCTTCGCCTGATGCTATGCGCATCGTTGGTCAATTAGGTCAGATTCTTGGTCCGCGCGGCTTGATGCCTAACCCTAAGGTGGGCACGGTTTCCGTTGATGTGGCTGGTGCCGTTAGGAATGCCAAGGCTGGTCAGGTGCAGTACCGCACCGACAAGAATGGGGTTGTGCAATGCACCATTGGACGTGCTTCGTTCACGCCGGAAGCACTACGTGAAAATCTGTTGGCGCTGGTCGATGCCTTAAACAAGGCTAGGCCGGCGGCGGCCAAGGGTGTGTACCTAAAGAAGGTGTCTGTCTCCAGCACCATGGGCGTGGGTATTCGCATTGAGCAGGCCAGCTTGGCAGGATAATTTATTTTTCTCGTTACTCTTAAGCTATGAAAAGTGGTGGCTGTTTTTAATGGCAATGGATAGCTGGAGAGTAATGTAATACAGATTGTGCGGCATGATTGGTTAGTCATGTCGTTTACAGGCTTTGAACTGCTGGCTTATTGGCAGATTGTCAAAGACCGTAGGTACCCGATAGGGTTTAATTAAGATGCACTGCACGGCGGAAGCAATATCAAGATCTCTGCCCACAGTTCTCTGACGCCTACGTAGATGGTGTGCCCACGAGCAGGAGCAATATTATCCCGGCTTAAGGACGCAGTTGTTAACGATGGATCGCTGAGCTTTGGTTTGGTGTTCCAGTTGAAGATGGAGAATGATTTGGGTCTTAATCTGCAAGAAAAGCAAGCAATGGTAGCTGAAGTTATCGAACAAGTAACGCAGGCTCAGACTATTGTTTTGGCAGAGTACCGCGGCATAGTAGTCAGCGACATTACCAAGTTGCGTGCCACCGCGCGTAAGTCTGGGGTGTACTTTCGCGTGTTAAAAAACACATTGGCACGCCGTGCTGTAAAGGGCACTCCGTTTGAGGCTTTGGCGGAAAAAATGGTTGGGCCGCTAATCTACAGCATCAGTGCTGACCCTGTTGCGGCGGCGAAAATAGTGCATGAATTTGCCAAGACGAATGGCAAGTTGGTAATCAAGGCAGGCGCAATGGCTGGATCTTTGATGTCTTCGGAGCAGGTCGCTGTGCTGGCTGCTATCCCGAGCCGGAATGAGTTGATTGCACGTTTGATGGCGACCATGAATGCTGCAACCAGCACTTTTGTGCGTGGCTTGGCGGCTATCCGCGATAAGAAGGAAGCCGAAACGGCTGCCGCTTAACGCTCATACCAAACTTTTTGAATTAATATTAGGAGAGAAACATGGCTGTTAATAAGGCTGACATTCTGGACGCAATTGCACAAATGACCGTGCTGGAGTTGTCTGCACTGATCAAGGAAATGGAAGAAAAATTTGGTGTGTCCGCTGCCGCTGTGGCAGTAGCTGCGCCAGCCGCCGCTGAAGCTGGTGCTGCGGCTGAGCAAACTGAATTTAGCGTGGTATTAAGCTCTGCCGGTGCTAGCAAGGTGAACGTGATTAAAGTGGTTCGCGCAATTACCGGCCTTGGGCTGAAAGAGGCCAAGGATTTGGTGGATGGCGCACCGAAGGCAGTGAAAGAAGGCGTGAACAAAGCTGACGCTGACTCTATCCTGAAACAATTGATCGAGGCTGGCGCAACCGCTGAAATCAAGTAATTATTGTACGCGTCGAAAGGCTGACGGATGCCCGCCAGCCTTTTGCCGTTTTAAGAAGATAACGGACAGCAAGATACAAAACGCTTGTTGTTCATTGTCTTTTCCCTCGGTCGTGGAGATATCATGAGTTATTCTTTTACTGAAAAAAAACGTATTCGTAAAAGTTTTGCGAAACGTATCGGTGCTTTGCCGATACCATTTTTGCTGTCCACGCAACTAGAATCTTACAGTGCTTTTCTTCAGGCTGACAAATTGCCTGAGCAGCGCATCAACGATGGTTTACAGGCAGCATTCCATTCGATTTTTCCGATTGAGAGCCATAATAAATATGCGCGTCTTGACTTCGTCAGCTACAACTTGGGTATGCCGCCCTTCGATGTGAAGGAGTGCCAGCAACGTGGCCTGACTTATGCTTCTCCCATACGTGCTCGTGTGCGCCTGACCTTATTCGATAAGGAGGTGTCCAAGCCGACCGTAGTGAAAGAGGTTAAAGAGCAAGAAGTATACATGGGTGAAATACCGCTTATGACCAATACGGGTTCATTCGTCATAAATGGCACCGAGCGCGTTATCGTATCTCAATTGCATCGTTCACCTGGCGTGTTCTTTGAGCATGACCGTGGTAAGACGCATAGCTCTGGTAAGTTGCTGTTTTCCGCGCGCATCATTCCTTATCGCGGCTCATGGTTGGATTTTGAGTTCGATGCTAAGGATTATGTCTATTTCCGTATAGATCGTCGCCGCAAAATGCCGGTCACTATTCTATTGAAATCACTGGGTTACACGCCTGAACAGATACTCGCGGCGTTTTTTGAGTTCGATACTTTTCACCTTGGTAAAAAAGGCATCCAGTTTGAGGTGGTGCCAGAACGGCTACGAGGTGAAGTGGCACGCTTTGATATCCTGGACAAGAGTGGCAAGGTGATCGTGGCCGGTGCCAAGCGCATCACTGTGCGTCATATACGTGAAATACAGGAGGCTGGCATTGATAAGCTGGCGGTAGGGGAGGATTTCCTGTTTGAGCGCGTGCTAGCGCACAATGTAATAGATAAGGATAGTGGCGAAATTATCGCTAATGCCAACGATGGGATCACCGAAGCACTGCTGGCTAAGTTGCAGGCAGCGGGAGAGAAAAAAATCCGCACGCTATACATCAATAATCTGGATCAAGGCGGCTACATTTCGCAGACTCTGCGTGCTGATGAGACCACCGACCAGTGGACAGCGAGAGTTGCTATCTACCGTATGATTCGTCCGGGTGAGCCTCCTACAGAGGACGCGGTGGAGAACCTCTTTAACGGTTTGTTCTTTTCTGAAGAGCGCTATAACTTATCGGTTGTGGGGCGTATGAAATTCAACCGTCGTATCGGGTTGGATGAGCTGACAGGGTCTGTCACGCTATCTAATGAAGATATCGTGGCGGTAATCAAGATTATGGTTGAGTTGCGCAATGGTCGTGGCGAAATTGACGATATTGACCATCTAGGTAACCGGCGTGTGCGCGCAGTAGGTGAGTTGGCTGAGAACCAGTTTCGCACAGGGTTGGCGCGCGTCGAACGTGCTGTGAAGGAACGTTTGGGTCAGGCCGAAGCGGACAATCTGATGCCGCATGATTTGATTAATGCAAAACCAATTTCAGCTGCGGTCAAGGAGTTTTTCGGCTCCAGCCAGTTGTCGCAATTCATGGATCAGACCAATCCCTTATCCGAAGTGACGCATAAACGCCGTATTTCTGCGCTTGGCCCTGGTGGGTTGACTCGTGAACGTGCCGGCTTCGAGGTGCGTGATGTACATCCGACACATTATGGTCGTTTGTGCCCGATCGAGACGCCAGAGGGTCCGAATATCGGTTTGATCAACTCGTTGGCGCTATATGCGCGCATCAATAATTATGGTTTCATCGAAACCCCATATCGCCAGGTGGCCAAGGGTAAGGCAACTGATGAAGTTAAATATTTGTCCGCGATCGAGGAAGGCAAGTTCACCATTGCTCAGGCCAACGCTGAGCTGGACAGTAAGGGAAAATTTACCAATGACGTGATTTCATCCCGGCAGCACAATGAGTTTGTGCTGGCTTCGCCGGAGCACATTGAATACATGGATGTGGCACCTGCCCAAGTGGTATCGGTGGCAGCGGCGCTGATACCGTTTTTGGAGCATGACGATGCAAATCGAGCTCTAATGGGTGCCAATATGCAGCGTCAAGCTGTACCTTGTTTGCGTGCAGAGAAAGCGTTGGTAGGAACCGGAGTCGAACGCACGGTGGCGGTTGATTCCGGCACCACAGTGCAGGCATGGCGTGGTGGGCGAATAGATTATGTGGATGCCGGCCGCATTGTGGTGCGCGTTCATGACGATGAGACTACACACGGCGAAGTCGGCGTGGATATATATAATCTGACCAAATACACCCGTTCAAATCAGAATACCAATATTAACCAGCGTCCGCTCGTCAAGATGGGGGACGTGATTGCGCGTGACGATGTGATCGCCGATGGCGCGTCCACCGATATGGGCGAGCTGGCTCTGGGTCAGAATATGCTGGTGGCGTTCATGCCTTGGAATGGCTATAACTACGAGGACTCGATTCTGATTTCCGAACGCGTGGTGGCGGAAGATCGCTTCACCTCAATTCATATCGAAGAGCTTACAGTAGTTGCACGCGATACCAAGCTTGGTTCCGAAGAGATTACTCGTGACATTCCCAATCTATCCGAGGGGCAAATGGCGCGTTTGGATGAGTGTGGCATTGTGCACATCGGCGCGGAAGTTGGAGTTGGTGATGTGTTGGTTGGTAAAGTCACACCTAAAGGTGAAACTCAACTAACACCGGAGGAGAAGCTGTTACGTGCTATTTTTGGCGAAAAAGCATCCGACGTTAAGGACACGAGTTTACGCGTGCAGGCGGGTATTTCCGGGACAGTGATTGATGTGCAGGTGTTTACGCGAGAAGGATTGCAGCGAGATCAGCGTGCGCAGCAGATTATTGACGATGAATTGAAACGTTACAAGAAAGATTTGGCGGATCAAATGCGCATCGTTGAAGCCGATGTATTCACTCGTCTGGGCAAGCTGTTATTAGGCAAGGTGGTTAATGGAGGGCCGAAGAAGCTGGCTAAGGGCGCCAAGTTGACCAAGGATTATCTGGCCAGCTTGGAGCGCCATCAGTGGTTCGACATACGTCTCAGTAGCGAAGATACTGCATCGCAACTGGAGCAGGTCAAAGAAGGTTTGGCGCAGAAGCGTTTGGAATTCGATGCGGCATTTGAATTAAAGAAGCGTAATTTGACCCAAGGCGATGAGCTGCAAGTTGGTGTGCAGAAGATGGTTAAGGTGTATGTGGCGGTAAAACGTCGGTTACAGCCTGGCGACAAGATGGCTGGTCGCCATGGCAATAAAGGCGTGGTGTCACGAATTGTGCCGGTAGAGGACATGCCTTACATGGCGGATGGCACGCCAGTTGACATCGTATTGAATCCGCTTGGTGTTCCATCGCGTATGAATGTCGGGCAGATATTGGAAACTCATTTGGGTTGGGCAGCCAAGGGCTTGGGGCAGAAAATCGGCAAGATGATTGAGTCGCAAGCCAAAATTGAAAAAATACGCACATTCCTCAGCAAGATTTATAAGCATGATCAGGCTGCGGAGATTGCCGCGTTCAGCGATGAGGAAGTGCTGGATCTATGCCGTAATCTGGTCGGTGGTGTGCCCTTCGCTACGCCAGTGTTCGATGGCGCGAATGAAGATGAAATTAAGGACATGCTAGAGCTGGCAGACCTGCCACGTTCTGGTCAGATAACCTTATATGATGGGCGCTCTGGAGTTGCATTTGACCGGTCGGTCACCGTTGGTTATATGCATGTACTGAAGCTGAACCACTTGGTGGATGACAAAATGCACGCGCGTTCTACCGGCCCATACAGCTTGGTGACGCAGCAACCGTTAGGCGGCAAGGCACAGTTCGGTGGTCAGCGTTTCGGTGAAATGGAAGTGTGGGCACTGGAAGCTTACGGTGCAGCCTACACGCTGCAGGAAATGCTTACAGTCAAATCAGATGACGTGGCAGGACGTACCAAAATTTACGAAAGCATTGTTAAGGGCGATCACAAGATTGATGCCGGCATGCCGGAATCTTTCAATGTACTAACCAAGGAAATTCGCTCCTTGGGCATTGATATCGATCTTGTTCGTCATCGAGAGTAGGGGGCTGTGCGCTGTGCGCACTGCTCATGATTGGTGCGCCGGGCGCACCCTACATTGCTGCCGAATATTTAGGAGTTACATATGAAAGCATTGCTGGATTTGTTCAGGCAAGTGACGCAGAAGGAAGAGTTCGACGCGATCAAGATCGGGTTGGCCTCACCGGAGAAAATCCGTTCTTGGTCCTACGGCGAAGTGAAGAAGCCGGAAACCATTAATTACCGAACTTTCAAGCCGGAGCGCGATGGTTTGTTTTGCGCCAAGATTTTTGGTCCGACCAAGGATTATGAATGCTTGTGCGGCAAGTACAAGCGTTTGAAACATCGTGGTGTGATCTGTGAGAAGTGCGGTGTGGAAGTAACGCTGTCTAAAGTGCGTCGCGAACGCATGGGCCATATCGAGCTGGCAAGTCCGGTGGCGCATATTTGGTTCTTGAAATCACTGCCGTCCCGCTTGGGAATGGTGCTGGACATGACGTTACGCGACATAGAGCGCGTACTATATTTCGAGGCTTACGTAGTGACCGATCCTGGAATGTCCACGCTCGAACGCGCTCAATTGCTCTCTGAAGATGATTATCTCGCCAAGCTTGAGGAGTACGGCGATGAGTTTTCAGCAGTAATGGGCGCGGAAGGTATACGCGCGCTATTGCACGCGCTGGATGTGCCAGCTGAGGTAGAAAAGCTTCGCGCCGATCTTGAAGCGACCAGCTCCGAAACCAAAATCAAGAAATATGCGAAACGGTTGAAAATCCTTGAGGCATTCCTGGTCTCGGGCATCAAACCCGAGTGGATGATCATGTTGGTGCTGCCAGTGTTGCCGCCAGAGCTGCGTCCATTAGTGCCGCTGGATGGCGGACGCTTTGCGACTTCTGATCTGAATGATTTGTATCGTCGTGTAATTAACCGGAACAACCGACTGAAACGCCTTTTGGAGTTGAAGGCTCCGGAAATTATTGTGCGCAACGAGAAGCGTATGCTGCAGGAATCAATTGATTCGCTGCTGGATAATGGCCGTCGCGGCAAGGCAATGACTGGCGCCAACAAGCGTCCGTTGAAGTCGCTTGCTGACATGATCAAGGGCAAAGGAGGACGTTTCCGTCAGAATTTGCTAGGTAAACGCGTAGATTATTCCGGTCGCTCCGTAATTGTGGTGGGTCCGCAACTGAAATTGCATCAGTGCGGTTTGCCCAAGAAAATGGCGCTGGAGCTATTCAAGCCATTCATTTTCCATAAACTGGAAGTTCTCGGGCTGGCCACAACCATTAAAGCTGGCAAGCGCATGGTGGAAGCTGAAGAGCCAGTTGTGTGGGATATCCTGGAAGATGTCATCCGGGAACATCCGGTGCTGCTGAATCGAGCGCCTACACTACATCGTCTCGGTATTCAGGCATTCGAGCCGATACTGATCGAAGGCAAAGCAATTCAGTTGCATCCATTAGTCTGTACGGCTTTTAACGCCGACTTCGATGGTGACCAGATGGCAGTGCACGTGCCGCTCTCGCTGGAAGCGCAGATGGAATGCCGCACCTTGATGTTGGCCTCCAATAACGTTTTGTCGCCTGCAAATGGCGAGCCTATCATTGTTCCCTCACAGGATATCGTGTTGGGGCTGTATTACATGACACGCGAAAAAATCGGCGCACTTGGCGAGGGTTCGTTGTTTTCTGACGTGTCTGAAGCACTTCGTGCCTACGATTCCGGTCATGTTGATCTACATGCCAGGGTGATGGTGCGTATTAAAGAAATTTGCATTGATGAAAAAAATGAGCGTCAGGAAAAACGTACACGCTATGAAACTACCGTGGGACGCGCCATTCTGTCAGACCTTTTGCCAGCCGGTCTACCGTTCAGTTTGATCAATAAAGCATTAAAGAAAAAAGAGATATCTCGTCTGATTAACACCAGCTTCAGCCGTTGCGGTTTGCGCAACACCGTGATTATGGCTGACAAGTTAATGACCACCGGCTTTACTTATGCTACCCGTGCCGGCATTTCAATTTGCCTGGATGACATGTTGGTGCCACCGCAAAAAAATGACTTAATTGATGCGGCTGGAAAAGAGGTGCGTGAGATTGACGTGCAATACACATCCGGTTTGGTGACCCAAGGCGAACGCTACAATAAAGTGGTGGATATCTGGGGCCGTACTGGTGATTTAGTGGCCAAGGCCATGATGGATCAGCTGGGTAGTGAGCCGGTGATTGACCGTGCCAGCGGCAAACAGCTTGCTGATGCAAAGGGCAAAGTAGTGATGCAGGAGTCTTTCAATTCCATTTACATGATGGCAGATTCTGGTGCGCGCGGTTCTGCGGCCCAGATTCGTCAGTTAGCAGGTATGCGTGGCCTGATGGCCAAGCCGGATGGCTCTATCATTGAAACCCCGATTACCGCTAACTTTCGCGAGGGGCTGAATATGCTGCAGTACTTCATTTCCACTCATGGTGCGCGAAAAGGCTTGGCCGATACCGCATTGAAGACCGCAAACTCCGGCTACCTGACGCGTCGTCTGGTAGATGTGACCCAGGATCTAGTGGTGGCCGAGGAAGATTGCGGCACCATCAATGGCGCCGCATTGAAGGCCTTGGTTGAAGGTGGCGAGGTGATTGAAGCATTGCGTGAACGCATATTAGGTCGCGTTGTTAGCAGGGATGTCGTCAATCCAGAAAGCAGCGAAACTCTATATGAAGCGGGCACACTGCTGGATGAAGATATGGTGGAAAACATTGAGTCGTTGGGTGTCGACGAAGTGCATGTGCGGACGCCCCTGACTTGTGAAACTCGTTATGGTTTGTGCGTCAAATGTTATGGTCGCGACTTAGGTCGAGGTGGCCCCGTGACGGTAGGTGAGGCAGTTGGCGTAATTGCTGCGCAGTCAATCGGCGAGCCAGGTACCCAATTAACCATGCGTACCTTCCACATCGGTGGCGCGGCATCGCGTACCGTGGTGGCTAGCCAGGTCGAAGGTAAGTCTAATGGTCAGGTGAAGTACAGCACGAACATGCGTACCGTCAGCAATACTCGAGGTGAATTAGTGGTGGTAGCGCGTAGTGGCGAAATAATGGTTACCGATGATCATGGACGCGAGCGTGAGCGTCACAAAGTGCCATACGGCGCGATGTTGACTGTGCGTGAGGGCAGCCCGGTTCGTGCAGGCGAAGTGCTGGCTACATGGGATCCGCATACGCGTCCGATTATTACCGAATATGCTGGTCGGGCGCGCTTTGAAAATGTAAAAGAGGGCGTTACCGTTACCAGGGAGATTGATGAAGTAACCGGATTATCCACTCTTGTGGTGGATCCTAAGCTTGCTGGTACGCAAGGCAAGGGCGTGCTACGGCCATTGATACGCTTGCTCGACGAGGAAGGGCGCGAAATTAAGATTGCTGGTACAGAATTACCAATTTCGGTGACCTTTCAGACGGGTTGTATTATCACTGTAGAAGACGGTCAGCATGTTGGCGTGGGTGAGGTGCTGGCACGTATTCCACAGGAAAGCAGCAAGACACGTGACATTACCGGAGGTCTTCCGCGTGTTGCAGAGCTTTTTGAGGCTCGTTCGCCTAAAAATGCCGGCATGTTAGCGGAAGTTACCGGAACGGCGTCGTTCGGCAAGGATACCAAGGGTAAGCAACGTTTGGTTATCACCGATACGGAAGGTGTGGCACATGAATTCCTGATTACTAAGGACAAGCATGTGCTAGTGCATGATGGACAAATGGTGACCCAAGGCGAAATGATTGTGGATGGTCCGCGCGATCCGCATGACATTTTGCGCTTGCTGGGTGTGGCAGCGCTGGCGCGATACATTGCCGACGAAGTGCAGGATGTGTACCGTCTGCAGGGCGTTAAGATTAACGACAGACATATTGAGGTGATAGTGCGCCAGATGTTGCGCCGAGTGCAGATTGTGGACGAAGGTGATACTAAGTTCATTCCCAAAGAGCAGGTGGAGCGTGCAGATTTGCTTCAAGAGAATGAACGTGTTGAAAAAGAAGGCAAGCAGCCGGCAACCTATGAATATATGTTGCTGGGAATCACCAAGGCTTCATTGTCCACGGATTCGTTTATTTCTGCGGCATCCTTCCAGGAAACCACGCGCGTGCTTACCGAAGCTGCGATTATGGGCAAGAGAGACGAGCTGCGTGGGTTGAAGGAGAACGTCATAGTGGGTCGCTTGATCCCGGCTGGTACAGGTTTGGCCTACCATGCCGCGCGGCGTAAGCAGCGACAGGGGCTGGGTGTGGCAGCGACGGCATTGAGCGAAGGAGACCAAGCCGCAGAAATACAAGATAACCAGCTTGCTTGACAGGTTGGGAATTCCTCAATAGAATGCGCGGTCTTTTTGTCTGCCCACGACCGGGGGAAAGTAGTATTAGTTTAGGCGGCTGTTTTTTTATATTGTTGATACATAAGAATTTTTAGGAAAATTTAGATAATGCCAACCATCAACCAATTAGTGCGTAAGCCTCGTGTTGCCGAACCTATAAAAAGCAAAGTTCCCGCTCTGGGTGGGAGTCCCCAAAAACGGGGTGTGTGTACTCGTGTATATACGACAACACCAAAGAAGCCAAACTCTGCCTTACGCAAGGTTGCCAAGGTTCGGCTGACTAATGGTTTTGAGGTTATCTCATACATTGGCGGTGAAGGACACAATTTGCAGGAGCACTCAGTGGTGCTTATACGTGGTGGTCGTGTAAAGGATTTGCCCGGTGTTCGTTACCACATGGTACGGGGTAGTTTGGATACTGCCGGAGTAAAAGATCGTAAGCAGTCCCGTTCCAAGTATGGTGCCAAACGTCCTAAAAAGGCTTAAATTGTTGCCAAGCCAGTAATTATGAATCAGCCAGTTTTTTGAATTAGCCAGTTAACATGAGGTTTAAGATATGCCAAGACGTAGAGAAGTACCCAAGCGCGAAATCCTGCCCGATCCGAAATATGGCAACCAAGATCTTTCCAAGTTCGTTAATGTTTTGATGACCGCTGGTAAAAAGTCTGTTGCCGAGCGCATTCTTTATGGAGCTTTGGAGCAAATCGTAAAGAAAAGCGGTAAAGATCCGATCGAGGTGTTTAACCTCGCGCTGACCAATGTCAAACCTCAGGTTGAGGTAAAGAGCCGTCGCGTCGGGGGCGCTAACTATCAGGTTCCTGTCGAAGTTCGTCCTTCGCGTAGGATGGCGTTGGCCATGCGCTGGCTCAAAGATTTTGCACGCAAGCGTGGTGAAAAATCCATGGGTATGAGGCTGGCTGGCGAATTGCTCGACGCGTCAGAAAGTCGTGGTGGCGCGGTTAAAAAGCGTGAAGAAGTTCACCGCATGGCTGAAGCGAATAAAGCCTTTTCGCACTTCCGTTTCTAGAAGTTTTTCAGCTGTTTCTGAAAGTTTTATAAGTTAGGTAATTATTGTGGCACGGAAAACATTAATCGAGCGATATCGAAATATCGGCATTAGCGCACATATAGACGCGGGTAAAACTACGACCACTGAGCGTGTATTGTTTTACACAGGTGTATCGCACAAGATCGGCGAAGTGCATGATGGCGCCGCTGTTATGGACTGGATGGAGCAGGAGCAGGAGCGAGGTATTACCATTACATCGGCTGCGACGACTTGTTACTGGAAGGGTATGGACTCCAGCTTGCCTGAGCATCGTATTAACATCATTGATACGCCGGGTCACGTTGACTTTACTATTGAAGTTGAGCGATCAATGCGCGTTCTGGATGGTGCGTGCATGGTGTATTGCGCAGTGGGTGGTGTACAGCCTCAGTCCGAAACAGTGTGGCGGCAAGCCAATAAATATGGTGTGCCGCGCTTGGCCTTTGTTAATAAGATGGATCGCTCCGGTGCGAACTTCTTTAATGTTTACGAACAAATGCGCGCTCGCCTGCGTGCCAATGTGGTGCCGATTCAATTGCCGATTGGCGCAGAGGAAAAGTTTGAAGGTGTGATTGACTTGGTGCGGATGAAGGCGATTTACTGGGATGAGGCTTCTCAGGGCATGAAGTTTGAGTTGCGTGATATTCCTGCCGATCTGTTGGTGTTAGCGCAAGAGTGGCGCGCGAAGATGGTAGAGAGTGCTGCCGAGGCAACCGAAGAGATGATGAACAAGTATCTCGAGGAAGGCGACTTGTCCGAAGATGAGATTAAGCAATGCTTGCGTATCCGTACTATTGCCAGCGAAATTGTGCCGATGTTGTGTGGTTCTGCTTTCAAAAATAAGGGTGTGCAGGCCATGCTGGATGCTGTGGTTGACTATCTGCCTGCACCGACTGACATTCCGGCAGTTAAGGGCGAATTGGAAAATGGGACAATAGGAGAACGTAAGGCGAATGACGATGAGCCGTTCTCTGCGTTGGCGTTTAAAATCATGACCGACCCATTCGTTGGGCAGTTGATTTTTTTCCGCGTCTATTCCGGCCAGCTGAAAGCGGGCGATACAGTTTACAATCCGATCAAGGGCAAAAAGGAGCGCATTGGCCGTATCTTGTTGATGCATGCTAACGAGCGAGAAGAGATCAAAGAAGTTTTTGCAGGTGATATTGCTGCTGCGGTGGGTTTAAAAGAGGCGACTACTGGTGAGACTTTGTGTGATCCGGCCAATGTGATAACGTTGGAACGCATGATATTCCCTGAGCCGGTAATTCATATTGCTGTTGAGCCGAAAACCAAGGTCGACCAAGAAAAGATGGGCATGGCGCTGAATCGTTTGGCGAAAGAGGATCCGTCTTTCCGCGTACATACTGACTTGGAGTCTGGTCAAACCATTATTTCTGGTATGGGTGAGCTACACCTGGAGGTTTTGGTTGAGCGCATGAAGCGAGAGTTTGGCGTGGAAGCTAATGTTGGTGCGCCGCAAGTTGCTTACCGCGAAGCGATACGTAAGACCGTTGAGGTTGAAGGCAAATTCGTTAAGCAATCAGGTGGTCGCGGTCAATTTGGTCATGTGTGGCTAAAAGTTGAGCCAAATGAAACGGGCAAAGGTTTTGAATTTGTGGATGCAATTAAGGGTGGGTCTGTTCCGCGCGAATTTATCCCGGCAGTAAAAAAAGGCTTGGAAGATACCTTGCCGAATGGTGTGCTGGCGGGCTTCCCCGTGGTGGATATTAAAGTCACCCTGTTTGATGGCTCTTACCACGATGTGGATTCTAACGAAAATGCATTTAAGATGGCTGCATCTATGGGCTTCAAGGATGGCATGCGTAAAGCCAGCCCAGTGCTGCTGGAGCCGATGATGTCGGTTGAAGTGGAAACCCCAGAAGATTATACGGGCACGGTAATGGGTGATTTGTCATCCCGTCGCGGTATGGTTCAAGGTATGGAAGACATGATTGGTGGTGGAAAGATCGTGAAGGCCGAAGTTCCTTTAGCAGAGATGTTCGGCTATTCAACTGCGCTGCGTTCTGCAACCCAAGGTCGGGCTACATACACGATGGAATTTAAGCATTACACCGAAGCGCCAAAAAATGTGGCTGAAGCGGTGATGAGTAGCAGGAAATAATTTTTAGATAACTCATGAATCGTCAAATAATCAAGGAACTTTAAATCATGGCAAAGAGTAAATTTGAGCGAACCAAGCCGCACGTAAATGTGGGCACAATTGGTCACGTTGATCATGGCAAAACCACCCTGACTGCAGCGATTACCACTGTGCTGTCCAAGAAATTTGGCGGTGAGGCTAAAGCCTATGA
>CAMCFJ010000039.1 GCA_945874105.1 Candidatus Nitrotoga sp. CP45 | reverse complement strand
AAGCGCTGGTGCGCTGGCAGCACCCCCAGCGCGGCATGTTGCCGCCTAATGACTTCATCCCTCTGGCTGAAGAAACCGGGTTGATCCTGCCATTGGGTCAATGGGTACTGGAAACCGCCTGTGCCCAACTGGCACGATGGGCCATCCGGACCGAAATGGCCCATCTCACGGTGTCGGTAAATGTGAGCGTCCAGCAGTTCCGCGAAGCTGATTTTGTGGAAAAAGTGATGGCGGCAATCAGCCAAACCGGTGCCGATCCGAGCCGGCTCAAACTGGAATTGACTGAAAGCCTGTTGGTGGACAATGTCGGGGACATCATCGACAAGATGATCGCGCTAAAAGCCTGTGGCATAGGTTTTTCGCTGGACGATTTTGGCATCGGCTATTCTTCGCTTTCCTACTTGAGGCGTCTGCCGCTGAATCAGTTGAAGATTGACAAGCTGTTTGTTCGTGATGTGCTCACCGATCGCAACGACGCCGCCATCGCCCGGGCTATCGTAACGCTGGCTCAGAGCCTCGAAATTGGGGTGATCGCTGAGGGTGTTGAAACCGAGCTGCAGCGCGACTTTTTAGCCAGTATAGGTTGCCATGCCTACCAAGGCTATTTCTTCAGTCGACCATTACCAGTTCTGGGCTTTGAGGAGTTTGCGCAACGGAGTTTGATTCTGCTGGAGCAGGACATTTAGGTTGTAAGCTGCTGTACAGCAAATCTGCCGTATCCCCTCAGGTCGAGCAATCGGATGTGCACTTCAGATCACATGACAATACAGACTTCTGTATATACCGGGACGAGGTCGAACAGTTCCACAAGATCGGCGTTGCGCATGCGTACACAACCCTTGGAGCCAGGATGGCCGAGCTTGGTGCTATCCGGCGTGCCGTGAATATATATATAACGGCGCATGGTGTCGCAGGCACCTAAACGGTTGAAACCGACTTCATTGCCAGACAACCACAATATGCGCGTCAGTATCCAATCACGCCCCGGATACTGCCCCCCCAGTTCCGGCGTATAGATTTCGCCGGTGGGCCGGCGTCTAACGAATACGGTGTTGAGCGGCTGGCTTGCGCCGATTTTGGCACGAATGCTGTGCTTGCCACGCGGTGTGCAGTAGCTACCGGATTTTTCACCCACTCCATTAGTAGCTGTAGAAACCGGAAAACAATGCAATAGCATACCTGCATCATCGAGTAACTCGAGTGTCTGCGTGGCGATATGAATGTTGATTTTTATAATATATCCTTGGAAATTTTTTGTTGTTGCGCGCGCCGCGCGGCAAAAAAATCACTCAACACTTGCCCGCATTCATCTGCAAGTACCCCGGCAGTTATTTCAGCATGATGGTTTAAGCGCTGCTCGGCAAACAGATTAAGCACGCTGCCGCACGCACCGGTCTTGAAATCACTTGCACCAAACACCACACGTGCAATCCGTGCATGGAACATGGCGCCGACGCACATCACGCACGGCTCCAGCGTAACGAATAGTTCACAGCCAATCAGCCGGTAATTGCCCAGATGTTGTGCCGCTTCGCGCAGGGCCAGTAACTCGGCATGTGCGGAAGGATCGTGGCGGCTGATCGGCGCATTGCTTCCGCGTCCTATGATAGTGCCATCCTTGACCACGATGGCGCCCACCGGAACCTCTCCAGATAGTTCGGCTTGCCTCGCCAGCGCCAGCGCGACGCGCATGAAATCGTCATCGTTGTTCATGCAAGGGGTTCTATAAAAATTCGAGAAAATCGGAAATGCTCAAGGCGCAGAATTGGCAGCAGGGCGAGTGCAAGCAGTCATTTTTTATAAACTTGTTTTTATGGAACACATATTATTAAAAACGGCTACGTTGTGACGCCCTCTTATTTTGCAAAATTCAGGCTAATAGATCGGATAAGGTAATCTCATGAATCGAAGCGCTACGCCTTGTAGGGATTTCCAGTGGACAGTTTGGTCTTTGTGGCTGCTAATCTGTACCACCACCAGCATGTCGTAACCGCCATCTGGAGCGGATGATGCGTTGACTACCATGCCGCTGGCTTGGCCTTCCATGTCCGCGCTGTAGAGCTCGTCACCCGCTTGCGGCGGGACATCGCTTTCGATATGCGCCAGATACATGCGTCGCTTGAGTTTGCCGAGATATTGCATGCGCGCCACAATTTCCTGGCCGGGGTAGCATCCTTTTTTGAAGTTCACGGCGCCGACCAGTTCCATGTTAGCCATTTGTGGCACAAACTGTTCTTGGGTAGCCGGCAGAATCACTGGAATACCATCATGGATTGTGAGCCAGTCCCAGCACGGTGATCCAACCGGACGCCCGGTGACGATGAGTTTTTGCCATAGGGCGGGCGCGTGCTCAATAGTTGTGTTGATTTGGAAACGCTGTTCGCCGAGACGAATGACGCCAGTATCATTGTGCTCCGATACGCGATTGCCTACTTCTTCTGCGCCCCAGGGTTCTACCGGAACCGAGCCCAAGTATTCCCGAAGTTGTTCCTCCGAACCCTCTCCGGCCCAACCAAAGCTGATCTGTTGATCGCTCACATCCTCAATTTTTACTTTGGAGCGCAGGATGTATTTGGATAGACGTTGCTGGATGTCGGTACACAAACCGAGCGGAAGTTGCAGGAAAAAAGCCTTGTCTACGTCATCAAGCACGCCTTTACGCCAGATTAGGAAGCTTGCCAGCATTCGTCCTTTTGGACTGTTCAGGCTGCTGAATTGGGCATGCCATGGAGTGACTTCACTCACATCGCTGCTAAGCAGGTTTTGCAGAAAGGATTCAGCATCTTCACCAGAAACCTTGAGTACGCCAAGTTGGCTTAAATAGCACAGCACCATGCCGTCTCGTGCGGAAGCGAGTTCGCCCTGTCCTGCACCGAAATATTGCACTATGCCATCTTGTATTTCCGCACCTTGTTCCCGTAGATAATCTTGCCAAATCGAATTCATCTTGCTGCCCATTCATTAGTTTAAAAATGACCGCAACTTTACCACGAATAGAGGTATTTCGGATAAACTCAGTGCCATGAAATACTTACATTACTTACCGCTGCTCCTAATGCTTGCGGCCTGTGACAGCGGTTTGTGGAATAATCCCTACCCGGTCAGCGATAAGGGCAAGTCGATTTATTATTCTGCTTTTACCGAACGGCCTAAACATCTTGATCCGGCTTCAGCATATAGCGAGAATGAATATATATTCCTCGCGCAGATCTATCAGCCGCCGCTGCAATATCATTTCCTGAAGCGTCCCTATACGCTGGTGCCACAAGCAGCCAGTGAAATGCCGACAGTGCGTTATCTGGATAAAAATAGTCAGCCATTATCAGATGATGCGCCTGGCGATACGGTGGCATTCAGTGTTTACGAAATTCACTTGCGTAGCGGATTGAATTACCAGCCGCATCCGGCTTTTGCTCGCGATGCCAAAGGTCAGTTGGAATATCACGCGCTTACAGGCAAAGATTTACGCAATATTCATTCACTGAATGATTTTCCGCATAGCGGGTCGCGTGAAGTGAAGGCGGCGGATTATGTTTATCAGGTCAAACGGCTGGCTCACCCGACCATCCATTCGCCAATTGCCGGATTGATGGTGGATTACATCGTCGGCCTTAAACTATATATAACAACTTTGCAGCTAGCTAAAAAAAAGAGCCCCAATACTTTCCTCGATCTCCACGACTACCCGCTGGAAGGCGTGCAGATAGTGGACGACCGCACTTACCGTATCAAGATCTACGGTAAATATCCGCAGTTTTCTTATTGGTTGGCGATGACGTTTTTTGCACCAATGCCAGTGGAGGCCGAGCGCTTTTATGCGCAGGATGGAATGGCCGAACGTAACCTGGTTCTGGATTGGTGGCCAGTGGGCAGTGGGCCGTATTATTTATCGGAAAATGATCCCAACCAGCGCATGGTGCTTACGCGCAATCCGAATTTCTCCGGCGAAGTCTATCCGACGGAAGGTGCGGCGGGGGATAAAGAAGCCGGGCTGCTGGCTGATGCGGGCAAACCTCTGCCGTTAATCAGCAAAATTGTGTTTAGCCTGGAGATGGAAACCATCCCCTACTGGAATAAATTTCTGCAAGGTTATTACGATGCTGCAGGCATCAGTTCCGATAGTTTTGATCAAGCAGTACAGGTGAATGTTGGCGGCGAGACTAACGTTACCGACGAGATGAAAGCACAAGGCATCAAGCTTTCTACCTCGGTAGCTACCTCTACTTCTTATATGGGTTTCAACTGGCTCGATCCGGTTGTGGGCGGGGCGAGTGAACGTGCGACCAAGTTGCGCCGTGCCATTTCCATCGCGGTGGATTTCGAGGAATTCATTTCCATTTTTGCCAATGGCCGTGGTATTAGCGCGCAATCGCCGATTCCACCTGGTATTTTCGGCTACCGCGAAGGTGAGGCAGGCATCAACCATTACGTGTATGACTGGGTTAACGGTGCGCCTCAACGCAAATCAATTAATGAGGCGAAAAAGCTGCTGGCCGAAGCAGGCTATCCCGATGGCTTGGATGAAAAAACAAAACAACCGCTGATTATCTATCTCGATACTACCGCTACCGGCGTAGGCAGTAAGTCGCGTCTGGACTGGCTACGCAAGCAACTCGACAAAATTAATTTACAATTAGTGGCGCGCAGCACTGATTACAACCGCTTCCAGGATAAGCTGCGTAAAGGCGATACGCAGTTGTTTTATTTCGGCTGGAACGCTGATTATCCCGACCCGGAGAATTTTTTATTTTTGCTGCATGGTGCGCAGGGCAAGGTCGTGAAGGGCGGCGAGAACGCGTCGAATTACAGTAGCCCGGAATATGACCGCCTGTTTGAGCAGATGAAGAACATGGAAAACGGCTTAGCGCGCCAGAAAATTATTGATGAAATGCTGGAAATTTTACGCCGCGATTCACCATGGATATGGGGGCAACATCCTAAAGATTATGTTCTGCGCCATGCCTGGCTGTACAACAGCAAGCCCAATAAAATGGCAACTAACAATATCAAATATTTACGCATAGACGCAGCACAGCGTGATGAATTGCGGATCCGCTGGAACCAGCCGAAGCTGTGGCCATTGTGGTTGGTTGGTATTGCACTTGTCTTGCTGGGCTGGTGGTTATGGCGTGTGCTGCGGCAGCGAGAAGAGGCGCGATGATTATTTCATTTGTTTTGTACAATAAAGCCGGGACATAAAATACAACCTCAAAATGATATGATGAAAGTCTAAGGGATATGGTGCTGGCGGATTCAATTACCTGCCCATAATGAACATTTAGGGCGCCTCTAAAAATTCAAGTTTCTAAGCAAGACAAGGCACGAGCAAAAAATTTGAGCGCGGCATATAGTTGATATGTAAGCGATAATTTTTTTCGAGTAACGCCGTATTGTGACGAAAATTGGATTTTTAGAAGTGCCCTTTAGACTAAGTGTTAAAGTAGAAGACAATTTTTTAAGCATGCCTGATAAAACTTTAAGTTTTTTGAGATACAACATGCAGGTGTGCGGCACACCTTTTTTGCCGCAACTTAAAGAAAGGGAAAATTTTGAGCACTTTTAAAATAACAGCATCCAAGGCCGTGTTGATAGCAATTTTGGCTACTGCGCCAATTATTAGTCACGCTTATCCCGTTGATCCAGAGGAATGCAAGGCAGCAGAGGGAGTATGGATAGATTTTCATACTACCCCTCCGGATGGCTGGTGCCGTGGGTCTAAAGCAACGCCACTAGGCCCTATAATGGTCTGTGCAAAGGTTAGGGGAATTGAACGGAAAGTAGGTTCGGAGATGGAGTGCTACCCGCGTGATGTAGCAAGACAAAAACTGTTGTTGGAGAATGACGTTCCAACTAAGGCTGATGAAAAATAATAGTTAGAAATGGTTGATTGGTTGAAAAGTAATGTTTTTATTTCATAAAAACATTACTTATTCTCGGGCGAACTACATTTTCCGGGCGAATTACGAACTAATAGATACGTCATGTATCGTCTCTCCTAATGCATCATAGTCCGCAAGAGTACCTTACAGCTCTCTCTAAATGATCGCATATCTTATCCGCCGCATTTTGTACGCTATCCCGATTTTGATCGGTGTGAATCTGCTTACCTTTTCTCTTTTTTTTGTGGTGAATACGGCGGACGATATGGCGCGGATGCAATTGGGCATGAAGCGCGTTACGCCTGAAGCGATTGCAAAGTGGAAGCAGCAGCATGGCTATGACAAACCGCTGCTATTTAATGCTCAAGCAGAGGGCATGAGTAAAATTAGCGATACGATTTTTTTCCAGAAGTCTGCCAGGATGTTTGCATTTGATTTCGGTTCATCCAACGACGGGCGTAATGTCGCGCGTGAAATCCAGACCCGTATGTTGCCCAGCCTCGCCATCGCGCTACCGACTTTTCTTATCGGCCTGCTTATCTATATTACGTTCGCGCTGCTGATGACATTGTTCAGAGCGACTGCGCTGGATATTATGGGCGTGTCGTTATGTGTATTGCTGATGTCCATCTCCGGCCTGTTTTACATTATTGGCGGTCAGTTCGTGGCAAGTAAATTGTGGCATTGGGTGCCGATCTCTGGCTATGCGGGCGGGTTGGACAGCATCAAGTTTGTGCTGCTGCCTGTATTGATTGGTGTAATGGGCAGCATCGGTTCCAGTAGCCGCTGGTATCGAACGATTTTTTTGGAAGAGATCGGTAAAGACTATGTGCGAACCGCTCGTGCCAAGGGTTTGTCGGAATTGCGCGTGTTATTCCGTCACGTGCTGAAGAATGCAATGATCCCGATTTTAACGGGTGTGGTGGTAGTCATTCCGCTGCTGTTTATGGGCAGCTTGCTGACCGAATCTTTCTTCGGTATCCCCGGTCTGGGCAGTTACACAATAGACGCAATCAATGCGCAGGATTTCGGTGTGGTGCGTGCCATGGTATTCCTTGGTTCGATGTTGTATATCGCTGGTTTAGTTTTGACAGATATCTCATACACCATCGTTGATCCGCGAGTGAGGTTGCAATGAGTGCTTTTATGCTCAGATCGAGCGATTTTCAGTATTCAATGCCAGGGTGAATAGCATGCCCGTTCTTCTTTGGACAGATGCGATGATCTTTTTGCTGCTCGCAACGGTTGTTGCTGCGGCATTGTGGATACGAAAACGTCCTCATCTTGTTCTACCTTGGCAACGTGTGGCAAAGGGCAGTGTGGGCATGGTGTCGCTGCTGCTGCTGTCGTTATTCGTGTTGGTGGGGTTGCTCGATACCATGCATTACCGCGCGGCGCTGCCAGAGAAGAGTAATGGCCAGACAGTGTATTCGGCCGAGGTGCTGAGTGTCTTCGATGCACTTGCCAAAGGCATAAAGAGCCGTAGCGAGAAAACATATTCTGCGCCACTTTCGGCGTATCTCTATGCCAAAGAAAGTATGGAAACGTCGGATGGCAAGATACTTCGGGATTATCCGCGCTTGCGTTACGGTGGTATCCATCTGGCTGATCCACAGCATGAACTTCTGGGCGATGTGCTGAAACGCACAGTGATTGGTGCTTTAGCGGGGCTGCTGATTGCCGTGTTATTGATTGCAGTCAGTAATGTGTTGCTCCATTTTTTCCTCAAAGTCAGGACGGTCGGGTCATCGACCGTACCGGAAATCAATAAAGACAACTGGATTGCCACCTTTACCAATGCGATGAAAATCAAGCCATGCAGAGCATTGCTGATAACTGCTTTGTTATTGGCCATGCTGCTTGGAGTGACTGTCAATCTGGCCGCGGTTTACCATGTGATGGGTACTGACAAAGTGGGGCAGGATGTACTGTATCTCGCGCTGAAAAGTATTCGCACTGGGCTTGTGATCGGCACTGTCACTACGTTGGTGATGTTGCCGTTTGCATTGCTGCTGGGCATTGCGGCAGGATACTTGCGCGGCTGGGTGGATGATGTGATCCAGTATCTTTATACCGTTCTAAGTTCTATTCCCAGCGTGTTGTTGATTGCAGCTGCAGTGTTAATGATGCAGGTTTATATCGAGATGCATCCCGAGTGGTTTGACACTTCAGCTGCACGCGCAGATTTACGCTTACTGTTTTTGTGCCTGATTCTCGGCGTAACCAGTTGGACCGGGCTATGTCGCCTGCTACGTGGCGAGACACTCAAGCTGCGAGAGATGGAATACATCCAGGCGGCGCAGGCATTCGGCGTTTCATCTTCGCGCATCCTTACTCGCCACATCGTGCCGAATGTGATGCACATCGTACTGATTGCGGTGGTGATGGATTTCAGCAGTCTGGTACTGGCCGAAGCGGTGCTATCTTATGTTGGTGTAGGGGTTGACCCCAGTACGATGAGCTTTGGCACGTTGATAAACTCCGCCCGCCTGGAGATGGGGCGCGAGCCGATGGTGTGGTGGACACTGGCGGCTGCGTTCGGATTCATGCTGGTGTTGGTGTTGGCCGCCAATCTGTTTGCTGATGCGGTACGCGATGCGTTTGATCCGCGCTTGAATCGGACGGAGGCAGTTGCATGAAATCTGACCTCTCTCTCAACCCCCTTCCCGGTGTTCTTGACGAAAGTGAACGAGCAGAATTTCTACTGAATGTAGCGGGACTGGTGGCACGCTTGAACAATGGTGTGCGCATTGTGGACGATATTTCGTTCAGCATTAAACAGGGTGAGACCTTCGCGCTGCTCGGTGAATCCGGCTGTGGAAAATCCATGACGGCATTATCACTGATGCGGTTGCTGCCAGATGGAATTCGCGTCGCAAGCGGTGATATTAAACTTGATGAAGAAGATATTTTGGCGCTGCCAGAATATGCCATGCGCAAGGTGCGTGGTGGTCAGATGGCAATGATTTTTCAGGAACCTGGGTTGAGCTTGAACCCGGTGATGACGGTGGGCGACCAGATTGCCGAGGCATTGAAATTGCATCAAAAATTGCGTGCCGAAGAAATTCGCCCGCGTTGTGTTGAATTGCTGGAACAAGTGGGTATTTCCGATGCGCCTCGCCGTGCGAATGAATATCCATTCCAGCTTTCCGGTGGCATGAAACAACGCGTAATGATTGCAATGGCACTGGCCGGGCAACCAAAGATGTTGATCGCAGACGAACCAACTACCGCTCTGGACGTGACCATACAAGCGCAGGTGCTTAAGCTACTGCGCGATACGCAGCAGAAAACCGGTATGGCGTTGTTGCTGATAACACATGATCTGGGCGTAGTAGCTCAAATGGCGCATCAGGTCGGGGTGATGTATGCCGGACAAATTATCGAGCAGGCACCGCGCGAACAATTGTTCACGCGTCCTGCTCATCCCTACACGCAAAAACTATTTGCCGCATTGCCAGATGCTGGACGCAGTGGGCAACCACTAGCGGCCATTCCGGGCAATGTCCCCCCATTGGGCGCGTCACTTTCAGCTTGCAGATTTGCTCCGCGCTGCGATAAAGCGTGGTCGCTGTGCCACGACCAGGCACCTGAGTGGACGCAGCTGGAAAACGGGCAGGGGGTAAGGTGCCATTTGTACACAGCGCAAATGGGAAGTGAAAAATCAAACTTGAAAGTCTCTCTCTCTCCCGAACCTTCTACCGCAAGTGGGGAAGCGGCTGAGGAAGTGGGGAGGGACTCTTCACTGTTGCAAGTTGAAAACCTGCAAGTCCACTTTCCCATCCACAAAGGCATATTGCAGCGCACGGTAGGCCACGTTAAAGCGGTAGATGGCGTGTCAATGAACATTCCAGCGGGGCGTACGCTGGCGCTGGTGGGTGAATCCGGTTGCGGTAAAACAACGGTGGGCAAGGCACTGCTGCAACTCATTACACCTACCGCAGGCAGCGTGCGTTTTGCTGGCCATGAACTCATCGGCATCAGCACCAGGCAATTGCGCAAACAGCGTGCCGGGATGCAAATGATATTTCAGGATCCCTATGCATCGTTGAACCCCAAGATGCGCGTAGCGGAAATTTTGCAAGAGGGCATGGATGCACTGTCTATCGCCAACAATAGCGATGAGCGGCAACGCCGCATAGATGAATTGCTGGAACAGGTTGGGCTGGAGAAAGCTTCCAAGTGGCGATATCCGCATGAGTTTTCCGGCGGGCAGCGGCAGCGTATCGCTATCGCCCGGGTGCTGGCAGTTAATCCGAATCTGCTGATTTGCGATGAACCGACCAGCGCGCTGGATGTTTCGGTGCAGGCGCAAATTTTGAATTTACTGAAATCATTGCAGCAGCAACTAGGATTAAGTTACCTGTTTATTTCGCACAATCTGGCGGTGGTGGAATATCTCGCGCATGAGGTGTATGTAATGTATTTGGGACGTATCGTCGAGCGTGGCACGGTGGAGGAAGTATTGCATGCCCCCAAACATCCTTACACTCAGGCGTTGCTGTCTGCAGTCCCGAGAATAGATGGTCAGGGCATGAAAACTGTTCGCCTGGCCGGGGAAACGCCTTCCCCCTCGAATCCACCGCAGGGCTGCCACTTTCATACTCGTTGCGCACATGCCATGACGGAATGTCGCGAAGTATATCCACGTGAGACCATAATTACCGCCACGCACCGTGTGCATTGTCATCTTGCGGCGGAGTAAATAGATTAATTAGAACATCCGAATTCTGGCCTTCGCGGGTATGACGAATTGTATTTTTTGATGTTCGGCTCTATAAGAAGCCGTTAAATAATTCACTGAGGTAAACCCCCGACCCCTCGCTTCCGCACTCCCTGCGGTCGCTTGTGTAGCTCTGGGTGGCCCTAGCCCCGCTTAAATTAGACGATGTTTTAGCCTTGCGACTATATCCATTCTTTCATGCAAAATAGCCAAAATAATGGCTTGGGCATTATGCTGGGGCAAACAAAAGATGTAATGCTTGCCAGATAAGACAACGCGTAGTTTGGGAATAAGTGCGCTCATGTCTTTGAATAAACCTTGGCCAGTAGCCAATGCTTCTGCCTTTTCCTCTATGGCTGCAATATAGATGCGGCATTGTTCCATGCCCCACTGCGTCTGCGTATAACGGGTAATTTCGCGGATGTCGGCTTCTGCACTTTTGGTAAGAACATAAGACTTTTTCACGCCATACCGCCAGCTTGCATGACCTCTGCAGCAATGTCGGTAATGCTTTTGGTAGACAGTTCACCACGGCTGGCCTCGGCCATGCGCTGTTCCAGCAATTGGCGAAGATCAAAAAGTGCCTGTTCATCATTTCCCGTTTGTGGAAAAAGACGTTCAACGGCATATTCTTTGATGGTTTTACCTTGCAAGGCGGCTGTAGCTTTTAGGGTTTGATGTTGTTGGTCGGTAATATCAATGGTTAATCTGCTCATGGCTATCCTCTCTGTAAACACAAACAAACATTATCATAAATGTGGGTTTGTGTGAAGCGTTCCAGAAATTGATTCCTCTGAGGTTAAAGGCGCTAGGGTCTGATTTTCTCAACGGTTGCTGAGGCAGACAGCTAGCCGATGCAACAAAATTCAAGGATATTGAGCAATGCGTTATGTCTTGTGCATAAACTTTTTATCTCTTTCACTGGCCATGCCAAGTTTGCTGCGGTTTCTATCAGCACTGGATATTTGAGGCGATTTGTTGAGTTTCATGATGAAAATGTGCTGACCTGGACTGAGTATTCTTACGTTGCTATTCCAACCTTGCAGATTTTCCACACTCACCTTGTAGAGGCGAGAAATAGTGCTCAGCGTGTCGCCTTTTCGCACCGTGTATCTAATAATATTCCTGGATAATTGGCTAGCAAGGGCAGGGTGTGCATTAAATGCCTCGAATTCATTTTCTGCAATCTGACCATTAAGTGGTACCAGTAACATCTGCCCGGTACTCACCTTGAGTCGCGTTGACAGGCCGTTGATGGACCGAAGTGTCTCTGGTGACTGGCCGAAGCGGGTCGCGAGTTCATTCAAGTGTTCACCTTTCCTGCTCTTGTAAGCATGCCATGATACGAGTGGCAGGCTGTTGCTTGCCAGATTGGCGCGAAAGGTTTCAACCTTGTCCACGGGCAGCAATAGCACTTCTGAATTTTCTTGCAGGATAACCGGACGGTTGTGGGCGGGATTAAGCGCGCGGAATTCGTCCAGCGTAACTTCCGCCAACCCTGCGGCAAGCTCCATATCAATATTTTTTGACGTACTGACGGCAACGAAATACGGTTGATCCGGAACGGGATGTAGCGCCAGGCCAAAGCTCGCTGGATTGCCGATAATATTTTTTATCGCTTGCAGCTTGGGCAGGTAGTTGCGTGTTATGGATGGCATTTTCAGGTTGGCGTAATTCGCCGGCAGACCCAGTTTGCGGTTATGTGCGAGTGCTTGATGTACTGCGCCTTCGCCCCAGTTGTAAGCGGCAAGTGCCAATTCCCAATCGCCGAACATGCCATGCAGCATTTGCAGGTAGTCGAGCGCGCCGGTGGTCGCGCTGATAATATTCCGCCGCCCGTCATACCACCAATTCTGCTGCATGCCAAAATGTTTGCCGGTAGACGGGATGAACTGCCAGATGCCAGCGGCGCCAGAGATGGAATTGGCCCTTGGATTAAACGCGCTTTCAATTATGGGTAGCAGTGCGATTTCCGATGGCATTCCGCGTCTCTCGACTTCTTCCACAATAAAGTAGAGATAGCGCTGCCCACGCTCCGTCATTTGTTGCATATAGGCTGGATGTTTTGCATACCATTGCTCGTGCTTCGCTACGAGTGGGCTATTAAATTTGCGCAACGCATATCCATTACGTATGCGTTGCCATAAGTCGTTATGTGACAGGTTAGGGTTGGCAGTAAGTGTCAGATCGGGGCCAGCTGAAGCAGTGGACGGTTTTGGAATGGAACCTGCTAGTACGGCATCGGGCGAGCTATTCAATAAAACTTTCTCCTCCGCATGAACCACAGACATTGCGTTAAGCGAAATGCAAACGAAAAATACGAATAAGTAAAATTTGTTTAACTGCACTGGATTACAGGGCAAGGGGTGGGGCTGGATTGCTTTCGCTTGAATTGCTTATATTTGAAGCTTGTTCCTTTGCTGCTTTAATCAATGCCTGTTCGGCTAACATTGTATTGCGGCTTTTGGGTGATTCCAGGCTGATCCGTCCAAGTGCTCCGGTGCGGTAATCCTGTAGCAGCATAAGAGCAGCTTTTTCCAGATCTGGAATGCCCCCTTTGAGCAGATAGCCGCGCCGTTTTGCGACTGCTTCGACAACGCCCACACCATCAAGACCTTCAACGGAAAATCCATAACGGTTTACAAGCAGGTTGGGGTAGTCAGCCACCAGGATGTCACCCAGAAAACTGGCCACTTCTTCGTCGATTATGGCATTTCGCCCAACTGCGTGGCTTGCGGCCAGCATGAAGCCGTCGCTGTCATGCTCAATTTTTGGCCACATTAGCCCCGGCGTATCGATCAGCGTCATCCGTTCATTCAGGTCGAATCCTTGCTGATTTTTGGTCACTGCCGGTTCGTCGCCTACCGCTGCCACTCGGCGCTTCAGCAGCGCATTTATCAACGTGGATTTCCCTACATTGGGGATGCCCATGATCATCATGCGCAGTGGTTTAAGTCTGTTATCACGATGCGGGGCAAGCATCTCGCACAAACCGGGAACCTTGGCGACATCACCCGGTTTTTTGCAGGATAGCGCTACGGCCTTGATTCCTTTTTGTTCATTGTAGAAGTTCAGCCACGCAGTAGTGACAGCAGGATCCGCCAGATCGGCTTTATTGAGGATTTTCAAGCAGGGCCGTTGCCGATGCAAGCGCAGCTCCTTAATGACAGGATTGCTGCCCGCTTCTGGCACTCGTGCATCCAGCACTTCTATTATCACATCGATGCGTTCCATGGTTTCCGCCGCCTTTTTGCGCGCCGAAACCATGTGACCGGGAAACCACTGAATGGACATTCGTAATCAACTATTTAACTAAAGGCATATTTTACCCTTCGCTGGCTGATACGTCATGTTTGATGGCGCACTGTAGCACTGATGTGCTACAGTGCGCGTGCACCTTAACCTTTGGAGACAGCCATGTCCACGACTACCATACGCTTGCCGGAAGACCTGAAAGCCCGCGTTGCAGCGGCAGCGAAACGCTCCGGCACCACCACGCACGGTTTCATTCTTGATGCTATTGCGGAAAAGACCAAGCAGGAAGATCTGCGAGCTGATTTCGATGCGGTTGCCGAAGATCGCTATGCCCGTATTATTGCTTCTGGGAAGACGATTCCGTGGCAGGAAATGCGCGGTTATCTGGAAGAACGTCTTGTCGGTACAGTAGCAAAGCGCCCGGCATCTCGCAAACTGGCGCGCTAAAAATGTCGCGCATCGAATTGGCATCGGAGGTGGGGGATGATTTTGATCGTATCCTCGAACACCTTGCCCAGTATCAGGTTGAAAATCCAGTGTTGTGTATTCGGGCGATCATTGAGGCGCTCAATGTGCTGGAGCACAATCCCATGATTGGCCGCCCCACGAGTAACGATAAGCGAGAGCTGGTGATCGGGCGCAGTTCACACGGCTATGTGGCTTTGTACCGTTACGTTATCGAAGTCGATACCGTTTTTGTCCTTGCCGTACGTAGCCAACAGGAGGCTGGCTATGCAGGGCTTTGAACAGCGAATATCAGAATGGAGCAGGGTCAACCGACTTCACTTCGAAAGAAGGTATTTATTGATTAACACCAGCGCATGCTGGGTTTGGAGGTATACCGAAGCGGTTGCCCCGGTGATGTTGAAGAGGGTTTAGCAGTGTCAGGTTTGAGTAGTGCATCGATAACATTTTTATTTTTACAAAGATGCATGGCCAATCTCGAAAAACCTGACGAGTGCCCAGCTGTTACGTTGGCAAAGTAAAGTTTGGTTGATCGACCTAGCGCGATTAGATCAATAATGGAATTGATGGTCGCTTTCTTGCGCTGTTCATCATCGCTGTATGTAGTACTCAAGTGTAGAGGCTTATTTCCTGTTTGCGGCGTCTGACTGCTGGTCAAGACGTTGGATAACGTAAAGAAATTTTTGGCATGTGAAATAACTTCTGCATCATCGCTACATATCAATAATGATTTGTTGTTTACGTAAGGATAGACATCCCGAAATAAATCTTTGTATTGGGTTTGGTAATCGGTATTTCTGACATGTATCGCAAGGTAATCGTGACCCAGATGTTGAATTCGATCTAAAACGATAGGGCGAATATTTTCAGAAATCGAGATTCTATTAAATAAATCAAACGACAAATCTCCACCATCGGATTGCTCGTGGATGAGAACCAGCTCATCATAATTTTTGTCAAAATTAAATGTGAGTATTTCGGATGTTTCCCTGTCCATATAATTTCCCAAATCCACTGAGTAAACCGCAAAATAAGTTTTTAACTTTCCTTGGGCGAAATGTGGAAAACACGTAAGGGTGTCAAGAAAACACAGCTGCTTCTCAGACAAACTAAAATGAACCTTGATTAAACTATTTCTTGGTGAAAAAAATTCTGAAAACTCCGCAAGTAAACCTGAATTAAGGGTGTCGATAATAAGAGTTCGCCCAAATTTTTCAGCATATTTCCAACATTTCTCAATTTGACAAAGCGTATCATTAAGGCCTCCATGTGGCCGGCAAAGCAAAAATTTTTCAATAACGCAAGGCTGAACGAGTGGTGTTGCAGGGGAAATTACTGATATGCGTTGTGCAAGCTTATCTGCTCCAGCTTGAAATGCCGGATTGATTCTTGCTCTCCATACAAATTCAAGTGCTTCTTCATATTTATGGGAGGCCTCTAGTATGAGCGCCATGGTCATGCAGAACTCAGCTGCAGACGGATTTATCTCGATTGCCCGCCGGGCCAATTTTTCTGCCGTAGCCAATTGACCATCGTTCAAGTCCAGTCGGGCGAGCCCGTGCAAGGCGCTGGGGTCGTCGGGGTACGCTTCAAGCGTTTTATCGAACAAGGTGCGGGAAAGCGCAACATTTCCTTCATGAAAGGCGCGAACTGCGCCCATGCACATCTCCGTAAG
>CAMCFJ010000038.1 GCA_945874105.1 Candidatus Nitrotoga sp. CP45 | reverse complement strand
CTGAACACTCAGTCCCTGTTCCTGGATCATGCGCACAACTTCCAGTTTGAAATTGGTGTCGAATTTTTTTCGTTGCTTTGTCATGTAGTACTCCTCTGATGGTGGATTTTCCACCTATCGGGGTGTCCGTGTAAATTAGACCACTACATTTCGAGCATTGGAAACACGATTGGGACGAGTCCTCAAAGTCAACCGATCGAAGTGGAAGGTTATCGCTTGTTGCGCAGGCTGGGTCAGGGTGGAATGTCTGAGGTTTTCCTCGCAGAGAATCTCGTCACGCATACCCATCAAGTGCTAAAACTGGTTCCGACAATAGGGATCGACATCGACAACGACGATACATTGCAGCGTTTTTTGCATGAGTTCGCACTCATCTCGCAGATTGATCACCCCAACGTCGCACGCATTTATCATCAGGGTTTCACTTCAACCCATGCTTATATCTCAATGGAGTTTTTCCCCGGCGGGGATTTACGGTCTCTTATCTCGGAACATCCCACACCGCAAGTCGCAATCGCCTCGTTGCTGCAGATTCTGGGCGGACTCTCCGCGATTCACGCACTGGGGATCATTCATTGCGACATAAAACCCGACAATATAATGATTCGCAGGGACGGCTCACTCGCACTCACCGATTTCGGAATTGCCGAGCATTCCGATGCAGTCAGATTACCTACCCGTCCCGGCGAAATCATGGGTTCACCATCATATCTCGCGCCTGAGCAGGCGTTGGATCTGCCCATCGATGAGCGGGCAGATCTATATAGCACGGGGGTCATGTTTTACGAAATGTTGACGGGACGGCCGCCATACAAGGGAAGTTCCGTGCAGGCGGTTCTTTACCAACACGTAAATCTCCCGGTACCCATATTGCCCGTAGGCCTCGAGCGCTTTCAACTTATTTTGAACAGCATGATGGCCAAATCGACTGCAGCACGCTTTGAGAGTGCCGACGCAGTCGTCGAATACGTAATTTCCTCAGGCTTAATTGGAAACCTATGATAAACGCATCCACAACCATGTCACCGGCAAAACCCCAATACACCGTCGATGTCTACGGCTTCAGCCAGACCGAACGGATTATCTTGAGGAGCATTTTCAATCTTTCCGCACGCCGCGTGCCTAATTTTTTCGAGTTTACGCCGACGATGGGTTCTGCTCCGGACATTTTTCTCGTCGATGCTGAAGACGCGATTGCAATAGCGGATTTTCGTCAAAAAAATGCCATGAACCCCCGGCCTGCTGTTCTGATCGGCGACTCCGATCATGGTATCTCGTGCACAACTCTGCCACGACCATTGCAATGGACAAAGCTGTTCAAAGCATTTGATCTCGCAGTGGGAATTAGCACGCCAAGCCTGATGTCCAAACCAGAGTCTTCAACTCGTATAGAAGCTCCCCACGAAAAAACCCAGCAGATGGCCGCCATAACGTCAGCCCTGCGATTATCGGCGACCGCGATAGCCCCTCCACAAATATCAAATACAGCAGCGCAGAAATCAGTCTCGGTAAATCACAGCTTGACAGGTAACCTGGCGCCCGCGAGCCCGCCGAATCGTCCATTTAACTGGGTTCTAGTCTGCGACGACAATATGACTGTGCGCGAATTCATGCGCGTAAAACTCACGCCATTTGGCTTCAATGTCGATTACGCCGAGTCAGGGGAACAGGCGGTTGGACTCACCGGCACCAAACACTACGCCTGCGTCTTTCTCGATGTCGTGATGCCAGGAATCAATGGCTATCAGGTCTGCAAGCTTATCAAATCCAAGAAAAGTGTCGCAAAAACTGCGGTGGTGATGCTCTCGAGCAAAGATTCCACTTTCGACAAAATCCGGGCCACCATGTCTGGCTGCGATACTTACCTTACAAAACCAGTCAACGAACACCGCCTCTTCGAAGTAATCCGCAAATATGTGCCAGCGAATGCCTGACCCCGGCCACATTATATTTACTCAATCCAGTTATAAGGAGAAGCAATCATGACAATCAAGAAAGTTCTTTGCGTCGACGATTCGTATGCGGATCTTGTCAACATTCAGAAAATCGTAACCAGTACGGGCCGCTTTGTCGTCACTGCCGCCAACGGCAGGGAAGCGATCGAGAAGACCAAATCCGAGAAACCGGATCTTATCTTCATGGACGTAAACATGCCGGACATGGATGGCTTTGCTGCGACCCGCGCTTTGAAAAAAGATCCCGCGACCAAGGACATCCCGGTCGTATTCGTGACCAGCAAGGATCAGAAAGCGGACAAGATGTGGGGGCAAATGCAGGGGGGTAGCGGATATGTCGTCAAGCCCTATACATCGGATGATATCGTCAGTCTCGTCAACACGTTATGACAGCCCCGTACCTACGTTTTAATGCCCACCTGCTGAACCATTCTGCTCGAAACAGCCATGCAAAACAAAATCAATTCTGCTGATTCGCTGCTAGCGCCGAGCGTGGCACTGCGCCCGGCACTGCGCCCGGCACGCACGGCAGTGGCACTTATGACCATCGGACCCCATCGGCAGCACGGAACCCCTTTTGCCGCAGCTCAGGAATGGATAGGTTTTGAAGTCTCGAACATTAAGTTTCTGGTTCCACACGCGCAAGTAAACGAAATTTCGGAAATGGTGCCTGTTTTTCGACTTCCGAACACTGGCCGCTGGTTGCTCGGTCTAGTGAACCTTCACGGCAATCTTGTGCCGGTGTTTGACCTGGCGTCGCTCGTCGGTGGCACATTCGACTCAAAATCGAAAACAATGCTTCTCGTGCTTGGTCGCGGTGATGCGATCGCAGCTATCGTGGTTAACGATATTCCGAACCGCAAGCGTTTCGGTGCCTCGAATCGAACCCCGCTTCCAGCGTTCCCGGACGCAATCCGCGACTACGTATCGAACGCTTATGCAGAAGAAGATCAGGTGTGGCTGGAGCTCGACCACGTCCGCTTCTTCGAAATGATGGCGCGCAGAATCTCAGGCTGACGTACCCGCCCCTCAACTTACGACCCGACTGGAGAAACAAAGTGAAAAACAGGCTGAAAATTACCTTCCTTACCCAGATGAAGCTGTGGCAGAAATTCCTACTCCTGGGCGTCGTCGCGCTACCCGCTGCCGGAGTGCCTGCCTACCTGTTCTTGACGCAGACCACCGCCGCCATTCAGACCGCCAAGCTCGAAGCCAGCGGAATTGACCCCGCCACAAAGCTGCTCAAGGTGATTCAGAATACCCAACAGCATCGCGGCTTGGCCGCCGCCTTCATCGGCGGGAATACCTCTGTAGCTGCAGATCGCGCCGCCAAAGAAACGGAAGTGGCCCGTGCGATCGGCACCTTCGAGCCCTACATGAAAGAAAACAACAGTGTCAAACAGACCGAGACATGGGATAGGGTAAAAGCCGAATGGACACGAATCGCAGCCGAGACCGCGAGCCAACGTGCAGACGCGCGCAAATCATTTGCTGACCACTCTGCACTGGTCGCTACCGAACTGGCCCTGCTTGATCTTCTTATGGATCATTACAAGCTCTCGTTCGAATCAGATCCTGCGACGCACTTTCTGATCCGGGCCACACTAGCAGATCTACCTCAAGTAGCTGAGTCACTGGGGCAGGTGCGGGCTTTTGGAGCCGCCCGGCTCGCGGAAGCCGAGCGCTTGGCCATCGCTCAGAAATACGGTACCGAATTGGACAAAGAAGCGCTCACCTTGGCCGACCGCGCGACAATGGCAACTTTAATATCGACATTGACCGCCAAAACCAATCAAGCGGCTACTCAGTTAGGTAAAGCACAGACCGAAGATGCGCGAATCAAGGACAAGATTGCAGGCAAAGATCAAGTCGCTGAAGAACAGATCAAGAACCTTGCCGATCTGGCCGCCGCCGAAATCAGCCATGCGCAGCGTCTCCAGTTCAGCTCCGCAGAATATATCAAGCAGTTCACGGCCAGTATCAACGATCAGTTCAAGTTAATTGATAGCGCGATGGTGGTACTGAACGACGAGTTGCAGCTCAAGGTTGCAAACCTGCTCAAACGTTCATTGACACTGTCGGCCGTGGTGCTCGCCTTCGTCTTGTTTGCAGCGTTTCTCGCCTTGCTGATCACACGAAATGTTACTGACACAGTGCGTATGTTGCAGCTATCGGTCGAAAAGGTGCGCAGCGGAGATAACACAGCGCTAGGTTCGATCGATGCGAGGGACGAGGTCGGCGATTTGGGACGGACGGTTAACCAACTGCTGGAAGAACGTATGGCAGCGCAACGCAAAGCTGAGGCAGAAACCGAGTCGCTGAACGACTCCGTGATCTCGCTCCTGCAAACAATGCAGAAACTCTCGGATAAAAATCTCACGGCCAAGGCACCTGTCACGCAAGACATCGTGGGTACAGTGTCTGATGCGGTAAATCAGCACACTGAAGAGACGAGCAAAGTGCTTTATCGGGTAATGCAAATCGCCGGTCAGGTGGAACATTCTTCGGTCAAATTGAAAGGGCAGGCCGATCAAGTACAAGAGACAGCTGCCGTGGAACGAAAAGGCGTTGAGGAAATGATCCGCGAACTCGCTACTTCAACCGAAGCCATGAACAACGTGGCACAGCTCACCGCGAAATCCCACATTGCGTCCGGAGATGCGACCCGTTCGACTCTCTCTGCGCTTAATGCCGTGAACGGAACAATGAAGGGAATGAACTCAATCCGCGACATGATCGCCGAGACCGAGAAGCGAATCAAGCGCCTTGGCGAGCGTTCGCAGGAAATTAGCGGCATCGTGAATTTGATCAATACAATCGCGGAGCGTACGCACGTACTTGCCTTGAACGCGAGTGTACAGGCCGCAGTCGCAGGAGATGCAGGACGCGGTTTCGCGGTGGTGGCTGAGGAAGTGCAACGCCTTGCCGAATCTTCACGCAACGCTACCGCACAAATTGGTACGTTGGTGAACAACATTCAAATCGAGACGAACGACACGATCAATACGGTGAACAAGACCATCTCGCAAGTTGTGCAAGGGACCGAGTTCGCTGAAAAAGCCGGTGTTCAAATGGCAGAAACACAGAAGGCTACCGATAATCTGGTGGACTTGGTGCTGCAGATTGCCGCCAGCCTGGAGGTACAGATAAAGAGCGCAGAAATTCTGCAAAACAGAGTCGAGGACATTGGCCGTAGTGCGGAGAAGACCGGAGAACAGATTACATCCCAGACGGCCGAAACCAACCTGCTCTCCAGATCCGCCGAGCAATTGGTGAAAGCGGTGGGCATATTCAAGCTACCTAGCGCACAAGCTCTTGGATTGCCGATGACGCCCGAGCGTACGAGCCCCATGACCAAGCTCCAAGTGGTTGCTTAAGCCTGCCATGACGACGGCACACTTGTGCCATCGTGCTTCGACCTGAGGACGATAGATAATGCAAATGAGCGATTTCATCGAAGCGCTACGAACCGAAATCGAGGAGGTTCACGCCGACCTTGCCGGTTGGATCGCAACGATCTGTTCGGTTGATTCCGAGAATCCCACATTCGGCGACGCACTCGATCAATATATCGACCAGGTCGAACGCACGGCGTCAACCTGCGGAATGCTCGGACTGCGCGGCCTGGAGTCCTGTTGCGCTCAGGTGCAGGAATGCCTGGTGGCCATTGTAGGGCTTAACGCGGAAGAGCGCGGCGCGGTGCAATCCTTCTTCGATCTCTGGCCCGATCTTGTGCTTGCTTACCTCACTGACATCACGAGCTTCGAGTCCGCAGAGCGCTTGGCAGAACACTTCTCCCAGCCCCCCTGTCCGGCACCCATAGATGCCGAGCGCAGCCTCGGACTCATTGTCGAGCTTACCGCCGAGCCAGTACTGGCGGAGTATTTGCGCGCAGAAATAGAGGCCGAAGATCTGGGACGTTCTCGCGTGGCGACTGATGAAGACATTTCTCTTGCCCTACCGGCCGATGTGGATCGAGGCGTGTACGAGGCACTGCTGCAAGAAGCGCCAACGCAGGCCGCCGAGCTTTCCAACTACATCCGTAACATTGTGGACGGCGAAGCCACGGACGCGGATATGGCCGCAGCGAAGCGCATTGCACATTCATTAAAGGGTTCGGCGAACATCGTTGGCATCCGGGGCATCGCAACGCTCGGACACCATATGGAGGACATCCTCGAATGGTTCGAGCAGAACCAGACACGCCCCCCGTTGGCGCTTACCAATGCATTGCTCGACGCGTCAGCTTGCCTGGAACAAATGATAGGCTCTCTGCTCGGCATCGAGGATGCGCCCACACAGACTCAGGCGAAGGAAATACTGCAATCTGTTCTCGATTGGGCGAGCCAGATTCGCTCAGGATGTATTGAGGGCGAAATCGATGTTGCTGCGATTGCCTATCTCGACGAGTCGCTCTCAGCACCCACTGGAATCTCTGATCTCGAAGCAACGTTCGAGATTCAAACAGAATCCACCGAGCTCAACATGCCCTCCCCGATCCAGGCTGAAAATGCCGATCTTGAGGCATCGCTTCCGGCACCCACTGAAATCTCTGATCTCGATGCAACGTTTGAGATTCAAACAGAATCCCCCGAACTCAACACGCCCTCCCCGATCCAGGCTGAAAATGCCGATCTCGAGGCGTGGCTCCCAACGCCAACTGAAATCACTGATCTCGAAGCAACGTTCGAGATTCAAACAGAAATCACCGATCTCAACACGACGCTTCCGCTTTTGATTGAAGCTGCCCATTTCAACACAACGCCCCGGGTACTGACTGAAACCTTCAGGGAAGAAGAAGCTTCTCTGCCCGAAGCTTCTCTGCCCAACAATGCGAGCGGCCAGATTCCTATCGCTCCAATAATACGCGTCCCAGTAGCAACCATGGACGAGGTCTTCCGTCTCACGGGCGAGCTATCAGTAAAGATTGGGCAACTTACCGAGCAAGTGAAGCAGGCTCAGCAACGTACTAGCGGCTTATTACGTCAGAATCTAAAGGTACAGCAGCGTATTTTTGATCTTGAGAACCTAGTTGACATCCGTGGCCTCTCGAGTCTGCGCGACACGCAAATCTCTCACAGTGACCAAATATTTGATGCACTGGAAATGGAGCAGTACACCGAGCTTCAGAGCAACACCCGCGCGCTGACAGAAGAAGCCGCCGACACACGGGAGTTCAGTCGGCACATTGAAGAGGACGTGGCGCAGATGGGCGCCGTACTTCAGCAAACGCAGCGAGTACAGCGCGAACTTCAGTACATGGCCATGACCACTCGCATGAGCCCAGTGGGAAGCCTCGCCCCTCGTCTGCACCGCAACATCCGCCAGACCTCGCAGCAAACAGGGAAGAAAGCAAAGCTGATCATTGAAGGGGGCGACATCCTGATCGACGGAGACATGCTGAGCAATCTGGTCGACCCACTACTGCATATACTGCGAAACGCCATCGATCACGGCATTGAGACACCCGAGGAACGTGTGCGCGCTGGAAAGCCGGAGGTGTCCACCATCCTTCTTTCGTTCTCGCGGCGCGGCCAGACGGTCACTGTGCGTTGCCAGGACGACGGCTACGGACTCAACTACAGCGCGATCCGAAACAAGGCAATCGAGCGCGGCCTGATGCAGGCCGGCCAGGATATCTCCGAGGATGAACTGTCACGCTTGATTCTACTTCCTGGCTTCTCAACACGAGAACACGTGAATGAAATATCGGGACGTGGCGTCGGGCTCGATGTAGTGCGCGATCGACTTCTGGTCATGAAGGGAATGGTCGAAGTACGATCCGAATTCGGCAAAGGCTGCGAGTTTCTACTTCGCTTCCAGGCGTCGCTCGTCGCCCAGCATGCGTTACTCATAGAGTCTTCCGCCCAGATTTTTGCGGTACCAAGCTACGCGCTGGACCAAGCGTTACCGCCTGCCGCAGGAGAATTCATATCCATAGGCAACGAAATAAACCTGCGCTATCAAAAACGCACCTATCCGGTAAAGGCTCTGAGTGCGCTGATCGGCTATGACAGCGGCTTGATGACAATGGAAGTCATGAATTCGAGGTCAGTATTACTGGTTCACGTCGACCTTGAAATTCATGCGGTACTGGTCGACCGCATCGTTGACGGTCGTGACCTGATCCTCAAGGATCCTGGCCGGTATGTTAAGAAGATAAATGGCGTTGGCGGCATCGCGATTCTGGGTGATGGCACCGTCGCGCCACTGCTCGATTTAGCCGAATTGTTGCGTCTTCCCATGCCGCAATTGATCGAGACCGCAACCTCCGTTACCTCTAGCGACCCTGAAGAATCGACGCGACGCGACATCCTCGTTGTGGACGATTCTCTCAGCGTGCGCAAATCGCTGGTACAACTCGTAAGCGACGCAGGATATAACGTGAAAGCAGCGAAGGATGGATTGGAAGCAATCGCACTGCTAAAGAATTTCATGCCCGGAGTGATACTCACCGATCTTGAAATGCCGAACATGAACGGGCTCGAGTTCACCTCGCACCTGCGCGCGCGCCCCGACACCCGCGAGCTGCCGGTAATCATGATCACCTCTCGCTCCATGGACAAACATCGTAAACAGGCCGAGCTCGCAGGGGTTAACGTATACATGACCAAACCCTACACCGACACCGACCTTCTCGGGCACATCCACAGCGCAATCGGCGGAATGCAATGAACAGCGCCTCAGCCGGATACGCGTTGATCTGTTTTGACGGCCTGAATCTGCTCATCGACCAACATGCAATCGTCTCCCTGGAGAACATGGTAATGGCACGGGACGAAGATGATGAGGCGAAGGCGAGTGAGATCATTGAAGAGAATGCATGCGAAGTGCATTCGCTAACCGCACATCTGGCCGTGGCAAACAAGGTCGATGCACGGTGTCGCTATATTGTCGTACTACAGGCAGATGAATGCCGCTTCGGCATTACCGCCGACTCGGTACAATCGCTCCCCATTCAAGACCCACAGCTGCATTCTTTACCCGCCTGCATGAACCTTTCCGAATCACCGATCAAAGCTTATGTACAGGTCGAGGAGCGCATCGCATTCTGTTGCGATGTCGATACATTGTGGTCTCACATCAACACCTCGGAGAGCAGGCATGAATGTACGGCATGATGCCATTTTGTTCGAGTTCACGAGTGGCCGCCATGCAGCAATCGGTCCGCACGAAGTTGCCGAACTCGTCATGTCGCCCAAGCTTGTACCGGTACCGATGGCTCCAAATCACTGCCATTCGCTTTGTATTTGGCAGGATCGCGCCATTCCATTCGTCGAACTAGCACCGCTCATCGGCCAACGCTCTCTGGAGAATATTCAACTTGCGCTAGTCGTTACGTACTTTGCCCGATCAAACGGCGAGCAACGATGGGGCGCACTAGGGCTATCCACCTATTTTCGCATGGTGAGCGTCGGGGACGATGCAGCGTGTCCACTACCCCAGGATTCATCCGCATGGCCATCTATCGCCCACTCCTGTTTCCGGCTGGTAGACGAAAACGTTCCCATCCTGAATCTGGACGCCTTGTTTGAGCAACGCCTGGCGTTGGTCTCTTAAGGGCGCCTCTAAAAATTCAAGTTTCCAGGCAAGACAAGGCACGAGTAAAAAATTTGAGCGCGGCATATGATTAATATGTAAGCGATAATTTTTTCGAGTAACGTCGTGTTGTGACGAAACGGGACCCAGGAAGCGAAAGTGGGCGAGATGCGTGGCAAGACAACATCGAAAAATCAAGCAAAGGAGAAACACCGATGGTGTGCAGGGCCGCCAGCAAGGTTCCTTTTCTCACAACATTTCCTGCGAAAGATTTCCAGATAACCATGCGCTCATTCCGCCGCGCCATAATGGAAATGCAGCAGTGCCGCACGCAGCAAACAGGCCTGCTCCAGGTTTTTCAGCTTGCAATGAAAGTCACCGGGAATGCTATCCGGCAGGTTAGCCAGCTGACCCGCAAACTTTTCCCGAAAACGCCGGTTATAGTGCCGCCATTCGGGGCCGTAACGTCCCATCGAATCGTGTATCAGTAATAAATCCATCACCAGCGCAAGATTAAAACCGGCTAGATGCGCGCGAAAGCTGAAGTCCACGTCATATAGATGAAAGCCATCGAATGTTTGTTCATCGAAGCCGACCTTTTCCCATACGGTGCGTTGCACGGCGAAAAATAAACCATCCCACGCCTGTGCTTGCTCTACCACCGCTGCGTTGCAACCGTTAACCAGTAAAAAGTATCCTGGTTCGTCCGGTTTGCGATGCAAAATATGTCCGTGTATCCAAGGTTGTCCGGCATCGCACCATTTACTGCCTGCCAACAGGGTGGTTCCGCATACGCCCACGCCATCAAAACGGCGCATGTGTGCAAGCAGGCGCAGCGCAAAATCCGGGGTGACAATCTCTATGTCATCGTGGGAAAAAATCAGAATATCGCCCTTGGCAATTCTCGCGCCACGGTTGTAGCCTTCGCACAGTGATTTGGCGTCATGTATGCCGATAATTTGATGAGGATGATTACCCATACGCTCCCGGAAATTATTGCTTACGCGGGCAAATTTTTCCGGATTGATGCTGCAAATAATCACAGACACCATACGCTGGTCGATCGGTGCAGGCTCCGGTGTGGGAAATTGTTCTGCAATTATCTCGGGATGTGCCCGCGCCCATTGCAACAGCACTGTTGCCAACAGCTTTTGCGCGAAGCGCCAGTTTTGCTGATAACGCAAAGCCGAGCACAAGGTCCGCGCACCTTGCTCCAATTTGCCTTGCTGGATTTGTTCGTTCGCCTCAAGTAACAGCAAGTCCGCTTCGCGCCGTGCTGAAGGATTCCTGATAGGCTGTGGAGTATGGACTGGCGTTATTACTCGCACCGCACACCATCTTCGCCACATTTCACGATAAGCCAATTCCAGGTTATGGGTGAACCATTCCGGGTTGGTCAGTGGTGAGCTGCGTAGCTGCTCACGCAGGTTGGTACGCAGCTTGGTCAGCAGAGGGATGTTGTCGGCCCAATGCCCGGCGATTGCAAGATAGTCAGCGTCGTCACTTGCCACCCAGTCTGCTAATTCCAGGCAACTCAAGATACTGGATGAAGAACGGGAAGCGGAAACCAACCCAGCCTGTGTTACTACCGGCACACCCTGCCAGAGTGCATCCAACGTGGTGGTCGCGCCACTGAATGGTAATGGGTCAAGCGCGATATCAACCTTGCCAAACAAGGCGCGATACTCATCTGCTGGAACGCGCGGAGCAAATTCGATACGCTCATCAGCTACGCCCAGCGCTTGTCGCACGCGTTCTTGACAACGACCCGGCGCCACGCCGATCAAAAACATCTTTGCCGCAGGGAGTGTGGCCAGTAATTGTGCCCACAACACAAGGGTGCAGTCGGTCAGCTTGCTGTAGTTGTTGAATGAACCGAAAGTAATATAGCCGTTTGCAATAACCGGCAAAACCGTTACTGCAGGTGCGGTCAAAGGAGGCTCCCAGCACCATTGTGTACCAGGCAGCCGCCACAGCGTTTCGCTATGCAAATGCTCGCTGGTTCCTGGCGGATCAGCCACGATATCTGTTAAACGATAATCCATACTGGACAAGCCAGTAGTGTTGAGATAATCCAGCCAGGTTACCTGCACCGGCGCGGCTCTCCGGGCGAATACGCCCAGTCGATTGATGCCGGTGTGTCCGGCAATGTCAATCAGAATGTCCACCCCGTCATGCCTTATCATTTCCGCCACCTGCTGATCTGTCTTCCCCTTCATAATGCGGTGTTCAACATTCCGGGCGATGACAGAATCGCTTTCTGGCGGCTGTGGGTTATTGAAATAACAGATCACGCGAAAATGTTGGGGATCGTGAGCTCGAAGCACTGGCCTGATAAAAGCAGGAACGGCAGTGTGACAATCAGGCGACACGTAGCCGACGATCAGTTTGCGTTCACAGTCGGCAGTGTTTTCCAGGGGCAAATAATCTGCCAGAAGCTCGCCCTCCAGCTTACGCCCGAAGGCACGGTGCAGGGCGTAAACCTGCTCAGGTGAGTGCGAACTGGAAAGTTTCAGTGCCGCCAGAAAATTACTATGTGCTTCACGGAAATTTGGATTCGCCTCTATCGCCTGTTCATAGCAGCCCAGCGCCTGGTCCAAGCTCCCCTGCTCTTTGTAAATATTGGCAAGATTGTTCAGTATCTGTGCATTATCCGGCGCTTGAGTGCTGGCATGTTCAAGTGCCTCCATCGCACCATTTATGTCACCAAGAGCCTGCAAGGTAATGCCCAAATTATTGCTGGCGCTGGCTAATCCAGGTGCCAGCGCCAGCGCCCTGCGATAGCTCTCTGCTGCCGCGGGGTAATCCCCCAGCCCCTTGAACGCATTGCCTAAATTGTTGTGATAGGGTGCCGCGTATGGTTCCAGCTTAATTGCGTTTGATAGTAGTTCGACCGCATGGCGATGTTGCCCAAACTGATGAGCCACCACCCCCAATCCATGCCAGGCGGGGTGAAAATTTGGGGCAAGCTGGAGTATTTGCTGATAGATAGTCTGCGCCTGAGGCAAATGCCCGGCTTGGTGAGACTTCATGGCATTTTGCATCAGAATGTGGAGAGTTTCAGCTGACAGAGGGGGGGTAACTGCAGTGCGAGCGCAACACTGATCGTAACGCTTGCCACTGCCACATGAACACATACTATTCTGGGAGGTAGGGTTCATTTTGGAGAGCTTGGATGAATACATTAAACACGTGTATCTCGGGTTAGCCTAGGTGCTTAAGCCAGAATTTTATTGATATCCCCTCTGCTTTTCATCTTCCAGCGAGTGGTTTTCATGCTAACCGTTTTTCATGTTGCTAAGTGGTGAGACTGTCTTTCAGAAATTTTAGCCGACCGTCCGCAACGGGCCGAAAGCCGCCCTTCATTGCTACCCCGCCAACCCCACATAAACATTCAGCACGTCATCATCCGAATCGATGGCTTCGAGGAAGGCTTCGACTTCTTCACGTTCTGCTTCGTTGCTGAGGGTGACGGGATTTTTGGGGCGGTAGCCAACCATTGCCGAGGTGACGGTGAAGCCTTGTGCGGGTAGCGCTTTGCACACGGCATCCAGATCGGTGAACTCGGTGATGAACAGAGTCGCACCTTCATCCGCAGGCTCAAAGTCTTGCGCGCCCGCTTCGATTGCGGCGACTTCGGCATCCACATCTTTTGTATTCGGTGTCGCTTCAATCATGCCGACGTGGTTGAAATCCCATGATACAGAACCGGGCGCGCCCAACTGCCCTTTGCGGAACAGCACATTCATGCTGGCTTTAGTGCGGTTGATGTTATCGGACAGACATTCAACGATGACAGGTACACGGTGCGGCGCGAAACCTTCGTACACCAGATGTTCCATGTGCAGCGGACCATCCAACAAACCTGCGCCTTTTTTGATGGCGCGATCCAAGGTCTCTTTCGGCATAGAGACTTTTTTGGCTTGCTCAACCACCAGACGCAAACGTGAGTTTGAGCCAATGTCAGCACCGCCCTTTGCGGCCACCATGATTTCTTTGGCCAGCTTGCCGAAAATCTTACCCCTTGCATTCGCTGCGACTTCTTTGTGCCTTGCTTTCCACTGTGCGCCCATGTCTGTTCTCTTCTGTGATGGTTGATACAAAAATCGTTGAGGACGCATCTTGCCTCAAGTGGCGTGGTGGTTCAACCCGGAATGGCCGATATTGCAAGACCTCATCATTCCCGCGTAGGCGGGAATCCAGCGATTCTATTCAAATGCCTTTGAAAAAATCAGATGCAGGCACTTCTGAATGTCTGCTTCAAAGAAATTCGGCTGTCTGGAATGTGTCGTTTGCTGACTGTCGAGGTATAAAATATCCAGCAAGAAAGCTGCCGGTCGTGTTGCGCCTATTACTAAAAGGCATTGCCTGATTGAATTATGTTGTATGGTATATCGTTGAAAAAATGTATCTATGAGGAAATCATGAATGGCAACCGCAGCCGCAAAAACAATTCCGCTTAAGGCCATTAGACACAATGGCGATTCAGGCATCATGACTTACGAGTTTGTAGGACACATCTTCGATATGTATCAGATCGCCAACTAGCACAATCCAGCGATGGCTCTGGTGTCATACATTATCGGTGACTGCCCTTCGTGTGGCACGCCTGCGAGCTACGGCAACGTCATGGTTAGTGGGTATGCACTGTTGCGTGGTTGTCTAAAGTGCAAGCACTTGGACAGGATTTCCCTCCCGGAGCTAAAGAAGAAAGTCATCTACTTAGATCAGTTCTTCTTTTCGCATGCCTTTCGTGGCCAAGACAAAATGTTCATCGAAGCGCAGCAGCGCATAACGAATCTTGCGTTAGCGCAGCAAGTTGTCGTACCGTATTCCAATCTTCATGCGGATGAAAGCCAGCTGTGGGCAGAATCTCAGCGCGCACCACTCCTGAAGTTCATAAAGCAAACGTCCTTAGGCCACAGGTTTTCCTACGAGTATGAGGTGAAGAACCGACAGATACATCGTGCGTTTCAGTCGTTCCTGGCGAACAGTCCTACTACTGATACTGTCGAACGTGCCGACGCATTGCGACGGGATGTGAACGAATGGGATGACTACGTCTGGATCGATGTCGGGAATTTCTCTAACGAGCACGGCACCTTGAAAATGCGCAAGGATCGTTCTGTCAAAGCTCTTCTTGATGTTTTTGATATGTGGGCTTCGACGAATTCCACTTTCGAGGAAGATGTACAAAGTGAAGTGCGCTCATGCGCGAAGTCGTACATCGAGCACTATGTGGACTACCTGAAGAGCATTGCAGGAGGAGATCCGGGCGCGCTATTAAACGCGAATGAAAACTCAATGATGATTGAAAGCCTACTCCGCTACGATGACAAACTGCCTGCACATTTGCGTATGCAGCGCATCATGGCATTCTTTCAGTCGGACTACTTCGCTAATGTGCCAGAGGTACGGATTGGGTCGGAATTCTTCGCGCTCTTGCGGCAGAAGCTTCGCCAAGGCGAATTCATTAACAAGAAAAAGAATCGAAGCCGATTCAGTGGCCTGTTCTATGACGTACGCTTCATCTCGACGTATGCCCCTTACTGTGATGCAATGGTGGTGGACAACCTAATGTACCAATGGGCCACCGACCCACTCATCGACCTTCCGAAGCGCCTAGGCGTGCGCCTATTCAGCCGCAACAACTGGAATGAATTCTTGACTTACCTCGATGAGCTCGAGTCCGACCGATCGCCAGCAATTGATGATGCTCTGAAAATGATTCACCCCGTCGGCGCCTAGACTCTGGAGTGGATCCGTCGGAAGATAGGCAGGTAACTGGCACATTGCCACCTTTCACGCCGCAGCGGTCTAACGCCCGTTCAGGCCGATTTGCTGGACTTCATTGCGATTCCCATGACTGACGGAGCCCAAGGGGTCTGCATCGCATGTAATTTTCTGATTAGTTACATTCCTCAGCAAGCGTAGCCTGGGCTAATGTAAGGTTGGCGCTGAGCTTGCGAAGCCCAACATCACACCTAAAACACAGGGGCAAGTCTAGCCAAGTAGCACAATCCCTCTTGTTGTTCTTCTTCAATAAATAAAAACCACCCACCTCCGTTACCCCGGAAGCGAGTGGTTTTTTTATTTAGCCGCTAAAGTAAAGTTAACCTGCTTCGATAATCCTCGCCATTTCAGCCGGCATAACAATACGGATGCCGTTGTACTGACCACCCAGACTATGCAAATGCTTGTCGCCAGAGACGATTAAATCGGCGCTGGCAGCCACGGCACACGCCAACACATTGTCATCGGTAAGGTCAGCTGTAATGGTTGGCGATATTACCTTAGGCACAACGAGGGTAGCCAACTCCGCATAACCCAACACTAACTCTTCACGCGACAAGCCGGTGGCCGCAAGCGCTTTGGAAAATTTGTCACGCATCAGGATTCCGGCTAGCTCAGCCAACAAAAAGGTGCTGGTAAATATCTCGACTTCACCGATCTGTGCCGCATCGATTAACTGTGCTGGTACACCGTTCCACAACAAACCTGATACCGCCACGTTGGTATCGAGTACCAGACGCATCAGCTTTCAGGCTGGTTGCGGCGTTCGGCACGGTAGGCATCTACCTCAGATTGAATCTCATCCAGACTCATCGGCGGTATCCCTGCTGCCGCTACGCGCGTACGTGCCTCGGCCAGTTGTGCGATACGGCGATTGCGAACAGCTTCACGCAATAGAGTTTGTAGACTATCTGACTCTAGAAGTCCCATTTGTGCGGCATCCTGTGCCAAGCGATCCGGCAGATTAAGTTTTAATTCCAATGTTGTCATGGCAATCTCCTTTTGCTTAGTTGCGGTTGATCCATCGATTATCAGCGCGTTTACCGGCGACCTTTTCCATCTGCGCCTGCTTGACCATACCATCGATCTCCAGCACCAGCAAGCGTAGCCTGGGCTAACGTAGATTGACGCTGAGCTTGCGAAGCCCAGCATCACAACGCGACAAAAAATGCTCTACACACGCGACTTGAATGGCCGTATCACCACCATCAAGGACACCATCGGACGTACCATGCGTTATGCCTACGATGCTAACGGCAACCGCAAGCGCAGCACCGATCCCGATGGCCGCATTACCGATTACACCTACGATACAAAATGGAACACCATCACCAGCGTTACCCGACATATGGACAACGGCGACAAGGTGACCCGCACCATGGAATACGATCCACAGCAAATTACGGGGTCTACCATTGAAATACCAATTCCAGACAGAAACGACAGCAATCCAACCCGTTCGTGGTTAAGTAGTGACTTGGCACGGGGTTATCGTGCTTAGTCAATACTTAGTTGTTCCATCAGAGCCTGTCGAACCACTCCGAACCCTTCGACAAGGCCTTCAGTCCTGAGCAAAGTCGAAGGGTCAGGGCGAACGGTTGGCGGCAGCCAATTGTCAGCGTTTCTATCTGAATCAGTCATCATGTTTCCTATGCCCTTGGCAGCACTTTCAAGATACTCGGATAGTCGAAATTATCCACCAGTCGAGACATTTCATGGTGCAGCGTCACATCGTATGCAGCGACTTGCTGAAGGGCGGCATTGATCTGTTCTTCCCGCAGGCTTTCAAGTGCTGCGCGTAGTTCGTTGCGTAACTCTAGCGGTAACACCGCCAGCATGTCGGTGGTCAATATGACGGCAGTTGGGTTATTTTCAGGCTGTGGTTCAGCGTAGATGTATTGCACGCCCAGTTGTTTGCCCAGGCAGTCATAGATTTCGTTGAAGCGATACGGTTTGCGCACGAAGTCGTCCATGCCTGCTTTCATCATTTCATCGCGTTCTTCTACCAGCGCTGCTGCGGTAACGGCGATGATTTTGACGTCTTTGCCGCCGGGAA
>CAMCFJ010000037.1 GCA_945874105.1 Candidatus Nitrotoga sp. CP45 | reverse complement strand
CCGGTGGAGCTGATGACCTTCATCAAGACGATAGAAGACGCTCTGGGACAGGAGGCGAAGAAAAACTACCTGCCGATGCAGCCGGGCGATGTGGTTGCGACCTATGCCAACATCGACGATCTGAAGCGTGATGTGGGCTTCGAGCCGAGAACCGAGTTGGCGGAAGGTATTGCGAATTGGGCGAAATGGTATCGGGAATACGCGGGGCAATGAGCGCCATCGATACGGATTCTGCCGACAGATTGACGGCTAGATGCTCGATAGTGACATGCCCCAAGTCGTCGACTAACATACACCTCCCCTAGAACACGGGGAAAATGCCAGGAAAGCCTTACTTACCCGAGCCGCTGGTTTCATCAGCATGCAGCACAAATCCTGCTCAAGTGTGGTGAAGAGGTAACCAGCATCGACAACCTTTACGACTACTCACCCCCAAGTTCAATCTAACTCGCCTCGAACAACTCAGGTCCCTTCCCAATTTCAAGTTCGTGCATAGAGACATTGCCGATTGCGTGGCGGAATCAGCCAGTCGAATATTGCCTCATGAGGTGAGATAAACAGTAGATGTCGATTCGCAAGGATATTGCAGCTAACTATATTGGGGCGGCAGTAGCTGCATTAGCTCCAATTCTCGCCATCCCTTGGTATATATCGATACTTGGGACAGAATACTGGGGGTTGATAAGTTTTATTTCTGTCTTGCAGGGGGTATTAGGCCTGCTTAATGTGGGCTTGGGACAATCCCTGATAAGAGAATTTTCTCGCCTAGCCGTCGATCCAGAAAATGGCCGAAAGAAAATAGCAACAGTACTTTTCGGGTTTGAGCGGATCTACTGGTCATTTAGCTTGGTGATGGCGATTTTTCTTTGCATTTGCGCCAACGTTATTATCGACCATTGGTTAAAGCTCGGCGACATTCCGGCGGACATGGGCCGAATGGTTGTGTATGGTGCCGCAGGGATATTTGCGGCGCAGTTCCCTGTTTCGATTTATAGAAGCGTGTTGGTTGGGTGTAACGGACAAGTCACACAAAATGTGCTGGTGGCTTCGGGGGCAGTGGCAAGGCATGCCGGAGGCGTGTTTGTTCTCATTGTTATCGATTCCATATCTGCATACCTGATTTGGAATGTGCTAATGACTCTAATTGAGACATTAGTGACTGCCAGATTTGGTTGGGAAATTTTAGGCGTAAAGAGGAGCGGGGTCTTTTGGTGTCTTGTTGAAATTCGAAAGTTGTTCTCTTTTTCACTTGGATGGTCACTGGCCGTAATGCTGGCAATCTTGACAATGCAAGTGGATAAGCTGGTGATAAGTTCAATGCTGCCGATAGAGCAACTTGGTTTTTATGCCATAGCTTCTGCTGTCGCGATGGGATTGCTCCAACTCTTCAGTCCGATAGCAAGTGCAGCACTGCCGCGTATCGTTCAGTTACAGGACCAGCCTCAGGTACAAAAACGTCTAAACCTAAAATTATTTGCTGTTATGCTAGCTATAGGCAGTGGTGCGGCTGTGGTATTTCTCTTTGCAGGAGAGACAGTGCTTAATTACTGGCTTAGAGATAAATCTGTGGTCGATACCATTCTTCCTGTTCTATCGATGTTGCTTGTTGGTACTGCGATGAATGCCATTTACAACGTCGGCTATATGAACTGGCTAGCTGCTGGGGCTACGTCAAAAATCCTGAAGGTCAATACAATTTCCTTGGGAGTGGCAGTCATAATCACACCTTTGTTCGTTGCAGAAAATGGTTTGTTAGGCGCGAGTGCGGCATGGCTGGTGATCAATAGCGTAGGTATGTTTTTAAGTTTAGATTGGCTGGCAAAGGGAAAAATTATTAATGCTTAGGTTTTTTAGGCTGGCTCGTTGGATAGTGCAAGTGCAAATGGGCATCAATGCACTCAAGATTATCGGCGTGATTCGAGAATTGCCCCATTTTATCAGGGATGTATTTCTCTTCAGAAAGGCCTACCAAGGGGGGGTTGAGTTGCTGCCATGTCTTACTGATAGACACGAAGAGGGCGGTACTGCCCGTGGAGAGTATTTTTGGCAGGATTTGTATGTGGCCAGAAAAATTTTTAGGGCGGATCCTCAGCGACATATTGATATCGGTTCTCGCGTAGATGGTTTCGTTGCTCATGTAGCGAGTTATCGTCAAATTGAGGTATTTGATATTCGACCTATTGCGGCGAAGGTTCCTGGAGTCATTTTTAGACAGGCTGATCTAACGCGGTTGGATAGCGAATTTGTTGAATGTTGTGATTCGCTGTCTTGTTTGCATGCGTTGGAACATTTCGGCCTGGGGCGATATGGGGATCCACTAGATCCGAATGGACATGTTTCGGGCTTAAGCAATATGGCGAACTTGCTTTCAACCGGCGGTGTATTTTACCTTTCTGTTCCAATTGGCCGCGCGCGTGTTCAGTTCAATGCTCATCGGGTTTTTGATCCATTTGCTTTGATAAAAATTGCAGAGCAAAACAAACTGTCACTGGAAAGCTTTGCTTTTATCGATCACAGCGACGTGTTGAACGAATCTATAGCGCCGGAGTATAACTTCAAGAGTCTATCCGAGTGCAATTACGCCTTGGGCATTTTTGTCTTCCGAAAAGGCTAGGGAGCAATGTTTTATCCACACTTGCTGAACATAAAGTCGACGGATCTGGTTTTGGAAATTGGTCCGGGCGCTTATCCACATTGGCGTTCAGACTGTCTTGTTGACCGTTTCGATGATGCGCCAACAACGGATGTATCCCAATTCGGAGGAGCGCCTCAACAAACATTGGGGAAGCCCCTATTTCTTGTCGATGGGCCGCCCCTTCCTTTTCGCGACAAGGCGTTTGATTACCTGATCTGTGCTCAGGTACTGGAACATGTTCCTTATGATGAATTGTCTTTACTTGTTTCCGAAATTAACCGGGTCGCACGAAGAGCCTATATCGAAGTACCCAGGCCAGTTTTCGACTTGGTTTATGATTTCGATGTCCATCTCAATCTAATGGATATTGTGGCAGATACCATTGTTTGCCTACCAAAAGAAAGGACGAGCTTGCGCAAGGTCAAGCTATTCACCCGGCATGCGTTGGATTTGCGCAAATCGCAGGGATTCTCGGTGGAAAATGTTTCGGCCAATGCCGTCGCTGTTGGGAAGGAGTTTGTGGAGCCCATTCAACTTAATATATGTAGCGACGAGGAGGAATTCTTTAAGTTGATTTCAGGGAATGTCGTGAATATCACACCGCCATCTGCGCCTAGAAAGGTTAAAGAGAGCTTGGCACGCTTCGCTTATAAATATGCTCGTCACCTATCGAAAGAAGATATTGCTGCGTTGCTAACGGATGCAGGAGGAAATCGATAATGGTCGAGAACCAGATGTTCAAAGAATGTGGTTTTTTTCGGCGAAAGTTGAGAGGTTTATTCATCCGTGCGTTTTATTGGATAGAAAACAACAATAACGTTGATTTTCGTGGCAATGGAGAGGAACACTTCCTCGATGCGGTAACAGTGTATCTGGCTGGCTTGAAAGAATCTGAAGTCGAAATTTTTGATATCGGTGCCAATCGAGGGGAGTACTCCCAGATCCTTTTGGAAAAACTATCCAAAAACAGAACCGAGACACGTCTCCATGTCTTTGAGCCAACAACAAGTTGTTTCAAATTGTTGTGTGACGAATATGGCGAAATGCCAAATCTTGTACTGAACCAAGTCGCCGTGTCCAGCGAAAATGGCTCGGCACAGATTTATTACGACCAGGAAAGAAGTGCGCTGGCTTCGTTGCACCAGCGAGACCTTTCTGCTTTTGGCCTGTCTCTGGATCGTTCGGAGACAGTACAAACGGTTCGTCTTGATGCTTACATTAAGGACAAAGAAATCGACCATATTCATTTGCTGAAAATAGACATCGAAGGACACGAAATTGCAGCGTTTCAAGGAATGGGTGAGTTCTTGTCAGGTGATTTTGTTGATTTTGTGCAATTTGAATATGGTGGTGCTAACCTAGATTCCAAAACCAGCTTGATGGAACTATATGCATTGTTTGAGGCACATGGTTTTGTGGTCGGCAAAATTATGCCAAGTGGAATTGATCTTCGCTCCTATCAGCCGTGGATGGAGAATTTTCAATATGCGAACTATGTCGCTGTTTCCCAAAACACGCTGAAAGCGTTTTTGTGATCAAGATCAAACCTACAATTCAACATACTGTAGTTTGTCCCTATTGCGGCATAGATGCCGTATCCAATAGGGTGCTTTGGCAAGGTATACATGTCACAGTTGTTGCGACATGTCCTGTTTGCAATATTGAAACGGTTGCCGACTTGCCCGTCGGACAGGCGCTATTCACGCCTTACCAGGTCAACGTGGCGGCCAACGAAGTGTTTGGCGACAAAGCGGCGCGAGATTGGTTTGGGGTGCCGCTTCTGGAGTCTTTGCGTAATCCAGATTCTCATTGTCAGGTGGCAATGCAGGTTGAGAAAAGGCGTAAAGTGTCGAATGCAATTATTCTAAATTGCCTGGATTATCTTTACGGGCATAGCTTATTAAAGCTTTTAAATGCGGATTCGTATTCTGGAATCGACCAGCAAACAGGCTTGGTGGTAATGGTACCCGCTTGTCTCAGATGGTTGGTGCCGAAATACGTTGCAGAGGTTTGGGTTGTTAATATCCCGCTTTCAAGTTCACGAAGCTATTTTCCATCGCTGCATGCGGCGATGGAAAAAGAGCTGATCAGGTTTGACGAGGTTCATCTCAGTCTTGCGCACTCGCATCCATGTGGCTTCAACATAACGAACTTTAGCGGGCAATCTCCTTGTAAATTGAACGACCCGTCGGTTCAAGTTACATTTGTCTGGAGAGAAGACCGCATTTGGAGCGGTCGATATTCGGCCAAATTATTGGGATGGTTCGGCCTGGATCTATATTGGCAAAATATGAAGGTCTCGTTTCTGTTTAAACGTCTAAAAAATGAAATACCGGACGTGAGATGTGTTGTCGCGGGTCTCGGAAAGTCCACGAGATTTCCTGAGTGGATCCAGGATGCTAGGGTCGCATTATTTAACGAAGATAATGAAAAAACTACATGCCGCATATATTCGGAAAGTAAGTTGGTTATCGGCGTTCATGGCTCGAACATGTTGCTTCCCTCCGCTCATGCCTGGGCAACGATAGACCTGATGCCGGACGACAGATGGCCAAACTTGGCGCAGGATATTTTGTATCAAGGTGAAAACGATGATGTTCGGATGGTCTCGTGGCGATACCATTTCATACCATTGAAAACCTCGTTGAGTCAGATCGCCTTGCTGGCGCGAACGACATTGCTCTGTGCAAAGGAAGCGTTGATGCAGTTCGAACAGGGCTCAAGGAGTACATAGTTCATGTGCGGAATTTTCGGATTGATTGGCAACATCGCCTATGAGCGTGCTTTGCAATGCCTGAATAAACTTACCCACCGTGGTCCGGATGGCTATGGATTATGGTGTCAATCCAATATAACACTTGGCCATCGTAGGTTGTCCATCCTCGATCTCTCGGATAACGGCAAGCAGCCGATGAGTTATGCGGAGGGCCGCTATCAAATCACCTTCAATGGCGAAATCTACAACTTCCTGGAAATTCGCTCCGTGTTAGCGGCAAAGGGGTATCAATTCCACAGTCAGTCGGATACGGAAGTGATATTGGCGGCTTTCGTTGAATGGGGGGACGAATGTCTGAGCCGATTCAATGGCATGTGGTCTTTTGCCATTTGGGATTCGCATGAAAATACCCTTTTTCTTGCACGTGATCGTCTAGGTAAAAAGCCGCTTTTTTATTCCATTTTACCGTCGGGAGATTTTGCCTTTTCTTCAGAGATGAAGGCATTGTTTCCCTTGTTGCCCGAGGTTCGGGCAAATAGGGGGCTGGTGGGTGATAGAGCCAGTATCTTCACTTACGAAAGTACGGAAGCTTGTGTAATTGAGGGCATTAAGCGATTTCCTGCGGGGCATTGTGGATGGGTGAGGCAGGGTCGGCTTCATATTAAACGCTGGTGGTGCACACTCGACCACCTGGTGCAGGTGCCAACCCATTATGAGGAGCAGGTCGAGCAATTCAGGGCGTTATTTCTCGATGCCTGCCGTCTTCGTATGCGCAGTGATGTGCCGATTGGTACGGCATTAAGTGGTGGACTCGATTCCAGTTCGACGATCTCTGTGATGGCCAATTTGGGGAGAAGCGGCCTCGCGGAAAGAATGGGGAAGGATTGGCAACATGCATTCGTGGCAGCCTTTCCGGGCACGCCGCTGGATGAGACGAAATATGCCAAGATGGTCGCAAACCATATTGGTATCGAAGCGACGATAATCGATATCGACCCATTAAAAGCGATAGATAGTCTGGATGACTATTTTTATCTGTTTGAGGATCTGTATATCACCAGCCCCATTCCGTTCATGCTGACTTATGGCGCGGTAAAGGCACATGGTATATCTGTCACCCTCGATGGGCATGGCGCCGATGAACTGTTCGGCGGCTACAATTTCGACTATCTGATCGCGCTGAGAGATGCGGGGTGGAATCTAAAGCAGGCATACGAGATCGTCGGCACTCATTATGATGCTATGCCCAAAAACTCTGCTCAATTTGCTGGAGTGCCGTCCAATATCCGGTATATTGCGGAGCACCATGCAAAGCGATGGGCAAAGAAGATTTTGCGCAAATCCACCGATATTCAAGGTCGAGATGCTCAACACCCTGCGTGGCGCAATATGGGCCATCTCAATCAGCGGCTCTATGCATCAACGCATGAAACCGTCCTGCCTACGTTGCTGCGGAATTATGACCGCTACAGCATGGCTAACAGCGTAGAGATCAGAATGCCGTTCCTGGATCACAGAATATTGACTTTTGCATTTTCCTTGCCATGGACATCCAAGATACGCGGGGGTTTTTCCAAGGCCATTATTCGCGATGCTATTGCGCCTTATATGCCGGCCGAAGTGGCCTATCGCAAAACAAAGCTGGGTTTTAATTCCCCGATCGTGGATTGGATGAAAGGTCCATTGAGGAATTTCATGATGGACACGATCCATAGCGAAGCATTCAATGCATGCAAGCTAATCGATCCCAACCAGGTTTCCCGCGCAGTATTGAATGTAATCAATAACCCCGGGGCGAAATTTACCGATGGTGAGCATGCTTGGCAGCTGTTGAGTCCGTATCTGTGGGAGAAAGCTGTAATCCGCCATAAAGAGTGCGCTGTATGAGATTAGCCCCTATCGCACTGTTTGTTTACAATCGGCCAACGCATACCAGGCGAACAATAGAAGCCTTGCGGAATAATGAACTTGCACGCGAGAGCGATTTGATTATTTTCTCGGATGCGGCAAAAGAGCCAGGAGCTGGAGCTAAAGTGGCGGAGGTTCGGCAGTATATAAGAACGATTGATGGGTTCAAGTCAGTCAAAATCATTGAACGAGACAAAAATTTGGGATTGGCTACTTCCATTATTGATGGAGTGACCGGGATAGTAAACGAGCATGGACGCATTATCGTGCTGGAGGATGATTTAGTTACATCCCCATATTTTCTTGCCTTCATGAATGATGCACTGGATGTTTATCAAAATGAAGAGGATGTAATGCATATATCGGGTTATATGTTCCCAATAAATGTTTCCGGATTGCCGGAAACATTTTTCCTCCGAACCGCCTCATGCTGGGGATGGGCAACATGGAAAAGAGCTTGGATGTCTTTTAAAAAGGATCCGGATAAATTGCTTCGAGATTATTCCAAGGAAACAATAAGTCGGTTCAATATGGACGATGCTTACAACTTTTGGATTCAGGTTGAGCAAAATGCAAATCGCACGAAAAACACATGGGCGATTTTCTGGTACGCCTCAGTTTTTGAGGTAGGTGGCTTATGTTTGCACCCTGCAATTTCGATGGTAAGCAACATCGGACATGATGCTACAGGGGAACATTGCAAGAGTAGCGGTGATTTCTCAGTCGTATTGGCTAGTAAACCGATAGCATATTTCGAGTCGGATATTGGTGAGTGTGTGGCTGCACATGCCAGACTCAAGGAATTTTTTCAAATGCTCAAGCCGACGTTTTTAAGCCGAGTCATTTGCTGGTTGAAGCTAGCGTAATTTAGGGATTTGCGATGAGTCATGTAAACTAGGGATTGTGGATAAAGAAAATGGATTTTAGAAAATTAGTAAAAGATGTCTTCCAATTATTTGGACTTGAAGTAACACGCTGTAAAACGGAGGAGATGTTTCCACCAGATGTTGATCCAAAATTTGTAAAGATTTACAAGAAGGTTCGGCCTTTTACCATGACATCACCGGAGCGAATATTTGCACTGTGCGAAGGAGTGAGATATGTGTGCGATAAACACATTGAGGGGGAGGTTGTTGAGTGTGGGGTGTGGAAGGGAGGGAGTTCGATGGCGGCTGCCGAAGTGCTTCTAACTATGGGCGATACAAGTCGTGACTTGTTTTTATTCGATACGTTCGAAGGAATGTCGTTGCCCACTGAAAATGATGTCGATGTAGCTGGTGTTACGGCGGAAAGTTTGTTGAAGGAATCGGATAGGCAAGTGGAAGAATCAGTGTGGTGTCGAGCGACGTTAGATGTCGTTAAAGCCGCACTGGGCAGTACGGGCTATCCAGTGGAAAAAACCCACTTCATCAAGGGGATGGTCGAGCAAACTATCCCTCATGCGGCACCTGAAAAGATTGCTATATTACGATTGGATACGGATTGGTATGTTTCTACGAAGCATGAGATGGAGCACTTGTTTCCGCGTCTTTCAAAGGGTGGTATATTAATAATTGATGATTATGGACACTGGCAAGGAGCAAGAAAAGCAGTGGACGAATATCTTGAAAAGAATGAGGTAAAGATTTTACTTAATAGAATTGATTACACCGGTCGAATAGCTGTCAAGGTTGAGTAAAATGGTTGAGTCTAGAATGATAAATATTGGTTGTGGTGCAGTACACCATCCAGAGTGGATAAATCTGGATGTTCACTCGACTGATCCGCATGTGTTGAACGTCGACATTAGCGGAGGGCTGCCATTCCCCTCAGGCTTTGCAGCCGCCTGCTACAGCTCGCATGTGTTGGAGCATTTTGATGTGGATGGCGCGCGTCATCTGGTTACCGAATGCTTTCGAGTTTTGAGGAGGGGCGGTGTTATCAGACTTGTTGTGCCAGATTTAGAAATGTTGGCACGCGAATATTTGAAAACCTTGGATGCGGTTGTTTCTGACGACAGCACAGGAGAGTCGGACTATGACTGGCTCATGCTTGAGTTGTTTGATCAGACGGTTAGAGATTTCTCGGGCGGAAGGATGGCGAGATTCTTGGCTGGCCTTGCTGAAAACAACCGAGCTTTTGTACGCGCCCGGATAGGTGCGGAGGCAGAAAAATTCTGGCTGTCTCAGCCGACAGTGCCCGCCATATTCATTGGTAAAAGTCCCTCCAGGTTAATCCGGCGCGGACGGGAGTTATTGGCTGGCTGGCTGGTTCGTTTGATTGCCGGAAAAGCCGCTCAAATCAGTTTTCACAAGGGTCTATTCCGGGATAGTGGGGAGGTGCATCAGTGGATGTATGACCGCTTTTCTTTGAAACGGTTATTGGAACAGGCTGGCTTTGTTAATGTAAAAATCTGCTCAGCAGGTGAAAGTCGAATACCAGAGTACGGAAAATACGCTCTGGATGTTTCAGATGGCAAAGCAAGGAAGCCGGATTCATTGTATATCGAGTCCTCCAAGCCATGAATTTGCTGATGTTAAGCACATTTGATAATCATGGCGGGGCCGCCATCGCTACCTATAGACTTTACCGCGCGCTCCAGTCCATCGGCGTTGACTCACGCCTATTGGTGCAGCGCAAGAAAATGGATGACCCTAGCGTCTTGGGTCCGCGCTCCCGGTGGCAATGCATATTTGCCGTTCTCCGGCCATATATGGACGAGGTTTTGACCCGGTTGTATCGCAAACGTCAAAGAGTATTTTTCTCGCCAGCTTGGCTTCCAGAGAGGCTGGCATCGAAAGTCTCTAATCTTGATTCCGATGTGGTTCATCTTTTTTGGGTAAACAGCGGTTTTTTAAGAATCGAAACATTAAGGAAGTTCAGGCGTCCGATTGTTTGGACTTTGCATGACATGTGGCCATTTACCGGCGGATGTCACTATGACGAAGAATGCGGAAAATTTCGGCAGTCCTGTGGAAATTGTCCTTTACTGAAATCAGAACAGGATTGGGATTTGTCACGATATATTTTGAATCGTAAGCAATCCTCTTGGGAAGGGGTGCCGATCACCGTGGTAGCCACAAGTCACTGGCTCGCGAATATGGCGCGCTCAAGCTCATTATTCAAAGACCGGCGAATTGAGGTAATTCCCAACGCTATTGACACAGAGAAATATAAGCCGATTGATAAAGCCGCAGCCCGTACGGCCTACAATTTGCCGCAAGATAAGCACCTCGTATTATTTTCTGCTGTCAACGCAACTAGCGAGAAGCGCAAAGGATACCAATTCCTGATACCCGCATTAGAGCAATTGTCGAAAGCAGGATGGAGTGAGAATATCGAACTGGTGATTATTGGCGCATCTAAGCCGGAGAATCCCTTGAACCTGGGAATGAACGTGCACTACATTGGCCACTTGCATGACGAAGTAAGTCAGGTTTTGCTTTATTCTGCTGCAGATGTTGTGGTTGCGCCTTCCGTTCAGGAGAACCTATCCAACACGGTTATGGAGTCTCTTGCGTGTGGAACACCTGTTGTTGCATTTAATATTGGAGGCATGCCTGACATGATAGGCCATCAAGCAAATGGCTATCTGGCAAGGCCTTTCGAGCCAGCTGACCTGGCGGAAGGGATAGCGTGGGTGCTGGAGGACGATGGGCGGCATATTTCGCTTGCGCGGTGTGCGCGTCAGACCGTATTGGAGCGATATACCCTGCGCAAGGTCGCAGAGCAATATTCTGAACTCTATCGGGAGGTGCACTCATGATCGTGGGCTCCGGCCTGCTGGCGCGGTCCTTTGCAGACGCTTATTCACAGCGAGATGATGTCTGCATATATGCAGCAGGGGTTTCCAATTCCGCGTGCAAGAGTTCGGACGAGTTTGCGAGAGAGCGACAACGTCTAGCAGATGCATTACGGACGGCTCATCATGTTGGTGTATTCGTATATTTTGGCACGTGCAGCGTTGCCGATCCTGATGCACAAGACATGTCCTATGTTCAACATAAACTGGCAATGGAAGGCTTGGTTCAGGCACATCCACAAGGTTTGGTTATACGATTGCCGCAAGTTGCGGGGAAAGCCTTCAATACCCACAACCTGCTGAATTATCTTTATGCACGAATTTCACGCAGCGAATGTTTCGAGCTGTGGAGCAAGGCCAAACGCAACATAATTGATGTTGGCGATGTTGCGGCTATTGCCAACTATTTAATAGCCGATAAAACGGTTCGCAATACCACAATCAATGTGGCAAATACTGTCAATTACTCAATGCAGGATATTGTTCATGCGATGGAACGTGCGGTCGGCAAGCAAGCATTATTTGATGCGGCAGAACGCGGCCATGAGTATCCTATAAACGTTGAACGCATAATTCCCATGCTGGTCAAGGCTGGCGTCGTATTTGACAGTACTTATCTCGATAAGGTCATTGGCAAATACTATGGAATGGCAACTTGAGTTTATGAATCGCCGCAATGGGAAGCAGGAAAGCCATAAGTGCACAGTAAAAGCCTTTTTGCAACAATCGGTCAGGTGCAAACTGTCATGGAATAAGCCGAGCCTGCTGATAGTGCAGCCGTGGTTTACTGCAATCGGACATCCCGCGCAGTCTTTACTCAGTACGGCCAGTGTAATCGGCGCACATGATCGGGTTAGTTATCTGATTTCCCAGGAAGTTGGCGACAACCTGTTTACAGACCTTGCAGAACAACTGGGTAGGTATGGGCATGTCGAGACTTTTATCGTTCCATCTTCCTCGATCCGGACTTGTACCTTGTTGAGTCTGCTGGCATTACTTCGTTCGCGAGCCGATGAGAAGTTCAAAAACATTCTCTTTCTGGATGCTCATTTGGTGTTGTTGGCATTCTTTTGGCGTTGGGTAGCCTGGCTTGTCAGAGCAGAGGTGCTTTCCGTCATTTATTTGATGGGCCCGGAAAAAATCTCGAACAATTGGCTGGCAAGGAGATTCATCAGCTCCTTCTTGTCCAGGCCGGATACGCAGTTGTTGCTAAGAACAGAGGAGTTGGCCGAGGCCTGGCGAAACTCATTTCCTGCAACAGAAAAGAACAAGATCGACGTCATTCCTTCTCTGGAGCTGGTTTCAATGGCGGGCACAGCAGATGCTCCGCTACCTGCAACCAAGCTGGAATTCGGCATATTTGGCCAGATCCGTCCCGGAAAGAGTATTGAACAATTGGTTCCACTATTCGCACAATCGCCGGATATTGGACGGATCACCGTGGCCGGAACTTTCATAAACCAGCAGCATGAAGAAGTATTGGCGGTATTGCGCTCCTATCCGCACTTCATCAATCGCTACCTGAAGGAAGAGGAACTGGTAATGCTGGCAGGAAAACAGCACTACCTGCTGATGCTCTATGACAACTGGGATGAGCGGATGGAGGCAGCGACGTTGTACCTGGCGGCGAGGGTCGGGCGACCGGTTATCGTTCGGGGATCCGGATGGTGTGGCCGAATGATAAAAACCTACCACTGCGGCGTGTTTTGTGAGCGGGGAGGCGAAACAGCGGACTTCTTCAGGTCTCTTCCTCGCCCCGGGGATGAGGAATACGCAGCTTTGCTATCCGGCATAGCAAGGTTTCGCAAGGAACACTCGGGCCCGGCCTGGAGACAGGCTTTCCTAGACAAGATTTTTAGAAAGTAATTCGTATGTATCTTGAGCATCTTGTACCAACCAGCCTTGCGGCAATATTTTCTCCCGGATGCCTGGTGAAGAAATTGCAGCATCCTGATTTGGTATCGTTCGGCTTGCTTGCTAACCTTCACAGGCTTGCTGCACGGGGGGTATTTGAAGATGTCGATGCGATCGTCGATGTCGGTGCGAATATCGGCCAGTTCGCCTTCATGGCCCATACTGCTCTGCCCAGCCTGCCCATCTATAGCTTTGAACCGGATCCAAGTTGCTTTGCAGGTTTGCAGCGTACTTTCGTTGACCACCATATCGAAGGGCGCTGCATTCCTCTGGCGGTTTCCAGCAAGGAAGGCATTGTCAACCTGAACGTCTATCAATCAACAGCAAACAATTCTATGTTGCAGCGCAAAGGTGAATCTGCGGTCCATGTTCACCAGGTCCGTTGCGCCACATTGGATGCACTCTTGAACGACGAGCTGTCATCCTTAAGTACGCCTTTTTTAAAGATTGATGTCCAAGGGGGCGAGTTGTCGGTGCTGGCTGGCGCGACGGAATTTCTCAAGAGATGCAGATATGTCATGCTGGAAACACCCTTGGTTGCCTCCTACGAAGGCAGCGCCGATGTTGCCCAGATAATGTCGTTTATGCATTCAACCGGCTTTGCATGCTGGGAAATTGTTGATGTTCTGCGGAAACGTAAACCGGATGAACTGGGCATCTTGGAAATGGACTTGCTATTCGTGAGAAAGGGGGCCCACCATGCAGGTTAGCATTGCAGTTCCGTCTCGCAACTATGCTCGTTATCTCGACAGTTGCCTCTCTAGCCTCCGCACCCAAACTCATACCGATTTCGAGGTTCTGATTGCAGATGGTGGATCGACCGACCACTCACTGGAGATTATCAATAGATTCTGCGCTGAAGATTCCCGGTTCCAACTTGTCAGCACTGAAGACAGTGGACAGGCTGATGCCATTGATAAGGCGTTTCGTGTGGCGCGCGGTGAGGTCTTCTGCTACCTGAATGCCGACGATCTGTTCTTATGTTGTGATGCGCTGCAAGCCGTCGTAGATGCTTTTGAGTCGTATCAGGATATCCACCTGATCAGCGCTGAGGGATATTACGTCGATGCCTCCGGCAAATACCTCAAACCGGTTAGATTGAGATACCACCCTCTGGATAATGTCGGTTGGATGAAATACCGCTCGGCGGTCCTTCAGCCAGCGACTTTCTGGCGGCGACACGTGTACCGCGATTTACCTTTCGACAAAGACATGCATTTCGTTTTTGATGCTCAATTTTTTTACCGGGCCTATTGCCATTATTCTTGGCTATCAATCCCCAAGGTCGTTGCGGGCTACCGATTGCATGAGGAGAACAAGTCGGTGACGGTTAGGCCGATTCGGATCCTTGAGCTTGCCAAATTCGAACAGTTCAAGTTTGGCCGACTTTCGCCCCGTGCGAGTTATCTGCTGGTTATATATGGCTTGGTTAGGATCGCGACTCGAATACCCGTTGCGGGGCGTTATCTGACACGGGCAATCTACATAATTGTTAATTCGCTATCGTTCGCGACGGCATACCGATTGCCTAGCATCTAGTATGGTGCTCGTGAAATATTTGAACCATAAGACACGAAGTTTGTTGTGTCCGTTTCCTTATTGCGGAGCGAGTGGTGAGCCAGATTTCAGTCATAACCGTCGCTTTCAACGCTGCCGACAGCATCGCCGACACGCTTGCATCAGTCGCCGCACAGACGCACCCGGATATCGAGCACATCGTGGTGGATGGTGCATCGACCGACGGCACGCTGGCGCTCATCGAGCGACATGGCAAGCATGTCGCACGGCTGATTTCCGAGCCGGACAAGGGTATCTACGACGCGATGAACAAGGGTCTGCGGGTGGCGACGGGAGACGTCATCGGCTTTCTCAATGCGGATGACGTGTATGCCGACACGGGCGTGCTGGCGCGGGTGAGCATGATCATGGAACAAGAGCGGCTCGATGCCCTGTTCGGCGACGCGGAATTTGTCAGCCACGACCGGCCCGTGCGGCCCTTGCGCCGCTACAGCTCGGAACGTTTTCGATCGGACCGGATTGCCTGGGGATGGATGCCGGCGCATCCAGCATTATTCTTGCGCCGCCATGTGTATGAGCGCTTCGGGGTGTTCCGCACCGATTATCGGATTGCCGGCGATTTCGAACTGGTGGCTCGCATATTCCACGGCGATACGCTGAAGTACCGCCACATGCCGGAAGTACTGGTGCGGATGCGAACCGGTGGAATCAGTACGGGGGGATGGCGCAACACGCTTCAACTCAATAAGGAAGTGCTTCGTGCCTGTCAGGAGAACGGTATCCCGACCAGCCTGTTAAAAATTCTTTCGAAATATCCAGCCAAGTTGCTGGAGTTTTTACGCTGATGAGGGTTTTGGTTACCGGCGCGAATGGTTTCGTTGGCCGCAATCTGTGTGGAGTCCTGACTCATTCCGCTTTTGAGGTCGTTGCCGCCGTTCGCGCGACGTGCGCGATACCCGATGAACGCGTTGTCGGCGATATCGGTCCGGAAACGGATTGGAGTGCTGCGTTGATCGGGGTGGAGGCCGTCGTTCATCTCGCCGCCCGCGTCCACGTAATGCGCGATACGTCGGTTGATCCTCTAGCCGCTTTCCGTGCCGTCAATACTGAGGGGACTTTGAATCTGGCGCGGCAGGCTGCTGATGCGGGTGTCAAACGTTTCGTCTTCGTCAGTTCGATCAAGGTGAATGGCGAGGGCCGCGATACGCCTTATACGGAGTTCGATCCGCCCGCGCCGCAAGATGCTTATGCGGCTTCCAAGTGGGAGGCGGAGCAGGGCTTGCGCGAGATCGAGTCGGTGACGGGAATGGAAGTGGTGATTCTGCGTCCGCCTCTGGTTTATGGGCCGGGTGTGGGGGCCAATTTTTTGCGGTTGATGCATGGTGTGGAGCGGGGCTTGCCGATGCCATTCGGCCGCGTCGATAACCGCCGCAGTCTGCTTTACCTGGGCAACTTCGCCGATGCGATTCGTGTCTGCCTTGATCATCCCGCAGCCGCTGGGAAGACATTTCTGGTTTCGGATGGCGAGGATGTTTCCAGCGCTGAGCTGATTCGACGCTTGGCGCTGGCCATGCATCGACCCACGCGCTTGCTTCCGGTGCCGCCAGTCTGGTTGCGCGTGGCGGGGGTGCTGTTCGGACGTGGGGCGGAGGTGAATCGCCTGCTTGGGTCACTGTACCTGGACAGTACGAGAATTCGCCGGGAATTGGGCTGGCGGCAGCCATACACTCTGTATGAAGGGCTGCGCCAGACCGCCGACGACTATTACTTTCGCTGTATGGCTAAGCAAAGACCCTGAAGTTAGAGTCGCGTACATGTCTGGAATGTGGTTATTGCCCCCCTTGGCGTTGGTTGTTTCGTGGTTTGCCTTGAAGTTGCTGCTGCGTCGAGAGTCGATGTTGCCACTCGACCACCCTAACGCGCGCTCTCTGCATCTGCGTCCCACGCCGCGTATCGGTGGTCTCGGCATCATGGCCGGGTTGCTGGTGTGCGGACTGGTATTGAGATCGGACGATCTCTTTGTGTTGGCCGGTGTCGCGCTGGGCTTGGCCGGGTTGTCGCTGCTGGATGATTTTCGCGGTCTATCGGTTCGGCTCCGCCTCGTCGGGCATTTTCTGGCGGCGGTCGTGACCGTGTATGCGTTACCGACGATGCCTGTTTGGGCAATGTGGCTGGCGGTTCCGGCGATGATCTGGATGACCAACTTGTACAACTTCATGGATGGTTCTGATGGCCTGGCTGGTGGCATGGCACTGTTTGGATTTGCCTTTTACGGAGTGGCCGCCTGGCTCGCTGGGGCTGACTCATTAGCGCTGCTGTCCTGGGTGATCGCGTTCGGCGCGGCGGGGTTCCTGATCTTCAACTTCCCGCCGGCGCGAATATTCATGGGCGATGCCGGTTCAATCCCTTTGGGCTATCTGGCGGCCGCCATAGGCTTGGCCGGGGGGGCTGCCGGATTCTGGCCCTTCGCTTTTCCGGTTCTGCTGTTCTCGCCGTTCATCGTCGATGCCAGTCTGACGCTTGTGCGAAGGAGTCTCGCTGGGGAGAAAGTATGGCTGGCGCACCGTGGGCATTATTACCAGCGCCTGGTGCGCATGGGCTGGAGTCATCGCCATCTGGCTGTTATGGAATATGGTGTCATGGCCGCAGCGGGAATTTCCGGCCTCGGTTTGTTGATGCATCCCGCTTGGCAGCCTGGAATCATCGCAATTTGGGGGGGTATTTATGCGTTTATTTGCGTTGTGATCGACCGTCGCTGGAAGGAATCCGGACTTGCCTATTAGCCGCTCGGCGTTAGTCGTTCTGCATGACATCGGCGCCGCAGTGGCTGCCTGGATGGGCGCGTATTTTCTGCGTTTCAATCTGTCCATTCCGCCGGAGTATCTGGGGGCGGCATTCTCGACCCTGATCTGGGTGGTGCCTCTGCAATCCTTGCTGTTCTGGTACTTCGGTCTCTATCGCGGTATCTGGCGCTTCGCCAGCCTGCCCGACTTGCAACGCATCCTGAAGGCGGTTGCTGTCGGAGCGGTGGCTGTGCCGGCCATCCTGGTGCTGTTCAGGGTTGAGCAGGTGGTGCCGCGATCGGTTCTTCTGCTCGATCCGATCCTGCTGGTGTTGATCATGGGCGGCAGTCGTTTCGCTTATCGAGCCTGGAAGGATCACCGCTTCAATGCGC
>CAMCFJ010000036.1 GCA_945874105.1 Candidatus Nitrotoga sp. CP45 | reverse complement strand
GGGATGTACCTCAATTCCGAGTGTGCGTCGCGTCGGCAGAAATCGAATTTCATAGCCGATGGTTTCAGTGCCGAAGACGATTTCTTGCCGCATGGTCTTCACGCCGGCATCCGGTGTCTGGCCAATTGCATCGAGCGGTCGATGATTTCATCCATTTCCTCGGTGGTTAAGGGAACGCCCCGCTCACCCCGGATTTCGTCATAGAGAAAATCGTCCATCTCGTTCATGGTTCGCCGCTGCGCGTCCAGGTTGTCCCAGAACCCCACGACTTTGTTTCTTTCAACGATGCCCCAGATGCTGACTGCCGCGTTTGCCGCCACATTTTTCGCCTGTGAGGTATCCGAAATATGCCGACCGAAATACGGCTCAAGGACGCCGAAACAGGCAATCGCGTGATCGTTACCGTGCAGGACGGCAGGTACATCATCGACCTTGCGATTAACCACCGCATCCTTGATCTCGCTTGCCTGCTTCAAATACTCCAGATCGGAGATCCGCCCGGCACGATAGTCGTCGATGGCCTGCTGGATCAGTTTGGAGAATTTCTCGAAGAATGCCGGGTCTTCGTCCAGATGCTCGGTAATGGCGCGTTTGGTGGCGTGGGCAATCATGTCGGCCTTGGCGGCAGTCGGCCTGCCCTGGCCTTGCTCCTCGACGACTTGCTGAAAGGCCACGCCGTCAAAAATATTGACAGGCTCATTCAGTTTCAGCACTTCATTGGCCGAGATGTGGGTGTCGAGCAGTTTTTGTATCTTCGGTTCGTAGTCGCGGTAGTCGATGGACTCGGCGTAGCGTAATTTCACCGCGGCCTTCAGATTGGCGAAGCGCTTGAGATCGGCCTTGTAGCTCTTGAGGCGATTCTCTGGTGTCGTGGTAATGAATTCTTCGGAGGACATGGCAATGGCAAGCGTTCTGGCGTAGGCCGATAGTCGCTCGTAGAAATTCTCGCGAATTTTTTCATCAGCCAGCAGTTGCTCGAAGGCTTCCTCATCCTGCCGGTTGGACACAGCCTTGAATACGTCCCACAACTCGGCGTGGCGCTGTGGCAGCTGGCGTACCTCGTCGTTGATGCTCGTCAGTGCGCCGGTGAGATCGCCTTCCTCGAAGCCCTCAAGTGCACTGTAGGTGGTCAGCGCTTGATCGAGTTCACCAAGGACGCCAGCGTAGTCAATGATGTAGCCGAACTCCTTGGGCTGGGTCCCTTCATCGTCATCGTAGAGGCGATTGACGCGGGCAATGGCCTGCAGCAGGGTGTGTTCCTTCAGGTTACGCGTGAGGTAGAGCACCGTATTGCGTGGCGCATCGAAGCCGGTCAGCAGCTTGCTGACCACGATAAGTATCTCCGGGTCGCTACCGTGCTTGAAGGCATTGATGATCTGCGTCTCGTAGGCTTCGGCATCGCCGTAGCGCTTCATCATGCGCTGCCAGAAAGCGACGACCTCGTCGGTGGATTCTTCGTCATCCACATCGTCGAAACCTTCCCGCTCGTCGGGTGCTGAGATGATGACCTCGCTCGTCACCTCGCCAATATCATCCAGAAAGGCCTTGTATTTGAGCGCCGCCGCCTTGGACGGAGCCACTAATTGCGCCTTGAAGCCGGTGCCTTGCCAGTTCTGGCGGAAATGCGCGCTGATATCGAAAGCGCGCATATAAATGACCTGATCGGCCTTGTTGAGCATTTCGGCCCGCGCGTACTTCCGCTTCAGATCGGCTTTCTGCGCCGGCGTCAGGGCTTCGGTATGGCGCTCGAACCAGACATCAATCGCCGCCTTGTTCTGCTCAATCTCGACCAACCGCCCCTCGTAAAGCAAGGGCACGATGGCGCCATCGGCCACCGCCTGATTGATGGCATAGGTGTGAATGATGCCTCCGAACTTTGCCACGTCGCTCTTCTCGCGCTTCAAGAGCGGCGTGCCGGTGAAGCCGATGTAGCAAGCATTCGGGAACATCTGCCGCATCCGCGCCGAGAACATGCCCAGTTGCGTGCGCTGAGTTTCATCCACTAGCACGAAAATCTCGGTGGATTCGTCCTGGAACTTGCGTGTGGACAGCGCTTTGTCGAACTTATGAATCAGCGTGGTGACGATATGCGCCTTGCTATCCGCCACCAGTTCCACTAGATGCCGCCCTGATTCGGCACGATCCGGCGTCAAGCCGCAGGCCGCGAAGGTGTTGCCGAGTTGCCTGTCAAGATCGACGCGATCGGTGACCAACACAATGCGCGGCGTACGGATATCAAGATCGAGCACCAGCGCTTTGGCCAGCATCACCATCGTCAACGACTTGCCCGAACCCTGCGTGTGCCAGACGATGCCGCCGGCCCGTCGCCCGGCGTCATCGCGTTGCTTGACCCGTCCGACGATGCGCTCGACCGCAAAAAACTGCTGGTAGCGGGCAATCTTGCGCCGGCCGCCATCGAATACCGTGAAAGCCAGCGCCATGCGCAGCAGACGCTCGGGCCGGCACAAGGCGTAAATCGTGCGGTCCTGTTCGGTCAGCGAACGACGCACCAGATATTCTGCACTCGGCTCACGGACACCAAAACCATCAGCGAGCAACTCATATAGCCCGGCCTTGGCTTCCTGTGGCAAAGGTTGATCCAGCACCAAACGTAAAGCCGCGCCGTCCTCGTCCTTCTCTTCCCGCTCCTCGCGCCACACCGCCCAATACTTGGCCGCCGTACCGACAGTGGCGTATTTGCAGTGATTTTTGTTGGTGCCAATCACCAATTGGGCGTAGGTGAACAGCGCCGGGATGTACTCGTCGCGCTGGTTGCGGATCATCTGCGACACCGCCTGTGCCACCTCGGTATTCGGCGACTTGCATTCGATCACCGCGAAGGGAATGCCGTTGACGAACAGCACAATATCCGGTCGCGCCGTCTCGTGGCTGCGCGTGCGCTCCACCGAAAATTCGGCGGTGACGTGATAGACGTTGTTCTCCGGATTTTTCCAGTCGATGTAGTTAAGCGTGAAACTGCGCACCGCCCCTTCCACCGATTGTTCCAGTGCCACGCCCAGCGTCAGCAGGTCATAGACCGACTCATTGGTTTTCAGCAGGCCGTCGTACTTCACATTTTTCAGGCGCTGGATCGCGCTTTGCAGATTCTCCTCGCTGAAGAGATAGTTGTCGCCCTTGTGCTGGATGCGGTTGATGCGCTTGAGGCTTTCGCGCAATACCTCTTCCAGCAGCACGTTGGAGAGGCGTCCGCCGCGCATTACCAGTGCTTCGGTCGGCGTCAGGTAGCGATAGCCGAGATTGGTCAGCAGTTGCAGGGCCGGTATTTGCGAGAGATGTTTTTCGTTGAAACGGAACGATGTTTCTGAATTGTTTTCTGTCATGTTCATGCCTTACAGTGTGGGCTAAAAGTTCCTCGCCGGTGACAAGTGCCCGAGGGGCTCTTTCTGGCAATGCCCTGAATAGCCGGTGGGGTCGTTTTCAAAAATTCGTTGCTTTATTAGGATTTCCCTATACAATTCGCTTTATGGATTGGGCTTTTCCCGGTCGGCAAAAGGGCTTTGGACTTGTTCCGAGGCCCTTTTGCTTTATGGGAACACCTTGAAGCTCAAGAGCTTTCCATCCAGCACCTGCAAGGCTCGGTTCGCTTGGTCGGGCCGCAAGTGGCGTAGCGCGAGGGGTCGCGCCACCAAGTCCGCCAGTTGCAATCCTGTCGAGTTGCTTTTCTTGTCAACGAACAGGTGCTCGAAATGCATCTGCTGGAAGTCTGGCCGCTTGTATCCCCAGTTGCTCCGGTTATCGCAAATGCGCCGGAATTCCAGCTCCAGCTCTCCGTCCTCCTGCCGCCCCCGACTTTCAAACAACACGGAAACACGTTTGCCGCTTTCGCCTTGCTGATGCAGGTAATTCAATGTCCGCTCCATGCAGAACAGCAACGCGACCTCGTAAGGGTTGTACGGACTGGCATACTTTTCCTTCAGCCGGTTCTTGTCGATGACCGAGGCGATCATCTGGAAAGGTGCTACCGCGATCAGACCCGTCAGATCGGTGAGAAAGCGCTCTCGCAATGCGCGGTTGGTACGTAGGACACCAAATAGCCCTTTTTCCTTGCGAATGTCGTGTTCGTGCAGAATGACCTTATCGTGCCCCCAAATCCCCAGCTTTAAGCGTTGCATTGCGGGCACGATTGGTTCACGTAGTCATCCTTGCGCACGATGCAGAACACCAGAGCGAACACCGGGAACTGTTCGTCGATAGAGACAAGACCATGGTCGCCACTCTCGTCTGCGAAGATCAGAAAGTCGCTGAACGGCGCACTTGTTGTCACGGACTTACCTCTGTCTCGGCCACCTTCACCCGCCACTGGCCTGTGAGGAGTTTTTGCATCAAGCCGCGTTTCTGCTCTTTCAGTTTCTCAACATAAACACCGAGAGTGGAAATTTCCTCGCGCAGGGCATTGAGGTAGCGGGCAATAGCGGCTTGTCTGTCGAGGCTGGGCAGGATGACAGGGAAGGCTTCGATATCCGACTTCTGAATATTGGGCAAACCAGACCCGACACGTAGCGCCATCACGCGAGCTTGCCTTCCTTTGAGGTAATGAAACAGGTAGTGGACATCTACATCTTTCGCCAGATTCTTGAGCGCGTAACAATGACCACCGCACCAAAAGTTCTCGCGGTTATGGGACACGAAACCGCAAGAGTTACCGCCCTCGCTGACTGTGATCGTGTTCGCCTCGCAGTTCCATTCCGTCGTGCGACCAGATGGAATGATGCCGCCGTTGAGGGCGTAGTAGATGCCATTCTCGACCATTGCATCCCTGTTGAGCTGCTGCCCCTTCCAGACGGTAGCGATATCCGCCAGCGCCACGGTTCGCCACTTGTCACCGCGATTCCGCGCGGAAACCTCGTGAGCAAAGTTTCCGACATGGTTGCGTGGATGTTGACCTTGGCTGATGAGCCGGGAAAGTTCGTGCGTGTAATGGCTCTCCTTCGCCGTAATCAGCCGCTCGGTTTTTTCGATGACGGCGTCCCACGTTAACAAAACTTCGACGATTTTGTCTTGGGTATCTCTAGCTGGCACCGGGATAAGCAAGGTAACCAATTTCTCACGTGTTAGGTGCGCAATACTTGTTTCACCAACCAACTTTGGTAGGTCACCCATGGCCGAAAGGTAGTGCATGTAGTAATACATGAAGTGCGAGTTCATCTGTTCGCCAATAGGACGAAGCCGATGCAGTGCCTTCTGGTAGAAGACTTTTGAACCCTTTTCTAACCAGACGGCGCATCGCCCTATCTCGCCACCCTCACACATCAACAGATCATTCGGTTGGAGCGTGAACTTTTCCTTTTCCCTATCGGAAAACGCCATCTGATTGAGTTCCAACAGATCGAACTTGCCCCATCGCACGTTGAAATTGGCAAGGTACGAAAAGGTGTCGCCTTTTCTGGCTTTTTCGTTGAGCATCTTCCCGAGCTGAATATCGAACAACTCACCAGCCTTTCGTTTCGGCCAGTTCATTTCTTCTGCCTCTTGCCTTCCAGTTCCCGCTCGACCTGCTCCAGTGCGGCCACATCCGCCGCATCTGCCGCCAGCCTTGCCGCCTCCCGCCGCGCCGCATCGAAGATCTCATAGCGTTCCAGCGCCAGCTTTGCCGCCACGTCTGCCCGCAGCTTGCCGGCATGGGTCAGTACGTCGCGCTCATTGAATGCCAGAAAGGCATCGAGCTTTTGTGCCCAGTCCTGCATGGTCATGGCATGACGGCGCTGGGCCATGTCGTCGGCGTGATCCAGGTACATAACGACGATACGGTTGAGTGCTTCGATCTCGGGCTGTTGCAGATAGTTTTTGGCGATGCTCACATCGCCCTGGCGCACGCAGCTACCGCGCCAGCTGGTCAGCCCCATATTGGCTTGGCTGGCATCGGCGCGCCCCGCGATCAGTTCGGCAGCCGTGTGGCCGGCCACCGCCCAGAGCATTTTGTTTTGCACTTGTTTGAAAAATAGCTGTGCCTGCTCGGTGGTCTTGTCATAGTCCACGGCGGTGCTGAACAAGTCTTTGAGTTTTTGGTAGAAGCGTTTTTCCGAGGCGCGGATGTCGCGGATGCGCGCCAGCCACTCGTCAAAATAGTCCCAGTGCTGGGCCTGCTTGAGCCGCTCGTCGTCCATGGCAAAGCCTTTGACGAGATACTCCTTGAGCGTGGTGCTGGCCCATTGCCGGAACTGGGTTCCACGCAGGGAGCGCACCCGGTAACCCACGGCCAGGATCATGTCGAGGTTGTAGAGCAGGTTGCTGCGGCGAACCTGCCGGGTGCCTTCGGTTTGAACTGTCAAGGATTCCTTGACAGTTGCTTCCTCGTTCAACTCCCCTTCCGCAAGCACGTTTTTGATATGCAAGCTGATGTTTTGCTTGCTGGACTGGAATAGCTCGGACATTTCCAGTTGGGTCAGCCAGACGGTGCCGCCCACGGCGCGGAGCTGGATTTTGACCGTGTCGTCTTCAGCCGTATAAAGGATCAATTCGCCTTCGGTCATTTTTTCTTGCCTCGCAAGTCGGCAATGGTTTCTGCGACCTTTGCAGTTGTCCGGAATTTCCGAATAACTGAATCTGCCAAAGGAGGGGGGCAAGTTGCCTCCCCCCTTTGCTCGACGAAGGGTGGGGACAAAATGTCCCCACCCTTTAAACGTACGAGGAAATCGTACGGTTGCCTGAACCCGTGACAGGCTGTCACGGGTTCGCTACCGTGGCCTCTGGTCTCGATACTCATACGCCCAACTCCTTGAGATAGGTTTTCATCTTGGCGCGCACTTCGACTAACTCGCCTTCGAGGCGCTCGATTTCCTTCTCCACAGCGGCCACGTCGATTTCTTCCTCTTCCTCGAAGGTATCCACGTAGCGCGGAATGTTGAGGTTGAAGTCGTTCTCGGCAATCTCTGCCAGCGTAGCGACGTAGGCGTATTTGTCGACGTTCTGGCGTGCATCGAAGGTGGCGACGATCTTGTCGAGGTGTGAGTCGAACAGGGCGTTCTGGGTTTTAGCCGCCTGAAAGTCATTGCTGGCGTCGATGAACAGGACATCATGGCAGGCTTCGCGCTCGCCGCCCTTTTCCCGCGATCGGTCAAAAACCAGCACGGCAACCGGTATGGATGTGGTGGGGAAAAGGTTGGCCGGCAGGCCGATGACGGCATCGAGCAGGTTGTCCTCGATCATCTTCTGCCGGATGCGGCCTTCGGCACCAGCACGGAACAGCACGCCGTGCGGCACGACCACCGCCACACGACCGGCCTGCGGCAATGCGGTTTCGACCATGTGCGTGATGAAGGCGTAGTCGCCTTTGGACTTGGGCGGCACGCCGCGCCAGAAACGATTGAAACGATCCGACTCGGCATGCTCGGAGCCCCATTTGTCGAGACTGAAGGGCGGATTGGCCACTACCACGTCGAAGCGCATTAGGCGGTCGGCCTCGACCAGCGCCGGGCTATTGAGGGTGTCGCCCCATTCGATGCGCGCGGAATCCTTGCCGTGCAGGAACATGTTCATGCGCGCCAGTGCCCAGGTGCTGCCATTCACCTCCTGGCCGAAGAGGGCGAAATCGCGGCTGCCGGTTTCTTCGACCAGCGCCGCTGCCTCGATCAGCAGGCCAGCTGAACCACAAGCCGGGTCGCAGATGCGGTTGCCGGGTTTGGGCTTGGCCAGTCGGGCGAGCAGTCGCGAGACTTGCTTGGGCGTGTAGAACTCGCCGGCCTTCTTGCCGGCATCGGAGGCAAAGCGCTCGATCAGGTAGATGTAGGCATTGCCGATCACGTCCTCGGAAACGCGGGACGGGCGCAGATCGAGCTTGGCGAAATCTTCGAGAAGATTTTTCAGGCGACGGTTGCGATCCTTGGTTTGGCCGAGATTCGCTTCGGAGTTGAAGTCGATGTTGCGAAAAACGCGGTCGAGCTTGGCCTTGTTAGCATCCTCGATGCCATCGAGCACGATGTTGATCAACTCACCGATGTTGGCGGCGTTGCGTCGCTCGTACAGGCTGTTGAAATCGCCGGCGAAGCGCTCGATGACCTCGGCAGTTTTTTCATCCTTGAACTCAACGAAGGGCAGTGTGAAGCGCTCACGATCCAGCTTGCGCCGGATACGCTCATCATCGTCGCCATACTGCTTGCGATAGTTTTCATAGTGGTCTTGCCAGAGGTCGCTGATGTATTTCAGGAACAACATCACGAGGATGTAGTCCTTGTATTGGGCCGGATCGACAACGCCACGGAATGTGTCGCAGGCGGCCCACGCAGCCGAGTTGACTTCTTGTTGTGTGATTTTGTCGTTCATCCGAAATTCCTTTGATGTATAGGGGGCGGGAGAGATTCCTCCCTCCTTTGGTCTTAGCCGGGGATGTTTCTTGGATCGTGACCGTGGCTATCCGACTGTGCGATCTTTCCGTCCAGGCTTTTGATCTTCAATTCAGATCCTTCACGCTGACTCATTTGCCGGGCGGCATCGATGGCTCCCTGCTTAGTGTCGTGATGTGAGCCTGCACGGCTTGCGCCGGCTTTTTTGTTGTCCCAGCCACCTTGGGGGTTGGGCTGAACAAAACGGGTGTTGCTAGTTGAAGGCGTTTTTGCCATGATATGTACCTCATTCGTTGTGTTGCATAACGTGCCAGCCCAAGTATTACCAGTACTTGGGCTGGCGTCCTGACCCACCAGGCATCAGTGGGTATTCTGAGCTTTACGCATCAGAATTCCGTCGATCAGCGCTTTACGCCGATCCATCAATTCGGTTGTGATCCTTGCCTCAAGACTGGCAAGCAGTCCGATTTCGACAATTCGCCTTTGTGTCTCCAACGGCGGGACCTCGATCACCAACTGCTCCAGCGCTGCCTTGCTGATCATTCGCACCGCCGTACCCTCTGCCTGTGCTGCCAACGCTGCCTGAATTGCCGGCAAGTTGATGTACCAGAGCAAGTAGGCGGGCAGCACATCAACGGGGCGAATCAACAGCATGGGAGCAGCAAGAACCGCCGGCCCCACGTCCTCCGAAATTAGCGCCACAGAATTGGTCCGCCCGCGAGAGCGAAATACCAAATCCCCCTGCCTGATCAGGTGATGCTCGTTGAAGTCTGGCATGTTCACCCGAACGGCATCCTCCAAGTGCAGTAAGCTGGCGTCGTCTATGTCCTTCATCTGCACAACAGCGATTGCACCTGCCGCATCGTGCTCAAGGCGCGAACGGAAGGGGTAACCCATACGGATGCTTGCCACTTGCTCCAATTTCGTCATATCAGTAGAAAACGCTTTTCTGGTTAATGTTGCAATTCTAGGCCGGAAAATAACACATGTCAAATGTCGTAATTGTGTTTCTGTAAAATTTATATTGGTTGCCTGATTGAACAGCGCGTTCATGGTGGTGTCGTCAATTACATTACGGAGCCCACGATGAACACCAAGCAAACCGCCCTTGACGCCTACCTTTCTGTCAACCAAGTCGTGTGAGATGAGCATTCCCAATGCTCACTCTCTTTTTAGAGAACCCTAGCCGGAAACGATTGTGGAGATTTGGGAACGACTACGCACCCTACGAGTACGGGAAAGTTGGCACGAATAGGCAAGAAAAAACCCCAGCTGAGAACAGTTGGGGTTTAAGTATTGGTGGAGGCGGCGGGAATTGAACCCGCGTCCGCAAGCACTCTACAGGCAGTTCTACATACTTAGTCAAGTTCTTTAATTTTATTCGGTAGACGCCAACCGACAGGCTGCTACCGAACGAGTTACCTAAATTTAATGCCATACAAAGTAACCCTGCATGACACGATTCCGTGTAAATGACCTCACTCATCGCGGCCTTGCGGCCTTGAGCCCCTCCACGGACAGCAGGGTGTGAGGTCTAACCGGTTAAGCGGCTAGAGAGTACTTTTCGTCGTTTGCGACTATTGGTTTTCCAGCTGATTTACGAGGTTGCGGGTCCTCGGTATGCCCTACGCTGCTTTGCAACCCACGTCGAAGCCAGGTCGCCCCCGATTTCGATATGCTTCTGCTACAAAACTAAGCAGATTGTAGCAGTTATGAGTGGCGACGGCGGTAGAAGTTCCGTGCCTTCCCATTGGTTAAAGAAATTCCGTTCGTCCTGAGGTTGTCGAAGGGCTCTGGGTGAGCAGGTGGTGGTTCGACATACTCACCACGAACGGTTAAGCGAACAGTATTTAGACCTGCCCCGGTTATCCATCACCCGTTGCTTTCATGCAGTGATACCATGCAAATCAATTCGCAGCTTGACTCGTTGGACTACTGTTTTAACAATGATAGATAAAAAAATCGCATTCCTGTTTTCGCCTGATGGTGCGCTGGCCGAGCACATCCCCGATTTTCGCGCGCGTCCACAGCAGGTGGAAATGGCGCAAGCCATCGCACAGGCAATTACCGCGAATGGACAGCTTATCGCAGAGGCGGGTACAGGGACAGGCAAGACTTTTGCCTATCTCGTCCCTGCCCTGCTCGCAGGCGGCAAGGTGATAATTTCCACCGGCACAAAAAATTTGCAAGACCAACTGTTTCAGCGCGATTTGCCTACGGTGCGTGACGCGCTCAAAGTGCCGGTTTCGATAGCATTGCTCAAGGGGCGTTCCAATTACGTCTGCCATTACCACCTCGAACGCACGCAGTCTGATGGCCGCTTTACCACACGCGAGGATGCGCGCCATCTAGCCAAGATTGTGAAGTACGCAAAAATTACCCAGTCCGGCGACAAGAGTGGTGTGAGCGATGTGCCAGAGAATGCACTTATCTGGATGCAGGTGACTTCAACGCGCGATAACTGCCTGGGGCAGGAGTGCCCGCATCATAAAGATTGCTTTGTACTTAAGGCACGCAAGGAGGCGATGCGGGCCGATGTGGTGGTGGTGAACCATCATTTGTTTTTCGCCGATTTGATGCTGCGCGACGAAGGTCTGGCGGAACTGCTGCCAGCTTGCAATACGGTTATTTTCGACGAAGCACACCAATTGCCTGAGACCGCCAGCTTGTTTTTTGGCGAAAGTATTTCGACTTCACAAATCATCGAATTGGCACGAGATGTGCGTTTGGAGGCGGCAATTTCGGCTAAAGACTTCGCCGCGCTACCCACCGCCACCGACTCGCTGGACAAAGCCGCGCGTGACTTGCGCCTGGTGTTCAAACAAAGCGAAGGGCGTATGACTGCCATTGCTATTGAAAATTTATCCGGCTGGACGGATGCCATGGCCGTGCTGATCGAAAAGCTCAAGCAGGTTAACAGTCTGTTGGAGAAGCAAGCAGAGCGCAGCGAGGGACTGGAAAGTTGCTGGCAACGCGGGCAGGTGATGGCGCAAAAAATTCTACAATGGCAGGACAAAGAGCAAGTAGATATGGTGCGCTGGCTGGAAATATTTCATCAATCCGTGCAGCTCAACACCACGCCGTTGTCCATCGCGGAAATATTTTCCAAGCAAATTAATGGCCACCCACGTGCATGGATTTTCACCTCAGCCACGATCACAGTGAAGCAGAATTTCTCACACTATCAAACCGAAATGGGGTTGCTTGAGGCTCAAACCGCCTGCTGGGACAGCCCTTTCAATTACCCCGAACAGGCGTTGCTATATGTGCCCCAAAATATGCTCGATCCGAATAATCCTGGCTACACCGAAGCAGTAGTGATGGCGGCTCTGCCGTTGATCGAGGCCAGCAAGGGACGGGCATTTTTGCTGTTCACCAGCCTGCGCGCCATGCAACGCGCACATGAAATTTTAACGGCTGAGTTCGAGCGCAAGAAACTAGACTATCCGTTGATGTTGCAAGGCGAAGGTTCGCGTAATGAGCTGTTGAGCCGCTTCCGCGAACACGGCAACGCCATATTGTTGGGCAGCCAGTCGTTTTGGGAAGGGGTAGATGTGCGCGGCGAAGCGCTTTCGCTAGTGGTAATAGATAAATTGCCGTTCGCTCCGCCGGATGACCCGGTGCTGGCGGCGCGCCTTGCACAAATCACCAGCCAGGGACGTAATGCCTTCATGGAATATCAGTTGCCACGCACGGTCATTAATCTTAAGCAAGGTGCGGGACGCTTGATTCGAGATGAAACCGATCGCGGCGTGCTGATGATTTGCGACCCGCGTTTGATAGCAAAATCCTACGGCAAGCGCATATGGCAAAGCCTACCGCCATTCAAGCGCACACGGGAGTTAAGTGAAGCGGTGGATTTTTTTGCGTAGTGGCGGAAGCTGTGAGATTCGAACTCACGGAACATTGCTGTTCGGCAGTTTTCAAGACTGCTGGTTTAAACCACTCACCCAAGCTTCCAAGTTTGAATACATACTGAGCATACGGCTGAGCTACAACATAACCAAACAGATCATGTTGAAGTTGCGCATACCCGAAGTGCGCGCATGATACCCGAAATCCCTTACTAATTTAAAGTCACTTTTCAACTATTACACATTAATCAACACAAGCATTGCAACTTTTGCCCTGCTTCGATACTCTTACGCATGTTGTTACATACACTCTCTGGAGAAAATACCATGCAATACCAAACCATTTCACAACCAGGTACGTTAGGGCTGGTACAAAATCAAGTCCTGCGCAACACCTACATGATGCTGGCTCTCACCATGATTCCTACCATCATGGGTGCATTTATCGGCCTATCCACTAATTTTTCATTCATGGCACATAATCCAATCATGGCTCCGCTGCTGATGTTCGCTGTGATGATGGGTATGCTATTCGCTGTCTCTGCGTTGCGTAACAGCGTGTGGGGCATTGCCATGCTGCTGGGCTTCACTTTTGTCGCGGGTGTTTTCCTTGGGCCAATTCTGCAACATGCGCTTCATCTGCGAAATGGCGCCCAGCTTGTGGGCATGGCTGCTGGCGGAACCGGACTGATTTTCTTTAGCTTGGCGACCATCGCTACTGTTACCAAAAAAGATTTCAGCTTTATGGGTAAATTCCTGTTCATAGGATTGGTTCTGCTGGTCGTCGCATCACTGGCCAATATCTTTTTTGCCATTCCAGCTTTGTCGCTAACCATCTCAGCCATCGCCGTGCTTATTTTCTCGGCTTACATTCTTTACGACATCAGCCAGATCATTCATGGCGGCGAGACAAACTATGTAATGGCAACCATGTCGCTGTACTTGAACATTTACAATATTTTCGTCAACCTGCTAAGCCTGCTAATGGCCTTTAGTGGTGAACGCGACTAAAGCCGAATGGACTGAGCTCGAAAAGGCGGCGCAAGCCGCCTTTTTAGCGTGCCCTGCAAGGGGAGAATTAGCTTGTTTTTTAGCAGCTTGCTAGCGTTGAATCCGCAGTTTATCTAGGCAAACATAGGCCAAATTTCAATGGACGAAAAACTATTACACATGCTGGACGGTAGGGAAAATATCTACCCAAAAAACCTGGAACAAAAGTTTCTACGCGTTTTAAACCGTATCATCGAATTATGGGATTCACCGGAAATTGACAACTACTTCATGGATCTGCTGATTGATAACCGTGGCAACCGCCAGGGATTTCCCCCTGATGTTGTCTCCGAGCTTTTTGCACTGAGCCAGTTTCACGCCAAATTACGAAGCCAGGAACAACCTGCAGATGCATCCAATCCATGGAGCGACGTGGAAGACTTAAAAAGAGCCGCCTTTGAGCAGCAAGACTATGACATTTCCCCCAAGGGATTCCTGCAATCAGTCGAAAAAGGCAACCTGCAAGCCGTTGCACTATGCCTGAAAAGCGGCATAAATATTGATACGCGCGACGCGCGCGGCTGGACGCCGCTGATGGTGTCATCCTTCAACGGCAATGAAGAAATTTCACTCTTGCTCATCCAAAATGGTGCCAACATTCACGCCAAGGATACGGGGGGCTATGGGTCTCTGCACTGGGCCGCATTCAACGGCTACGACAACGTGGTGAAACTGCTCATCGAAAAAGGTGTCGATACGAACACACTCAGCAACCACGGTTGGACAGCGCTATTGCAAGCCGCCTCCCGTGGCCACCTGATTGCAGCCAGACATCTGATTAACGGTGGAGCCAATGTCAATCTTGCCACCACAGATGGGTGGACACCGCTGCACAAGGCCGCTGCTAACGGCCATACTGAAATGGTCAAGCTTCTGCTCGCCAGGGGTGCGAACCGGGACGCCGAGTATCAGGATGGCACTACGCCATTGGCTCTTGCCGCCAAGAACAAACACGACGATATCGTGGCTCTACTCACCTAAAGCAGTTAAGACATATCCACTTGCATCCTTGATTCCAGTCTCTCAGCCATATCCCTTAACACCAGCGGACATTGCTACATGGGACTAACAGCTTATCAGTCAGCCGCTTGCCAATTGTAAAAAATCATTTCAGTTTTTTTAAATGCAGCAGATACCATGACACAGCATTTCATGGTTTATTGTCACGGCAGAAGCATTTGGAGCTTGGGTTGTATTTTGGTTTTGGGTTAGAATTCGCTCTGTTTTGTAATTTGGGTATGGGAATTCGTGGCATTGATTGTTCAGAAATATGGTGGCACTTCGGTAGGCAGTCCGGAACGCATTAAAAACGTGGTGCGCCGCGTGGCGAAATACAAAGCACTCGGACATCAAATAGTCGTCGTGGTTTCTGCCATGAGCGGTGAGACTAATCGACTCATCGCGTTGGCTAAAGAAATGCAAGCTCAGCCTGATCCGCGTGAGCTTGATATGGTAATTTCTACCGGCGAACAAGTGACAGTCGGGTTAGTGTCGATGGGGTTGATGCAAGAAGGACTGAAGGCTAAAAGCTACACGGGCGCACAAGTCAAGATTACCACCGACAGCGCTTTCACCAAGGCACGTATTCTCAGCATAGATGAGCAAAATATTCTCGCCGATTTAGCTAACGGATATGTGGTGGTTGTGGCCGGGTTTCAAGGCGTAGACAAAGAGGGAAACATTACCACTTTGGGACGCGGCGGTTCCGACACTACCGGGGTAGCGATTGCGGCAGCGCTGCACGCTGACGAATGCCAGATTTATACCGATGTTGATGGCGTATACACTACCGACCCTCGCGTGGTGCCGGAAGCGCGCCGCCTCAAGTCCATTACCTTCGAGGAGATGTTGGAAATGGCCAGCCTCGGTTCCAAGGTATTGCAAATCCGCGCAGTTGAATTTGCCGGGAAATACAAGGTCAAGTTGCGCGTGCTTTCAAGCTTCGAGGAAGAAGGCGATGGCACGCTAATTACTTTTGAGGAAGACGATAAGATGGAACAGGCGATTATTTCAGGTATAGCCTTCAACCGTGACGAAGCCAAGATCACCGTGCGTGGCGTACCGGATAAACCGGGCATTGCTTACCAGATACTGGGGCCCATCAGTGAAGCGAATGTTGACGTGGACATGATAATTCAGAACGTCGGCGTGGATGGTTCAACCGATTTTTCCTTTACCGTGCATCGCAATGAATTCGATAAGGCGATGGATGTTCTAAAAAACCAAGTGCAAAGTCACATTGGCGCACGAGATGTGGTGGGCGACAATAAGACTGCCAAAGTATCGGTAGTGGGAGTCGGAATGCGTTCGCACGTCGGCATCGCCAGCAAAATGTTTCGCACCTTAGCTGAAGAGGGAATTAATATTCAAATGATTTCCACTTCGGAAATTAAAATCTCCGTTGTTATTGATGAAAAATACCTGGAGCTGGCTGTGCGCGTGCTTCATAAGGCTTTCGATTTGGATCAGGAGCCAGCATAGCAGCGGCTAGTATCACGACCTGTTAATTGCGATTTGCGATACCAACCTCCCCCTTTGCAAAAAGGGGAGAGCTTGCGAGGGAGTAGAGGGGAATTTTTGTGTCCCTGCAACGCTTAAATCTCCCCTGGTATCACGACCTGTTAATTGCCCTGTAGTGGTCTAATTTACACGGACACCCCGATAGGTGGAAAATCCACCATCAGAGGAGTACTACATGACAAAGCAACGAAAAAAATTCGACACCAATTTCAAACTGGAAGTTGTGCGCATGATCCAGGAACAGGGACTGAGTGTTCAGCATGTCAGCCAAAGCATGGGAATCGGCCTGACTGCGATCCGTCGTTGGGTGACGCAATATAAAGCCGAGCAAAGTGGACAGCGTGGTATCGGCAATCCACTCACTGCGGAACAACAGCGTGTCCGCCAACTGGAGCAAGAAAACCGTCGACTTCGTATGGATGTTGATATTTTAAAAAAAGCGTCAGCCTTCTTTGCCCGGGAACTGGAATGAGCTACCAGCTTATTCGCCTGTTGCAACAGAAGGCGATCCCTGTTCAGCAGAGTTGCCGCGTCCTGGAAGTGAGCCGTTCCGGTTTTTATGAGGCCAGGAGCCGTCTCGCCAAACCAATGATCTGCAAAACAAGCACTTATCTGCGAGCTGCTTTCATGGCCAGTCATCAATGCTATGGCAGCCGTCGCTTGGTCACCGCATTGGAAGCGCAAGGTATTCAAGTTGGTCGCTATCGGGTGCGCCACCTGATGCGTCAGGCAGGCTTGAAACCAGTATGGAAGCGTAAATTCATCCACACAACTGACAGCAAACACAATCTGCCGATTGCTGCCAATATTCTGGATCGGCAATTCAATCCGGTCGCACCCAATATTGCTTGGGTGGGTGACATCACCTATATCCGCACCGGGTCAGGTTGGCTCTATTTGGCGATAGTGCTGGACTTATTCTCGCGCAAGGTGGTTGGATGGGCGATGGCGCCGAGCATGCCTGCTGAATTGGTCTGTACCGCACTGCACATGGCAATACAGCAGCGACAACCAGCGCCGGGGTTGATCGTCCACTCCGACCGTGGCAGTCAATATGCCTGCGGCCAGTATCAGGCTTTGCTAGTGAAGCATGGCTTCGTCTGCAGCATGAGCCGTAAGGGCAACTGTTGGGACAATGCAGTGGCAGAACGCTTCTTCCTGAACCTCAAAATGGAGCGCGTTTGGCAGCGCGAATATGCCAATCAAATGGAAGCTAAAACAGATATCACCGCATACATCGTGGGATTCTATAACTGTAATCGCATCAACTCAGTATTGGGCAATCTGTCGCCCTCCGTCTTTGAGCGGAACAAAGCAGCAAAAAAACCTATCGTTGTGTCCGAAATTACTTGACCACTACAGTTGTTTGCCTCCTCTCCCGCTTGCAGGAGAGGGGCGCGGGAGATCGTACAGCGTATCTGTTCCAACACCCCCTCCAACTGCTGCATGACTTCGTTGTTCCAGAAGCGCAGTATCGTATAGCCTTGGCTGCGCAACCACGCATCCCGATGCTGATCATATTCCACCTGTTCAGCATGCTGACCGCCGTCAAGCTCAACAATCAGCCGTTGCTCCACGCACACAAAATCTGCAATAAAACGACCCATGGGCTTTTGCCGCTTGAACTTTAACCCCATGAAGCGATGTGCCCGCAGGTGGTACCACAGCCGGTGTTCAGCATCAGTCTGGTTGGTGCGCAGGGTTTTGGCATTTTTTAGGATTTTCATTGTTTATTGTTTTCTCCCCTCTCCCCCAGCCCCTCTCCCGTAAACGGGAGAGGGGAGTAATACCGTGGTTACTGGAAATGTAAACGCTCCCCTCTCCCATTCGGCTCCCCTCTCCCATTCGGCTCCTCTCTCTCACGTGATTCTTCCCTCCCACCTGGCTCCCCTCTCCCGCTTGCGGGAGAGGGGCTGGGGGAGAGGGTAACCAAGCCGGATTTTCTGCGCTCCATCCCTGCCTCAGCCACAGCTCACCGGCACACAGAGCAAAGCCCGGTGAAGTCATCCACGCTCGTCAAACAGGGTTCGTGGATCGATACCAGTCAAGAAACTTCCTATCCTCGTTCAGGAGGTGGTCAATAAGCATTTCTTTTACCGCCAGCCCGGCTTCAATCAATTCGTACTCCGTGCAGCCGCGCTCAAGGCGCTCCTGAATCTCGTTCATGGCGCGACCCATCTGAGCATGCTTCTGACTATGCTCGGACGCCCCGGGATAGCCACATTGTTTGAACATGGCCGCCTCATGCGCGAAGTCGCTTGTTGCAACCTTCAGAATGGCGTGCATGCGTTTTTCAATTTCTTCCATCCCCAGTCGGTCGACGATGGCCTGATTCAATTCGTTGACGAGGCGAATAAAGCGTTGATGGTCGGCATCGATTTCCGGGACGCCCAGGCTCAGGCTCTCGTCCCATTCCACCCGCCACGGCGATGATTTATTTTTTGATGACATAACCGCGCTCCTTGAATAAAACTATGCAGGCGTCCACCGCTTGCGCATCTAATTTCGTACCCCGACATCGGGCGATTTCTTCCAGGGCCGCATCGATGCCCAGTCCTGGACGATAGGGACGATGCGAGGCCATGGCCTCAACCGTATCAGCGACCGCGATGATTCTGGCTTCCAGCAGGATCGCCTCGCCTTTCAAGCCCTGCGGGTAGCCGCCTCCGTCCAGGCGCTCATGGTGCTGCAGCACTATTTGTGCGATCGGCCAGGGAAATTGAATGTTCTTGAGAATTTCATAGCCGCTTTGCGGGTGATACTTGATCAGGCTGAACTCAATTTCGTTAAGCCGTCCGGGCTTGCTCAGAATCTCGACTGGGATATTAATCTTGCCCACGTCATGGATGATGCTGGCCAAATGAATACTCTCGATCTGCGCTTCGGGCAACTTCATTTCCTGCGCAATCGCAACGGCCAGATGCGCAACGCGTTGCTGATGGCCGGCGGTATAGGGATCGCGCATTTCCACGGTGGCCGCGAGTGCTGCAATGGAATCGAGCAGATTGGCCTTCAGTTTTTTTTCGCTCTGCTTCAGTTCGGCGGTACGCTCCTCCACCAAGGCCTCGAGATGGTTGCGCAACCGATTCAATTCCAAATGGGTGCGCACCCGCGCCAACAACTCTTCGCGCTAATACGGTTTGGTCACGTAATCCACCGCGCCAAGATTGAAACCCAACACTTTATCGTCCGTTTCCAAAACCGCACTCACGAAGATCACCGGTACATCCTGCGTTGCTGGCTGTGCCTTGAGCTGTCGGCAAACTTCAAAGCCATCCATCCCCGGCATGCGGATATCCAGCAGGATCAGATCGGGCGGTTCACTGGCTGCCGCGTCCAACGCCAGCTCGCCGCTGATTGCCGAACGCACTTCATAGCCCTCTTCCTTCAGCAGAACCGTCAACAGCCTCAACGAAGGCGGCGTATCGTCAACAACGAGAATTTTGTCATTGTCAGTCATGATTTTTCCTATGCGTTTGATAGTACTTTCAAGATGCTCGGGTAGCCATGTAGGGTGGGCACGTCTTTGCCTCGTAGAGGTTCTCGCACCCGGAGGGTGTGCCCACGCGGATTCTAAACCGTTCGTGGAGAGCCTGTCGAACCACTTCAAACCCTTCGACACGCTCAGGGCGAACGGTTGGTGGCAGCCAATTATCAGCGCTTTTATTTGGATCAGTCACGATCCCGGATAATCCATTAGACCTAATTCGCGCGATGACGACACATTCCCCCCTTTGCAAAAGGGGGGCTAGGGGGGATTTGAGCGTTATGTGGACACAAAAATCCCCCCTCAGTCCCCCTTTTGCAAAGGGGGAAGCTGGTTAAATTTCCTAATGGATTATCTGAGGTCATTTTTCCTATGCCCTTGGCAGTACTTTCAAGATACTCGGATAGTCGAAATTGTCCACCAGTCGAGACATTTCATGGTACAGCGTCACATCGTATGCAGCGACTTGATGCAGGGCGGCATTGATCTGTTCTTCCCGCAGGCTTTCAAGCGCTGCGCGCAATTCGTTGCGCAACGCCGGCGGCAATACCGCCAGCATTTCGGTAGTCAATATGACGGAGGGTGATTTATTGTCAGTCTGTGGTTCAGCGTAGCTATATTGCACGCTCAGTTGTTTGCCCAGGCATTCATAGATTTCGTTGAAGCGATACGGTTTGCGCACGAAGTCGTCCATGCCCGCTTCCATCATTTCATCGCGTTCTTCTTCCAGCGCTGCTGCGGTGACGGCGATGATTTTCACGTCTTTGCCGCCGGGCAGTTGGCGTA
>CAMCFJ010000035.1 GCA_945874105.1 Candidatus Nitrotoga sp. CP45 | reverse complement strand
CTATTAGTTTCTTGGCTACTACCAGACCGATGCCAGTCCCTTCGACTGCATTGGATTTTTGCCCGAGACGATTAAATGGCTGGAATAGTTGCGCAAGTTTTTCCGGGGGTAATCCCTCGCCGGTATCCTTGATGCTGATCCGAACATGATTCAAAGAGCTGACGCTGTATCTCACCTCAACTGTTCCACCCTCGCTGTTATATTTAATCGCATTGGACAGCAGATTAATCAAAACCTGCTTTACACGAGTTCGGTCAGCATAGACAAGCAGTGAATGGTCGAACTGGAGAAAATTCAATTGGATGCCACGCCATTCCGCTTGCGGTTCCATCATGGTTTGGCATTCGAGCAGAATTTCATGCAATAGCAGGCACTTTGGCGAAAGCGACAATTTGCCGGACTCGATCGCTGCAAGATCAAGGATTTCGTTGATCAAGTCCAGCAAATACCATCCGCCACGAAGGATTTCTTTAATCCTGATCATTTGAGTGGAAGTAGGCGCGGGTGGACCCAGCTCCAACAATTGGGCGTAACCGAGGATGGCATTGAGCGGGGTGCGCAGCTCATGGCTCATGCTGGAAATAAATTCAGATTTTGCAACATTAGCCTTCTCTGCGGCAACTTTGGCATTACTTAGTTCCGTAATGTCGATGTCTGTTCCGACATAATGGGTGACGGCTCCGTCGACCCCTTTGACGGCGGATATGGTCAGCCATTTTGGATATAGCTCACCACTTTTGCGTCGGCTCCAGATTTCCCCACGCCATGTTCCAGTCAGCCGGATAGCCGCCCACATCGTATGGTAGAAGTCGGCATCGTATAGGCCAGACTGGAGCATGCGCGGTGTCTGTCCAATGGCTTCTTCGGCTGTATAACCGGTGGTATCGGTAAATGCCTTGTTGACTCGCAGGATCACACCGTTGGCATCGGTGATCATTATGCTTTCTTGTGCTTCAAAGGACACCGAGGCAATGCGAAGATTTTCTTCGGCTTGCTTACGCTCGGTGATGTCAGTCATTACCATGCGCATCGCTGATTTATTTTCATTATTTTGCAGACGCAAGCAATGCAACTGGGCAAAGAAGCTTGATCCGTCGTTGCGCTGGAGCAATAATTCGCAATCCTTTTTATCGTTGTCTTTTAGCACAGACCGAAAATGAAGATGCCAGCGGTCACGGTATTCGGGGGCAATGAAAGAAACCAAGGGGCGGAGCATCAGCTTGCTGCGTTCCATTCCGAGCAGCTTGGCACCGGTAAGATTGATTTCGTCGATCATGGCCTCTTGGTTGAGGGTGATATAGCCGACGGGAGAAAAATCATAAAAATCCTCGTATAGGTCGCGAGACTTTTCCAGTTCAACCTGCGCCCGCCGCAACTCCTCGTTCTGCATCTCCAGTTCAACTTGATACACCTGGAACTCGTGCAGAACCTCCTCGGCAGGGCGCGGTGTCCCGCCCTTTTCAGGCGCGTGGGCAAGTTGCGTTTCAGCTTTCGCGCGGAGCAGGTCTGGTTTGGTTGGCTTCTTGCTCATGTGTTTTCCTGATCACAGCCGGTTAAATACGGTGTCATGTAGGGGCGAATAAAATTCGCCCGGTTTAAGCCCATTTCATGCGCTTACACACTGGAGCAGAGGTCGTCTGCGGGGTAGCCTGCACTTGAATAATTCCATTGGATACTGCTATTAAATCTTTTCAATCGCCAGCAGAATCATCTTGGTATCGCCAGTATTGTCGACGATGCGGCGGGCGTTGAGCCGCATGCGGCAATGACCAATGGTGGGGAAGTCGTGTTCCACCTCGTAGCCTTCGAAACTCTGGTTCTGCGGCAGGATGTTTTCCAATAGCTCGCGCAATTTCGGGATGTCCCACTGTTTGTTGCCCAAACTGTAGATCATGCGACCCACGGTGTCTTCCGGTGTGGTTTGGAAATTGCGATAGAACGAGCGGCTGGCGAATATGACATTCAGGTTTTCATTTAGCACGATCAACGGCTCAAGCACGGTATCAACAATACCCTCGGCCAGTTTCAGCGCTAACTTTTCTGCCGCCTCGGCCGCAACGCGCTTGCTGATGTCGATGAAGGCCAGCACCACACCATCGATTACATTCTCCAGCGTCCGGTAAGGCTGGATACGCGCCTGGTACCAGGTACCGTCGACGGTACACACCTCAAGCTCATGCGGTGCCAGGGAATCCAGCGCAGCTTGAGCTTCAACGAGCAGGTTATCGTCCTGGATGCTTGACTTGATGTCGCACAATGACCGGCCCAAGTCCGTAGCGACCAGGCGATATATCTGCGCCGCCTCACGTGAGTAACGTTTGATCTTCAGGTTCGCATCAAGAAAGATGGTGCCGCCATTGATGTTGTCAATCAGGTTTTTCATGTCGCTCTGCATCCCGAAGAGCTGCTCGATTTTGGATTGCAATTCGGCATTGACGGTGATCAGTTCTTCATTGACGGATTGCAATTCCTCTTTGGAGGTTTCCAATTCTTCATTGGTGGACTGAAGCTCTTCGTTGGTGGATTGCAACTCTTCGTTGGTGGATTTCAACTCTTCGTTGGAGGCTTGTTGGTCTTCGATGGTGGCTTGCAGGTTCTCCTTGGCATAGGCCAGCTCCTGCTCCAGCTCTTCGATGCGATGCAGTTCGCCACGCGCTGGGGCGGCCCCCTTACGGCGTCCCGGTTTGTCGAGTGCCGGAAGCGCCATGTCCTGAAAGCTTATAAGCAACAGTTTCCTGCCGGCATCCGCGTCAACCATCGGGTGCAAACTGATTCTCACGGCGTGGGAATCACCGTTGCTCTTGAACGACATTTCCCGACTTATGGTTGACTCACTTTGGCTGGCACTGTTCAATAAAGCGCGCAATTCCAGTTGCAAGCCATCGCGTGCCATGTCTACCACGTTAAGCGTTGCCTGGCCGGGTGCCGGGCGCAGGTATTTGCCGGTGTCGCCATGCACAAAAAGAACGTTGCCCTTCTGGTCGGTCACTACTGCACCGGGCGCGAAAGACTGGAGCAGTGCTCGCTTCGTCAGTTCGGCGAAATCGGTTTCCTTGGTCTTTGTTGTCATTTGAGCTGACTCTTTTACGTTGGGGTTTTTGGTCCATAACAATCCGCCGGCCTGTACTGAGCGGGTGGAGTCGACGGTGCCGGTGGCGCGGAAAAATTTCCATTTGCGGTTGAGCGGCGCGAACAGCTCGTGGTGGTTACCGATGCTCTCCGAGGGCGAGAGGAACAGCACGCCACCCGGCTTGAGGGCATAATGAAAGGCCGGGATGAGACGGTTTTGCAGTTCCGGTTCCAGGTAGATCATGACGTTGCGGCAACTGAGCAGGTCGAGCCTGGTAAAAGGCGGATCCTTGATGACATTCTGAATGGCGAACACCACCATCTCGCGGACGTCCTTCTTCACGCGGTAGCCACCATCTTCCTTGACGAAGAAGCGGCGCAGCCGCTCCGGATCCATATCCTGGGCAATATTGGGCGGATACACGCCGGCACGTGCCACGGCGATAGCGGCATCGTCGAGGTCGGTGCTGTAAATCTGGATTTTCAATTCCTGCCGGGTCTCATCCATAAACTCGCGCAGCAGCATGGCGATGGAGTAGGTCTCCTCGCCCGTGGCGCAGCCCGCCACCCAGACGCGGAATATGTAATCTTCCTGTTTTCCCTCGAACAGCAAGGGCAGGATGTCCCGCTTCAAGGTGATGAAGGCCTCGGCATCGCGGAAAAAACTGGTGACATTGATCAGCAATTCCTTGAACAGCAATTTCACCTCGGCAGGATTCTCCTTGAGATAGCGGGCATAAGTTTCCGTGTCCTCGATATTGTGCTGCGACATGCGCCGCTCGATGCGGCGACCGATCGTGCTCTTTTTGTAAGACGAGAAGTCGTGGCCGGTGTCGGAACGCAACAGCATCAGGATGCGATTCATGCCGCTCACTGCAGCCGGGGCGGGTGGCGTTTCCAGGCGGGCGGCCAAGATGTGCTTGCCGGCCAGCAGCACCTTCGGCATTTCTTCGACCGGGAGGACATGGGTGGCATAGCCAGCCTGGATGACACTGGCCGGCATTCCTTCATGTTTCGCCGTGGCCGGATCCTGTACCAGAGAAACGCCGCCGCCGCCGATGATGGCGCGCAGACCGAGCGTACCATCGGTGCCAGTGCCGGACAGGATGATGCCAATGGCATTTTCACCCTGATCATCGGCCAGGGAACGCAGGAAGGCATCAATCGGCATGCGCAGCCCGCGCGGTTGCCCCGGTACGCTTAGTTGCAGCACTCCGTGGAAAATGGCCATATCGCGGTTGGGCGGGATGACATAGACGCCGTTAGGTGCCACGGCCATCTGGTCTTTTACCTCGACCACCGGCATGGCTGTGGTGCGCTGCTAGATTTCGGTGAGAATGCTGACGTGGCTTGGGTCAAGATGCGACACCAACACAAAGGCCATGCCGCTGTCGGGCGTAATATTGCGGAAGAATTGATTGAAGGCTTCCAGACCACCAGCGGATGCGCCCATGCCGACAATCGGAAATGGCGCGACCGGGACATTTTCTACCGAAGCAACGGGGTTGGCCGGAATCACCGGGGATTTGGCCTTGACCTTCTTCGTTGCCTTGTTAGTCGTCATGTGGCAATTCCCAGTGCTTGATTGACATAATTTTAAAAGAGTATCACTTTATCGAAGATTTTTGGTTTGTTTTTGCCGATCGAGGTCAGCATATGGTTCGATTCGGTCATGATTGGGCAATAAATTGCACAGCAGAGCCTTAATACACATTCGCGCGGAGAAATAGATGACTTCCATGGAAAACTTGAAGAAATTCCCACCGAACTTGCCAAGGATGCAGGGCAAGCAGACAAAGATAGAGGGATAGGCGGCAGAAAAAAATGAAGGGGATGAGAGGAAATCGCTTGGATTTCAATCACCGGTAGCGGTTTATAACGAACGCCTGCTGACCAAAATACTCGGCGGGCAGTCCCAAAATTCGGTTGTTTATGGATGAAAACCAACCAACCTGTTCGAGATGACCCGCTCTATATTTAAGATGCTGATTTACGGGAGTGTCCTGGCAACTCGGAACCCGAGATTGTTAATGCGTTCCGTAGCTTCGATTCCTTCACGGTATCTCACGTTTAGATACTCTGCATCATATTCAAAAGATCCGCCTCGAAGTACCAGCTTCGCACAATCGCCTTCCCGACAACCGTCCGTCCATTGCCACACGTTGCCCAACATGTCATACAGACCATAGGGATTAGGCTTGAAACTTCCCACTGTCATCGGGGCGGATTTCTTTTTCTCATACTTGTTACCACAACCATGGCAATTGGCATTCTGAAACCCGAGTTCATTTCCCCAGTAATACTGAGTGGTAGTACCGGCTCGCGTGGCAATTTCCCATTCATGGTCGCTCGGTAGACGGTAGGTTTTACCAGTCTTGTGCGATAGCCATTCAATATAGCGCTGAACATCATTCCAGTTCACATTAACCACGGGCTGCCTGCCACGTCCCCATTCTTCATCTAATGGTTTATAACCATTACAACCACCATCTTCCACGCATGCATCCCATTCATCGAATGTGACCGTATATTTTCCAATCTCAAAATCCGAGCCTGGAATCGGCACCATTTCAGGGCAGACGGTGCATGACTTAAGCGTTTCTTCTACTTTTTTCTCCTCAGTCTTGGCAGTTTTCAATTGCTCAGATTTGGCCCGTTTGCCTTCAGCGTTGAGTTTTGGCGCGCCCAATAACACTTCGACTCTTTTTACTACGCCATCGCCCACGCGGATTTCTTGTTCAAATATGCGATCACTAAAAGCATCGACTTTCTTATGCACCTTCAGCTTCAGCGTGCCTATAGGCACCTTGATATCCAACGGACATTCGCCCTTGAATTTTCCATTAACCGAAATTTCGGCACCCACGTCATCGCCTTTACAAACAACACTCAGTATGGAGCCAGCCGCGTAAACGTTAGCGGATGATGCAGCCAGAACTGACCCGAACAAAAAATAAATTGATTTCATGAAATCTCCGTTAAAAAATAAAAAATGGGCAGACTCTTAAAGCACTCCAGAATTTTTTTATTTCAGCGTCATGGCAAGTCTAAATCCGCTGATATGGTAACGTTCAGTCACATCATCCTTGAAACGGGTAGCGATGCGAATGTTTGTCGTGGTGTCATTCCAGGAGCCGCCACGAAGTACTCGCTTCTTGCAGTCACCCTCCCAGCAACTGTCCGTCCATTGCCAAACATTGCCAGACATGTCGTACAAACCATAGGGATTAGGCTTGAAACTGCCAACTGGCGAAGTTGTCTTGTTGTCCCACTTGCTTCCACAAGCATTACAGTTTGCATTAGCACTGGAGGCCGAATCTCCGAAAGGAAAAATACCCCAATAATATTCGGTAGTAGTGCCTGCTCGCGCGGCGATTTCCCATTCCTCTTCAGTCGGCAGACGGTAAGATTTGCCGGTCTTGTTCGATAGCCATTTAATATAAGCCTGAGCGTCATTCCAGCTCACATTAATCACAGGACGATTGTCACGCCCCCATTCCTTATCCGAAGGACGATAACCGTTACAGCCACCATCTACCACGCAGGCATCCCAGTCCTGGAACGTGACAGTGTATTTTGCCATGGCGAAATGGGTGCCTGGAATCGATACCATGTCAGGACATTCGACACATTTCTTCTTGTCTACCGGTAATGTTTTTGCCTTGCCTTCCAAGGCTGACACCTTGGGTTTTTGCCGTTTTCCTTTGGCGTTAAGCTGCGCCGCGCCCAATATCACATCGACCTTTTTTACTACGTCATTGCCCATACGAATTTCTTGTTCAAATATTCGATCACTAAATTGATCAACGCTCTTTTGCACCTTCAGCTTCAATTTGCCAACAGGTACATTTATGTCTAACGGACATTCACCTTTAAATTTGCCGTTAACCAATACTTCTGCCCCCACATCCTCACCTTTACAATTGACGCTCAACACGGATCCAGCCGCGCTTGCGTTAACGGATGTCGCGAGAGACATCATTAGCAGGAACAAAACATAAACTGATTTCATGAAATCTCCATTTTTAAAAAATTGGGACGCATTGTTATATTCGCCTAAGAAAACTGCAAGGAGTATATCCACTTTGCCGCTAATATTTCTCTTTGCTACGAACATATTTACTGGCGCCTTGGCATTTTCATACTCAATACCCCCTCCATTCCTTTGTTTCGCTTTTGCTATTCAAGATAATTTGGCAGTTTGACAAACTTTTGACAAAAAGTTCGTGAATCGACCATTCCTGTTCATAGCAGCCAAGAAAAACAAACTAATGAATTTTTGCAGCCTGCTAAAAACCCATTACAGCATTCCCCGCTCTGCAAATGACAACCACCCGGTTCCTGCCACGATGAAGTGATCCAGCACACGCACGTCCACCAGTGCGAGTGCCTGTTTAAGCGTGTCGGTAAGCAGCCGGTCGGACTGACTGGGCTCAGCCATGCCTGATGGGTGATTATGTGCCAGGATGACTCCGGCCGCGTTGTGGTACAACGTGCGTTTAACCACTTCGCGCGGATACACGCTAGTTTGAGTGAGTGTGCCGTGGAACATTTCCTCTGATGCAATTACTCGGTTTTGGGCGGTGAGGAAGACAACCAGAAAAACTTCCTGCTCGCGGCCACTCAACAGCAATCGAAGATAATCGCGCACCGCACCCGGCGAGTTCAGCGCATCGCCCATGCGCATTACCTCTTGCAAGGCACGCCGCGACATTTCCAGCACGGCCTGCAACTGGGCATATTTGGCCTGCCCCATACCGTATATGGCGCAAAACTCTTCCTGGCTAGCGGCAAACAAACAGGTAAGCGTGCCAAACTGGGTGAGCAGGCCACGTGCCAAATCCACCGCACTTTTGCCCACTACACCCGTGCGCAAAAATATTGCCAGTAGCTCGGCATCCGAGAGTGAGGCCGCTCCGCGCTGGATTAACTTCTCCCGTGGCCGCTCTCCCTCCGGCCAATTATTAATTCCCATTGCTCTCCCTTGCCTAAGGTCAGTGGTTTTTTTGATAAAGAACAGCAGTTTTTGCTAAGATACGCAGCATTATGGAACAAATTCAAACAAAGCGTATTCTGCTTGGCCTCACCGGCGGTATTGCCGCCTATAAAGGCGCCGAATTAACCCGCCTGTTGGTTAAGCAAGGCATACAGATACAGGTAGTGATGACTGAAGCTGCGTGCCACTTCATCACGCCGACTACCATGCAGGCGCTATCCGGCAAGCCGGTGTTCACCCATCAGTGGGACGAGCACTCAGCTGATCGCATGGCACACATCAGTCTAAGCCGTACTGCCGATGCCATCCTGATCGCGCCGGCCACAGCTGATTTCATCGCCAAACTGGCGCACGGCTTGGCCGATGACCTGCTTTCCTCGCTGTGCCTGGCGCGCAATTGTCCATTGCTGGTCGCCCCTGCAATGAATCGGCAAATGTGGGAAAGTCCAGCCACGCAACGAAATCTCCAGCAACTGGTTGCTGATGGCGTAACTATTTTAGGCCCTGTTAACGGTACGCAAGCATGTGGTGAGGAAGGCATGGGGCGCATGCAGGAACCCACAGAGCTGGCACGCGCTGTGCTCACCATTTTTCAGCCAAAATTACTCTCCGGCGTGAAAGTTCTGCTGACTGCCGGGCCAACCTATGAAGCAATAGATGCAGTGCGCGGCATTACCAATCGCAGCTCCGGCAAGATGGGCTATGCCGTCGCACAGGCCGCGCTGGAACTGGGTGCGGAGGTTACATTGATTTCCGGTCCTACCGCCTTATCCAGCCCCCATGGTGCCGCGCTGGTGAATGTCACCAGCGCGGCAGAAATGTTCGGGGCAGTCCAAAAGCATGTCGCAGATACCGATATTTTCATTGCCGTGGCAGCCGTGGCCGATTACCGCGTAGCACAACCGAGCGAACAGAAAATCAAGAAAAGTACCGGCGGACTAACGCTGGAACTATTGCCCAATCCGGATATCCTGGGATATGTCTCCGGACTTCCAAAACCACCTTTCTGCGTGGGTTTCGCGGCCGAAAGCCACAACCTGCACGAATACGCTGCGACAAAGCGCAAATCCAAAAATATTCCATTGCTCGCTGCCAATCTGGTGCAACAAGCAATTGGGGCAGATGACAACGAGCTGATTTTATTTGATGATGTGGGCGAGCATGTATTGCCGCGTGCGGATAAGCTCACTCTGGCGCGAGCTTTGTTGCAGCACATAGTCAAACTTTATCGGCGAGGAAAATAATCATGAAAAAAACTGTGGATGTAAAAATTCTCGACCCGCGCTTGCATGAGCACCCGCCCGCTTACGCCACGTCTGGATCGGCGGGGATAGATTTGCGCGCCTGTATTGATCAGAGCATGATTATTCAGCCCGGCCAATGCGAGCTCATCCCGAGCGGCATTGCAATTCATCTGGCCGACCCGCAGTGCGCCGCGATGATCTTGCCGCGCTCCGGGCTTGGACATAAACATGGAATTGTACTGGGCAATTTGGTCGGACTAATCGATTCCGACTATCAAGGACAGATATTCATTTCTATCTGGAACCGAGGACAGCACCCGTTCACTCTAATGCCCCTGGAGCGCGTAGCGCAACTGGTTATCGTGCCAGTACTGCAAATGCAGCTCAATATCGTCAAGGATTTCGCCATAAGCCAGCGCGGAAGTGACGGTTTTGGCAGTACCGGCAAGCATTGATAAATACGGCCTGCGAATCACATCTGAAAGCAAGAAAAACTACTTCAGCGGCGAACTTTTTGTTGTGGGTGTAAGTTACTTGTTTTGTAGCTTGAGACGCCTATAGCGCAATGAAGACCATAGCGCAGCGGCAATGAAAACCACCCCTACAAAACCAGTGAAAATCTCGGATATATGGTACTTCATACTGGCAAGCATAATGACAGCCAGAATTCCGATCGCATAATGCGCACCATGCTCAAGGTACACATACGAATCAAGGGTTTGTTTGCGTACTAGAAATACTGTCATTGAACGCACAAACATCGCGCCAATACCGAGGCCAATCATGATGATGACAATATCCTTGGTAATGGCAAATGCCCCGATCACACCATCGAAAGAGAAGGAAGCATCCAGTACCTCAAGATAAAGAAAGCCACCTATCCCGCCGCGCTTAATAACATCGCTGATTTTTGCATCATCTTCTTCTTTTTCAAGAAGACTGCTAATGACGTCTACGCCTACGTAGGACAGTACGCCCCACAGGCCGGCGACCAGCACCACCAGTTGCTTGCCCTCCTCGACCATAGTCATGCAAGCCAACAGTGTGCCCAGCGCAATCATCACCGAGAATGATGCCACTTTACCAAAGGTGGCAATTTTTTCTTCAATATGACCCAGCCAATGCAACTCTTTTTTATCATCCAGCAGAAAATTAAGGAACACCAGCAATAGAAAAATCCCTCCAAACGCAGCCACTTCAGCATGATGGTTGATCAAATGAAGTGCATATTCATCGGGATTGTTCAACCCCATGTTCCACACTTCCATTAATCCAAGGTCAGCCGCGAGCGCAACAATCACAAGCGGAAAAAACAATCGCATACCAAACACAGCGATCAGCATTCCGATTGTCAGGAAGATGTCCTGCCAGAATTTGTTCCAGCTTTTCAGGACAGAAGCATTGACGACGGCATTGTCAAAGGAGAGCGATACCTCCATGACGCAGAGGATAGCGGCAATCCCCAGAGCTTCAAGTGCGACCATCCAACCACCGCGGCTATAACCCCACCATGCCGCAAGCCCAAGGCCCACAAAAGCAATAAAAAATGAAATTTTAAAATGGCGCATACCTTCCCTTCAAAACTATAACTCGCGGTGCAATAGCCTTTGAGCAAAATAAATATTGCACCAATTTATTTAGTGCCGCAGTAAGGCTGAGGGATTAATTACGTTACGCAGGTTTGACCTTAAGACGGACAAAACTATCTGCGTCAAATGCCGACAGTTAACCAACACAGAAGCAAAATACGAAGTTGAACTGGGGTACTAAGCCTGCCCTCAGCCATTCGACAAGCTCAGCGCGGGCTTGTCTGAGATAATTCATATTGAAGCGCAGCGCTACCGCTTGAATAATGCAACGCCTTTAATGCATATCCAGAGTCAAGAATAAATCCAAACTCGATGTGGCCACAGCGGTAGCTCAAACATTACTGGAAACTTTTTTGGCCGCTTCCCCTCCAGAAAAATTGTTGGCTGGGGGCAAATAGCGTACTAACTCGTTCAATGCCAAACGGTAAACATCCCGTTTAAAATCAATTACACTTTCCATCTCAACCCAATAATCATTCCAACGCCAGGCATCAAACTCGGGGTGAACGGAAGAACGCAAACAGACATCACAATCGCGTCCGACCAGTCGCAGCAAAAACCATATCTGCTTCTGCCCCTTGTAACTGCCACGCCACTCACGCTTAACCCAATGTTGTGGCACTTCATAACGTATCCACTCACGCGTGCGGCCAAGTATCTGAACATGACAAGACAACAAACCTACCTCTTCCTGCAATTCGCGATACATCGCTTGTTCCGGTGTTTCACCACACTGTATGCCACCTTGCGGGAATTGCCACGCATGCTGCCGAATGCGCTTGCCCCAGAATACCTGATTTTTGGCGTTAGATAGAATGATGCCGACGTTGGGGCGATATCCATCCCGATCAATCATCTTCGCCACCTGTTAAGTTAATTTAGATAGGGCGGATTTTTTCACATTTCACACCATATTGAAAGCTGCCTTATCACAATCGTTGCAGCATGCTTACTTCGTTCGCTGTAAAATTGGCACCCTGATAATTTATTTCGACAAACATACCATCATGCGCGTTTCACAATTTTTCATCTCTACCCAGAAAGAAGCTCCCTCCGAAGCCGAACTAATCAGTCATCGTTTAATGTTACGCGCCGGCTACATCAAGAAGCTGGCTAGTGGCCTGTACACGTGGATGCCGCTGGGTCTGCGCGTGTTGCGCAAAGTGGAGGCCGTAGTACGCGAAGAAATGAATAATGGGGGTGGCATAGAGCTGTTAATGCCCGCCGTACAACCAGCCGAACTTTGGCAAGAAACCGGGCGCTGGGAAATATTTGGACCGCAAATGCTCAAAATTAAAGATCGCCATGACAATCTATTTTGTTTTGGTCCCACTCACGAAGAAGTTATTACTGACATTGCACGCCGTGAAATAAATAGCTATCGTCAGTTACCCGTGAATTTCTACCAAATCCAGACCAAGTTCCGGGACGAGGTGCGCCCCCGTTTTGGTGTGATGCGTGCACGCGAATTTGTAATGAAAGATGCTTATTCATTCCATGCCAGCTTCGACAGCCTGGAACAAACCTACCGGGTGATGTATGACACCTACAGCCGCATTTTCACCCGTCTTGGCCTCCAGTTCCGAGCCGTTGCGGCGGATACAGGTGCCATTGGCGGCAGTGGCTCACATGAATTCCATGTGCTGGCCGATTCCGGCGAAGACGGCTTGGCATTCTGTCCCACTTCGGATTATGCCGCTAATGTGGAACTGGCTGAGGCAATCGCACCAAGCATTTTGCGCGCGGCTGCCAACGAAATTTTGCAAAAAATCATTACGCCCGGACAAAAAACCATCGACGACGTCGCCACTTTCTTGAATGTGACACCGCAAGAAGTGCTGAAGGCAATCGCGGTAATGGATGCTGGCGGCAACTTTACCCTGCTTCTGCTACGCGGAGACCATACGCTGAACGAAATCAAGGCAAGCAAGATATTAGGCGAATTCCGTTTCGCCAGCGACGATGAAATCCATCAGAACATGGGTTGTCGCACTGGTTACATTGGTCCGGTCAATACGATCGTGCGAATTTTGGGTGATCACGCTGCTGCTGCCATGAGTAATTTTGTCTGCGGAGCCAATGACGACGGCTTTCACTACACTCACGCAAACTTTGGACGCGACATCAGCTTGGACGAAACCAATGTGCATGACCTCCGCAACGTGGTCGCCGGTGATCCCAGCCCAGATGGAAAAGGTACGCTGGAACTCTGTCGCGGTATCGAAGTTGGCCACATTTTCCAGTTGCGCACCACGTATTCCGAAGCGCTCAATGCTAGTTACCTCGATGAAAACGGCAAATCTCAATTCATTGAAATGGGTTGTTATGGTATCGGTGTATCGCGCATCGTCGCTGCCGCAATAGAGCAAAATTATGACGAACGTGGCATTACCCTGTCTGCTGCCATGGCTCCGTTTCAAGTGGCACTTGCCCCTATTGGATTAAATAAGAGCGAAGCCGTGCGTATTGCAACAGAGCAGCTTTATGCTGACATTAGCGCGGCAGGAATTGAAGTATTGCTTGATGACCGCAACGAACGTCCAGGCGTAATGTTTGCTGATTTAGAACTCATCGGCATCCCGCATCGAATCGTAATCGGGGATCGCGGTCTCAGCCAGGAAGTGCCCATGGTTGAATACAAAGGGCGGCGCGATGAAGAAGCGCAACAAATCCCCTTGCAGGATATTGTCAAGTTCGTGCAATCAACCTTGTAGCGCCAGAACACGCTGATTCAGATGTATCCGCGGCTACTTTTATTAACATCGCCTTAAGTATTTCAGAACCTTGCCGTAAAATAGTCATCCAAGCCAGTATAAGGTGCGAAAGGTGGATTTTTTAGAGCCACCCTTAAAGCGATGCGACCAATTCAAAAATATTATTCAAATTACATTACGCTACCCTTGCTGGCAGCGGGATTGCTGTTCGCTCAAGCAACACACGGCGGCGCACAAACCTACCAACCATTATCTGCCAGCGTGCAAACCGCGTTAAACCACTCCATTTCAGATCAAGCGCCACTCAAGCTGACATTTGCATCGCAACTGGAGTACGACACTTGGTTGAATATTACATCGCACCGCTTGGAGAAACGCATTCCGGACACTGGCTATCGCGAGAACTTCCTCAAGACCGTGTATTACGAAGCCACGCGCGCCGGATTAGATCCGCAATTAGTGTTGGGACTTATTCAAGTAGAAAGCGGTTTCAAGAAATATGCCATATCCAGCGAGGGGGCGAGAGGATATATGCAAGTAATGCCGTTTTGGTTGAATCTCATCGGCCAACGTGAGGGAAATTTGTTCCACCTGCGCACCAACCTGCGATATGGTTGCACCATCCTGCGCCACTACCTCGACATGGAAAAGGGTGATCTCTTCCGCGCTCTGGGGCGCTATAACGGCAGCCTAGGCAAACCGGAATACCCCAATCTAGTCAGTGCTGCATGGTACAAACACTGAGATTTATCACACACCCTCTATACAAGCTTCTTTTCAGCACCTCATCAAAATACCACTTGACGTTATTTTGCAGTAAATACTGAGTAATACATCAACACCGTAACATTGCGGCTCCTGTGTATGTATTCGCTCATCCAAACATCTTACGACGCAAGCTGCGGTGAATTTAGCCGAATAAATTCAACTTATTGTTTATTATATATTATTATTGAATTTCGTCATGGCAATTTGTTGTTTTGTAATTATTTAATAGAGTGATATCCGACAGACTGCAACTCTGTGTAATAATTATGTAATAGAAAATGGCTATAGTTTATGGGAGCTACTTTGTAGCGAACCTAACTTCTGGAGAAAAGTATGACCAAACTAAATCGTTTTCTTTATCTATTTGGGCTTGCCGCCTCTGTGTCGTTAGCAGTCGATGCTTCTGCCATTAACCTCACCGGCGCAGGCGCCACCTTCCCCTATCCAATTTACGCCAAATGGGCCGACACTTATAAAACCCAAACCGGCATCAGCCTGAACTACCAATCCATTGGCTCCGGCGGTGGCATCAAACAAATTATCGCCAGGACAGTAGATTTTGGCGCCTCAGATATGCCCTTGAAACTTGAAGAGCTGGAAAAAAATGGCCTGATGCAATTCCCGGCAGTGATGGGCGGTGTGGTGCCTGTCATCAACGTACCCGGAGTTGCAGCCGGGCAGCTCAAACTGGACGGCAAGGTGCTAGCCGATATTTTCCTCGGCAAGATCACCAAGTGGAATGACCCGGCGCTAATGGCGCTGAATGTGGGCACTAAACTGCCCAATGAAACCATCACCGTAGTACATCGCTCCGATGGTTCAGGCACCACCTTCATCTTCACCAACTACCTGTCCAAGGTTAGTCCGGAGTGGAAATCTGCGGTTGGCGAAGGTACTGCCGTCTCCTGGAAAGCGGGCACTGGCGGCAAAGGTAATGAAGGCGTGGCATCTTATGTGCAGCGCATAAAAAATTCCATCGGTTATGTGGAATATGCTTATGCGCTACAGAATAAAATGACTTATGCACAACTAAAGAACCATGACGGTCAGTTTGTCAAACCAGATGACAGCTCGTTCAAGGCTGCCGCTGCCAACGCTGACTGGGAAAAGGCTCCCGGTTTTTATGAACTGTTAACCAACGAACCAGGCAAAGAAAGCTGGCCCATCACCGGCGCCACTTTCATTCTTATGCACAAGAAGCAAGACAAACCTGAAACAGCTAAAGAGGTACTAAAGTTCTTCGACTGGGCTTACGTCAATGGCGGCAAGATGGCTGAGGCTCTGGATTATGTACCCATGCCGGAAAAAGTTCAGAAACTGGTGCGTGGCGCTTGGAAAGCACAGGTCAAGGATAACAAGGGTACGGCGATCTGGAAATAATAGTCTACTTAAGCGCTCTGGCAGCGTGTGTTTGCAAGATATAATTCTTGCCGGATAAAATCTGAGGGGGCAGGGCTCCCTCAAATTTTGAGTACTTTATAAAAAATCATGCCGACGTTTTTACGCGAAGTACATATGAAGCGCCATAATTTGCTGGACATTCTGTTCCGCAATATCACTCGTTTGTCTGCATTTGCCGTGCTCGTACTACTCGTCGCCATCATCGTTTCGCTGATAGTCGGTAGCGTGCCCTCCATTAAGACGTTCGGTTTCCAATTTTTAACCAGCGCGGAATGGGATCCGGTCACGAACGAATTTGGCGCACTCGTTCCGATAGTTGGCACGCTGATAACCTCTGCCATCGCATTGCTGATCGCCATCCCGGTCAGTTTCGGCATCGCGCTTTTTCTCACTGAACTATCGCCGCGCTGGCTACGCCGCCCGCTGGGCATCGCCATCGAACTGCTGGCTGGCGTCCCCAGCATTATTTACGGCATGTGGGGTTTGTTTGTGTTTGCTCCACTGTTTGCTGATTATGTGCAGCCCTGGCTCATTGAAAAACTTGGTCCGCTGCCAATATTTGGCCCTTTGTTTCAGGGTATCCCAATGGGTATAGGTGTGCTCACCGCAGGCATTATTCTGGCCATCATGGTCATTCCCTTTATTGCCTCGGTGATGCGCGATGTATTTGAGGTTGTTCCTACCCTGCTCAAGGAGTCTGCATATGGCTTGGGCGCTACCACTTGGGAAGTAATGTGGCAAGTAGTGCTGCCCTATACCAAGATCGGCGTGGCTGGCGGAATTATGCTCGGCCTGGGGCGTGCATTGGGCGAAACCATGGCGGTCACCTTCGTCATCGGCAATGCGCATAAATTGAGCGCCTCACTACTGATGCCGGGCAATAGCATCTCCTCCGCGCTGGCCAACGAATTCAATGAAGCAGTGGGCGAGCTATATACCTCAGCACTGGTCGAACTCGGACTCATTCTGTTCTTGATTACTTTCATCGTGTTGTCGCTGGCACGTTATATGCTGCACATGCTGACAAAACGCGAGGGATCTACGACCTGATTATGCTGACACTCTACACACGCCGCCGTCTGATTAATGCCATAGGTCTAGGAATTTCGGCCTTGGCCATGCTGTTCGGCCTGCTCTGGTTGGGCTGGATTTTATGGACGCTACTGGCAAATGGTCTACCTCAACTGTCCATGGCAGTGCTTACCCAGATGACGCCACCACCCAACAGCACCGGCGGCTTACTCAACGCCATTGCCGGCAGCCTGATGATGACCTTTCTCGCCGCACTGATTGGCACCCCTATCGGCATACTGGCGGGCACCTATTTGGCGGAATTCGGCCAACGCGGCTGGTTGGCACCGACCACGCGCTTCATTAACGACGTGCTGCTTTCTGCTCCATCTATCGTGATCGGCCTGTTCATATATGAAATGTATGTCGTCAAGATTGGGCACTTCTCCGGCTGGGCCGGTGCGCTGGCATTATCCATTTTAGTCATCCCGATCGTCATCCGCACTACCGAAAATATGTTGCGTCTAGTGCCGAATACCTTACGCGAAGCAGCGGCAGCGCTAGGCGCACCACAATGGAAAGTGATCAACCTGGTTACTCTACGCGCTGCACGAGCCGGCATCATTACCGGAGTGCTGCTAGCTGTGGCGCGTATTAGCGGAGAAACCGCACCTTTATTGTTTACCTCGCTGAATAATCAATTCTGGAGCAGCGATATGAATCAGCCCATGGCCAACCTTCCGGTAGTCATTTTCCAATTTGCCATGAGCCCCTACCAGGACTGGCAGAGTCTCGCTTGGGCTGGTGCGCTGCTTATCACTTTCAGCGTGCTCTCGCTCAATATATTGGCACGAGTCTTGTTCCGCCAGAAATCAACAACTTATTAAGGATGTAGGCAGATGAGCGCTGAAAAAACGGTTACTCCGAAACTAGTCGTACGCGACCTGAATTTTTACTACGGGGCTGAGCGCGCCCTCAAGGACATCAACCTTACTATTCCGGAAAAAATGGTGACCGCATTTATCGGTCCCTCAGGTTGCGGCAAGTCCACCATGCTGCGCACCTTCAACCGCATGTACCAGCTCTACCCGAAGCAAAAAGCTACTGGTGAAGTTCTGCTGGATGGTGAAAATATTCTCGACAAAAAACAGGATCTCAACACACTCCGTGCCAAGATCGGCATGGTGTTCCAGAAACCAACTCCGTTCCCAATGTCTATTTATGACAACATTGCTTTCGGTGCGAAACTCTATGAAAACCTTAGCCGCCATGATATGGACGAACGCGTGGAATGGGCATTGAGAAAAGCAGCGCTCTGGACAGAGGCGAAAGATAAGCTGAAGCAGAGCGGCACCGGGCTTTCCGGCGGTCAGCAACAGCGCTTGTGTATTGCGCGCGCGATCGCTGTCAAACCGCAAATATTATTACTCGACGAACCTACCTCTGCGCTAGACCCAATTTCCACCGCACACATCGAAAAGCTGATCGACGAGCTGAAAGCAGAATTCACCATCATCATCGTCACCCACAATATGCAACAGGCAGCGCGCGTGTCAGACTACACCGCCTATATGTATCTGGGCGACCTGATCGAATTCGGCGATACCAGCACGGTGTTCACCAATCCCAAGCGCAAGGAAACAGAAGATTACATTACAGGCCGTTTCGGTTGATTGTTCGCCACTCCTGATTTGCATCAGGAGTAAGCTATTTATCTACTGCTGGGCTCTATTTAAACGCTGCTGCTTCTCATCGCGCAAGCTATCGCCAGCGCGCTTCAGCGATGTCCTTGCTGTTCGGTGGGGGGGTAGATAGTTTAATGACAGAACAAGACTAAGGCTCGGTTGTTCCAAGTGCTGTGGTGTTAAAACCACCATCCACATAGGTGATTTCTCCGGTGATGCCGCTTGCCAAATCGCTACACAAGAACGCAGCAACATTTCCTACTTCTTCAGTCGTAACGTTACGCTTCAATGGCGCATTTTTTTCGTTGTAGTTTAATAATTTATTGAAGTCGGCAATGCCTGCCGAAGCAAGTGTCTTGATCGGGCCTGCGGAAATGCCATTTACGCGAATACCCTTATTGCCGAGATTCATCGCTAAATACCGAACACTGGCTTCCAAACTGGCCTTGGCTAGACCCATCACGTTGTAGTGTGGCATGGTGCGCACCGCGCCGAGATAGCTAAGTGTCAGCAGCGCGGCGGCGCGGCCTTCCATCATGGGTAATGCGGCTTTAGCCATCGCCGGAAAACTGTAAGAACTAATGTCATGCGCAATTCGGAAAGCTTCGCGATTAAATCCATCAAGAAATTCACCCGCTAGTGCCTCGCGTGGGGAAAAGGCGATTGCATGCACGAAGCCGTCGAACTTATCCCAATGTTTGCCAAGATCAACAAATAGTTGGTCAATTTCAGCATCGCTTGCTACATCGCACGGGAATATCAGTTCGCTGTCAAACTCTCGTGCCAGCTCGCACACCCGGTCACGTATGCGCTCACCCTGATAGGTAAATGCGATTTCTGCGCCTTCACGCCGCATGGCTTGCGCGATGCCATAAGCGATGGAACGATTGCTAATCATACCGGTAATCAAGATGCGTTTATTTGCCAGAAATCCCATATTGTTCCTTCTTGATTTATTATCTGAAAATCGGGATCCACTGATGCCCTGACCCATTCAATTTACTTATTGAATTTTTTTTTCGGTATAGTTGCTCTCAAACGGAAATCAAAAACAACGAGTCCAGCGGCAACTAATAACGTGCCACTAAAATATCCAATTGGACGATCAACGTTAAGTAACACATAGACCCCTGCTAGCACGTAAAGGTCTGGAAGATGTCGATAAATTTTGTTAGGTAGGTAAGCCATTTTGTTCCTCCGCACAGGAATATAATCCAGCGTTCAAGTTTGAGCAATTATTTCCTCAGCTTGACGTGAGTTAACGGGGTGGTCGGGTCAAAGTAAGCAAAAAAATTGGACACATGCAAATCAAAAATGGTTCATCCGCAGTCCACTAATACCACTCAGATAACTTTTCTGGAAAAGTATGTGCGCCAAAACGGATTTATTTAGAATGCTAAGTTACACTTTAACCAATAATTTTTGAACTGAGAAAAAATGAATTCTATTATCATAAGTATGGTCGCAACAGCAGGCTTGATTATTTCAGGCTACTCATTGGCAGTCAATATGCCTGCAGAAGGTAAGGCTAAGTGTGGTACATGCCACGCCATTGATAAAAGTAGCGTCGCTCCGTCTTTTATGGAAATTTCCCAGAAGTACAAGGGTGATAAAGATGCAGCTAGCAAAATCGCTACCAGCATTACCATAGGGGGTTCGTTTGGCTGGGAATTTGGAGAAATGCCAGCCAAAGGCTTGGGCGCGAATGATACTGAAATCCAGTCACTTTCAAAGTTTATTGCTGATTTGGCAAAGTAAGCTTGAATATTTCAAGACGTACTTACTGTAACAGACCTGGAATTTACTGGGCTCGCTGGAGCGATTATTTTCTCAGCCTGACTTTGATTATCGATCCTTGGGTATACGTCCCTTAAGCTCTTTTTAAGCTCTTTCCCTGCCTTGAAATACGGCACATATTTCGCAGGTACTTGCACCCGTTCGCCCGTTTTGGGATTACGTCCAATACGCGCCGCCCTGTAATTCAGTGCAAAGCTACCAAAGCCGCGTATCTCGATACGGTCCCCCTTTGATAACGTGTTGGATAGCGCATCAATGATTACATTGACTGCATTTTCAGCATCTTTAATTTTTAGTTGAGGATGTAACTTGGCTAGGCGTGATATTAGGTCGGAGCGAGTCATGCTTTTTGAATGCATCGCTTTTACTGAAGAATGCCCCAATAATTCAAGCTCGGGTGAAACTCCATTTTGTTCTACTGTGCAATCCCTCAAGTCAGCATAGTCAGGCAACCAACCCTTTTCTAAGTTTCCAATTACTTTGCTCATAATGAGCATTCCTCCAATTTTTATATATTAGACATTAGACAAAAATGAAATATTTTTTGATAGTCGACTCAACAATCACTACTTTTTACTATATGATTTTTAGGCAATTCCGCTAGTGATGTTCAACTATCTTAATGTCATTGTGGACTGTAAGAACCCCTTTGGTTTCTTGAGCAATTGAAACAGCCTTATCCGCTTCTGTTTGACTGCGGGCCACGCCACTCAACCATACAACACCATTTTTATCTGTATCAACTTTAATGTCCTTCACACTTCCCAAATGGGTTTTAGCTGCCAATTTGGTCTTTATTTTTGTTGTTATAACTGAGTCTTTGACGAATGTTACGGGGCCTGAACGATCCGCATCTGAATCTGCGGTATAACCCGCAACAGGGGTTAGCATCATGCCCATTACAAAACAAGCTGTAACAAATTTTATCTTCATGATTCAAGTCCTTTCATTAAATGAAGTTGGACAATAACATTCCCCCTGTACATCCATCTGTTCGCTACCGCTCATAAAACGGACTTTAGTGGAAAAATATCACAGGATGTTCTATGTGAAGAACTATGGATAGTTGGCTACTCCAGTAACATAGCCAAGCTAATCAAATTGAATATTTTATTGTCCACATAATCTGTGGATAACATTGTGGATAATTTTAATAAAATTAAGCTAACTACCAATCCTGAATGGATTTTGTCCAATCGCTCATTTTATAGACACCATTTATTTATGATAAAAAACAATAACTTATGTTTATCGTTCAAAATCAATGATAAAACCATTACTCATGGCTGGGTATATTCTTGACTTGTGAATAATCAACATAATGTCAAGCGCCTTTGTTAATGTTTAGCTTAATTTCTATACCATCCATTTGTTTCAACATTACATCATTGGAAAATCAAGAAATAGCATATCCAGGTTAATGACTGAACCACTAACTGCATACAAATTTGGCGAATTGTGCTGATTGAAGAATCTGCGTGCGGTACCGCACAGATGATCTGAGGTAAGAAGAATTAGTATCTAACTGCTTTCCATTTTTGGCAATATGGGTGCGAATAATTTAACGATGGTTATTTGTAGCTCTTAAAGTACACTCCTACTTTTCCCTAAGAGTGGATGGCGTTTATGTTGGTTCCATTACCGCTCTTTGCTCCCCTGTAGAGAGCGGATTTTTTTGCCATCAGCTTTCCCGGCTATCACCAGTTCTGATAATCAGCGTCCAACATTTACCATTTTCAATATACCAACAGCAGTTCTACACGACGATCCAATTTTTAATTCAACACTGAAAGTCAACACAAACTACATTTATTTGATTACTATTGGTTTTTGTATGATTGCAGACTTCCGCTAACCGTCCCAATAGTCATTTTAGCAGTCAAGTACCATGTTCCAACACATAGGAAAAGACTACGAATGACTTCAAAAATAGCTCCCCATAAAGTAGCTTCAAAGATTGTGCAGACAGTAGCTGCCTTCGTTATACTTTTCATTACTTTTAATTTCTATGTGATTTCTGAAAAGAAAATTGATCATGCGAATGAACAGCGACTAATCTCCTTTCGGTTGGCAGATCAAATGCGCCAATCAACAAATGATCAGTCCCTGATGGCCAGATTCTACGTAATGAATGGCAATCCCCGCTACAAAAAATACTATCAAAACATACTTGATATCCGTAATGGAAAGATGATTCGACCGGAGGGATATTTTAATGTCTACTGGGATATGGTGCTGGCGAATACTAAACCACCGCCCATAGATAATGGTCGGGGAATTGCTTTGCTGGACTTGATGCGTCAGTCTGGCGTGACCGATGAAGAGCTTGCCAAGCTGACTGAAGCTAAAACGAATTCTGATGGTTTAGCCACAGTGGAATTCGTGGCTATGAAACTGGCTGAGTCTACCGGCCCAGCCGCAGAAAATGACCGCAAGAAGGCCCGTCAAATGATGAGTGATGAAAATTATCATCACGCCATGGCAAAAATCATGACACCCATCAACGATGTTTATCTTTTAATGGAAAAGAGAACTCTAGATGCTGTCCACGAAGCGGAATATATCGCCTTACTGTTTCGGCTCACATTGATCGCGGCCACACTTTGGGTGACCTTCATGCTCTGGCGAGCTTATGCTTCCTTGCGCGCAACGCTGGGCGGTTCTGCGGATGAAGTACAAACACAGATAACCAGAATCGGTCGCGGTGATTTTTCTACCAACATCACAGTTGAGCACGGCATAGAAAAAAGCGTGCTTTCTGGGCTGTCCGAAATGCAAAACAAGCTGCAAACCCATGCAATTGAGCACAAGCAGGCAGAGGCCGAGCTTCGCATCGCAGCCACCGCCTTCGAATCACAAGAAAGCATGATGATCACCGATGCCAACGGTGTGATCCAGCGAGTCAACAAGGCATTTACCGAATCCACTGGTTATACAGCCAAGGAAGCCATTGGACAGACACCGCGCTTGCTCCAGTCTGGCCGTCACGACGAGGACTTCTATCGTGCGATGTGGAAAACTATCCAGCTGACTGGAACATGGCATGGGGAAATCTGGGGTCGACGCAAAAGTGGTGAGATGTATCCCAAATGGCTGGCCATCTCCGCCGTCAAAGGGGACGACGGAGCCGTCACCCATTATGTCGGGGCAGACACCGACATTACGGAGTTACATAATGCCAAGATTGCCGCAGAAAATGCTAATCGTACAAAATCTGAATTTATTTCCAGCATGAGCCATGAGCTGCGCACCCCGCTCAATGCCATCCTCGGTTACGCCCAATTGTTGGAGCTGGGTCCACCCGCACTAACTTCCACTCAAATGATCAGGCTTAAAGAAATCCTTCGTGGCGGATGGTATTTGCTGGATTTGATCAACGAAATCCTTGATCTTGCATCAATCGAGTCCGGCAAATTGTCGCTTTCGCCAGAGTGCGTGCTATTGCATGAAATTCTACTCGAATGCCAAACCATGATGGAACCGCAAGCGGAATTGCGTGGCATCCAATTGAATTTTCTCCAGTTCGACCATTCACTGTTTATCTATGCCGACCGAACTCGTGTCAAGCAAGTTTTGGTTAATCTGCTGTCCAATGCGATTAAATATAACAGCGAGGGTGGAACAGTTGAGGTGAGATACAGCGTCAGCTCTTTGACTCATGTTCGGATCAGCATCAAGGATACCGGCGAGGGATTACCCCCGGAAAAACTTGCGCAACTATTCCAGCCATTTAATCGTCTCGGGCAAAAATCCAATGCAGTCGAAGGGACTGGCATCGGTCTGGTAGTAGCCAAGAAACTAATAG
>CAMCFJ010000034.1 GCA_945874105.1 Candidatus Nitrotoga sp. CP45 | reverse complement strand
TTCCTGGTCGCAAAAAACGGCACCGTCATGCACGGCCTCTCACTGATCTACCTGGTGCGCGACCTGCCCGGCGTGCGGCAATTCAAGATCGTGCAGGAAAGCCTCGACCTGACTCGCATCCAACTGGTGACCGACGCCAACTTCGACCTTGCTCAATTGCCCAATATCGAACGCGGTGGCAAAGCGCGGCTAGGAGAAAGCGTCACCGTAGATGTGAGCCTGGTCGATGAGATACCCCCGGAGAAATCGGGCAAATACCGTTACGTGGTGAGCCGGGTGGACGCCGGCAATTTGAACGCTAGTCACTAACCTGAAGTGAGCTTTGGAAACCGCATGGTGCCAATTTCAGTAACACACCTGCGAGTAGAGACGCTGCAAGACGGTGTTACCCTACATAACGCGTTTTCTGACAGGAGAGCAAAATCATGAAACGTGTAGATTTTCCATGCAGGGATTCAAGTGAAAATTCGAACCTAAACAACTGCGCCCACCCAATACCAAACCCCGTCAACCATGCGTGACCTATTCGTAGCAGCAGTCGTATTCGGCCTGATTCCCATGGTTTTGCGCCGCCCACAAGTTGGTATCTACTTGTGGTGCTGGATCAGCTACATGAACCCGCACCGGTTGGCGTTTGGCTTTGCGATGACATTTCCATGGGCTTACACGATTGCAATCGCCACTCTGATAGGGATGTTTGCCAGCAAAGAGCCCAAGCGCATTCTCTGGACGCGGGAAACCATCCTGATAGTCGTTTTTCTGGTCTGGATGCTCATTACTACTTATTTTGCATTCTTTCCTCAATTGGCATGGGAAGGTTGGGTCAAATTTTTCAAAATTCAATTGATGACGTTTGTAACCATCATCGTTATTACAAATCGGGAACGTCTCAATGGTGTGGTCTGGATGATAGCGCTTTCCATGGGCTTTTATGGGGTCAAGGGCGGCATCTTCACTATCCTGAATGGTGGTGCATATCGCGTGCAGGGACCCTATGGCACCTTCATTGGCGGCAATAATGAGATGGCTCTGGCCTTGGTAATGACGGTTCCTTTAATTCACTACCTTCGCTTGCAAGAAAAGCGTCATTGGTTGAAGTTGGGCCTGACTGGTGCAATGATGCTCACTGCTATTTCCGGTATCGGTAGCCAGTCCCGTGGGGCTTTGCTGGGTATGGTGGCAATGGCGTTGTTTCTCTGGCTCAAGAGTCGTAGCAAAGTCATTACGGGGATGATGATCGTTGTGGCAGTGGGGGTAATTGGTTCCATCATGCCACAGTCGTGGTATGACCGCATGAACACTACAAAAACTTATCAGCAAGACGAATCAGCGCAAGGCCGAATCAATGCTTGGCATACCGCGTTCAATGTCGCTCAAGACCGAGTTACAGGCGGCGGTATCGAAATGTTTCGGCCAGCGGTTTTTCGCCAATATGCCCCGGATCCTGGGAACGTTCACGACGTTCACAGTGTGTATTTCGAAGTGATGGGTGAGCATGGTTTCATCGGCTTTGGCATTTTCATGGCCATCATGGCGTTTGCCTGGACTAGAGGCAATTCCATTATTCGGCGAACAAAACGCATACCTGAATTAAAGTGGGCCAACGATCTGGCTGGCATGACTCAAGTCAGCATGGTCGGCTATGCTAGCTGTGGCGCGTTTCTAGGCTTGACTTACTTTGACTATTATTGGCATTTGATCGCGATCATGGTTATTCTTGATTACTTGGTAACCCAGCACATCGCTAATCCAGATACGCAGGTCTAGCAAAGTATAATCAAGACATCAGCGCCCAGTAGATTTACTTCTACTCCTAAAGCGACATGAATAAGTCCCTTTTTCGGCGCCAGTCGCGCTCTAAAAACCAGGCCAACCAAATTCGCTATCCCGTATCTTCTTCAGACTCACGATAATGTTCCTTCCACGTTTTCCCCCAGGCCTTGGTGCAGCCTTCTGGACGGCAGCTACCATCCTGGTATTTGTAGAGGCTGCAATGCACAGCGATCAGCTAGTGCATCAGTATCGCGCGGTGTTTGCTGCAGGCCGTGCGATGGATAAAATCGTTTATGTTGAAAAGCAATCACCCCAAATTCTATTTCTGGGCAACAGCCGCGTTGATAACGGCATCGACCCCAAAACGGTAACACAAACAATGCGTCTGAAGCCCAATAGTGGTTTCAATCTGGGCGTGCCTGGCGCAAATATGATTATTTATCATGGCATGCTCACCCGGTTTGCTCAGCAAGGTCTTCTCGGTGCGTCAGGCATCAGAAGCGTCGTGATCGGGCTGGATGAGAGTGCATTCCAGGCTGACGACTCGCTGGGGTATTCGGTATTTTTTGCGGACCGTAGCGCTCTGCTGAATGCCGCCCAGTACCGCATCTGGCTTGGAACATGGGCACGGTTATGGGCATATAGTGGCAACCTTCGCCAGTTGCACGAGCCGGAAAAATTATTACGCTTCTTATCTGCTAGCGTGTCTGAAATTGAGCCGGTGGGCGGGGGGGCAGCGCAGCACTTAGGTTACCGGGCCGGTTTCGGGGGCGGACAAAACCAGGTTCAGCTGCAGGTGCAGGAAGCGGGCTCCCGCCAGCCGCCAGACCAAGATGTACTACCCTTTTTGTGGCTGACGATTGATCTGTTGAAGCAAAATGGCGTGCAGGTCTATGTCACCTTCCTGCCCATGCTCAACCGAAAGCCGCTTTTTCTCGATAAGGTTTTGCCCGAGGCCATACCTTACCGGAATGTGCTCTCCGAGTTGAAAGTCCGTGGTGTGGAGGTGCTGGATCAGCCAATGGAGGTGTTCAAACACGCTGATTTCATCAATGTCGGACACCTTAATGACCACGGTGCTCAGCGTTTCAGCACCGCACTGGGGCGTCAACTGGTCTCTCAATTGGCAATAAGAGCAAATTAAAGCACCATGGTATTCAGCCAACCATCATTCATGGTTTTTCTGGCAGTGCTGCTACTACTATACGCAGGTGCAAGCAACTATCGCCAGCGCGCAGCCGTCCTCCTAGCCAGTAGCCTGATTTTCTACGCAACCTGGAAACCCGCCTACCTCATCCTGTTGATGATCTCCGTCAGCATCAACTACTGGATATATGTGGGTTTGACAAGAACGCGCAGCAAGCAATTGTTAACCTGGGGCTTGGTAATCAACCTCACGTTGCTTGGGACGCTCAAATACTCAGGCATGGCGATCGACACCTTGCTTGCGCTACTCGGTACGGTTGGTATCACAGCATCTATCGGAGCCGGACATCCCTGGATGGATTGGGCGTTGCCGCTGGGCATCAGTTTCTACACTTTCCACATGCTCTCGGTGATGATCGACGTCTATCGCGGGCAATGGACTCATCCCATCTCATTCCGGGCCTGGTGGCTTTATGTCACTTTCTTCCCGCACATGATTGCCGGCCCGATCCTGCGCGCCTCCGAGTTGGTGGAGCAACTGGAAAACCTGGCCCCGCTCAAAGCAGAAGACCTCCGTTTGGGTGCGCTTATATTCATCGCTGGCCTGCTCAAGAAAGTATTGTTTGCTGACAATCTGGCACCGCTGGCGGACGAACTTTTCAGCCAACCTGCCAACCTCGACTTCTATACCGCTTGGCTCGCCACTACAGCGTTCTCGCTACAAATCTATTTTGATTTTTCTGGCTACAGCGAGATGGCCATCGGCCTTGCGCTGATGTTCGGGGTGACCCTGCCGCGCAATTTCCGCAACCCATACATAAGCCGGAGTCCACGCGAATTTTGGCAACGCTGGCACATCACGTTGTCGCGCTGGCTGCGGGATTATCTGTATATCTCGCTAGGCGGAAACCGCCATGGTCTGGCGCGCAACCTGGCCAACTTGATGATCACTATGCTATTGGGCGGCCTCTGGCATGGCGCTGCGTGGACCTTCGTGGTCTGGGGCGGGCTGCACGGTACTTACCTTGTGCTGCATCGGCTGCTATTGAATCTATACGAGCGCTTGGACGTTACCGCCGGTTCTATTGTGGATCACACTCTGTCCTGGCTGGGCTGGCCGGCGACTTTGCTCGCGGTATGGTTCACCTGGGTATTTTTCCGGGCACCGACTTTCCACGATGCTTGGACGATATCCGCCGCCATGCTCGGGCTGGCGCCGCCCTCGGTCGAAGGGCCCTATGTCCGCAGCTATGTACAAATTCTGTTGTGGGGCAGTCTGGCTTTCGCCTTTATTGAGCCAAGCCTGGAGCGTGGCTTGTGCGTCCGTTTGGGAAAATGGGGAACGGTTCACTTCACTGTTAGAGGCATGACATATGCATGTTTGCTGCTGCTGGTCATTTTCTTTGGTGGTAGTAGCCAGAAATTCATTTATTTCGATTTCTGAGCGAGGTTTCTTTGTAAAGATTTCCCGTCAACCTGCCGTAATACAATCCACCATCCCCCCAAGCCGAATAGGCGCATCTCAGAGATCCCATGCTGCAAGTTGCCAAAAATATTTACGACTACCGCGAATTGATGGCCACCTTGGCGTGGAAGAACATCGCACTGCGCTATAAGCAGGCCTACCTAGGGATTGCCTGGGCCATCGTCAAACCAGTGACGCTGGTCTTGATCTTCACCTTGGTCAAGAGTTTCGTTGGAATCGAAAGCGGCAACATTCCTTACCCAATCCTCGTTTTTGCAGCGCTCATGCCTTGGACTTTCTTCCAGGAGTCGGCTTCGGATGGTGTCGGCAGCGTCGTTGGCAACACCGCCCTGATCAAGAAAATCTACTTCCCTCGCGAGATTTTTCCCATTACCGCCGTGCTGACCAAACTGGTTGAACTGGGTATCAACTTTGTCATTCTCGCGGGGTTGATGGCTTGGTATCAGGTCATTCCCAGCATCTACATCCTGTGGGTACCCCTCATCATCGCCTACACAATACTTGCTGCGCTCACCATCGCCTTTGTCGGGGCCGCCATCAACGTGTATTACCGCGATGTGGGAACAGCATTGCCGGTGCTTCTTTCCCTGTTGATGTACGCCTCGCCAGTCATCTACCCGCTGCAACTGGTCAAGGACAAACTACTTTCCCAGCAGGCTGCGGGTGAATGGTCTGACGCGCTCTATACCCTGTACACACTCAACCCGCTGGCCGGCATTATAGACGCCTTCCAGAGCGTTGTCCTTCGGGGGGCTTCGCCGGACCTGAACGCCATGGTTCCCGGTGCAATCATGATCGCTGTCCTGTTGCCACTGAGTTATCTCTACTTCAAGCGCGCGGAAAGCTATTTCGCGGATGTGATCTGAATCGAACATATACCTATTTTCTTTGCATGCGCCTTCACGAATCTGAACTCCGAGCCATCATCCAATCCATCCGATCGGCGGATCCGGATGCGGCTGTCTATCTCTTTGGCTCGCGTGTGGACGATAGCGCAAAGGGGGGCGATATCGACCTTCTGGTTTTGTCAAAAAAAATAAATCTGATGACAAAATTGACCATTCTTGCCCAGCTCCATCAACAACTTGGGCCGCAGAAAATTGATCTTGCCGTCTATGAAGATCTCTCCAAGCCATTCGCTCGCCTAGCCGTAACCGGAGGGATGCCGCTATGAATACGGATAAGTGGCTTCTGCTGAAAGAAGAACTACAAGACCTTGAAAGCGCTGCAACACATCTGCGTTTTTCCATCAACAGAACACAAGACTTGCTCAACCAGCAAGAATGGTCACCCGAAGAGTTGGAACGACTGGAATCATTGGCCAGCAGATTTGCACGCCTCTCCGATGTGCTCGTTCAAAGAGTGATGCGATTGATCGATGATCTTGAACTGACAGCCACCGGCACACTACTGGATCGCATTCATCGCGCCGAAAAGCGCGGGTGGATTGATGACGCCATAACGCTTGTACACATTCGTGAGCTTAGGAATCTGATTGCGCATGAATATGCCACTGACAAGATGGCTGAAATTTATGTTGCTATCGCGGCACTTGCACCAGAGCTTCTCGCCACCGTACCAAAGGTTGTTTCCTATGCTCTTGATCTAGAAAAGAAGTATCCATGTGCCGGTTGAATACCTCGACTTAGCATCCCCAACGTATGCAAGATATCCCTCTCTACTTAGAGCCCAATGCCCATCATCCAAGTTGACCACCTCACCAAAGAATATCGCCTGGGCGCAATGCAGGGGCTTAAGCAGACTTTGCTCAACAGCGCAGCCCGCATTACTGGAAAGAAATTAGAAGCCCCGCCATTATTCAAAGCGCTGGATGATGTCAGTTTCTCTATTGAGCCGGGCGAAGTGGTTGGCATCATTGGACATAACGGAGCGGGTAAAAGTACCCTGCTTAAGATGCTGGCGAAAATCAGTACGCCGACGCGCGGCAGCGTCAAAGTTGATGGCCGCATAGCCCCGTTGATCGAAGTGGGTGCTGGGTTTGTGCCGGATTTCACCGGTCGGGAGAATGTCTATCTCAATGGCGCAATTCTTGGAATGTCACGTCAAGAAATTGACAAGAAATTTGATGAGATTGTGGATTTTGCCGAAATGGCGGAATTCATTGATACGCCGGTAAAGCGCTATAGCTCAGGTATGCAGGTCAAGCTCGCATTTTCTGTGGCAACGAGCGTAGATGCAGACATCCTGATAGTTGATGAAGTCCTCTCGGTCGGAGATATTGCCTTTCAGCGTAAGAGTTTCGACCGTATGGAGGAAATCATCCAAAAGCAAGGTAAAACTGTGTTGGTGGTTAGCCATAATATTCGCCAAGTTCAGCGTTTATCGAGTCGTGTCATGCTTCTCGACCATGGACGCCTCTTCATGAATGGTCCTCCAGAGGCCACCTGCAACCAATTCTTTGAATTGAGTGATAGGCAGATCAATGAGAAACGCGGAGGTGCAAACAATGCCCAAATAAACTCAACGGACGAGGTGGAGTTCCTTGGGATTAAGATCGTTGATGCGGCAGGTAACCACTCTGATATAGTGAATTATGGTGAAAGCGTCACTGTCCAAGTGTATTTGGACGTCAGAACCGCCTTAAATGATCCCGTCATTTATGTTGGAGTTCATACAACTGATTTCCTTTTTTTGAGCACACGTGGCAAGAAACTGGCATCTGTGCTTGAGCCAGGGAAGTATAAGATTTCTTGTGTAATTCAGGACTTTCCCTTCCTGCCGGGGCGGTATGCATTGCGAGCAGGATTGAATGCGGGGCGTTACATGGCTCCCGTATTTCATGGCGATAATCTGACGTCTTTCGCTGTTGTTGACCCCCAATTGACTCGGGCTGATACCGGAGAGGGTTTCGTTTTGATGGAGTGTGAGTGGGCAGTAACCGCACAAGATAAGAGATAACAGAGCACAATATATGGCTTACCCTAAATTTTCAGTAGTGACTCCAACGTACAACCAAGGGCAGTTCATAGAAAAAACCATAGATTCCGTATTGTCCCAAGGCTATAATAATCTGGAATTCATCATTGTTGATGGTGGCAGCAAGGACAATACGGTTGATATCATAAAAAAATACGAACGCCATCTAGCCTATTGGGTGAGCGAGCCAGACCGAGGTCAGAGCCATGCCATAAACAAAGGTATGGCCAAGGCAACAGGGGACTATCTGACTTGGCTCAACTCGGATGACTGGTATACCCCGGGGGCATTACAAAAATTTGCCGAAGTATCGCGACAACACCCTGATGCGGGAATGATAGTAGGTGCTGGCCAGATCGTTGATCAGGCTGGCAAGGTTATTTATTACAAAGAGCCTACCGATCCGATTACGCTCGAAACACTTTATGGCTGGTTTACTGGTGGTGCATTCGTGCAGCCGTCGAGTGTATTTTCACAAGAGGCTTGGGTGCGATGCGGTCCGCTGGATGAAAACGAGCACATCGCGATGGATCTCGATTTATGGCTAAAGATCGCGCGTGAGGGATTCTTGTTTGCCCAGTTCAAAGAACTGCAGTCTGAGGCGCTTAGCCATCCAGATGCCAAAACAACAGCATTTGAGAGTCTGATGCGGGTTGAAGGTTTGTTGGTCATTGCAAAGCATGGAGGTACTGAAGCGATTAAGATTGGAATGATCGAAATGGCTCAACAGATTGACGGCCTAACCCGGCGTTTAGACTGGTACAAACGTAATTATGAGATCATCGTTAATCACCCATTCGCCAAGATACTAAGACCTATCGTAAAGCGACTCGGCAAGGAGGGTACTTACTGGCAGAGTAAAGTACCGCCTTGGGTGAAATAAATAAATGAGCCAGACAGTTATGCCACTCGTTTCAGTCATCATTCCTTGTTATAACCAGGCACACTTTCTTACGGATTCGGTTGGCAGTCTCATTGCTCAAACGCTTGACAATTGGGAGTGCATCATTGTGAATGATGGTTCACCTGACGACACTCGTGCTGTAGCGAAGTCTTTAGTGCAACAGGATCCGCGTATCCGCTATTTTGAGCAGGAAAACTGTGGTCTTGCATGCGCACGTAACACAGGACTCAATCTTGCTCACGGTCGTTACATTCAGTTTCTTGATGCAGATGATTTGATTGCCCCAGAAAAACTTCAATTACAATTAGATGCCCTAAAGGGGATAAATCAATTGGCGCTTTGCTATTCAGATTATCGCCATTGTCACGAAAATAATGTCGATCAGACTGTAAAACGCGATAATTTTCTGCCGCCTCGGTTTGTCTTGGATAGGCCGCTTCATGACATCGCTGCACGATGGGAAACGCAATTCAGCATACCTGTTCATAGTTTTCTATTCGATGCGAGATTTTTTACTGAGAAAGCTATCCGTTTTGACGTAACCCTTCCCAACCACGAAGACTGGGATTGCTGGATGCAGATTTTTGCGCTTGACCCGATTGTGAAGGTGACGCCTGGTCCACTGGCTATTTACCGAATTTGTGGGGCCGCCATGTGCATGAACAAGCAGCGTATGTGGTATGGCTTTAGAAAGGCGATCCGGAAGCAGCAGCGAAATTTTCGAAACGACTCTGTGATGCGTCGTATCTTGGCAGGCAAGATGCAAGAAATGAAAATCGCCTATGGCGACAAAAAACCATTCGTAGTCATGATTGTGCTCCGTAATTATGTAAACCGAATGTACGAGAAACTAGTGCCATGGCCGATCCAGAAATTTATGGCAAATATATTCCGGGGGGCACGGTGAGGAAGTGTTTGTTATGAAGTCCCAGGCAAGGATTGAGGATATACAAATTCGTGCTATCGCCTTCCATCTTCCACAATTTCACCCGACAGCTGAAAACGATGAATGGTGGGGGAAGGGTTTTACAGAGTGGCGGAATGTTACAAAAGCGCGCCCTCTTTTTCCTGGGCATTACCAGCCACATTTGCCAGCCGATCTTGGTTTCTACGATCTTCGGCTACCTGAAATACGAGAGGCTCAGGCTGATTTGGCACGCCAGCATGGCATACATGGCTTCTGCTATTATCATTATTGGTTCAATAGCCGACGAATATTGGAACGACCGTTTAATGAGATATTAGAAAACGGAAGCCCGGATTTCCCGTTCTGCCTTTGCTGGGCAAATGAAAACTGGACACGTCGTTGGGACGGAGGAGATAGCCATATACTCCTTGAGCAAAAATATGGGTTGGATGATGATATCGAACATATTCGCAGCCTAATTCCGGCATTTAAAGATCCTCGATATATCCTGGTTAATGGAAAGCCTCTGTTCTTGGTCTATCGAACTGAGCTGATGCCAGACCCCGCTGCTACTGCTGCTGCCTGGCAAGAGGAGGCGCGTAAGGCCGGGTTGTCTGGCCTTTATCTGGTGCGTGTAGAAAACTTCGTTGGAGGTGTTGATCCGGCAAGCATCGGGTTTGATGCAGCTGTTGAATTCGCGCCAGGTAGTGAAAGAAATGCTAGGGATTACTATCGTGGGCCACTTTTCCGCTTATTCACTCGTATGGGTTGTTTCCCAACGGTGTTTCAAGATGGCAGTGTAACTTCCTATGTGTCTGTGGCGAACCGGATGGGTTCTCTGCCCGATCCAAACTATAAGCGTTTCCATTGCGCTTGTCCAATGTGGGACAACACAGCACGTCGCAACACTAAAGCCAGTATCTATCTGGGTTCGACTCCAGCGATTTATGAACACTGGCTATTGACCATCCTGCGTAGGACTCTCTCCAGATTCCAAGGGGACGAGAAGTTGGTTTTTATCAATGCGTGGAACGAATGGGCAGAGGGTTGTCATCTTGAACCTGACTTGAAGTGGGGAGATGCCTATCTGAAAGCCACACAGCGGGCGTTACAGGTTTTTAGTATTGAGAAACGGGCTGCTGGCAATTCGGATACTCCTGCAAAGCAAAGTGAATGGTTAAAGCGGTTGTTCTGGCGGGCATCTGACCGAATTTCAGAGGTCAGGCAAGTGCTTGGAATAATTATCTGGAATATACGAAGCGGCAAGCACTAACGTGTGTAACGACACTTCTAGCAGTCTACTGGTATCAGTATTAGTCCCAGTTTACAAAGGCGAGTCTTTTCTTACACGCACCCTGCAATCAGCTTTTGCACAGACGCATACTGAATTGGAAGTAATTGTTGTTAATGACGGATCCCCAGACAATAGCGAAGCTATTATCAAGCCCTTTCTTTCAGATTCACGCGTACGGTATATAAAGCAGGCTAACGCTGGCGTAGCCGCAGCTCGGAATACAGCAATCAAGCACGCGACAGGCGATTATTTTGCGTTGCTCGATCAGGATGATCTATGGCATCCGGAAAAATTGGCTCGGCAAATTGAGCTATTCAAATCCAACCCCCAATTAGGACTCGTGCATTGCCATGCCGCGCCGGTAGATGCGCAGGGGGATGTACTACCTGCCGATCCCTGGCGGCCTCGGCCCACGCGGCCCAACGCTTTTCAAGAGATTTTCCTCGGCAATCCAATCCAGGCATGTGCCGGGATGTTTAGCCGAGAAGCCGTGGATTCGGTGGGAGGATTTGACGACAGCCCGAAACTTCGCTTCGCTGACGAATATGATTTGTGGTTGCGGATTTCGGCGCGCTTTGAGGTGGGGTACGTCCCAGAAACCATGGCTTGGTATCGCCTGCATGGTGAAAACAATAGTGCTGATGTCATTCAGATGGCCAAGGCGGCTATGGCCGTTTTGGACAAGACCAGAAATTCGCTCCCAGAAGTGGTGACGGCTATCAATGGCCAGCACTTGCACGAACGATATGGTCGCCTGTATCTGAATATGGCTATCGCACACAGCCAGGAAGGTCTCTTATTCAGTGCGCTACCCTATTTCCTGCGTGCTGCTTGGCTTGCGCCAAGTCTTACTTTCTTGCGCTTGCTGGGGCCAGCAGGGCGCAACAGATGGGAGTGGTACTTGCAGCGCTTCCGTAAAAATCGTGGAGATTCGTCATAGCCATGGACCGTGGCCTTAACGACCGTAGTATCACGCTTCGTATCGGCATCATGTGCTACGGAACGATTTTCCCTTCCTGGCAAGCTTGGGCCATTCGCTACCTATTGCAGGTGCCCGGTGTCGAAATTGCCTTGCTTATTGAGGACGTTACCGACGGGCCGCCCATCAAGGCTAATTTAGAAACGCACCCTGTTGCTGACAACAAACCTGCAGCATCGGCAAGCTCGGTAGCCCAGTTAAAGGTGTTTTACTGGCGACTGATGGAGCGGAGTCGCCAGTGGAAGATGCCAAAGAAGATGCTGTGGCGCTTGTACCTTCGGTTATCCAACAAGTTGAACACACCACAATGCGATGCCCATGCCGACCTTTCCTCGGAACTGCGGGGTGTGCCGGTGCGGAAGTGTCGCGTGACGCGCCGGGGATACTCGGAATACTTCCTGGATGAGGATGTCGAGGCAATTCGTGCATGCAATCTTGACGTTATCCTAAGGTTTGCGTTCAACATAGTTCGCGGTGAAATTCTGGACACCGCGACGCATGGTGTCTGGTCCTATCACCATGACGACCATATGAAGTACCGCGGCAGTCCGCCTGGTTTCTGGGAAATCTATCAAGATGATCCCTGGAGCGGCGCCATCCTGCAGCGCCTCACTGACAAATTGGATGATGGCGTAGTTATTCACCACGACAAGTTCAAGACTTGTAAGCACTCATATAGTGAAAACCGCAATCAGCTGTACATGGGCACGGCGAAATGGCCGGCTATAGCGTGTCGGGCCATTCTCGCCGGCGTCGGGGCTAGCCGTATCTTCATACAACTGCCGGCAAGCAAGGCGCCCATTTACCGGGCGCCGGACAATGCGCAGATGCTGATCTATCTGGCCCGATTGTTTCTGCATAAATTGAACAAATCGGCAGTGGAGCTGTTCAAACGGAAGCGGGGGGATGATCTCAACTGGCATGTCGGAATCATTCCTCAGCCTGTCGACCAACTCCTTTTCCGTAATACGCCACTTGACGTCAAGTGGCTCAAGCAGGCTCCAGGTACATTCCTGGCTGACCCGTTTCTGCTGACAAAGGACGGGATTAATTACTTGTTCGTCGAAGAGTATTTCCACAAAACAGGAAAGGGCCATCTGTCGGTTATAGAAACCCAGGATTTCGAGGCTTTTTCCTCGCCAAAAATCGTGCTTGATCGGCCATTTCATCTGTCTTATCCCTGTGTTTTCGAGTACCAGGGTGGGTATTACTGCGTGCCAGAGCAGCATCAATCAGGCAAGGTGGTTTTGTATGAAATCCAGGCGTTCCCGTACGGCTGGGTTGAGCGCGCGACCCTGTTGGCGGATTGTCCAGGCGTCGATCCCACGCTCTTTGAACATGACGGCCGCTGGTGGATGTTTCTGACTCGCCAGGATGAAGGCGACGAATCCGCACTGATGCTTTATCACGCGGAGAGCCCATTCGGGCCATGGTCTGCGCATCCGGAAAATCCTGTGAGCACAGCACGATACCGGCTGAGGCCTGCCGGCCCCCTGTTTTACTGGCGTGGTCGTTTTATCCGCCCGGCGCAGAACGGCACTCAGCGTTATGGGGGCAGTCTGGTTCTTCATGAAATTCTGACCATCACACCGACCGAATATCAGGAACGCTATTTTGACGAAATGACGCCAAGGCCTTATTGGCAGACTCCCGATGGTTTGCATACGTTCGTCGAGGCGGGCTCGCGTTGTGTGATCGATGCAAACAGGGTGATTCATTGATGTCGTCTTCCATGCGTTTTGTTGATGAGCTCGAACATATGCAAGGGTTAAAGGAAGGCTGCGTGTGAAAACCCTGCTCTATATCGCCTCATCTGCCAGCGCCGGCGGCGGTGGCGAGGTCTATCTGCTTTCCGTATTTCGCCATCTCGATCGTTCCCGCTTCAAGCCCATTGTGCTGTTGCCGGCCGAGGGCAGTCTGCGCGCGCCGCTGGAGGCGCTGGACGTTGAAGTGGTGGTGATCGAGTCGAAATATGGCTGGATAAAGCCGACGCGGGCTTGGTACAGCTTTCTTGCCGCCTATCCTGGGCGCGTCGATCAAATTCTGGCGTTGATCCAGACCCGCGATATCGACCTCGTGCATACCAATTCCAGTACGCGCCTGGAGGGGGCGCTCGCCGCCCGGCTGGTGGGGGTGCCGAACATCCATGTCGCACATACGCGATTTCAGCCTGAGCAGCCGCTGCTTCAGCGTTTCCCACTGACGCGCGAGGGTTACGCTCAATTGTTGGGCGACCTCTCCGCGCATATCGTCGCGGTATCGCGCACGGTCGCCAATGAATTGGTTCCACCCTTGCGTGAGCAGCACGTAAGTGTCATTCACAATGGCCTGGATTGGCGAGAGTTCGACTTGGCGATGACGGGTGCCAATCGCTTGCGAGACGAGCTCGGGCTGGCCGCAGACAGTCTGTTGATTACCGCAGTAGGCCGCATCGACGCGGAGAAGGGTTTTGACACCTTCATCGCCGCCGCCGGCGAGATTGCCGCGTGTTTGCCTAATACCCATTACCTTCTGGTGGGTGGCGGAGACGATCCCGTTTATGAGCGGCGGCTGATGGAAATCGCCAGCAGCCCGGTCTTGTCCGGGCGCGTGCATTTCCTGGGTTATCGTGAAGATGTGCCGCGGATACTCGCTGCCAGCGATGTTTTCGTTTTGTCCTCTCATTTCGAAGGCGGTCCTTATGTCCTGGTGGAAGCCTTTGCCGCCCGTTGTCCGGCAGTGGCCACGCGTTGCGGTGGGTTCGTTGAAGAAATCGTTCTGCCAGGTCAAACCGGAGAACTTGTGAATGTAGGTGACGTGGCTGCAATGGCTGCGGCAATCTTCGCCGTGGCCAGCAATCCTGAGCGCAAGGCGATGGGTGAGGCGGGGCGTCGGCTGGTGCAAGAAAGCTTCGATGCAAAAACCACAGTCGGCGAACTCATGGCGGTTTATCAGCGTGTACTCGACATGCCGAGATTGGCTGCGGGCTCACCAGCCGTTTCGCTGTTTTTGCATGGCATCAAGGAGCTGGCGGATTTGGGCGCGCAGGTTGTCGACCAGGAAGAGCGCTTGTCTCGCCTGGAAGGTGAAACCCAATTCATGCGAATGCGATGGATACGTCACATCTGGCAAGGTTTGCGCGCCTGGATTTCGCACCGGTGACAGCCGCCATGGGGAAGTTACGTATTGGATTGGTAACGTCGGAATTTCCCCCCGACCTCGGCGGCGTGGAAACCTATGCCTGGCAACTCGCGGCGGAACTCGGGCAACGGCCAGATTTGCAGGTCACCGTTTATGCGCCGTCCCAATCAGCGGCTGTGCATCCACCGGAGGGCGTAACACTTAAACCGATTCTGACGAGCTGCATGGGGCTGGATTGGCCACGGCTAAGACATGAGCCGATCGACGTGTGGCACGCGCTGTCGGCCGCGCATTCCTGGTTGGCGCTGAAGGGGGCTCCAACCGTCGCGTCTGTGCATGGCAACGATTTCCTCGCGCCTTATCCGCTGACTGCGCGTCCGGCTCTGCGCCTGCTTGGCAGGGGACGAATGCGGTCTTATCTATGGCAAAAATTTCGGCCGCTTTCGTGCAAGTTGACCAGCCGAATGCTGGCGCGCGCATTACCCGTAACCGGGGCGCTGATCGCAAACAGCCGCTACACGGCCGATGTGCTGGTGAGCCAATATCCGGGGTGTGCCGATAACAGCAAAGTGGCATGGGTGGGAGTGGCGCCTTCATTTTTCGATATTTCGCATGCAACGCGGAAATGCAGACCCTGTTTGCTGACGGTTTGCCGGTTATCTGAGCCGCGCAAAAATGTTGAGCTTGTTCTGTATGCGCTGGCTCATCTGAAAGACCGTTTTGACTTCGAATATGTCGTCGCAGGCGAAGGCGCGTTGCGAACGCAACTTGAAATGTTGACGGAGGAATTGGGTTTGTCGGCGCGCGTGCGCTTCGCAGGCAGGGTCAGCGATACGGACCTGCGCCAGCTTTATGCCGAGGCCGATCTTTTTATCCTGGCTGCGTCCATCGTGCCAGGTAGCCATGAAGGTTTTGGCATCGTCTATCTGGAAGCTGCTGCGAGCGGCGTCCCCAGTCTGGCGGCGCGCTTGGCGGGGGCGGCGGAAGCAGTCGGCGATGGCCAATCCGGTTACTTCGTCGAGGAGCCGACAGTCGCGTCAATCGAAACTGCGCTGACGCGTTTTTTTACAGGGGAAATCAGCTTCGAGTCGGAGCATTGCAGAGCTTTTGCACGTCAATTCACCTGGGCCAGGGTCGCTGACGTTGCAATAGAATCCTACCGTCTTGCCCACTCCTCTAGCCTAGCCAAGTTATGACAGAACCCATAATTCCGGGCTGCGTGTCCGTCATCATGCCCTGCTACAACGCCGTGCCCTTTGTGGCGGAGGCGGTTTCCTGCGTGCTGGGGCAGAGTTACGGCAATGTCGAACTCATCGTGGTGGACGATGGCTCTACCGACGGTAGCCGTGAAATTCTGGAAGGACTGGTCCAGACGCATAAGCAGCGCATGCGGATTTTTTCCCAGGATCGGCGAGGTCCGTTCCCGGCGCGGAATCTCGGTCTCAAGCATGCCAAGGGGGAGTTCGTTGCGTTTCTGGATGCTGATGATTACTGGACGCCCGATTGCCTGGAAAAACTGCACGCAGCATTGAATGGCCAACAGGCCGATCTGGCTTACTGCGGTTGGCAGAACGTTGGTCAGGGCGGACCGGGCGGTGAGCCCTATGTTCCGCCGGAATACGAGAAGGCCGATGCCGCACGGGCTTTCTTGCAATCCTGCCCCTGGCCCATCCATGCCGCGCTGACCCGCAGGAGCGTGATCGATGCGGTCGGCGGCTTTTCGTTGCGGCGCTTCTCCGCCATGGACTACGACCTGTGGTTGCGCATCCTGGGACACACGCGCGCGTTGGTCCGGGTGCCGGAGGTCCTCGCTTTTTATCGTTGGCATGGTCAGGGCCAGATTTCGTCGCGGAAATGGCAGCAGGTCATGGATGCGATGGAGGCTCGCCGGAATTTCATTCAGCAACATGCCGATCTCGTCGCCCATCTTCCGCCTCAGGACTTGAAGGAGCTAACCCAAGGCCAGTTACGTAAAGAGGGTTATCGCGCCTACTGGAAACGCGATTTGCACAATGCCCAGAAGCTGTTTCGCGCCACGCTGATCAGCGGCGCATGGCGGCCGGCCGATCTCCGTTATCTGGTTCCGGCCCTGCTGCCAAGTGCGATATTTCGCAAATTGGTCCAGCTTTCCGACCGTTCCCGGGGCTGATCGTATGGCTGTCGCGAGTCGCATTCCGGTCTTGATGTATCACCGCATTGGCACGGTCGAAAATGCCTGGGAAGGCAAATACGCCATCACGCCGGAACGTTTTGCCGAACACATGCATATCCTGGCCGGGAGTGGCTATTACGCCTGCACTGCAAGTGAACTCGTTGCTTGGTTGCAAGGTGAGAGGACGCTCCGCGAAGGAGCTGTGGCGATTACTTTCGACGACGGCTACGCGGGCGTTCACGAACATGGGCTACCGGTACTGAAAGCACTAGGCTGGCCAGCCGCGATGTTTCTGATTTCAGATTTGCTGGGCGGCCAGGATGAGTGGTGCCGGGCGTCCAATCCGGCCGGTCGTACCTATCCGTTGCTCACCGCCGGACAAATCAGCGAGATGGCGCAACACGGATTTAGTTTCTATTCCCACTCGCGCCGACATGCGCGCTTGCCGGAGCAGTCCGACATTCAGCTCGACGACGAACTGGCTGGATCCAAAGCTGAACTGGAAACTCTGCTTGGCCAGGATGTTCCGTATATTGCTTATCCCTATGGCTTGCATGACGAGCGGGTACTGGACCGTACCCGCAGTGCGGGTTACCAGGCCGCATTCTCGGTTCAACCCGGCTTCAACCGGCCGGGTATGGATCTATTTCGCATCCGCCGTCTCGATGTCTTCGGTACCGACACCGCCGCCATGCTGTTGCGCAAGGTACGGCTTGGCAGCAACGATGGCAGCCGCATGAATGTGTTGCGTTACTACCTGGGACAGTTGCTTGCCCGGATAGGTCTGAAAGTTGGCACATGAACACGCGTGTCGCTTATACCCTGGCGCTTTGCACCCACAATCACGCGGAGCGGTTGGCTAAAACGCTAACGGGCCTCAAGCGACTACGCCAGCCATCCGCGTCATGGGAAATTCTGGTTATCAATAACGCCAGTACCGATGCAACGGCCAGCGTATTGGAACAAACGAACTGGCGACGGCAAGGTGTTCCGGTCCGTATCGTTATCGAATCGAAACTCGGCATTGCCAACGCGCGTAATCGGGCGATGCAGGACGCGGCGGGTGAGTATGTGCTGTTTATCGATGATGATGAAACGCCTGACGAAAACTGGCTAATCGAATACGAGAAAGCGATTCAAGCGGATCTGCCCGACGCGCTGGGCGGCAAGATCGACATCCTGTTTGAAGGCGCGGAGCGTCCTTCTTGGCTGCAGGATGAATTGCTCGGCTTCATAGGTGCGTTAAGTTATGGTACGGAGACGCGGTATTTGACCGAGCCTTCCACGCCCACATTTACCGGAAATTCGGGATTCCGGAAAACCGCTGTCATGCAGATCGGCGGCTTCGATTCCAGCCTCGGGCGACGTGGGCACGTCAATAGCGGCGGCGAAGATACTGATTTGTACCGTCGTCTGATCAGCGCGGGAATGCGGGTGCGCTGGGTCGAAGAGGCGGTGATTTACCATCGCATCGAAGCACCCAAACTGCATAAAAGCTATTTTCTTGACCTGCACTATCGCCAGGGGCGCATGGAAGGGAGTCGCAAACGTGAAGGCGGCCGCATCCCGCCGCTGTATCTCTTTGGTCACTTCGCCCGTGCAATGAATCGTGCGTTGGTCTGCCGGTTTTCGCAGGGCGCCGATTTCAGCCTGAGGCTGGAGATGAATACCGCCTATTTCGTCGGCTTCATCCATGGCTGGTTAATCGGCCAGACCTGAGCGCCATTCTTATTCCATGATCCGTGTCGCCCTGCGTTTCGACGATCCTTCGGCCACAAGCGACCACGCGCTGGAAGCGGCGATATTCCAGAAACTGGCGTGTCATGGCGTCCCCATCACGGTGGCGGCGATCCCTTTTCGTCAACGCGACGGCGGCTATGTCGCGCTCAGTGCGGACCATGCCGGGCACTTGCGGCAGGCGCAGCGCACGGGCCTAGTCGAAATCGCCCTGCATGGCCATTCACATGAGGAGCGAGGCAACGGCGTCCACGGTGAGCCCTCGGAATTTGCTGGTGTGCCCGCACTGGAACAGCGCCGGCTGATCGAGGCTGGGCGCGCCGTGCTGCAGGATGCATTTGGGTGTGGCGTCTCCGGTTTTGTGCCGCCCTTCAATACCTGCGATGCGATGACGGTTGGCGCGCTGCGCGACCTCGGTTTCGCTTATTTGTCTGCCAGCTTCGATGCGCCGCGTGATTCGAAACTGGCCTGGCTGCCGCGCAGCTGCCAGATGGTCGACATACAGGCTGCCGTGGTGGCGGCGCGCCGGGATGCCTGGTTTGGTCCGGTAGTGATCGGCGTCATGCATCACTACGATTTTCATGAATCGGGAGCGCCCGAAGCACGTATCGACTTGGAGGGGTTTGCTGAACGCCTGGCCTGGATCGTTGCGCAGCCTGACATCGAGGTATTGACCCTGGATGGACTTGCGCGGGTATGTGGTCGGCGCACTCATCTCAGCCAATTTAGCGGCTTGCAGCGCGTGTTGCCGTGGCGGCTGCGCCAGCGCTTGCCGACGCAGCATCTGCTGCCCGTCCCCAATCTGAGCTTCCCATTTCACTGAGCTGCCTATCCATGTCCAAGCATAACGGTCCCATTTTTATCGTCGGCGCGCCACGTTCCGGCACCACCCTGTTGCAGTACATGGTGCGTGCGCATCCGCGCATCTCGCTACCAACGGGCGAGTCGCATTTCTTCATTCCGCTGCTGCGCGACGCGGATCGTTTCGGCGATCTTTCTCAGCTGGAGAATGTGCGTGCGGTGCTTGATGCCATGTACAAACAAAGCGATGATTTTCTCGATACCGACTTGCATGGCATGCTTTTCGACGCCGCTACACTAGCGGCCGAACTGCATCGCGAGGGGCGCAATACCATGCCAGCGATCATCACCGGTCTGTTCGAAAAAAACGCGGCAGGCGAAGGCAAAGCTCGCTGGGGCGACAAGACGCCGTATTACGTGCTGCACATGGTCAAGCTGAAGCAAATTTTCCCGGATGCGCAGTTTGTGCATCTGGTTCGCGATGGACGCGATGTGGCGTTGTCGCTGTTCGGCAGACGCCACGATTTTCGCGTTTACAACACTTATTTTGCGGCCAAGTACTGGCAGCAATATGTCGAGATCGGTCGCGAACAGGGGCGACAACTCAGTCCGGAAAGTTATCTGGAATTGCGTTACGAGGATTTGATCGTCGATCAGAAAGCGACCTTGCAGAAGATGTATGACTTTCTAGGCGAGGAATTCACAGATGAACTGCTCAACTACAAAAAGGCGGGGCAAGCCGGAAAAACGCCACTAGTTTCGCAATCGCTGCGGCCGGACAACGCGGAGAAATGGCGCAAGAAAATGACTCCTGAGCAGATCCGGTTGTTCGAGGCTGCGGCGGGCCAGACCCTGCGCGAGTTCGGTTACAACCTGGCCACCGATGCACGCCCCTTGCCGCTACCGCAACGCGCCGCGCTGCGCTTGCACAATATTGTCTGGGCGAAGTGGCGCAATACGTTCGGGCCATTCGGCAAAGATTGAGGCGCGAAAGACAGCAAGCATGCAAAGCCTAACCGTTCTTATTTGCACCCATAACCGAGCAGAGTTACTCGCTCGTGTGCTGACTTCCCTGAATCAGGCGGGACGGCCGGCAGACTGGTCCGTGCGCCTGCTGGTAGCAGCCAATGCCTGTTCCGACGACACGCATGATTTATTGGAAAATTATCTGCACAACCATGTGGAAACAGGTGCGATTGAGCTGGAATGGTTTGCTGAGCCCACGCCTGGCAAGTCTTATGCACTGAACAGCGCGATCCCCCGTTTGACGGGTGATATCGTCACTTTTGTCGATGACGATCACCGTGTCGATGCGGATTACCTGGTCAATATCTGCCGGGCGGCGCAGGCCTATCCGGAAGCCACGATGTTCTGCGGACGCATCTTGCCGGACTGGGATGGCTCAGAGCCGGCCTGGGTGCATGACGAAGGGCCTTACCGAATTTATCCGTTACCGGTGCCGCGCTACGACCAGGGTGTCAACCCAACTCCGATTTACGCGGAAACCGGGCCGTTGCCGGGTGGGGGGAACCTCTTTCTGCGCGTTGATGTATTTGCCCGAAGCGGCGGCTTTTCGACCGAGTTGGGACCCAAAGGGCATGATCTCGGCGGTGGCGAGGATAGCGCCTTCGTGTTGCATGCCGTGACCAGCGGAGAACGCCTGCAATATGTGCCGGACGTCCTGCAGCACCATTATGTGGATGTCGAGCGGTTGCAGTTTTCTTATCTGCTGCGCAAGGCTTATCAGCGTTCCCGCTCGGTATCCAGGGTGCATCACGAGGGTGGCCGCGTGCCGCTTTACATGTGGCGCAAGCTGGCCGAATACGGGGCCAAGTCGGCGATTCCGTTGAACTGGCCGCGCACCCGGTTCTACTTGATGCGGGTCTCCGCCACGCTGGGCGAAATGCGTGGTCTGCATGAAGCGGCCCAGAAAAACCGGGCTGCCGCTGTTGGTCGAGCCGCCACGCGCCCAAACCGGCGTCTTGGCTGGCCCCTTGCGTTTGTCGGGTTTGTACTGATTGGCGTAGCCGGACTATTCCACGCCGTTCCTCTAGCGATTCTGGTTCCCAACCTTGCAGCTACGGTCCTGGTTGCCACACTACTTACAGCTGGCCTGGTGCTCAAATCGCTGATGCATTTTTCTCAGACCGGGCCTCAGGTGCGAGACGAAATACTGGCTCACTACCGTTTTTACTCTCTCTATGCATTGGTTCGTCTGGCGGCCTTCGCCTTTCTCGTTCTGCTGTTGCAGACCGGAATTGGCACCTTGCTGGCCGGTGTCGCTGCTGTTCTGATGCAGGAGACGCTTTCACCCTGGTTCAGTGCGTTTTCTGGGCTGGCCGCTGTTGCCCTGCTCACTGGCTTGCAGTTTTGCCGGCAACTGCTACTTTTACCAGCCAGTCTGGTGGCCTCGTCGCATTACCGCACCAGCCGCTTGTATCCGCTCTGGCGGCAGCTATCCGCATTTCGCCTGCGCTTGCTGGGTGCTGCACTACTGTTTCCTGCCATTGGGTTGGTTTTAGCGCTAGCGTTCAAATTGGCCGGTGACGCCAACCATCATGCTCTGCTCAGCCTTTTTGCTTTAGCAGGCGCTGCGGAGACGCTCTATCTTTGGCTGCGTCCACGTGGCTATCCTTTACCGATTGCTCAGAAAACAAAGCCAACACGACCAAACATATTGATGATCGGCTGTGACACGCTGCGCGCAGATCGCATCGGCCCAAAGCTCACGCCCTGCATCGACCAGCTTGCGAGCCAGAGCGCTTACTTCACGCATTGCTATGTGCCTTGCGCACGCACGGCTCCCAGCCTGATTTCCCTGCTGACGGGTACTTGGCCGCATAAACATGGCATCCGCGACAATTTTGTCGCCGATACAGATACCTACTTAACTGTCCCCGCCTTGCCGGAACTGTTGCGTTGCCAAGGCTATGCCACAGCGGCGCTGTCCGATTGGTGCGGTTCGGATATGGGCAAATTCCCACTCGGGTTCGAATACCTGGATTTGCCCGAGGATCAATGGAATCTGAAGCTGTTCATTCGTCAGGGTCCGAAAGATCTCCGCTTGTTTTTATCGCTTTTCACGCACAACTCATTTGGAAAAGCTTTCCTGCCGGAGATTCACTACCTGGGTGGTGTACCGTTGACCGATGAACTGGGGGTTGAATGCGGGAATCTGCTTAATCGCTTAGCAGCAGCGGAGAAACCATTCTTTCTGAACACGTTTTTTTCCACCACTCACCCGCCCTTTGGTTCTGAGTATCCCTACTACACACAGTTCTCGACAGCAGAGTACGTCGGCGAATCGAAATTTGCCATGGCTCGTCTGACCGATCCTTGGGAAATCCTGCGACGGCAAGCGGAGCCGCGCGAAGCCTTCGATCTAGATCAGATCATCGGTCTCTACAACGGGTGTGTGCGTCGCTTCGACGATGAGGTGGCGAAGCTACTGAAACACCTTGATGCCTGCGGACTTGCCGATAACACAATCGTTGTAATTTATTCCGACCACGGCATGGAGTTTTTTGAACATGACACTTGGGGGCAGGGAAACTCAGCGATTGGTGATCATTCAGCGCGTGTCCCGCTGATTGTGCGTGATCCGCGAATAGCTACCGTCCGCCAGATCGATGAGATCGTACGCACTATCGATCTAGCACCTACGCTACTTGACCTGCTTGGATTGCCGTCTGTACTGTCTATGGATGGTGTTTCCCTGGTGCCGCATTTACGTGATAAAAACAAAATTCTGAAGCTAGATGCTTACAACGAAACTGGAATTTGGTTGGCAGAAATGCCAGGTATGCAGGCGGAGCATTTGCGCTATCCCAATTTGCTCGAAATGTTGGAAGTTCCGGACAAAGTCAGTGGGACATTGGCTATTAAACCGGAATACCAGGCTCGAATTAGCATTGCGAAAGACCGCATGATACTTCGTGGGCACTGGAAACTGATTTATCAACCATTGATAAGCGGATATCGATTAATGCTATTTGATATCGAAAGCGATCCAGGTTGCCTGACGAATGTTTTAAGCAAATATCCTGAAGTCGCTGTGGAATTAAGTGATGTTATATTTTCCTGGATATTGGAAGATCCATCCATGCTTACCGCGCTTGATTCTTCGTAATAGACTTACATTTTCGCATGTGAGAACTTATACATATTTACGAATACCAATTGGGTATATTCTGAAAGGCAATCACCGTGCCACGTGTATCAGTCGTTATACCAACGCATAATCGCCCAGGCCTACTTGCTGAGTCCTTGGCTAGCCTGCAAGGGCAAACTATGACGGATTGGGAAGCGATAGTTGTTGACGATGCCTCATCGCCTCCTGTTGCCCTTGATGAAGCCTATAAGAACATCCGTATCTTTCGCCATTCTAATTCGCAGGGAGGCGCAGCAGCCAAGAACTCTGGTATCAAAGAGGCCAGCGGGGAAATCATTGCATTTCTAGATGATGATGATCTCTATGATCCAACATATCTAGAAAAAGCTGTATACGTCCTCGATAATAATCCTGAGATGGAAGTAATTTTTATGGGTGTAGCCTGGTTTGGAAGTGGCGAAGAATGGGGACAGCGGAACTATGACGAGGCCATGCTTAAAATGTTGGCAGAGGCGTCTGGTAAGATAATTGATGATGCTGGAACGATCCTCTTCGGCGAAAAACTAGTTAATGCATTATTGAAATCCGTACCGATGGCCTTCCAGCGGCCAGTTGTTCGTAAATCGGCACTTGCAAGGATCGGCATTTATCGTGATGACTGCCTGCTCTGGGATTGTGACTGGGCGATAAGTGCGGCATTGAACGTGAAATGCGGTCTACTGCAGGAGGGGCTGTATCGGCAACGTGCAGAGGGCCAAGGGTATTCGTCTAGACGTGATAGAAGACAGGAGCATCTTGATTCAGGTATTGAAATCAAGGAGCGATTTCTCAGAAACGCACAGTCAGGTCTATATCCGGACCACCTCATCCCAATATTAACAAACGCCGCAGCCAAGGCTTGGTTTGATTTGGCATGGCATCATTATAGTCAACGCAACCGCTGCAAAGCAGTTAATGCGCTCTGGTTCAGTGAACGAAGGCAGTTTAATATGCCGAACCTGAAGTTATTGGTCAGGTTGTTGTTCGGGCGCTAGGTGTTTTTTTGTTTTATGAATTCGACTCAATGTATTAACCGATTATCCTAAAAACCGCAGTTGAAGAGATGAAAAGCGGCGCGAAGTCAGGCAGATTGCGGGATCAAAGCTAACTGGAGGGATCGACGCCAACGCGCGCGCGTTGGCCGAGATGATGGATGGCAAGCTGCTGCTGGTCACCAATGTGCAAGGGCTGAAGCCCGCGGACATCGTCACTCGTTACAAGTCGCTGGCCGACATCGAGCGCGGTTTCAAGGTGCTGAAGTCGGAGATCGAGATCGGCCCGGTGTATCACCGGCTACCGGAACGGATCAAGGCGCACGCTTCGATTTGTTTCATGGCGCTGATTCTGCACCGGGTCATGCGCACGCGGCTGCGCGCGGCGAACGCCGGGCTGACGCCGGAACGCGCGCTGGAGCAACTCAGGCGCATCCAGCATCACCGCATCCAGCTCAATGGCGCCACCCCGGTAACGGGGGTGTCTTCCATCAACGATCAACAGAGCGAGGTTCTCAATGCCCTGCGGGTGAAGAAACCTGACGTTTCTCAGCAATTGACGCTTTTGTAGGGTTGCGTTTTGATTCCGTGTGCAATGGAATCAAATTGTTACGAGATTAACTGTCGAACCCCGGGGCTCCGGCCAGAACTTGATTTGTTCTTGATCGGGTAGGTGGGCGGGCTGGAGGCTTACTCACCAGTCAGGCTAAAAGTGTCGAACTCTGGAGGTTTGGATGCAATTCAACACCATCGATGCGCCGAGCGTGATGGGCCCGCTGCGCTTTGCCCATCCTCCTATGAGTAGGAAGGTGTCAACCTGATTTTCTGCTGCATAAAATCATCCACGTTATGGCGGCACTTGGAGGTGGTAGCGTCCAAAACAAAGAAACCCGCCCCCCTTGTCGCACTCAAGTTACAACCGCTCTGAGCGTTGACCGGTTACAAGGAAAAACTCCTTGAGCAACTCCAGTTGCGCCTCCGCCCGCAGAACATGTTCTTCGAGTTGCCGTTGCTGACTTTGCATCGACTCGATTTCGCCGCGTTGGCTGGCAATCGTCTCGTTGCGGCGGATGATCTGATCCTTCATCAACTGCGCCACCTCAACGAGCTGTCGTGACATCCCTATGGGTACAACCATGCTGTTTTGAACAGGTGCTGGCAGGTCCTTGATGGTTTCTGCCTGTGCAAGCAATCCGGGCAATGCATCCAGAATCGGCCGTGGGGTCATGTCAACGACAAGACTTGAGCCGCCCCTAATCTGTTCCAATACCTCGGCGGGAATAGCAAGGTCAAACTGTGGGTCATCGTTCAAGCACACGACCATCAAACCCTGCGCAGTGTCACGCAGAATGAGGCCGAGCGAATTCCGGAACAGTGCATGACTACCGTCCCAATGCCATGCTTCCGCACCATCGGCCTGCAACACAACCAGACTGTGAAATAACAGCCCAACCGGGCAGTTAGCCGGGTCCAGCCTGATGCGCGCAAGGGGCTCTAAAGCAGCAGGCAGCAGCAAGCAGATGGTTTGACGCTGCTTTGAGATGGGATAAAGCGTAGCCGCCCCGCGAGACTCGGAATAGCTTTGCGGTACGCCCTCGACGATCTCGGAAATATATAGTCGCGCCTCGCATTGGATAAGTGTTTCGCTCTCCACTTTGCCGCTGGAATCGTTGAACCGTGCGGTTTGAAAATCATCAATTGCCTGCATCCAGTCAATCGACTTTGCCAACTCGCTGCGGCACTTGGTTACCAAATTGCGCGCCTGGCCGATGTGCTCATCAACTAACCCACCTGGAAGTTGCGCCAGCTCCAGCAATCCGGCATGCAAGTCAAGACACAGATTCTGCAA
>CAMCFJ010000033.1 GCA_945874105.1 Candidatus Nitrotoga sp. CP45 | reverse complement strand
TTTCAATTCCAGAGCAACACGCGGCGGTCACGCCCAGTGCTCTCTGTTATTTCACTAGCGTTGCAGCTGGTACAGCATGGGATGGCTGCATTCCCGCCGCGCGAGTTTCGCGAAGCTCTTGAGTCCTTGCGGTATGATCATCCTGTGCTGCAACTTTGAGGGGAGACCTCAGGGTCAGACTCGATTTATTCCAAGGCCAATCAGAGGATAGACTACGCTGCCTGTACTGAAATTTTATCTCGCTGGGCAATAATACGATTACGTCCATCCACATACACCAATTGAGGATGGAATTTCTGCAACTCCAGTTCGGTGTACATTGCGTAAGTGGCGATGATTAGAATATCGCCTGGATTAGCCTTATGCGCCGCAGCGCCATTCACCGAGATAACGCCGGAACCGCGTTGTGCACGGATGGCATAAGTGGTGAAACGTTCTCCATTGGTGACGTTATAAATATCGATCTGTTGGTATTCACGGATATCAGTGGCATCCAATAAATCCTCATCGATCGCACACGAGCCCTCATAATGCAATTCCGAATGCGTCACATGCACTCGATGCAATTTGGCTTTGAGCATAGTTCTTTGCATTGCGTTACCCCCTACGGGAGAACAAGGGCAAGCATTATATAAGGCCGCCTCTGTAAATCCAAATTTCGTCCCAATACTGTGTCACCCAAGAAGTTTTCCTATTTATATATTCGATCACTCGGTGTACTCAAATTTCTTGCGGGCCTTCGTTTGTGGATTGCCTGATTAAATCCCTGCCCGCCTTATCTCACTTTAAGGCAATGCTGAACAAGTCCGTTCGCGTTGAGCTCGTCGAAACGTACTCATTTCATCAATAAGTTGCCAATGGCTTCGACTGGCTCAGCCCGAACGGAGGGACTTGATCAGCGTAGCTTTAAAGTGATAGCACCCCAATCACCACTTTCTTAAGACCTCCAGATTGTCTATAAGTCGGGTTTGCCCTAGCCTGGCCGCAGCCAATATGACCATATTACTCTCGCTCGCTGTTGGCTCCGCCAGGTTGGACTGAGCGCGTATCGTCACGTAATCAACCTGCCAGCCGCGCGCGGCAAGCACTTCGATAGCTTGCCTTTCCAATTTAAGGAAATCCGTTGCGCCATCCATAATGGCCTGACGAATTTCAATAAGGGTTTGATATAGAAAAACCGCTTCAGTTCGCTCCGCAACGTTCAAATACTGGTTGCGCGAACTCAGCGCCAGGCCGTCTGATGCACGCACCGTTTCGCCGCCTATAATCTCTACTGGCAGATTCAATTGTGCCGCCATTTGGCGCATTAAATACAGCTGTTGATAATCTTTTTTGCCGAATACCGCGATATGCGGCTGCACAATGTTGAGTAGCTTCAGCACTACCGTCGCCGCACCGCGAAAATGACCGGGACGGAAAGCACCGCATAACTCATTGGCGATGGGTGGTAAATCCACTGTCACTTGCTGCGGCTGCGGATATAAATCACGCTCACTCGGCGCAAATACCATGTCCACCCCGCACTGTTCCAGCATTTTGCAATCCTGCTCGAGTGTTCGTGGGTATTTGGAATAGTCTTCGTTTATGCCGAACTGCAGCGGATTGACAAATATGCTCACCACCACAAACTGGCCATGCTGGCGAGCAATCCGCACCAGATCAAGGTGCCCCTCGTGCAGATTGCCCATGGTCGGCACCAAGGTAATGCCAGTTACACCTCGCAAACGTTCGCGCAGTTCGGCAATGGTGTGAATCACTCGCATCAATGCCCCTTAAAAAATTTCAGAAGCTGTGTTCCGCACCGGGAAAGGTGCCGGATTTCACCTCAATCACAAACTGCTTCACCGCGTCGGCAATGCCTTGCGCACCCTGCATATAATTCTTCACAAAGCGTGCTTTTTTGCCTGGGTAAATATCCAGCATGTCGTGCAACACCAGCACTTGGCCGGAACAAGCCGCGCCCGCGCCTATGCCTATGGTAGGAATAGAAACATTGGCGGTAATTTCTGCGGCCAGCAGCGCTGGCATGGCTTCCAACACCACCAGTCCGGCCCCGGACTGCTCGACTATTACTGCATCTTGCAACAGCCGTTGCGCATCGGCTTCATTCTTGCCCTGCACACGGTAACCGCCGATCTGGTGCACCGACTGCGGCGTAAGCCCGATATGGGCACATACTGGAATGCCACGCTCGGTGAGAAAGGAGATAGTCTCTGCCATCGCCGCCCCGCCTTCGAGTTTGATCATCTGTGCGCCCGCCGCCATCAGGCGCGCAGCGTTTTCAAATGATTTTTCCGGGCTGACCTGAAAAGTGCCGAACGGCATATCGGTAATTATGAATGCCTGCTTCGATCCACGCGCCACGCAAGCTGTGTGGTAAACCATCTCATCCAAAGTCACCGGCAGAGTAGTCTCATGCCCTTGCAATACCATGCCGAGCGAATCGCCCACCAGCAGCACATCTACGCCGCCTACCTCGAGCAACGCCGCAAAGCTGGCGTCGTAGCAAGTCAATACAGCGATTTTTTCGCCTTTGTCACGTAATGCCTGCAATGACGTTAATGTCGTTCGCATCATGCTCCTCTACTAAAGAATTCACGCTGCCCGCGCATCCCCTCGATACGCTGTAACAGCAAAGCGAAATCCTCGTCGCTATCCACAAAATTCAAATTCTCGCTATTCACGATAAACACTGGCGCCGTATCGTAATGATAAAAGAAATCGCTATAAGCCTGCGCTAGGCGCTCCAGATAGGAATCAGCAATCTGCTGCTCATAAGGGTTGGCGCGCCTGTGCACGCGTTCTACCAGCGCTTCCGGCGAGGCTTGCAGGTAAATCACCAAGTCCGGTGCAGGCGCTTGCGGTGCCAGGTTGTGGTAGATGTTCTGGTATAGCGCAAATTCATCATCGCTAAGATTCAAGCGGGCAAACAATACATCCTTGTCGAACAAATAATCCGTCACGGTACTGGTGCGGAATAAATCCATCTGCGCTAAATCTCGCACCTCATCAATACGCTGAAACAAAAAGAACAATTGAGTAGACAACGCATGGCGCGCGGGATTTTCATAAAATCGCTCCAAAAAAGGATTTTCCTCAGGCTTTTCCAGCAGCACAGTCGCTTCATAATGTTCGGCAAGACGGCACGCCAGGCTGGTTTTGCCCACCCCGATCGGCCCCTCGACCACTACGTAACGGTACTTATCGAACAACATCTGCAATCCGCTCCAATTGCTGTTGCTGACAACCTAGCAAGGCTTCTGCCACTGCACCCACACCGGGAATAACACAATCCGGTGCAATTTCCAGCAAGGGGCGCAACACGAATGCACGCAGGTGCATCTGCGGATGAGGAATGGTCAGGCTGTGCTCATGGTGACGCAAATCATCATACAACAGCACATCCAAATCCAGCGTTCGCGGTGCGTTACGAAATTCTCGCGTGCGACCACACTCGCGCTCCAGTCCAAGAAGCGCATCCAGCAGGGCGCGGGGACTCAATGTCGTTTCCAATTGCGCTACCGCATTAATGAAGTCCGGCTGTTCGAGATAGCCCATAGGCGCACTGCGGTAGAACGAAGAGCTCGCCAATACTCGGGTATGTGGCAAACTGGCCAACGCCCGCAAAGCGTGTAATACCTGTTCGCACGGGTCATTCAGGTTACTGCCCAAGCCAATGAAAGCCGTATGCTTGGAATTCATTCTCAAATTTGCCTTATGCGATTTCAGCAGGATGTGTGCGGTGTAGCATGCAGGCTTCCTTGATGCTCATCACTCAACAGGCAGTTCCGCTGGTGCTGTCGTGCCCGACTTCTTGCGACGACGGCGTTTCTTGACTACTTCGTCAGGCAATAGCATTTCGGCTCGGCGTTCTTCCGAGGCATCCTGAAACTCGTCCCACCACAAACCCAGTTGCGAATCCACCTCGCCACTTTCACAACGCAGCAGCAAAAAATCATAAGCGGCACGAAAGTGTGGCTGAGACAGCAAACGAAATGGCCGCTGCCCACCGCGCTGTTCGAAACGAGGTTGCAATAACCACAAATCCTTCATGACTGCATCATAACGGCGCGGGATGGCGAGCTGCGCCTGCTGCCTGCTGAGCACCTCGTCCATCGCTGCATGTAGCGCTGCGATTGGACGCTCGCCTGCATCTTGATGCACTTTCCAGGCAGACAGTACATGGTGCCACAGTAGCGCGGCAAAGAGGAAAGCGGGCGATGCAGATTTTCCATCATGAATACGCTGATCGGTATTCTGCAGAGCCAGCATGACGAACTTTTCACCCAAAGGCTGTTTCAGTATCACATCCAGCATCGGCAACAGTCCATGGTGCAAATCCATAGCTCGTAGTTTCTTGACGCACTCCAACGCGTGGCCCGATAACAGCAGCTTAAGCATCTCATCCAGCAAGCGTGCCTGCGGCACATTACCCAGCAAGTCTTTCATTTTTGCGATGGGCGCGGCGGTAGCAGCCTCCAGCTTCATGCCCAGCTTGGCCGACAAGCGCACCGCGCGTAGCATGCGCACTGGGTCTTCGCGGTAACGCACGGCTGGATCACCGATCATGCGCAGGGTATTGGCGCAGATGTCGGCATAGCCATTGTGGTAGTCGTAAATTGCCTGACTGGACGGGTCATAAAATAGCGCGTTGGCAGTAAAATCGCGTCGTGCCGCGTCCTGCTCCTGATCGCCGAATTCATTGTCACGCAGCAACCGACCATGTTCGTCAGTTTCTGCATCTTCGCTCTCTATCTTGCGGCGAAAAGTGGAAGTCTCCACCGTTTCCTCGCCGAACAATACATGCACCAAACGAAAGCGCCGCCCGATAATGCGCGAACGACGGAACACGCGGCGCACTTCTTCCGGCGTAGCGTCAGTTGCAATATCGAAATCTTTGGGATGGCGATGGAGCAATAAATCGCGCACCGCACCGCCTACAACGAAGGCCGCGTAGCCCGCCGCCTGCAGACCATCAGTCACTTTGCGCGCAGCGGGGCTAATGCCATCGCGGCTAACGGCGTGTACCTCGAAGGGGATAATGTGACAATTTCCTTCTGTCCGAGTACGGACAGTTTTTCCGAATATGCGCTTGAGCAGTTTTTTTATCATTGCTTTCTACTGTGACAGAAATGCCGCAACAAACCGCGACAACATCAAGAGCACGGATTATACACCCGCAACAAACCAGCGCTCTCCCTCCACGGACAGCTCGCGTAACGGGCACTGATACAGCGCCTCCAGGTGTGCGCGCGTCAGCAACTCTTGCGCTTTACCATGCAGCACATGACCATCAGCAAACTGCAGCAGCACATGATCACAGCAGCGTTGCGCCCAAAGCGTGTCATGCAGCACCATCATCAGCGCACAGCCTTGCTCCTTTAACTGGCTGAACACTTGCATCGTCTGTGCCTGATGGCGCAAGTCAAGATGCTGCAAAGGCTCATCCAGCAAATAGCACTGTGCCCGCTGCGCCAGCGCCTGGGCAATTGCGGCACGCTGCCGTTCGCCGCCTGACAATGTATTGTGTGGCCGTTGTGCCAGCCCCTCCAGCTCCATCTGCGCCAAAGCCTGCTGTGCCAGTGCTTCATCCTGTGCGTCATAACCAAACAACGAGGCGCGATGGGGAAAGCGGCCCAGCAATACATATTCCTGCACACTACCCCAAAATTCACCGCCTTCATTTTGCAGCAACACCCCCATATGCTGCGCGAGGCTGCGTCTGGCATGGGCGGCCAGTGCCACACCATTCCAACTCACCATGCCAGCCTGTGACGTATGCAAACCGGCCATCGTGCGCAGCAAGGTGGTCTTGCCCACCCCGTTCTGCCCTAACACACCCCAACATTCGCCTGGACGAATCACGATATCAAGCTCACGGCATATCATCTTGCCGCCTATTGCTACCGTGAGTTTATGTGCTTCCAAAACTGGATTATCAAATGCTTGCATCAGCTCCGCCGACTCAATAACCACAACAATACCGGCACGCCCAAAAGCGCAGTGAATATCCCCACAGGCAATTGCAGCGGCGACCACACCATACGTGCCAAAGTATCGGCCAACACCAAAAAGCTGCCGCCCAATAAAATCGACGATGGAATGAGCCAGCGGTGTGCGCTGACACCGAGGAGGCGAATGGCATGCGGTATCATCAAACCAACAAAACCGATGCTACCGCCGAGTTGCAGCGCCGTCACAGTCAGCACAGCAGCGGCGAAATACAATCCCGCCTGCCACCGACCAACCGCCACCCCCAGCGCCGCCGCCTTGTCCAGCCCGCCCGCCAGCACATCCAGCCCACCGGACAGCACCGTGGCACACAGCCCCACTGCCAGCAGCACAAACCAGGCAAATGGCAATCCTTGCGAATGCGACAAATCCCCCATCAGCCAGAACAACATGCCCTTCACCTGCTCACCCTGCGCCAATGTCAGCAGCAAGCTGATCAGCGCGCCGCAACCGGCAGAAAGCACCACGCCGGTAAGCAGCAGGCGGTAGATGTTTCGTTCACCGTGTCGAAAGCCCAAACCAAATACCGCGACTATCGCCAGCGATGCACCCGTAAACGACGATAACTGCGTGGTAGCCAAACCCGCGCCGAGCAACATGGCGGCCAGCGCACCTACCGCCGCGCCGCCGGAAATGCCGAGAATATAAGGATCTGCCAGCGGATTGCGCAACAGCGCCTGCAACAGCACGCCGGACAAGGCCAGCAACCCACCGCAGACAAATGCCGCCAGTACACGCGGCAAGCGCAACTGCCACAACACCTCTGTTGCAGTGTCTTCGTTATTGCCCAACAAAGCGTGCCACACCTCAATCGGCGCAAGTGGCAACGAACCGTTCATCAGGCCAAAGCCTAAACTCAGCGGAACGGTGCACAACAAAAGGGAAAAAAGGACTCGTGGGGACATTATTTATTTGATATCAGCAATCAATTCAAATAATGCGTTTTCAGAACGGAACGCAACGGACTAGGTATAGTCTGCTTGCCATATTGCACCAGCTCTCAGCGCAAAGTCAAAATAGGCCAGCCATGCTGTTCTGCATGCTTGCGTAAAGTTACATCCGGATCGACAGCTATTGGGTTGTTCACTTTCGCCAGCAATGGCAGGTCGTTCAAAGAATCGCTGTAAAAAAAGCTATCAGCAAAACTATCCCACCCCCATCCTCGTTGCGCAAACCAGTTTTCCAAGCGGGTAATCTTGCCTTCGCGGAAGCACGGCACGCCAGCCACACCCCCGGTAAATTCACCGTCCTTCTCTTCAGGTTCGGTAGCAATCAGATGTTCCACGCCGAATTCTCGCGCAATCGGCGAGGTCACAAAACTATTAGTGGCAGTGATAATGACGCACACGTCCGCCGCCGCACGGTGCCGCGCCACCAGCTCTCGCGCAGGCACAGTCATCATGCCGCGAACCTTATGCTGCATGAAGTCTTCACGCCAGCCATTTAATACCTTGCGCGCATGACGCGACAGCGGTTTCAACTGGAAGTCGAGGAACTCATAAATGTCCAGCGTTCCCGCTTTGTATTGCTCATAAAAAGCCAGATTTTTTGCTTCAAACAGCTCGCGATCGAGCACGCCCTGTTCGATGAGAAATTGAGCCCATTCGAAATCGCTGTCGCCGTTCAGCAAGGTATTGTCTAAATCAAATAGCGCAAGGTTCACACAGACTCCAGGTTAAAAGTTTGCATCACTTCTTTCAGCAATGGTACCGAGGGCGCACGCTGTAAACGCAAACAGTGCGCGTCCAGTGCATCCAGCAGCCCGAGCAGCGCAGGCATATCGCGCCGTCCGTGACGCAACAGGTATTGCGTCACCTCGCACGGCAGGATGAAACCGCGCGCTTGTCCATGCTGCTCCAATGCTTGCGTTTTTTCTGCATCGTTCAGCGCATGCACCTGATACACCAACCCCCAGCCCAAACGGGTGCGCAGGTCGTCGCGCAAACTTAATTGGGCCGGCGCAGATACACCGCTAACCAGCAACATGCCGCCGCTTTCGCGCACTCTATTATAGAGGGCGAACAGTGCAATCTGGGCAGCATCATCCAGCGCCTCTACATCATCCACTGCAATCACTGGAACCACTTCCGGCACAGCGCCATGAGCATAGACTGCGGACTGCCCCAATGAGCGTGCCTGCGCCACGGCTGCCAGCATAAGATGACTCTTGCCACAGCCCACCTCGCCCCATAGGTAGAAACACCGCTCACTTGAGGTTCCTGCCAATGCGTGTTGCAACGACGAGAGTAATTCAACATTGCGGCCCGGCACGAAATTATTTAGCGTGGGCAACCTATCCGGAGCGATGTTTAATAATAATTGCGTCATAAAAAATGAATCACGATACACGGATATTGAAAGCTACCATACCCTGGACATGGTTCAATCCAACCAACAGTGCTGCCCGCACGGGAAGGGTCGAGCAGCAAGCAAGCGCATCCCCTTGCAGTGCGGCGAAGCGTTGAATGGTCATTTGGGGTAAAATATCACTAACGAAATGGCCTGTACTGTATCCCGAAGAAAGCGAGAACTCAACTTGAGCTTACCTAATACCCTTTCCTACCGCGACGCCGGCGTAGACATAGCCGCAGGTGACCGTCTGGTGGAAAACATCAAACCATTCGCCAAACGTACCATGCGCCCGGAAGTTTTGAGTGGCATAGGCGGCTTTGGCGGATTAGTCGAAATTTCCAAAAAATACCGCGAGCCGGTGCTGGTGTCTGGCACTGATGGCGTGGGTACCAAATTGAAATTGGCATTCGAATTGAATCGTCACGATACAGTTGGCATCGACCTGGTTGGGATGAGCGTCAACGACATTCTGGTGCAGGGCGCAGAGCCGCTGTTTTTCCTTGATTATTTCGCCTGTGGCAAGCTGGATGTGGATGCCGCCACCGAAGTCATCAAGGGCATAGCGACAGGATGCGAACTGGCCGGTTGCGCGCTCATAGGCGGCGAGACCGCCGAAATGCCGGGCATGTATCCGGTGGGCGAATATGACCTCGCCGGTTTCGCTGTAGGTGTAGTGGAAAAAGCCAACATCATCACCGGCGCTGACATTCGGCCTGGCGACATAGTGCTGGGACTCGCTTCTAACGGCGCGCACTCCAACGGTTACTCGCTGATACGTAAAATCATCGAGCGCAGCCAGCCCGACCTCAATGCTGAATTTGATAATGAGCGCACGCTGGCTGATTGCATTATGGCGCCCACGCGTATCTATGTGAAACCATTGCTGGCGCTGATGCAAACCCTCCGGATAAAGGGTATGGCGCACATCACTGGCGGCGGTCTGCTGGAAAATGTGCCGCGTGTGTTGCCTTCCAACGTCACCGCCGTTATTGACGGACTCGCCTGGCGCACACCCAAGCTGTTCGATTGGCTCCGCGAACAGGGCAACGTAGCTCAACAAGAAATGTACCGCACTTTCAACTGCGGCATCGGCATGGTGGTTATCGTGGATCAGAATGATGCAGCAGCCGCAATCGCCCAGCTTGTCGCCGCCGGAGAAACCGTATGGCGCATAGGCACAATTGAGGCGCGGATAGGCGATGAATCTCAAACCAGAATCTGTTGACGTGACAATGAAATCCATCGTTATTCTGATTTCCGGCCTCGGCAGTAATTTGCGCGCGCTGCTGGAAGCCGACCTGCCCTGCCGGATAGCGGCGGTTATCAGCAACCGCGTCGATGCCCCAGGATTGGAAATTGCCAAGCAGCATGGGATTACAACGCGGATCGTGGCGCATCACAGCCATCCAGACCGCGAATCTTTCGATTCCGAGCTAGCCCTCTGCATCGACGACTACCGGCCCGACCTTATCGTGCTGGCTGGCTTCATGCGCATTCTCACCCCTCAGTTCGTGGCACGCTATCAAAACAAACTTATCAACATTCACCCCTCACTGTTGCCCGCATATAGTGGCCTGAATACTCATGCGCGCGCGCTCCGGGACGGCGTGAAGATCCATGGCTGCACCGTGCATTTTGTCACCAGCGACGTCGATCACGGCCCCATCATCATCCAGGCCGCAGTATCGGTACTTGTGGACGACACCCCGGCAACCTTGGCGGCACGCGTGTTGCATCAAGAACATCGCATTTTTCCGCAGGCCATCCGCTGGCTCTGCAACGACGACATCCGCTTGAATGCGGGAGGCAAGGTACTATTGAGACGTCTGGAACAGCCCGGTTGCCCACTGATCTCTCCGGAAATGGAATAAGGCAATGCGTAACATCATTTATCTAGTCGGAGTGCTATTGCTTGTTGGCGCTGCACCGCAAGCACTCTTCGCTGCTACTCCCTCCTTGCCCGTGCAATTCACCAATGTTGACGCCCATTACGATGTACTCAAAGGCAATATTAAAGTCGCGACCATGACAGAAACCTATACCCGCACGCCGGGCGGCTACCATATCGAGAGCGTAACCAAAGCAATCGGCTTGCTCGCCATGTTCAAGCCAGAAGTCATCCACGTCACCAGCGAAGGCACCCTGACAGCGAAGGGCCTACGCCCACTTACGTATATTCAGGAACGCAAACTTGATACCGCGCGAAATACGCGTGCCGACTTTGACTGGAAGACTAAACACATCACTCTGACTGACCGCGCCGGGAAGCGCACGCTGCCGCTGCCAGCTGGAACTCAAGACCGGTTAAGCGCGATGTACCAGTTCATGTTCGCTCCACTGCAAAATGCCGCCGAGCTCAACTTCAACATGACTAACGGCAGTAAAGTGGATGACTACAGTTATCGCATTACCCCCAACCAAAGCATGACGATTCCGCTCGGTACATTCAAGGCATTGTACGTAGCCAACCCGCCGCAAAACGGTGCGGCTCGAACCGAAATCTGGCTGGCGACAGAGCACGGCAATTTTCCTTACAAGATGACCATCACCGAGTCCGAAGGTGACAACTTCACGCAGGTGTTGACCCAAATAAATTTTGAGTAGCAATTATTCTAGGCTATTTATGAAATGAATTTTGGCACGCCCACCAGTCGCATCATCCTTGCCATCGCGCTTTCCATGCTACTGCATGGTGCAGCACTGTGGCTCTTCCATGTAAAGTTGCCGAATAGCGAGGCGCTACTGCCACAGCTTAGCGCCAAACTCGAAGCATTGCCGCAGCAAGCGGACGCGCCCATGCCTGAAGTTGAACCTGCAAGTCCTCCCACCGAAACTGACAGTACCGTAGCAACCATACCAGAACCAGAACCGGCATCAACGCCTGTTATGGAAGCATCATCTGCCGCAGCAGCCACTCCCGAGCCGGAATCAATGCCTGTTACAAAAGCGGCATCTGCTGTAGCAGCCATCCCCGAGCCGACACCGATACCTGCTATTGAACCCGCATCTGCCGTAGTAGCCATCCCAAAACCGGCGCCAATACCTGCTATTGAAGTGACATCTGTCGTAGCAAGCGCTCCAAAACCAGCACCAATACCTGCTATTGAAGCGGCATCTGTCGTAGCCAAAGCAGAAGGACCAGTCGCACCTCACCCATTGCCAAAACATGCACAGCTAAAGTTTGCCGTTTACCTGGGTCAGGACAATTTCCAGATTGGCGAAATCACCCACCGGCTTGAAATTAGTGGCGATAAATATATCCTGAAAGCGGAAACGCAAACAACCGGGCTAGCCCGGCTATTCAAAAACTACCAACTCACTCAAACCAGCCACGGCAAGGCTGGCAACTTAGGGTTGCAGCCAGAAGGCTATGAAGAAGAACAAAATATATCCGGTGGCAAACAAAAACTGAATGCTGCCTTCAACTGGGCAGAAAATAAATTGCATTTTTCTCACGGTGGTGAAGCTGAGCTACCCCCCGATGCCCAAGATATTCTGAGCTTTTTTTACCAGCTCTCACGACTTCCCTTGCACAATAAAGTTATATCGATTGCAATCAGCACGGGCAAAAAACTTGACAAATATGAGCTTGAGGTCGGTGCAGAAGAGGAGATCATCACCCCCATGGGCAAGTTGCGCGCATTGCCTTTACGCAGACTGCATAGCCCAGATGGGGAGGGTATGGACGTATGGCTCGGGCTTGAATATCGCCTGCTGCCAATCAAGTTTCGCCAGATCAAACGTTCCGGTGAAATGGTCCTGGAAGTTGTCATTTCTGATATCCGCGTCGCAGATGAATAAGAAATTCAGAAGTCATGGAGCCCTGTCCTGTAAACTTCGCCTCCATTCCTGTGATCGCTCTTCCATCACCGCATCGAATGCATTTACCCTAATTTAGAACCATGCTACTGACCGAATATCGCCTAGACCTCGTTATCCAAGCCCTGCGCAGTATCCTGCCGCTGGAACATCCTGCCGACGCTTTGCTGCGTCAATTTTTTCAACGCGAGCGTATTGGCTCCAACGAACGCGCGCTGGTGGCAGAAACTGTGTTCGGTGTGTTGCGTCACCGCCTGTTTCTGGAGCATGCCTGCGCCAATCAGGCCACCCCGCGCCGCATGGCGCTGGCTTATTGGATCAAGTTCAGCGGCTACAACCTGCGTGAGCTCACCCCACTTTTGAAGCGCGATGAGGCCGATTGGCTGGGGCAAGTGAAAGCCATCAATCCTGCCGAATTATCTTTGTCTGTGCAGGCCGAACTGCCGGAATGGTTGGTCGAACAACTGCAAATCACCATGACGGATGAAGCCATCCTCATGCTGGGTCGCTCCATGCAACAACCGGCCGCACTGGATTTGCGCGTTAACACCCTGCTCGCCACGCGCGACGAGGTGCTGCAAGCCTTACAGGCAGAGGGCATGGACGCGCAAGCTACGCCTTACTCCCCCATCGGCATCCGCCTCAAAGACAAGCCCTCACTCACCAAGCACCCGCTGTTCCTCGGCGGAAAAATAGAAGTACAAGACGAAGGTAGCCAGCTGCTTGGGTATCTTCTCGCCCCCAAGCGCAATGACATGGTTGTGGATTTTTGCGCCGGCGCGGGAGGTAAAGCGCTCATGCTGGGCGCCATGATGCAGTCTCAGGGCAGGCTGTATGCCCTGGATGTATCCGAAAAACGACTGGCCAACCTGAAACCGCGTCTGAAGCGTTCGGGGCTTAGCAACCTGCATCCGCAACTCATAGCGCATGAAAACGACAGCAAAATAAAGCGTCTGGCTGGCAAGATCGACCGCGTTCTTGTGGACGCGCCGTGTAGCGGATTGGGAACACTGCGCCGTAATCCGGACATCAAATTCCGCCAATCGTCTCAAAGCGTGACCGAATTCACCCAGTTGCAAGCCGCTATACTGGCCTCAGCCAGCAAATTGCTCAAACCAGGCGGCCGCCTGGTGTATACCACCTGTAGTTTTTTGCCCCAGGAAAACCGCGCTATAGTCGATGCATTTCTTGCCGACCATCAAGATTTTATATTACGTCCTGCAGGAGAAATTCTCGCGCAGCAAAAAATCCCGCTGGAAGCGGAAGAGTACCTGCAACTTTTGCCTCAAATGCACAGCACTGATGCCTTCTTCGCAGCGGTATTGGAACGGGTAAAAACGGTTGCCCCGAACAACGTCGTTGCTGCCTAAGTTCGGAAGAGAATAACCGGGAATTTATTCGGCCAATTTTGCTGCATTTTCTTGAGTGAGCGCCATGCTGGATTTCACCGAATACACCAAAATTTTTATCAGTCTGTTCGCCATCCTTGATCCGATCGGGATCATCCCTGTCATCATTCTTTTCACCTCCGGCATGACGGCGCAAAAGCGAGCCCAGATTGGCCGCATCGCATCGCTGGCGGTAGGCATCATTTTGCTGGTTGCGTTATTGATAGGCCAACCACTGCTGGCTTTTTTTGGCATCAGCATCAATTCATTTCGCGTGGCGGGAGGCATTCTGCTGATGTTAATGGCCTTCAAAATGTTGAATGGCAACCTCTACAAATCCATCGCAACCGACAATAACGGTGCTGCGGGCGAAACAAGCTCGACACTTGCCATCGTGCCGTTATCCATTCCGCTACTGGCCGGGCCCGGCTCCATCAGCGCGGTGATTATGGAGGCACACAAGGCACATGGCATTGAGCATTATTTAATCATGAGCCTGGAAATTATTTTACTCAGCGTAACGGTCTGGCTAACCTTCCTGATTGCGCCGTGGGTGGCGCGACATTTGAGCAAGATAGGCATTGACGTATTTACTCGGCTTATGGGCCTGGTACTCGCGGCCATTTCCGTGGAGTTCATTGCGGGTGGAATGCGCGGCTTATTCCCTACCCTTGGCTAATTCGGGCGGGCTTACGTTTATCCCGGATTATCCATTAGACCTAATTCGCGCGATGACGACACATTCCCCCTTTGCAAAAGGGGGGCTAGGGGGGATTTGAGCGTTACGTGAACACAAAAATCCCCCTCAGTCCCCCTTTTGCAAAGGGGGAAGCTGGTTAAATTTCCTAATGGACTATCTGGGTTTATATCAGCAACTCAATCGTCAAAACGTATCGACCGATAAGCAACCTCCACCACTACCAGCTCTTCTACTCCACCGGGGATGTGCAACATAACCACATCATCGGCGCGCGCCTTTAGCAGCGCTCGAGCTAACGGTGATACCCAGCTAATCAATCCGCGCCCGGCATCGGCTTCATCCACGCCGACTATGCTGTAGATATACTCTGCGCCATCCTGTCTGCACACTGTAACTGTCGCCCCAAAGAACACTTGATCACACGATTCTCGCTGCACCGGATCCACCACAGCGGCGTTTTCCAGACGCTTGGAAAGAAAGCGAATGCGCCGGTCAATTTCACGCAGGCGCTTCTTGCCGTAAATGTAATCGCCATTTTCCGAACGGTCGCCATTGGACGCAGCCCAAGTAATGGTTTGCACCAACACCGGGCGTTCCTCCTTCCATAGCTGATCAAGTTCATCTTTCATACGCTGGTAACCAACGGGGGTGATGTAGTTTTTAACTCCTGGCGGTATTGGAGATACTGACTGACTCTCTTCCTCGTCAATACTTTCGTCCGTTTCCTTGATAAAAGCTTTGCTCATGATCGCCCGCCCTTTTGGGTAGTCTCCATAATGTTATAGATAGCTCTAATTAAAAACCTATCGTCCGATGCGAAGGTCATAAAAATGACCCAAAACATCGAATTTCTCTTTTAACGCATCCATGTATATAAATTCCATCTACCCTCCGATTTATTGAGTCTACCTACTTATTGCCTCGCCCCTCGTAAGCCATGCGAATCAACGGCTTTGCGAGGTCGAGGTCGGTTGCATTGGAGATGGACAGTTCAAGGTCGCCGGTGCCCCAATGGCCGCTCTGGCTGACATCGCGGGCGATGGCGGGGAGCGGGGCAAGCTTGGCCGGATTTAAATTCAGATAGAGCAGCAGGCGGTTTTTCTGGATCACCACCGAGGTGAAATTCTTCAGGCGCTTGAAGGCGACATAGAGCTTCAGCTCCTTCTTCTGCACATCGTCACCCAGCGAAATGATGTAATCCTCCAGCGACGCCAGCACTTCCCGCAGCGGGTCGGAAATTGATTCCAGGCACTCCGCGTAGGTCTTGTCACCTGTTGCGGCTTTTCCCTTGTCGTTTGCTGCCTTGCTGGCTTTGCCACCCTTCATTCCGGCAGCGCCGCCGTTACCGGCGCTGATTGCATTCACCAGCTCCAGCAACAACAGCTCCTCGCCAAACAGGCGGTAGCGGATCAGCTCGATATTGCGGTTGATCTGCTGCACCGCGTGCGCGTCATATTTGGTAAAGTCCGCCGCGATGCACACCAGACGCGGCGCGCTCCAGTCGATACGGTCGGCGGCTTCATGGCCCAACTGTTTCGTCACCAGGCGCTCAAAATCGCCGCGATGATCCATCAGCCAGTCAAGATAGAACAGTCCCTGATTGATCACGTTCTCGCCGGTGGAGCGTTTGTATTCCAGAATCGCCGGGCAATCGTTCTCGTCCAGCCCGAGCGTGTCAATACGCCCGGCATGGGTCTTGCCGGTGGAATATTCGCTGGCGAGAAAACGGATGCCGAGCAGCGGTTCGAGGTTTTTTTCGATCAGCGTTTGCAGCGGCTTTTCGAGATCGGAGGCGTCGCCTTGCAGTTCAGTGGCTTGGCCTTGGGTGAGGCTGAATAGTTTGATGTCGCTCATGCATTCCTCTGTGCTGCAAATTCTCAATGCCAAAAACAGTTGCCCGATATGGGCGATTAGTTGACGCTGATATTTACATAGACCAGTGGGCGTTCAGGCTTGCCGTTAAGCTTTTCTACAGTAGCCGAAACATGGTGCAACTGAAGCCAGCGATGCAAACTAGCCTTAAGCGCGCGGTTAACATAGCCGATTTTCTTACCTTGGCAAATTGCCAGCAAGGCATCTTGATCGACCGGATTTTCCCGATCAATCTCAAAAGTGACTGCGTCACCCACGTGAATACCAGTCACATCAGTACCGAGTACATGGCGCAATCCGGCAACTTCCATCAGGTAATCACACGGCACCGTATCCTCGTGGAAATCGGGCATCAAGGCAAATCCATCGCTGGGTAAACGGGCACCAGTGTATCCAAGCAATGTAACGTCGGAGTAATTAAACGGCGCGGGCAGCCGATGTTGCGCAAGAAAATCAGCAAAATCCTCGCGCTTACGGGGCGGCAAGCGGCGCAACAAAGACTCGATCACGCCTTGGCGTATTTCGGAATCTTCGAGGCGAAACGCCGGAAACCCCTTAAATCCGGCCTTGCTGGCCTCTTCGAAATCAGGTGTACCCTTGAGATAACGAAAAACAAACTGGCCGTCCGGTTCAACGCACACCTCACCGATTACACGCCGTGTGCGAGATGTGGCAGCCTCATCCTGAGGCTGCCACGTCATCAGCAGACGGGATGGTTCAACGATATGGTGCAAAATATTCATAAAAATAATTCCTTCAACAGTGTGAGTCGAGAGCCCAGCAGGCGCAAAATAAATTCACGTCTTTCACTTGTTAGCGGTGTCGTGGCAACAAGCTGTGGCATATCTGTAACCACGTCCGACAGTTCATCAAATGAAAAATTCATTCTGGCACCCGCCGCCTCGCGCGTATCCGGCCATTCATCCAGCGCGCGTTGAAGCAAGGAAATATGACCCTGCAATGGATCGGACAATGACCACTTCAGATGGTGCGTACCTTTTGAAAGGTAGTGATCATAATCAGCTTCAGTCCAGCGGCTCACGCGATCAGTGAAGCGTTCGTGCCCCAAGCTGGTACCGTTATCAAATAGCGGTGCCAATCTGCATCGAGGCGCCTGCTCCGTGCTGTAAAATATAAATCCCCAGTTATCCTGGTGACGATCAGTATTGCCAATGAGCGCATCAAATAGCAGTGCATCAACCCACCACTGCCGCCAACCAGGCTCAAGTACCTTTGGAATAGCAAGCATCCGAAGGAGGCGCATATTATCAAGCAAATTGTGCTGCGTCCCATACTTTCGATCAAAATCTTTATGCATCATCTGAAGGAAGTCGCCAGCCATCACGAAGGCTTCGTTGTTGTCGTTATAAAACCACTCGATCAGAGCGGCACAGTGACCTGTGCGCGAATTCCAGGCGGCAAAAGCCGGGGGCACTTGCAACCCCAGCAAACAACCCACCCGGTAGGCAACCACCTCACCCCAAAACTGGTCTGGGTAGCTTCTCTTTGAGCGTTTAAACAGGTAACGCTTGCCTGGTGTAATAACAGGTTCAGGAGGTGAATTCGGTGCAAACACAGCATCCTTGGCGCGCGCCCCTTGAGGAAATACGCCGAACTCGGCATCAACCTCCCAATCGGCCACGTCGAACACAGCGGTCTGGATCAAAGGCTGGATGCGCATCTTGCTATCCCTGCTCCCGGCGGTTGCGACTGGGTTTGCTAACCCTCGGTTCGTTGCACTGCGTGTGGATGCGTTGCAGCAGCACGCTGGCCGGTTCGTCGTTGGGGTCTTGCGGCACCAGTTCGCCGCGGAACGCCATGGCGAGCGTGGCCGGGGTGAGTTTTTCTACCTGGGCGCGGGCGGAGGTGTAGCGGGCTTCGAGGCGGTCGGCGTATTCAAATAGGGAATCAACACGACGGACGATTTCGGTTTGCTCCTCCACCGACGGAACAGGAAAAATAAAGTCGCGGCATTGAGACAGTGAAATGTTTGTCTGGCCTGCCGATCCTCTTGTCTCGTGGACGATTTCAGCGATGTTTTCGCCACCACACAAAATGCAGTACAGCCAACCAGTTGAGATTCGATCACTCGGGCGAAACAGCGTTATTGCTTGGTTGATATTCCAGGCCGGGTTGCTGTCTGGAACGATTGCTACTTTGCCCAGTGGCGGCCCAACGATGTTCATCAACACATCGCCGGGTTGTACTTTGGACTTCGACATCGTGCCTTGGTGAATTGCTGGAGCGATGTATTGAGGCTTGTAGTCAAAGGCGACTTTTTGATTGACTATGTTGTAGACCTTTAGAAATGGAATGCCATCATGGGTAAACCCCTCTTTAGGCGTGCCTCCACTTTGCACTTTGGCGCAAACATCAGCAGCTCGCTCATGCGTCCAACTTGAGATATCTCCACCCCGCCAATCCTCCGTCAGTTTGCCCGAGGTGGCGGCGGCAAGGACGGACTGGCGGAAGCGTTTGAGGATCGCAGGGATACGGTCGAGGCGGTCGCGGCAAGCATCCACCCGCGCCAGCACCGCGTCGAGTTTGTCGGCGATGCGTTTTTGTTCGTTGATGGGTGCGAGCGGTGCTTCAAAACCGCGAATGTCTCTTGGTCTAACTGCCGGATACAAAGCGCCTTGCACCAGCTCGCTCATTGCTTCCACAAACGCATCGGTTCTGACCAGATAGGAAACCCAACGATGTTCAATTCCTGATGATGCTCTCAGAACATCGAAACCAGTTGAGGCAATCTGACCATCAAGTTCATCAGGTACAAGTGCGACGGCATTCAGATTCGGTCGTGTCATCGATACAAGCACATCACCGGCTTTCACATGCTTACGTGCGCGACTCGGCGCATTCTTGCCGAGTAATTGCTGCGGGGTTTCGATACGTTTGGTATCGCGATTAACAGAACCTATGTCGATGTATTTGAATTCCTCGGTTTCTTCGGGTATGCGTTGGCCGCAGTCAATAGTGAATGCGCCAAGTGGGGATGTTACCCAGCTGAAGGGCAAACCGCTCATGCTTTTTTCTCCACGGTCATAGTGGATTCAACGCAAATCCCCCCTAGCCCCCCTTTTTCAAAGGGGGGGATTGGTATGGCTGTTTCCTTGTTAGCAGGGGTAGCAAGGGGTGTGGGTTCCGGTTCGAATGCAACCACTTTGTGTACATACTGGTTCTCTCCCCCCTTTGACAAAGGGGGGCTGGGGGGGATTTGGAGTTTGGCGATAACCCCCATCACTCCATCTATTTCCAGCAACACCTGCCGGTTATCGAAACGCAGCACACGAAGCCCCAAACCCGCCAGATAGGTATCGCGTTTCTGATCGGCAGCCTGATGCTCTGGTTCAAAATGCTGGCTACCGTCCAACTCAACCACAAGCCCTACTTCAGGTGAGTAAAAGTCAACGATGTACTGCCCGATGGGTTTCTGACGATAAAACTGCCAGCCGTTGATCTGCTTGCGGCGCAGCCGATACCAGAGTTTTTGCTCGGCATCGGTCATGTGGCTGCGCAATTCGCGCGCATTCTGTTTGAGTTGTCGGCCATAGGGCAGCATCAAGCGGACTCCTCCTCGCCCAACTCTTCGAGTATCCCGCGCAACTCATCCAGCGCCGCTTCCAGCTCGCCCATCGCTTCCTGCGCCAGCACTGCCGGTTCGGGCAATTCATCCGCGTTGGTGTCGCTGTCGTCCTTGAGCCAGGCGATGTCGAGGCTGTCGCCGCGCGCGGCGATTTGTTCGCGGGTGAATTTGCGGAAACGCCCATCACCCTCTCCCCCGGCCCCTCTCCCGCTTGCGGGCGAGGGGAGAAAATCGCAGCGTTTGGTCAGCGCCTTCGCGCCGCCCAGCGGATCGTCGCCGAACGCGGCTTCGAACTCGGCGAAGTGTTCGCGCACAAGCTGGGTGCGTTTGCCGTATTGCGGCATGTTGGCACGCAGATCAAAGACCCACACTTCTTTGGTGTTGTCTTTGTCCTTTTCGCCGCGCGTGAAGAACAGCACGTTGGTCTTCACGCCTTGCGCGTAGAAGATGCCGGTGGGCAGGCGCAGGATGGTGTGCAGGTTGCACTTGTCCATCAGGTCGCGGCGGATGTCGCTGCCGACGTTGCTCTCGAACAGCACGTTGTCGGGCAGCACCACGGCGGCGCGGCCACCGGGTTTGAGGCCACGGTAGATGTGCTGCAGGAACGCGAACTGTTTGTTGCTGGTGGGGTAAGTGAAGTCATCGCGGCTGGGCAGGCCGCCGCCTTTCTTGGTGCCGAATGGAGGATTGGTCAGGATCAATGTGGCCTTGGGCAGCGCCTGGCCTTCCGGACTGAGGGTGTCGCCGTAGCGGATGCCGCCGTCAATGCCGTGCAGCATCAGGTTCATCAGCGCCAGCCGGTGGGTGTCCTGCACATGCTCCATACCGTAGAAGGTGCTGGTGTGGTATTTCTTTTGCTGCGCCTCGGTCCACGAATCCGGCTTGGTGTGTGATCGCAGGTAGTGGTTGGCCGCTATCAAAAATCCGCCGGTGCCGGCTGCGGGATCCTGGATGATGTCTTTCAGTTCCGGTTTCATCACCGCCACCATGCTGTCGATCAGCACGCGCGGGGTGAAGTATTGGCCGGCGCCGGATTTCTTTTCATTGGCGTTTTTTTCCAGCAGGCCTTCGTAGAGGTCGCCCAGGCCTTCCTTGCGGGCGCTGTACCAATCGAGTTTGTCGATCTCGCTCACCAGTTTGGAAAGCGTGGCGGGTTTCTTGATGAAGCTGCTGGCGTTGGCGAAGATTTCCTGCACCAGCTTCGAGCCGTGGCTGCCCAGATGAATCAGCAGTATCTTGTAGAACTCCAGCCGGTCCGGTGCGGCGAGATTTTCCAGATTGTCCCAGCGATGATTCTCTGGAAGCTGATCTTCGGTACCGGTTTCCTTGGCCATCTTGAGGAACAGCAGATAGGTCAGCTCGGTGACATATTGGTGGTAGGTAATGCCATCATCCTTGAGGACGTTGCACAGGTTCCAGAGTTTGCCGACGATGTCGTGGGTGGCCATAGGTTAAATTATTTTGGGGAAGAGGTTGACCAGTCGAGCAGGCGCAGGCCGGGCACCTGCATAAAAGCCCGGTCGGCAGTAATCAGCGTGCAGTCATTGGCGCGGGCATGAGCCGCAATCAGCATATCCATTGCCGACAGGCCGATGCTTTGTGTTTCCATTTGAGTGCGCAATTCTGCATACGCTTGCGCGGTGGCGGATAACCACGGCAATACCGGGGTATCCTGCAAGAAGGCTTCGACAGCTTTTGCCAGCCGGGTGGCATCCGGTCGCCGCTTCACACCGAAACGTAACTCCGCCTCGGTGATAACGGAAATACAGACTGAGTGCCCCATCAATAAATTCTGCATTTCAGCAGTAATGTGCCCGCGAATCAGAGTTGATGCGGCATTAGTGTCCAACATATATGGATGCGCGCTGCTCATGGCCAATCTCGATCAACAGGCGGTCCTGGGTCACGCGGTATCTCGAAGTTTTCGAACTCCTCAGGCGCTTCAGCAATCAAACGGTCACGCAGTTTGATCCACGCTTCGAATTTCCGGTTGCGCGGGCTCAGGATGACATCTCCGGTAACCGGGTCACGCCGGATAATTACCTCGTCACCCTCAAAGCGGAATTCAGCTGGCAGACGCACGGCTTGGCTGCGACCATTCTTGAAAAGCTTGGCGGTATGCATGATGAGGTTCCTTTCTTGATTGGTATATACCGTGGTTTATACCACTTATAAGCACTGCATTCAAGCCGCAGCCCAGATGGATTCGTTGAAGGTTTCCAGCACCTGCTGGAGCTCGCCGTTAAACATCTTGTCGAGCCGGGTAAAGCCGCCGCCTTCGCGCTTGAAAATAAGGTCTGGATCATCCAGTGCGGCGTGATCCACCAGCAAGTTGGCTTTGGTTTGTGCAGCGATCTTTTTCAGCCAATCGCGCTGCGGCCCGGTCCATGCGCGTGAGGCCAATAGTTTTTGCAGCGCATGATCGACTCGCTCGTTGTAGGGCACGAGCGCATCGCCGATGGCTGCCTGGCGGATGTAGCCGACGATGCGCGCGGCGATGTCCTGATTGGTCATTTCGTGCCATGCGGTGGCGAGATTGGTTTCGGTGAATCCCGCCTTATCCAGCTCCAGCACCAGCTCGCGCAGTTGCTTGCGGGTGAGTTCGCGCGGTCGCGTCAGCACGGCCATCAGCGCTGGGATGTCATTGCTGTGGCTTTTGATGAAGGCGGTGAATTCCTTGAGGTAGTCCTCCGGTTTTTTCGCCTTGCCATAGCCGCGCTCGGCGCTGTGCAATTTATCTTCGTGCTCGGAAATGAAAATTGGCTGTGCGCTGCCTTCGCCCTTGCGGTCGAGGATTTCACCGAGGTCGGGGTTCTGCGTGAACCATGCGGCTACGTCGTTGATGGGCATGGCCTTCAGTCTCTTGATGAATTCGTCCGGAGTCATGCCCGCTTTGGTTTCAAAGTCGCGCGCAGATTTTTCCGAGAGGTGGCGCTTCTTGCCTTGCAGCTTGGCGAGGAACTGGTCGCGCACCAGTTGGCGCGCCGTTTCATCTCCTACAGCAATGAGCTCTTGCGCCAGTTGGGTAAAGGAGATTTTCGGGTCAACCACGACCGGCTTCATCGCGGTCATGTTGGCGAGTGTCTCGAATATCTGCACGGCATCAAAGACGCGGAAGGCTTCTTTCCCGATCTCGTCGCACAAGCGCGTGGCGCGGCCCAGCATCTGGTCGAACAGAATGCGGCTATTCACCCGGCGCAGAAATACGAGATTGCAGATTTCCGGCACGTCGATACCGGTGGTGAGCAAATCCACAGTGACCGCCACGTTCGGATTGCGCTCGTTTTTGTAGCGGCGGATCAGTTGCAGAGGCTTGTCGGCGGCACCGGTGATCTTGATGACAGCATCATCGTCTACGCTGCCGTATTGCGCCTTGAAGGCTGTTTTGAGCAGATCGACCACCATGTCGGCATGTGCGTCCGTCGCGCAGAAGATCAGCGTCTTGCGGCGGGAAGAAGGATCAATCTCTTCGGCAAGATACTCGCACACCACACGGTTGAATGACACTGTGATGACCTTGCGGTTAAAGTCCTCAACATCCATTTTTATTTCATCCGGCGTTTTGAATAGCTCGATCTGGTTGTATCGGCCATCAAAAACCTTGATGTTTTCGCCTGCTTTCCATGTGATGCCGCTTTGGGACAGTTCGGTTTTGATTTGCACCGGCGGTTCATAATCCACCAGAAACCCGTCGATAACGGCTTCCCGATAGCTGTAGGTATAAATTGGCGTACCGAAGATTTGTGTGGTGTGCAGCGCCGGTGTGGCAGTTAGCCCGACCTTGTAGGCATCGAAGTAGTCGAGCACACGGCGGTATTTTGAGATGTAGTCCTCATATCCCCGGAAGGTCATTTCAGTATCGGACAACTCACGATCCAGCAGGTAGCCGCGATGGCATTCGTCCACCACGATGCAGTCGTATTGATCGACGGCAGGTGGTGCTGCATCTTCTGCTGCGTAAAGCAGGCGCTGCACCATGCCCTGTATGGTAGCAATATGCACGGACGTATCGGAATCTGGCGCTTGATCTTCCAGCTCCTTGATGCCGAAGGTGTCAGCAAAGGTCTGGAGATTTTCCATGCGCGTGTCTTTGAAGGCATTCGCCGCTTGCTCACCAAGCGCCGAGCGATCAACCAGAAAGAGGATGCGGCGGAAGCGTTTTGCCTTGAGCAAGCGGTAAATCAACGCAATGCAGGTTTTGGTCTTGCCGGTGCCAGTCGCCATCGCCAACAACATTTCACGTTGTCCAATTTCGATGGCATATTCGGCGGCACGAATGGCATCCTGCTGGTAGTAACGCAATGGAAAGCCATAGTTGAATGGATCGTTGGCAAGTTGCTCGTGCGCTTTGGCCTCGTCCCGCTTTAGCAGCGTGGTCAAGCCCTCCGGGGTGTACCAGCCATCCAGAACATGGCCAAGGTTGTCGGCACGGCGGAGATCACAGAACCAGATACCGCTCTTGGTGGGTATCTGGCGCAGGAAGGGCCGGCCATTGGATGAGAAGGCAAAAGGCACTCGATAGGCAGTCTCTCCACCCCAGTTCTCATCGGACAGTATAGTTTCTTGGGAAGGCGTGAAGGTTCGGCTGTAGCGTTTGGCTTGTTGCAATGTGCTGGATACTTCGATATTTTTGCGTTTGGCTTCTACCACTCCAATCGGCATCAATCCTGTAAACAGCGCATAATCGGCGGGCCCACTTTCGGTAGGCCATTCGGCGATTGCCAAGTTGCGCCCCTTGGTCGGACGCGTGCCCTTGTTGTACTTGATAACTTGGGAATCCGCCTCCCAGCCAGCTTGTCGCAGCTGTTGATCGATCAACTTGCGGGTGTCGGCTTCATCCAGCTGAACGGCGTTGGCAGCAGTATTCGCGGCAGCAATAAATTTCACCAAGGTGCTTTTTGGCTGAGCGGCCGCTACGGTTTGCTGTTCGGCAAGACGTTTCTCCAGTGCGTCCTTGGCTTGTTCGGACTCAGCGGCCATCTGCTCCCAGAATACCTGCTCATTCTTGGCCTCGCGTAGTTTTGCCTCTGTCGCCTCAAGCTGCTCTGCGGTTTCGTGATGGGTTGCCTGGTATTCTTCTAGCGTTTTGCTCAAGCGCGCCATTTCGGTGCGCAACTCTTCGCTCTCGTCCTCAGGTGGGGCTGGGGGAATAAAAGGACCAGATTTGAATGAGGTGTCCTTGAACGTGCGGTGAAACCAAAGACTCAACTGCCAAGTGATCTTGAGTGCGCTCAGCGCCCCGCGATGGTCGCCTTCAAGTGTGTGATTCGCCGCATTGCCAGTACGCCGAATCTCTCCAAATAGCTGTGCAATTTCGCGCGTAAGAATTCCGCTGTCCTGCAAGCGGCGCAATAAGTCGAATTGGGATTCTTCCGGCGCTACAAGTTGGCCAGTTCTCGCAGCAACAAGCTGGGCAAGTAACTCGGAAAGCTGGCGTAATTTGAGTAAACAAGTATTGGGATCTTCTGCGAAATATTTTTCCGCCAACAGGCCCAAGCTCAATAGCTTTTCGTCGTTCTGCTCCAAGTGAGCAAAGTTTGTCTGGAGCAGTTTGGCCATTACGCTGATCGATTCTTTGAACCGTCGGAAGCTAACACACAAGCGTGAATATTACCGTTATACCCACAAAGGCCTAATCGATAAAAACACGTGCAGAATGACGCACAACCGGAACTAGGAATACGCGCAGTCAATCAGCGCAGTTGCGAGACATACCCCGTTCGTATTCATTATTGACAACTGACCTCAGTCGGAGAGTAACTGCCCTGGGTGCATATCACCATCTGCAATCTCAAGGCGTTTCTGCTGGGAAATTATCACGGTGTATCGTACAAATATCTCAATGAATTCTGTTATCGATTCAATCGGCGTGCGTGGGAAACGGAATTACCATTACGCCTCGTCAACGCCTACCTGACACATACTCAGATTAAACTGACCATTGTTTAGAGATACAGTGCCGCACGTTCACAAGGCTGACTCTCTGCTCAAGCGGTGGATACTCGGCACCATCGAGGGCCACGTGCAATAACAGCATCATCCATTGGCCTCGATAAATTCACGTTTCGTTTCAACTGCCGTCGATCAAACGCCTGCTTACTGCACTTTTACTACTTGAATCGACATACTGTTGCCGTCTACCCAGCAACTTGCAACTCCATTATTTCGCAAGTCATCAATACGTGCGTGAAGGGAATATCCAATTTAGATTAATTGATTCGTTTTCATCCAAGCACTTGATCGTCGCAGTGCTTCCGTAATTTGACCGTCCGTCATTTGTTCTTCCACGACCCCAAGAAGATCCCTTCCATCCTCATCGACGGCAAGATCCCCGCCATCCTCATCGACAGCTCGGCCAGCAATACTTAGCCACATAAATGCTTCGATGAGGTCTTGCTCAACACCAGTCCCTTGAGAATACATAATGCCCAAATTAATTTGTGATGGCGCAAATCGCTGTTCTGCAGATTTACGAAATAAAGCCACTGCTTTCCGTTCGTCCTTTGCAACGCCATAGCCATTATTGTACATATCGCCAAGACAGAACTGAGCCTCTGGGTCACCTTGCTGCGCTGCTTTTCTAAAAAACTTTTCAGCATTGGCATAGTCTTTATTCAAGAAGAAATTCAGCCCCTCTTTAAAGTCGTTTGATTCACTCATATTTATTTTCCTACACAGTTATATTGTTAACCTGTTCTGTTATTCTTCGCGTGCTTCAATGCCTACAACAACTTTATGCAGAATCCCCAACCCCATCCTGTTCAGCACTAGCGCCCAGGAATTTCGCACATCTTTCGGCCACGGCCATGAATGCCTTTGTTGAAGGCGACTCTGGGTAAGCATATACGACAGGGGTTCCTTTATCCGCACAAATTGTTATTTCGCT
>CAMCFJ010000032.1 GCA_945874105.1 Candidatus Nitrotoga sp. CP45 | reverse complement strand
GCAGGCGGTCGATGCGTTTGATGTTGTGCTTGACTGCAACTTGGCCGTGCAGGCCACGTCCCATATCGCTTAACGTGAGCCGACTGCCTGTTACCACAGCCTCAACGGCCGCCAATAAACTGGCTAAACGTTTCGCGTGGATTTCTGGAGAACTGGTGGAAAGAATGCGGTGTAAAATAGTGAGCACATGCATGGTGGGTTCTCCTTCGCAGTTTGGACGCTACGGGAGAGACAAATAACCTGCCTTGCATGTGCTGTTTTGGTGCGGACAGTACGCCCTAGTTTATTGAAATGCAACGGGGTTTTGTGGGGAGACCTCAGGGTCGGACTCTGAGGTCTCCCCTCAAAGTTGCAGTGCAGGATGATCATAACGCAACCGTTCAAGGGCTGCATCAAGCTCGCGCGGCGGGAATGCCGCCAAACCACAGCGCAAGGGGTCACAGCGCAGATAAATGGGGTCGATTTAATCACCTCATTCAATTTCCCGCGACCAAGTAAGCTCCATCGGGCAGCGACTAGGCATGAGCATGGCTCGCCAAACGATGAACAATAGGCCAAGCAATATATTTTTTTGTATTCAGCTGCTAATTCCAGTCACGTAAGCTGCAATCAAATTATGACTAATTGAGTCGAATAACGATTTGCAGCGTCAGAATTCAATCAGATTCCCAACACGCTCTGTCATCCAAAAAAATGCCGCGTAAGTGGCAACTCGGCGCGCCTGCCCCAGATTGTGAGTCACGATCACGACCGAGCGCGCTCCCTGCAAAGATGTCCGATGTATAAACCAGCAAAAAAATTGATGATACAAGCGGGTAATAATGTGGCCCAGGTGTGGCGAGTAGACCAAAAAATTCCTATTTGAAACAATAGGGTGCTACGACAACTTTTCTAGTTAAGCTTCTCGCCAAAATGATTGCAATGCTGTAGCCTGCTTTTTCTGATTTTTGATCTGAGAGACCTTATGAAACCCAATATCGGTTACATCGGCCTGGGCGTGATGGGACATGCCTGCGCCAAGAACTTGCTCAAAGCGGATTATCCGCTGTGGGTGTATGCGCGTCGCTCCGAACAAATGCAGCAATTGGTGCAGGCCGGTGCGCAGGCATGCAACAGCCCTCAAACACTGGCAAAACATTGCGATCTGATCTTTACCAATGTCTCCGATACCGATGATGTGCGGGAAGTTATCCTCGGCGAACAGGGCATCATTCACGGCGCACAAACCGGCAGCACGGTAATCGACATGAGCACCATCTCACCTTCAGTCACCCGTCAAATAGCATCAGCGCTGGCGCAGAAAAAAATCAACATGCTTGATGCACCGGTTTCGGGTGGCAGCCAGGGAGCGATCGATGGGACGCTCTCCATCATGGTGGGTGGTAAGGCCGACGTATTTCAGAAAGCATTGGATGTACTACAAGTGATGGGAAAAAACATTGTTCATATCGGTGATCATGGTGCTGGGCAAGTGAGCAAAGCGTGCAATCAGGTTGTGATAACACAAACGCTTGCTGCGATTGCCGAAGCCTTTACGCTGGCTGTTGCATCCGGTGTGGATCCTGCAAAAGTAAGGCAAGCTTTGCTGGGAGGATCTGCAGGCAGCCGAATACTTGAAGTGCAGGGACAACGCATGCTTACGCATAATTTCACGCCTGGTTTCAAAGCCAAGCTGCATCAGAAAGACCTGCACATCGTGCGGCAATTTGCAGATGAACTGGATATTGAATTGCCGGGTACCAAAATGGCGGCTACTTATATCAATGCCCTTGTTGAGACGGGAATGGGTGAAGAGGATTCATCTGCCATCGTTACTCTTTTTGAACAGAGGTTGGGTAAGAGATTTTAAAATGTTTTTTAGTAGGGTGGGCACGTTTTTGTGCCCACGCGGATTCGTCATTTTGGAGTTAACAGCTATGTCACGTTATCGCCGCGCAACAGCTGCGGGTTCAAGCTATTTCTTTACGGTGGCCGCTTACCGGCGGCAGCCGATTCTATGTGACGAAGCGATTCGTAACGCATTGCGCGCCTCAATCGAATCGGTGCGTGTGGCGCGTCCTTTCGTCATCAATGCATGGGTATTGTTGCCTGACCATTTACATTGCGTGTGGACATTACCTGACGGTGATGCCGATTTTTCCACCCATTGGATGATAATCAAGCGAGCGGTTTCTTTGGCCTGCAGAGAAGATTATCGTCGTGCCGACTGGGTGACTGCATCAAAACTCAAACATCGCGAATCGACTATCTGGCAACGGCGATTCTGGGAACACCAAATTCTTGATGAAAGTGATTTTCCCCGCCATATCGATTACATTCATTTCAACCCGGTTAAACACGGGCATGCACAACGTGCGGTTGATTGGCCCCATTCGACATTTCACCGCTATGTACGTGATGGGGTATATGCGCATGACTGGGCTGCTGCGATGGAAAGCACGGTGCCGGGGTATGATTAACGCTGCCCGCGTGGGCACAAAGACGTGCCCACCCTACTTGGCTATGCTTATTTAATGACGCGCACATAGCCTGGGATGACGGAGATGCCTTTAGGATTTTTAACGTTCACTTCATCACCAATAGATAGGTAAGTACAATTTCTGAATTCAGGCTCATTTTGAAAAATAACATACCCGTGAGCATCGAATAGTGCTCCGGGAAACCTAACTAAAATGTGGTACCAGCGCCCATCTTTGCGATAAAGAGGATGCTGCGCGTTTACATTCCATTCTCGATTCAGACTAATACCTGTCATGTGACCTGGCATAGGTTCTCCGTTATCAATACAACACAATATCGCCGCCTAACCTTCAAACTCACCGGTTACCGTGAAGTAAAGCGGAACAGCGATCAGGATGAACGCTTTGTTATGTGGCATTTATTTTTGCTTTAAACTATCTGCAATGTTTTCCACTGTTTTTCGAGCGTATTGTTCGAATAATTCAATAATTATTTCAACCTTCTTAAATGTGTCTTTCTTCACCCCTTTTGTACCTAATCCAAAATCGATTCCTGTGTTTTTTTCAGCTTCAAGTAACATAACATGGAGAAAGTGAGAAATTCCTACCTCGTTGCTTCCACTTCCAAATGACACATACATAAAGAGACAAAGGGAATTTATAAAATCGAGTTGATGGAGAATATTCTTTAAGGCATCATTGGACTTACTGTGAAGACTTAAATTTTGCGCTACCCACATCGCAGATACGCCGCTCCACGACGCTCCAGTTTGTGTTGTTCGAAACAACGTATATTCGTAGTAATCATCGAACCCAACAGCACCAGCAAACAACTCCTTGTCCAGAGCTTCTGTGAGTTCTATTAGGTCTGTCGGCTCCGACAAAAGGTTCATAGCACGAGCTGCCACTCCAGTCATGGCAATAGTAACAAGGCTATCCCATACCTCCATCAGTTCCGACTCAACTATGGGACGATACTCTGGAAAATGGTGGCAGAATGGCACAAGCGAAACCATAGCGAGGTTTTTTGATTTCCACACTAGAGGCTCAAATGTCAACGTCATCTTTCAGCCCAACGTAAAAGCAAGGGGCTGCGCTTTAGCGCAGTCCCGCTGGCCTGCCGGGTTGGGCACTGGATTATGACCATTATCTGACAAACCTCGCAACAGCCTCAGGATACTTGCTAGCAAAATCCTCAAGGCAGCGTTGCCATCCTCCAGATTGAATTTCATCCTCGGAAACTTCTATGGAGTGAGAAATCCCCAAGCGGTCTGCGTGCAAGCGGTACGCATTAAAGAAGTTAATTTCAGACTGGGTGAATGGAACCCCAACCTTTTTTTTGTAATACATCATTCGGGGCCATTGGATGAATACATTCGAAATTACGAAAGCGATAAATAGACCTGCGATCCAAGCGGCCGCAAACCCCCACCCCTTCAATACCCAAGCAGATGCGAGGCCAACACCTGTAAGTAGCCCATAGCCTGACATCCAACTCCACCAAGTGGCAATAGTGGGGAGGCCAGGTATAACAAATGCGCCAAACATAGTAAGCAATGTACCAAGCACGTTGCCTGTGACAAGACCAGCAGCTACATGCCAGGATGCTGAGCCGTAAAACACTCCGATGAAAGCACCGATGAATCCTGCGAAAAACGGGATGCTTTCGAGTCCTTCCGAGGTTTTAAGTACACGAAATGCGTCCGTTTTCGGATCATTTTCCCAAAGATGTGATAACAACGTGAAACCTGTCGGGATATCAATACGAATCTTTAAACCACGCGGCGTCATAAACATGATGGATACCCCTTTGAAAGTGCCCAACGTCCGCAGTCACCGGCGCGCGCCGCTCTTGCGCGCGTCCGGTGCACTGCGCGGTTAGCCCTCAATTTACGCATGTGCTTCGGCATTCTTGACAATGCCGCGAGCAATAACTGCCATTCGGTCGCGGACGGCGGCAGTTACCGTGCGCGCGATTATCTCAGGAGCTGAAATGCCCTCCAGCTCGGCGAGAGCCCTAAGCATTCGTGCATCACGCTCAGCGAGGCGAAATTGGAAGGTTTCGGTTTCGTCATGAGAAGGAGTCTTAGGCGAGGCCTTTCTGATTTCGCTTGGTACGGCGTCACCGCCTGAAAAGAACTGCTCGATTTCTGCGTGAGACTCGGAATCAGAACTCTCTTTCAGTTGACGCACGAGACCACGCGAATCGCCTTTAACCCATGCGGCCAAAAGCTCATAGAGTTCGCTGATGTTATTTAGCCCAAGGCGTCTCCTACATCCATCGCCGACCGTTTGGTAGGTAACGGAGTGAGCGTCTGCGACGGACCGTACCGCCTCTTGGTATGAGCGATGCAGCGGCATACCAGATGTGTGGTTGTCGCGAGTCTTGCGAAATACTTGAAGCAACTGCTGTACAGTCTGCGAGGTCATCATGGTGCTCTCCTGAAACGTATAAATCTTACGTTTACAAGATATGCCAGACACACAAGAATGTCAAGAGCCTGCGGATCGCTTCCTTGAGGGCTAACGTTTTTGAGTTGCGAAATAACGGGGTCAGTTCTAACATTACAACATTCTTTCCAATAAATGAGCGCTAACCATCTGCGAAGTGTAATAGATCATGTTGGAATATTAGAACTGACCCCTTTCGTTTTTTACCAAGCGCTCGATGCCAAATCTTTTTCATTCAAGGTGCATCATCAACAGCTTGTTGCCAATAGCGTGCGTGGCTTTTGCGATATCGTTCCACACTAATATTCTGCGGATTCATTTCCACCATAATTGCGCCGTCCTTGTCCGAGCGCAATAGTTCGCTGCCAATCGCACGATAACGCTCGACTACTTCTTCCCGGGGATGACCGAAGCGATTGCGGTAACCCACGGTGAATACAGCAAAGCGCGGATGTATGGCCGCCACGAAAGCATTCACCGAAGAGGTCTTGCTGCCGTGGTGTGGCACCACCAGGAGCGTAGCGGGGAGCTTTTCCTCATGCTGTTTCAGTAATCGCCATTCGGAGTCTTTTTCAATGTCGGCGGCGAGCAACACGCTGTGTTTGCCCGTGCTGATTTTCAATACGCAGCCTCGGTTATTGTCGCGGATTTTTTCTACTGCATAACTTTCCGCTGTTGGGTGCAGCACTTCAAAGTGCACTCCGTCCCATTCCCAGGTTTGGCCATCCATGCAGCGCCGGGTGTTAGAAGCGTGTTGCAACAGGGGATGGTTTGCTGCCAGCGAGGATGAGAGCCAGTTTACCGGCAACCCTTGCAAAATGGATAATGCGCCGCCGGTGTGATCGTTGTCATCGTGGGTAAGAATCAGGCCGTCGAGTTGCGCGATGCCCATACCGCGCAGCGCCGGGATGAGGATGCGGTTGCCACTGTTGGCCTCACTGTTAAAATTGGGGCCGGTGTCATACAGCAGTGCATGGTTGTGTGTCTGCGCGGCTACCGCCAAGCCTTGCCCGACATCGAAAATTACCAAGCGTAGTGACCCTTCTGGCGGTACTGCGGGTAGTACCAGAAACATCGGTAGTAGGGCGATCAGTCCCAACCAGCGTGCGGGGAATCCGCGCGGCAGTAGCATCCATAACACACCAAACATGCCGATGGCTATGCTCCATGTGGGCGGAGCATGCTGTGTCCATACCGCCTCTGGCAGGTTGTTCAGCCACTCCAGCAGGTTGCCGCACACTCCCATGGTCTGATGTGCCAGCGACAGCAGCCAATCGAAGGGAAGTACCGTGCCCAGCAGGGTGAGCGGCACCACCACGTAGCTGACCAACGGAATGGCAAAAGCATTGGCGATGGGCGACACCAGTGAAACTTGCTGGAACATTGCCAGCAGCGGCGGAATCAGCCCGATGCTCATGGCCCATTGAACGCGACCATAGGTTACTAACCAGTGTGGCGGGCGCAAACGGTGCGCCGTCACATAAAAAATCAATGCCACCGCACCGAAAGAGAGCCAGAATCCTGGCGACAGCACCGCCCATGGATCCAGCAACAATACAACGAGCAAGGCGGCGGCAAGAATTTGCGACGGTGCGACAGTGCGTGACAGCCACAACACGGAAGCGATCGTCGCCAGCATATACACCGTGCGTTGCGCCGGCACACCGTATCCTGCCAGTAGTGCATAGCCGAGTGCCACCAGCAAGCCGATGAGCGCAGCAGCTTTGCGTGCCGGTAGCGCCCGTGTGAGGCGCGCACTGCGCCGCCATAACCAATAGCTTGCAGCAAACGCCAGCCCTGACAGCATGGTGATGTGCAGGCCGGAAATGCTCATCAAATGATTAACGCCGGTGCGCGTGAAAACTTGCCACTGCGCCGCCGGGATGCCGGTCTGGTCGCCGATGGCAAGTGCGACTAGCACGCCGATGTAATTGTTTTTATCGACGACACTCACTGCAGCACTATCACGAACCCATTTGTCACTTGCGGCGTGCGGGATTTGCTCGGGATGAGGCTGACTGGGGAGCGGATTTAACGATTGCTGGATGCGGTCGCGCACTTTTTCGCGCAGGCTCTGGATGGTGTAATCAGGTGATTGCACTAACGCATCCAGTCGCAGGTTATCTTCCGTTCGATGAATATAACCGTTGGCGCGCAGCTTGTTTTCCAGCATCCATGCTTCAAAATCAAAATCGTGAGGATTGCTACTGCCGTGCGGCTGCTTCAAGCGTACCGTGAGTCGCCAGCGTTCACCGGCATGGATGTCGAGAGGTTCTTCCTGGGGGCTAGCGTAACTGGCAAGCAGGATGTGCGGCGGGACAATGGCATTGGGGGTGAGCACCTGCTCCACATCGAAGATAAAACGAAGTCCGTGTTCATGCTGTACGGGAAGTTTTCCCACCACACCGATGACTTGAATGTCTTTGCCCTGCCATTCGGCAGGCAGAGCATCGGCCAAACGTTGCTGCGCAAAAAATGCTGCGTAGAAAAAACCAAAGGAACAGGCAAATGCGGCAAGAAGGGCATGGTGTGCCGTGCGCTGCAAAAGAGTGCTACGTGGAAGCATCAAAGAAACAGCGAGCAATAAAGTCAGTCCGCTCCAGGCGAGGTCGGGAAGCACGGCCTGTTGTTGCAACAGCCATACGCCAAATGCAAAAAATAAAACGGCATAGCGCATGGCGTGCTTAGTGCCGCCGAATGAGCTTGAACAATTCGAACCAGAGCACGCTGCACAGACCAGCAGCGAAACTCAGCGCGAGTTGAAAGGGGGTAAGCGGCGCGAAGTGGAATATTTCGCGTAAAAAGGGTAAATGCAGGGTCAGCAGAAGGAAAGAAAGCGCACCTCCCACCACCCACCACAGCGCAGAATTACGGCTGTTGAGCGAACTGAAGACATTAAGTTGCCAGGAACGGTTGACCAAAATCAGCCCAAGATTACCGATGACCAGCGTCGAAAAAGTCAGTGCGCGGGCTTCCTCTTCAGTTGCGCCATGATGCAGTGCATAGCCCAGCACCAGGAGTGTGGTTAGCAACAGCAATGTACCCTGCAACAGGCTGAGCAGGATGACTTGTCTTCCGAACAGCGGCTCCTGCGGATTGCGCGGTGGGCGCTGCATGACATTTCGCTCTGCTGGTTCCGCTTCGAAGGCGATGGAGCAGGCCGGGTTGATGATCATTTCCAGAAACACGATATGGACCGGAGCGAATACCGTTGGCCAGCCCAGTAACAGAGGGATCAGCGACAAGCCGGCGATGGGTATGTGTACCGCAAGAATATAAGCCATAGCTTTGCGCAGGTTATCGAAAATGCTGCGTCCGATACGCACGGCGCTCACGATTGAGGCAAAATCATCATCCAGCAATACCAGTGCGGCCGCTTCGCGTGCCACATCGGTGCCACGCCCACCCATGGCGATGCCGATGTGCGCCGCTTTTAACGCAGGTGCGTCGTTTACTCCGTCGCCGGTCATCGCCACTACCTCGCCGTTTGCCTTGAGCGCGTTCACCAGTCGCAGCTTTTGCTCCGGTACCATGCGCGCGAAAATATTGTTGTGGCGGATGCGTTCGCGCAATGTTGCATCATCCATTTGATTCAATTCCATACCAGTAATAATGTCGTCGTGCCCGCCGGGCAGACAGATTTGTTGGGCAATTGCGGCGGCGGTAGCAGGATAATCGCCGGTAATCATCACCACGCGGATGCCTGCCGCAGTGCACTCCTTGAGCGCCGCTGCAACGGTAGGGCGGACTGGATCAGCCAATCCGATCAGGCCGATAAATTCAAACTCGAAGTCATGCTGGATACCGGGCCATTCACGACCGCTATAAGTGGCCTTGGCTACCCCCAATACGCGCATGCCTTGTGCCGCGAGAACATTGACCTGAGTAGCAAGCATGGATAATTGATGCTCATCCAGATGGCACAAATCGGCTACTGCTTCCGGTGCGCCTTTGGTTGCCACTACGTGTTCATTACGGCCGCTTGCCCGCCATACGTGCGAGAGCGCGAGTAGTTCCGGCGTCAATGAATATTCATGTACCAGCGCCCAGTCATGGTGCAGATGTTCTGTGTCGGTCAGATAATATTCGCCGAGCGTGTGGATGGCTTTCTCCATTGGGTCAAAGGGATCGGTTTTGCTAGCCAGAATGCTGAACTCGACCAACTCATGAAATGTCTCGGGTAGAGGAGTGTGCGATGCAGTCACTACGAACGATGCATCGCCAACGATTAATTGCTGTACTGTCATTTGATTGAGCGTAAGTGTGCCGGTCTTGTCTACACACAGCACAGTGGCCGAGCCCAGCGTTTCCACCGTGGGCATGCGGCGGGTCAGCACCTGATGGCGCGAAATGCGCCATGCCCCCATCGCCATGAACACGATCAACACAAATGGATATTCTTCCGGCAAAATTGACATCGCCAGCGTGATGCCAGCCAGAAACCCGTGCAGCCAATCACCACGGCTCAGGCCATAAATCATTACCAACAGCAAGCTTAAAAGCGCGCCGACAATGGCAAGGTTGCGCACCAGCCTGTTGATCTCTTTTTGTAACGGCGTGGTCTCGATATCCAGGACCTGCAATGCCCTGCCGATCTTGCCGAGCTCGGTGTGCGATCCGGTCGCCAGCACGCGCGCGGTGCCGCGTCCTTGCACCACCAGCGTGCCGGAATACACAAACGGCAAATCATCGCCGCCGGGCGGACGTAGTTTGTGGGCATCAGGTTGACCGATCTTGCGTACCGGCACTGATTCGCCAGTGAGCATTGATTCATCCGTCGCAAAATCATTGCAGGAAATCAGCGACGCGTCAGCCGGCACCCGGTCACCTTCGGCCAGAATCAGGATATCGCCGCGCACCACTTCATGTCCGGCGATGCGTTGCGCAACACCTTCGCGCACCACTAGCGCGCGCGGGCTGCTGATGTCGCGCAATGCCTCCAACACCCGTTCCGTCTTGCGTTCCTGATAAATGGTGATCCCCATCACCATGCACACAAAACCCAGCAACATCAGCGCATCGCTGACATCGCCCAACAGCAGATAAATCACTCCAGCCACCAACAACAGCAAGAACATTGGTTCGCGTACCACTTCCAGAGCAATCGCCGGGATGTCGCGACTTCTGGCTGTGGGCAATTCATTCATACCTTCAGTTTGCAGTAACCGACGTGCTTCGGCCTGCGTCAGGCCGCGCATATCAGTTGGGTCGGGTATTTTCGGACTCACGTGTGCAAACTTCCAAAGAGGGCTGGCATATTCAATAAAATCAGGTAATCTACTATCCTGATTTTGCCTTATTAACGAATGCCTGTGCCGAAAAAATATTTCAGAAAATTCCTGCCCAGCCATGAATCATTCAAACAAAGCCGTTGGGCGCGTTGGTTTGGCGGCTGGCTTCACCATCCCAATCTGTGGCATCTTAATCGCCATTCAGTGTCGGTCGGCGTAGCCGTTGGTCTCTTCGCCGGACTGATTCCTGGTCCGCTGCAAATGATAGGCGCAACATTTCTGGCAGTGCTGTTCCGCGTTAATTTGCCGGTAGCTGTGGCCACCACGCTGTACACCAACCCATTTACCATCGTGCCTCTCTATGCGCTGGCATTTCAGCTTGGTGTATTTGTTACCGGGCATAATCATATTAATGGCCAGTCGCCGGTTGACCTTGCCCTGCCGGAAATGACTTGGGTTAACTGGCCTGCCGTCATGCTGGATTGGATTGTGTCATTGGGTAAACCCCTCGCTGTCGGCTTGCCGCTTCTGGCTTTAATTTTTGCTATTGCGGGTTATTTTATTGTGCGCATGCTGTGGTATGCGATTGTGGTATGGGAATGGCGCAAGCGCGCATCACGGCGGCGGTGATGAGTTTCGGTAAACTGGATTTAAAGTATTATTACTATGAAAAAACTGGATCAACTGAATTTTGATAATACTTTTTCCCGGCTGCCAGACATTTTTCATAGTCGTCTGAATCCTACGCCTTTGCCCCATTCCTATTTGGTTAGTTTTAATGCGAGCGCCGCCGAATTAATTAATCTGGATGTAACCGAAGTTGAGCGCGCGGATTTCACCGAGTATTTTATCGGCAACCGTTTGCTGCCCGGCAGCGAACCGTTATCGATGCTCTACGCCGGACACCAGTTTGGCCACTTCGTGCCGCAACTGGGAGATGGACGTGCAATTTTGCTTGGTGAAATAAAAAACAGCACTGGAGAGTATTGGGATATTCAATTGAAAGGGGCGGGCATTACACCGTTTTCGCGCGAGGGCGACGGGCGTGCCGTGCTGCGATCCAGCATTCGTGAATACTTGTGTTCAGAAGCGATGCATGGCTTGGGCATTCCTACTTCCCGCGCTTTATGCATTGTGGGTAGCGATGCAGAGGTGTACCGCGAGACTATCGAAAGCGCCGCCGTGGTAACTCGTTTATCGCCCTCGCATGTGCGTTTCGGTTCGTTTGAAGTGTTCGCTTATAGAGGTCAGCATGAACCGATCGCCGTGCTCGCTGATTATGTTATCGCCAAGCATTTTCCTGACATCGGCGATGCGCCGGACAAGTACTTGCGTTTTTTGAATGAGGTAATCACGCGCACCGCAAAGCTGATGGCTAAATGGCAGGCTGTCGGTTTCGCACATGGTGTGATGAATACGGACAACATGTCGATCCTCGGGCTGACTTTCGATTATGGCCCGTTCGGTTTCATGGAAACCTACGACCCGGGTTTTATTTGTAATCACTCGGACCATGGCGGGCGCTACGCCTTTGATCAGCAGCCGCAAATCGGCCTGTGGAATCTGTCTTGTCTGGCGCAGGCTTTGACGCCTATTATCGCGGTGGAGGAGGCGCAAGCGGCCCTGGAAAATTACGAGCCGACATACTTCGAACACTATATTGAACTGATGGGCAAGAAGCTGGGATTAACCAACGTCAGCAAAGAAGATGTTTCTCTTATCCCACCACTGTTGGAAATGATGCGCGCAAGCCAGCTGGATTACACCAATCTGTTTCGCAGTTTAGGCCGGTTCAAATTAGCGCCGGATGAGAAAAACAGCGAGTTGCGCGATCAATTCATCGATCGATCGGCGTTCGACGCTTGGGCCGAAATTTATCGTGCACGTTTGCGCAGCGAGCCGGGAACGGACGAAGAGCGAAAGGCACGCATGGACAAGGTCAACCCAAAATATATTCTGCGCAATTCCATGGCGCAAAGTGCGATTGCCATGGCTGAGCGGGATCGCAACTTTTCGGAAGTGGATCGCTTGCTGGCATTGCTCGCCCGACCCTTCGATGAGCAGCCAGAGATGGAAGATTATGCCGCGCCAGCACCGGATTGGGCGCGTCATGTCGTGGTAAGTTGTTCGTCCTGATGACCGGAAATCAAGCCTGGCTGACAGAGTGGGATTTATGTGTTGTTTGATGATGAATATCTGCGGCTAAAATTGCTCACATGTATGCTGCCGAAATGAAAAATCCCTCACACAAATCTGCAATAAACCAAAAGGCAGGCCGCTATGCCAGGTGAGTGTCGCGCATTGAGCGACTGGCTCGTATATCTTGAGACCAAGCATCCCAAAGCCATCGAGTTGGGTCTTGAGCGCGTTGCAAAAGTTAAGCAGCGGCTGGGACTCAACCCAACTTTTCCTGTCATTGTTGTCGGCGGGACCAATGGCAAGGGCTCAGTGTGTGCAATGCTTGAAAGCATATTGCATGCGGCGGGTTATCGCGTTGGCTGCTACACCTCGCCGCATTTGCTGGATTACAACGAGCGCGTCCGTATCGGCCAGCGGCAGGCCAGTGATGCGGAGCTGTGCGCAGCATTCGAGCGGGTAGAGCAGGCGTGTGTTGTTCCTCCCTTGCAAAAAATGGATGTCAGCTTGCAGGGCAATGAGGAAATATCCGAAATTTCGTTAACCTATTTCGAGTTCGGCACGTTGGCTGCGATGCAATGTTTTATCGATCAAGCGGTAGAGGTGGCGATACTGGAAGTGGGTCTGGGTGGACGGCTGGATGCGGTTAATGTGTTCGACCATGATTGTGCGGTGGTCACCAGCATAGACTTGGATCACATGGAGTATCTGGGTGATACGCGTGAACAAATTGCGTTTGAGAAGGCGGGGATTTTTCGTGTTGGGCAAGTGGCGGTGTTTGGCGATAGGGATGTGCCCATTGCAATTCGCACACAGGCGCAGCATGCCGGCGCGCAGCTGTGGTGTCTGGGTGAGCAATTCAGTTTCTCGGCAAGTGCGCAACAGTGGAATTATCACGGTGTGAGTGGTACTCGTAGCGCCTTGCCTTATCCTGCTTTGCGTGGCGCATTCCAATTGCACAATGCCAGCGCTGCATTGGCGGCGCTGGATGCGCTCAAGAATAAACTGCCGGTGAGCATGGAGGCGGTGCGGCGCGGCTTGGTCGAGGTAGTGCTGCCAGGTCGTTTTCAGATTGTGCCCGGCAGGCCGATGCTGATTCTGGATGTGGCGCACAACCCCCAGGCGGCGCGCACGCTGGCGCAAAATTTGGCCGACTTGCCGCCTTGTCGCAAGACTTTTGCAGTGTTCGCCATGCTCAAGGATAAGGATATGGCCGGTGTTGCGCGTGCGCTCAAGGGGCAGGTCGATGTCTGGTTAGTGGCGGGTATAGCCGCGCCGCGCGGCGCAACGGCCACGGAATTATCCAGCGTGTTATATGCCGAGGGAGTGAAAGGCGCGGTGCTGACGTTTGTCACGGTAACAGATGCGCTACAGCATGCCTGTAATGAGGCCGTCGAAAATGATAGAATCGCGACGTTTGGTTCGTTCTATACAGTAGCAGAAGTGATGCGTGCGCAGTCTGCGCGACGCTTGATTTGCGCGGAGATACAAGATGGCAAAACAACTCATGGATGATGAAGTCAGTCTGAAACGTCGGGCAAGACGTCGGTTGATTGGCGCGGTGGCGCTTGCCGTCGTAATTGTGGTATTGCTGCCCATGGTGCTGGATAGTGAACCCAAGTTGGCGGGGCAGGATATTGAGTTGCGTATTCCAGACAAGAATAAGGTGGGTGAGTTTGTGCCCAGGATGGGCATACCGACAGCCCCCGTCTCTATTCCTGTTTCAGCAGTGCCTAGCCAACCCGTTGTTACAAATCAGGTGGTCGCGGCACCGCAAGAGATTGAAAGCAAGATTGCTCCAGTCAAGTCTGGAGGCAAGCCTGTTGGGGATACACGCATTGAGAACAGGCAGCTCACGCCACACTCCGGTTTTGTGGTGCAGGTTGGCGCATTTGCCAACGCCGACACCGCGCACCAATGGCAGCAAAAATTGAGTAATCAAAATATCAAGGTCTACACCGAGAAGGTAGGCGACAAGATTCGTGTACGCGCCGGTCCTTATGACACGCGTGAAGCTGCAGACAATGTGTACAAAAAGCTGGAGGCGCAAGGACTGAAACCGACTCTAAGTCAGGCGTATTAGGCATGACATGGTTTGACTATACTGTCATTGTGATAGCCCTATGGTCGGTGTTGCTGGGGTGGTGGCGCGGTTTTGTGTATGAGGTGCTGTCCCTGCTCGGTTGGGTGGTGGCTTACACAGTGGCACGTTGGCAGGCAGTTAATGTGGCAGCGTTTATGCCGGCAGGGCTGGGGGTGGATGCGATCAAGGTCACGGTTGCTTTTGTCTTGCTCTTTGTGGCTACCTTGATCGTCAGTGGTATCGTGGTAGGGTTGTTATCGAAATTAATTAAATCGACTGGCCTTGGTTGGGTAGACGGCTTATTCGGTACTCTATTTGGCATGTTACGCGGCACACTAATAGTGCTGATGTTGGTGCTGCTGGCGGGGTTGACTGATTTGCCGAAGGAGCCGTTTTGGCGTGAGGCGAAGCTGAGTAAGCCGTTGGAAAGTTTGGCTCTGGTTAGCCTGGTTTGGTTGCCGGATAGCGTGGCGCGCCGTGTGCATTTCGGATTGAAAAAATGAATATTGGGGTTAACATATGTGTGGCATTTTAGGCGTTGTCGCGCAAACATCGGCCAATCAAATTCTATATGATGGCTTGCTAGTGTTGCAGCATCGCGGGCAGGATGCCGCAGGTATTGCCACTATTGAAGGAAACACCTTTCACCTGCACAAGGGTAATGGCCTGGTACGCGACGTGTTCCGCACGCGTAACATGCGAGCGCTGCGCGGTAATGCGGGCATAGCTCATGTGCGCTATCCTACTGCGGGTTCCGCCCTCGATCACAATGAAGCGCAGCCATTTTATGTCAATTCGCCATTCGGTATTGTGCTTGGACATAACGGTAATTTGACCAATACCGAGCAATTGCAGCAAGAATTGTTTCTGGAAGATAGGCGACACGTAAACACCAATTCCGATTCGGAAGTGCTGCTCAATGTGCTTGCACACGAGTTGCAAGCCAATTCAACGATGCGCTATCGTCTTGACGTCAAGAGCATCTTTGGTGCCGTATCCGGGGTGCATCGTCGTTGCCGTGGTGCTTACGCCGTGGTGGCGATGATTGCGGGTTATGGCTTGCTGGCGTTCCGCGATGCTTATGGCATACGGCCACTGGTATTGGGTAGCCATCAAACTGAAAATGGCACGGAATATTTGATTGCTTCGGAAAGCGTAGCGCTGGATACGCTAGGTTTCAAGTTTCTGCGCGACATTGCACCAGGTGAATCGGTATTTGTTGACTTTGATGGAAACTTTCACAGTCAGCAATGTGCAGAAAATCCCACACTTAACCCATGCATTTTTGAGTATGTTTATCTGGCGCGTCCGGATTCGGTGATTAATGGGGTTTCGGTATATGAGACACGTTTGAACATGGGTGAGAACCTGGCCGACAAAATCACCCGCGAATGGCCGCAACATGATATTGATGTAGTTATTCCCATTCCGGACTCCAGCCGTCCTAGTGCCTTGCAATTGGCTACTCGCTTGGGCATCGCATTCCGTGAAGGTTTCGTGAAAAATCGTTATATTGGGCGCACCTTTATCATGCCGGGACAGGCAATGAGGAAAAAATCGGTGCGTCAGAAATTAAATGCAATTAGCGTGGAATTCAAGGGTAAAAATGTCCTGTTGGTAGACGATTCCATCGTGCGCGGCACCACTAGCCGTGAGATTGTTCAAATGGCGCGTGATGCCGGAGCGCGCAAGGTGTACTTTGCCTCCGCCGCACCCCCGGTGCGTTTTCCTAATGTGTATGGCATAGACATGCCGAGCCGCAAAGAGCTGATTGCCACCGGTCGCAGTGATGAGGAAATTTGCCGTGAGATCGGTGCAGACAAGCTGGTTTACCAGGATCTTGAAGACCTCAAAGCGGCAGTGCGCAAGACGAATCCGGATATTCAATACTTTGACGCTTCATGCTTTGATGGAGATTACATCACTGGAGATATCACATCAGAGTATCTCGATGAAATTGAAGCGGCGCGTGAAAATGGCAAGGTAAATACGGATGATGATGTCAACCAGCTTGATCTTGACTTAGTTGCCAACCAGTGAAGAGAATTGAATTCGTTTGACAGGGGTTGGTCTTTTAGCATAAAATTCGCGCCCTTCGAAGTTTACTAATTTTTGTTTTAGGAAGTGCCATGAAAACATTTTCAGCAAAGCCCCATGAAGTCCAGCATGACTGGTATTTGGTAGACGCTGCCGACGTAATATTAGGTCGTTTAGCTAGCCAAATTGCAGCCCGTCTACGCGGCAAACATAAGGCGATATACACACCACACGTGGACACGGGCGATTTTATCGTCGTGGTCAATGCTGAAAAGCTGCGTGTTACCGGTAATAAGGCGAATGACAAGGTCTATCACCGTCACACTGGTTATCCTGGCGGAATTTACACAACCAATTTTACCAAGTTGCAGGAACGTCATCCAGATCGCGTACTGCAAAAAGCGGTCAAAGGTATGCTGCCAAAAGGCCCGTTAGGCTATGCCATGTTGCGTAAGCTTAAAATATATGGTGGTGCTGAACATCCACATGCGGCGCAGCAACCTAAACCTATTGATCTATTGAAAGCTTAATCATGAGTGTGACTTACAACTATGGCACCGGTCGTCGCAAGAGCGCAGTAGCTCGTGTATTCATGAAGCCCGGCAAGGGCGATATCGTGGTAAATGATAAGCCACTCGATATATTCTTTTCGAGAGAAACGGGTCGCATGATAGTGCGTCAACCGCTTGAGCTGACCGACATGCTTAACAAATTCGACATCATGATAAATGTGTGCGGAGGTGGTGAATCTGGCCAGGCTGGGGCGGTGCGTCATGGCATTACCCGCGCTCTGATAGATTTTGACGCGACCTTGAAGCCAGTGCTGAGCAAAGCTGGACTGGTTACTCGGGATGCGCGTGAAGTTGAGCGTAAGAAGGTTGGCTTGCGCAAGGCGCGCCGCCGCAAGCAATTCTCCAAGCGTTAAGCATATTTGGAGTGTTTGGAAAAGCCGCCTTTGGGCGGCTTTTCATTTTTGTTGTACTATTCCGCAGATAACGCAAAGTTCAATAGGGGATGAAGTGATTAAAGTTGGCATCGTTGGAGGCACAGGTTATACGGGGGTCGAGCTGCTGCGGCTACTGGCACAACATCCGCAAGTGGAGTTGCATGCCATTACCTCGCGCGCCGTCCAGGGAATGCCTGTCAGCCAGATGTTTCCCAGCTTGCGCGGTCATGTGGATTTGTGTTTTACCGACCAGGAAGAAGCGCGTCTGGATCAATGTGACTTGGTGTTCTTTGCCACACCCAATGGCATTGCCATGCATCATGCTCGGGCATTGCTTGATGCAGGGGTGCGGATAATAGATTTAGCGGCGGACTTTCGTATTCAAGACGTGGGAGTGTGGGAAAAATGGTATGGCATGAGCCACGCCTGCCCCGATCTGGTTCCTGAAGCAATATATGGTCTGCCAGAGAGTAACCGCGAGCAGATTAAACATGCACGGCTAGTGGCTAATCCCGGTTGCTATCCAACTGCGGTGCAGCTTGGTTTTATTCCGCTGCTGGAAGCGGGGATTGTGGACTGCAGCAGCTTGATTGCCGATGCGAAATCCGGTGTGTCCGGCGCGGGGCGCAAGGCAGAGGCTAGCATCATGTTTTCCGAGGTGGCGGACAATTTCAAAGCTTACAGTGTATCCGGGCATCGCCATTTGCCGGAAATTAGTCAAGGACTTGCGCGAGCGGCACAACAAGAGGTCAGCCTGACCTTTGTGCCGCACCTTACACCCATGATACGCGGCATTCATGCCACCCTGTATGCGCGCATACAAGGTGATGCTGACCTGCAAGCGCTATATGAGCAGCGTTACGCCAATGAGCCATTCGTGGACGTCATGCCAGCTGGCAGTCATCCGGAAACGCGTACAGTACGCGGTGCGAATTGCTGCCGTATCGCGGTTCATCGGCCGCAACAAGGCAATACTGTGGTTGTATTGTCAGTAATTGACAATCTGGTCAAAGGGGCAGCCGGTCAAGCGATACAGAATATGAATATCATGTTTGGCCTACCCGAAATGACAGCGCTGACCAACATCGCTCTATTGCCTTAGAATTCGTAAAGCCAATGCTTTTTTGAAACCCGTTTTTTCATTTTTGAAACGTACTATCGCTTCATAAAGTACACGGAAAACGTTAGAATTGCGGTCTTTGCAATACTCTTAAGGAAATTCAACCATGTCTATGGCTGACCGCGACGGTTTTATCTGGTATGACGGCAAACTCGTGCCTTGGCGAGATGCCACAACTCACGTATTGACCCATACACTGCACTACGGCATGGGAGTATTTGAAGGCCTGCGTGCGTACAAGACGACCCAGGGCACGGCAATTTTCCGCCTTAAGGATCATACCGACCGCCTGTTCAATTCAGCCTATATCTTCAAGATGAAGATGCCATTCGACAAAGAAACTTTGATGGAGGCGCACTGCGAAGTAGTTCGCGCCAATAATTTGGAGTCCTGTTACATCCGGCCCATTGTGTTCTATGGCTCAGAAGCCATGGGTATAGCCGCCACTGCTATTAGCACCCATGTCGCCGTTGCAGCTTGGCCATGGGGCGCGTATCTTGGTGCAGAGGGAATGGAAAAAGGCATTCGTGTTAAAACTTCCAGTTTCACCCGTCATCACGTAAACATTAATATGTGCCGTTCCAAATCAGTCGGTACTTACACCAACTCCATTCTGGCGCATCAAGAAGTGGCGCACGATGGCTATGATGAGGCGCTGCTGTTGGACGTGGATGGTTATGTAGCTGAAGGAGCGGGCGAAAATATCTTTATTGTGAAAAAGGGCAAGCTGTATACACCCGACCTGACTTCCTGTCTGGAAGGCATCACGCGCGACTCCATCATCACACTGGCGGCTGGCCTTGGCATACAGCTGATCGAAAAACGCATCACGCGCGATGAGGTGTATTGCGCCGACGAAGCTTTCTTTACCGGGACTGCGGCAGAAGTTACACCGATCTGCGAATTGGACAACCGCACCATAGGCAATGGGTCGCGCGGTCCGATCACAACGCGTCTACAAGCGCTATTTTTTGATTGTGTCAGTGGAAAAAATCCGCAATATGCTGATTGGTTGGCACACGTTTAAGAGGAATTATATGCAAACCGAACATGCCAAGCTACGCTATATAGAAGTGACCGCCGCAGACCTACCGCTGTATTGTCCCATGCCCGATATGAGCCTGTGGAATGCACATCCCAGGGTGGTCATCCCGGTCGACAAGATCGGCGAAGCGCGCTGCCCTTACTGCGGCACACTGTACAAGTTCAAGGGCGAGTTACCTAAAGGTCATCATTAAGTTACTCTCGCTTGGCGAAAAGCATGGGGTGCTTAATTCGATTACATCAGAATCGGGCATTCTCGCTATCACATTGCTTCATGGCCCTTGATTGAGTCATGCGCACATTCCTATCATATCGATGGAGTTAAACCATGCAAAACTTACCTAAAGAAATTTTCAAGGCCTACGATATTCGCGGCATTGTCGGTAAATCACTGACCCAGGAAATCATCGAGATTATTGGCCATGCCATCGGCTCAGAGGCCACAGCACGCGGCCAGCACACGATTGCGATTGGACGCGACGGACGTCTGTCTGGCGTGGAATTTACCGCTGCTTTGGCACGCGGCATTCAGAAGAGCGGCATCAACGTCATTGATGTTGGACGTGTTGCCACGCCCATGGTTTATTTTGCCGCCTATCATCTGGACACGCATTCTGCAGTCATGATTACCGGCAGTCACAATCCCCCGGATTACAACGGACTGAAAATGGTACTGGGAGGCGAAACGCTCTCCGGTGATGCCATACAAGCCCTGCGCACACGTATCGAGCAAAATAATCTCAGCCATGGTGCGGGTACTTATTCGCAGTTCGATATAGGCCCCGTATATATTGCACGCATCGTTTCCGATATTAAATTGGCACGGCCCATGAATATCACGGTCGATTGCGGCAATGGCGTGGCCGGAGATTTTGCCGCCACTTTGTATCGCCAGTTGGGCTGCACAGTCACGGAACTATTTTGTGAAGTGGATGGCAACTTCCCTAACCATCATCCTGATCCTTCGCAACCGGAAAACCTGCAAGACCTGATCCATGCACTTGCCAGCAATGATAGTGAATTGGGCTTAGCCTTCGATGGTGACGGCGACCGCTTGGGCGTCGTCACTAAAAATGGCAACATTATTTTTCCCGACAGGCAGTTAATGCTGTTCGCCGCCGATGTGCTGGCTCGCAATCCTGGCGCAGAAATTATCTTCGACGTTAAATCCACGCGCAAGCTGTTTGGCTGGATTACACAACATGGTGGCAAACCTACACTCTGGAAAACCGGCCATTCCTTTATCAAGGCAAAAATGAAGGAATGCGGCGCATTGCTGGCAGGTGAAATGAGCGGCCATGTATTCTTCAAGGAACGATGGTATGGCTTCGATGACGGTCTGTACGCGGGTGCCCGTTTGCTCGAATGCTTGAGCAAACAGTCAGATGCAAATGGCGTGTTGAATGGTCTGCCTAATTCAATTAATACACCGGAACTGCAAATTAAGCTAAAAGAGGGCGAGAACTACGCGCTGATTACACAGCTGCAGAAAGAGGCAAAATTTACCAATGTGCAAGACATCATCACCATAGACGGTCTGCGCGTTGAGTATGCCGACGGCTTTGGCTTGATACGAGCCAGTAATACTACGCCTGTGATCGTATTACGCTTTGAAGCAGATAATGAGGAAGCGCTAACCAGAATTCAGCAAGATTTTCGTCGTGTGTTGCTGAATTCCAATCCAGGTCTACAACTGCCATTCTGATCTGAATGATTGGGTATCCTTTAGAGCTGGATACAGCCGCCCAGGTTAATAATTGAAATAAAAATTAATCGACAAAATATGATCATTCCGATTTATTGGAGTGAGTGGCCTGTTGATGTACTGGTTCATATAGCCGATTTCAGATTTAATTTCTTTACTAAAATTATAGCCCAACCCTACGAACGCTCTATTTTGATCGAAACCTCTACGGGGTCCCCAATCGACGTTGTTGAGATGTAGAAAATACTCATCGCTAGCCACTACGCTGTAAGCTGGAGCAGCAGCCAGAGGCACCGATATTTTAAACATTTGCCGAAAACGCATGGCGGTATCATCACCCAATTGAGGCGCTAAACGTTCTTCCAAGCGACTTCGACTGCTGAATGATCCGAACGTAAATTTATCGCTCCACAATAATTGTTGCCAGAATCGACGCTCGTTGAATGTCGTTTTGGAAAATGGTTCTGCAGTGGGAACCAATGCATAACCCACCCAGACACTAGTGGTGTTGTTAATTGCATATCCTATCCCAGGGCGAATGATCGCCTGAGAAAAGCGTGATGTATCATCGCCAAAACGCCCTTGAAATTCTGCCCAGTATTTAAAATTCTTTAATGCTGGATGGAAAGGCTCCAGGCTGCCAACCGCCGTTGCAGTACCCCAGGTTTGGTTATCGACTATATCTTTTGCAGCAATAACAGGGCCCGAAAGTAATAAGCCAGATAATGCGAATGCCATAGACGGTTTTATTTTATGAAACACTTGGTTCTCCTTGCCATAGAATATTTTGTATTATAAATGTTGGGTCGCCGCCTGTTACAGCACAAACGCAAAACCATGCAAAGCTCAACAATATTGCCCGGCAGCATAACCTGATGACCATGCCCACTGAAAGTTGTAGCCGCCCAGCTGGCCTGTTACATCAACCACTTCACCGATAAAATACAGACCGTTCACCTCATTGGCTTCCATGGTTTTAGACGATAAGGCACGGGTGTCAACACCACCGCATGTCACCTCTGCCTTGGAATAGCCCAATGTGCCGCTAGGCGTAATTTGCCAATCATGCAGTTTGGCGGCAAGCGCTGCGATTTCCTTATCCGAATATCGGTTAATTGGCTCATTACTTGAAAGATAATCTCCGGCCAACTGGGCGCACCATGTTTCAATAAATCGCTTGGGCAAATATTGTGCAAAAAAATTGTTTAGCAGCATGCGACTGTCACGCTGCTGCGCGAACAATTGCAGCGTGTCTTGATCCGGCAGCAAATTAATGTGCAGCGGCTGGCCCGGCTCCCAATAAGATGAGATTTGCAAGATGGCGGGGCCACTGAGGCCACGGTGGGTAAAAAGAAGATTTTCCCGAAAAACTTGTTCGCCATAACTTACCACCGCATCCACGGAAATTCCGGCGAGATCAACATAAGGCGCCCAATCATTCGGATGAAAACTCAATGGCACTAACCCCGGCTTGAGTTTGGTCATGGGAATATCGAATTGCTGCGCGAGTTGGTAACCAAACGGTGTTGCGCCAATCTTGAGAATAGACAGGCCACCGCTGGCAATCACCAAAGATTGCGTGCGAAATGTGCCATGGCTGGTATCGCAACTAAATCGTTCGGCTGAGGGATGTGCTTTGCTTCTCACTTCTGGCCCCTCTCCTGCTTGCGGAAGAGGGGGGTTGAGGTGCTCAATCTTGTGCACTTTGCAAGACATAAGCCAACGGACTCCCGCTGCATCGCATGCGTTTTTCAGCAGCGCAATGATGGCTGCCGATCCTTCGTCACAAAACAATTGCCCGAGTTTTTTTTCGTGATAGCCGATGCCTTGCTGGTTAAGCCATGTGATGAAATGCTGGGGGGTGTAGCGAGCCAATGCGGAGCGACAGAAATGCGGATTACCAGATAAGTAATTTTCCGGCTTGGCGTACAAATTGGTGAAGTTGCAGCGGCCACCACCAGAGATGCGGATTTTCTCCGCCAATTTGTTGGAGTGATCAAGCAGCAGTACAGAGCGCCCTCGACGTGCAGCCTCGATGGCGCACATCATGCCAGCCGCGCCGGCACCGATGATCAACACATCCACATTGGCGCTCATCACAACAGACAACTAGCCGCTTTCAACAGCCTGTCAGCTTGGACATGCTGCTAATATTATGGATCACGGCTGCACCTCCAAAAGCTCTAATTGTTTCCACATACATGCGCCCTTGCTGGCCGTATCGATATCGGCCAACTGCTGCGCGTGCTGCGCCAACTCATCATTGTTAGCGGGCAGCACACGCAGTTCCAAACGCGACAAATCTGCAAAAACCATGGTCGGATCTTCTTCCTGTTCATTGCTCCCATCATCCAGCAAGCTTTTCTGTCCGCGCGTCATGGAAAGATAAACCTCCGCCAACAGCTCGGTATCCAATAGCGCGCCATGCAAGGTGCGGTGAGAATTGTCGATCTGATAACGGTCACACAATGCGTTCAGATTATTTTTCTTGCCGGGATGCAATTCCTTGGCCAGCTTCAGTGTGTCAATGACACTCGCACAATAGTTATCCAACCTGGGCAATCCGGTTAGCTCCAGCTCCTTGTTGAGGAACCCGACATCGAACGGCGCATTGTGAATGATGAGTTCCGCGCCACGGATAAACTCAAGTAGCGCTGGTGCAATCTCGGCAAATTTCGGTTCGTCCTGCAGACGCTCCAGCGTCAGACCATGCACCTCGGCCGCTCCCGCATCAATCTCTCGTTCCGGGTTTAGATAGCGGTGAAAGCGTCGATCAGAAACTTTGCGGTTGCATAACTCGATCGCCGCCAGTTCAATGATGCGATGCCCTTTCCCTGGATCCAGGCCAGTGGTTTCGGTATCCAACACGATTTGTCTCATTTCATGCTTTCATTAAATAGTTGCTCAATACCGCGATTGGCCAATTCATCGGCACGCTCATTTCCATCATGCCCGGCATGTCCTTTTATCCACACCCACTGAACATGATGCTTGCTCGCCAGCGCATCCAGCGTGCGCCACAAATCCTCATTTTTCACCGGCTTCTTGTCGGCAGTCTTCCAGCCACGCAGCTTCCAGTTATGCACCCAGACACTAATGCCTTGCTGCACATACTTTGAATCGGTATGCAGAACCACTCGGCATGGCCGCTTCAATGCCTCCAGCGCGCGGATCGCGGCCAGCAGCTCCATGCGATTGTTGGTGGTATGCGCCTCGCCACCGCATAGCTCGCGCTCTTTGCCCATAATTTGTAACAGCGCGCCCCAGCCGCCCACGCCGGGATTCCCCTTGCAAGCCCCATCAGTATAAATTTCCACTATATCTTCACTTACTGCCACAAGTTCGCTCATTCAGATTCCGTTTTTGTACACTGCGATATTTCCCTATTCAGCTTAGGCGCTGCCGGTATCAGCGTGCCAACCAGTCGCTCGTTCCATTTTGGTTTGATCAGGTTCATTCCCCGCACATGCTTGATCGCCTGCAAAAAATATACCCCGCCCCACACTGCCCACCAGCGATCGCCCGCAGGCTCCATAAAATTAAAGCGGTTAAGAAAATTGGGATTCGTGAGCGGAGGTGCGTAACAGGCAAAACGTCCCGTTACCACCTCAAATCCCAGCAATGCCAGCCAATCCTTCAAGCGCGACAAAGCAATAAAATCGCCCCGCCAGGGGAAGTTCGTCTGTGAACCCAAAACGCGTCTAGCCCCCCACAGGCTACGCGGATTGAAGCCGCTGATGATGAGACTTCCCTCCGGCCTTAACACACGCTCAACCTCACGCAATATTTGATGGGGATGGGCATTGAATTCCAGTACATGTGGCAGAAGCACTAAATCCAGGCTACTGCACCCGAAGGGCAGTTCATCCATATCCAGCCGTACTTGCACCCCGGTCTCGTTCCCGACTATGGCGCGCAGCGGCATACGGCTGGCACGCAGAAAATCATGCTCGGCCAGCCCAAATTGCAGGGCATTGAAGCCAAAAATATCAGTCACACTGTGATCAAACAATGCCTGCTCGCACTCCATCAAATATTTTCCTGGAGGCGTGGCGAACCAATCATTCAGCGTATTTGTAGTTGACATGCAATACTCTTTCACTCGAGTATAGCCAAATAAAAAACGGACATATCCATGCTAAATATCATTCCCATCCCTGCATTCAAGGACAACTACATCTGGCTGCTGCATGACCACCAACATGTAGTAGTGGTCGACCCGGGTGACGCCGCGCCGGTGCTGGCTTACCTCAATCTACACAAGCTCAAACTCGCCGCCATCCTGTGTACTCACCATCACAACGACCACGTCGGTGGCGTCTGCAAGCTTGTTGAATTATACAACGTGCCCGTGTACGGCCCACAGCTTGAAAATATTTCCTGCGTCAGTCATATGCTCGGCGGCGGAGATGTAATTGAAATCCCGGAATTAAAAATTAAACTGAGCGTTATTGATATCCCTGGCCATACTCTCGGGCATATTGCCTATCTTGGCGCCGGCTACGTATTTTGCGGCGACACCCTGTTCGGTTGTGGCTGCGGCAGATTGTTTGAAGGAACGGCTGCGCAATTGTTCCATTCCCTGCAACGGCTGGCCAATTTGCCCGATGAAACAAAAGTGTATTGCGGACATGAATATACCGAGGCCAACATCCGCTTTGCGCTAGTCTGCGAACCCGACAATGCTAGTCTCAAACAACGTCAAGCAGAGGTGCAGGCGTTACGCGCTGCCGGGCGTCCAACGTTACCTTCGACGATTGCCCTGGAAAAAGCTACCAACCCTTTTTTACGCTGCGCTGAGCCAAGCGTCATCGCCACCACAGTGAGCATGACACAAATAAAAGAGACCGACGAAACCAGCATCTTTACTGCTTTGCGCACTTGGAAAAACAATTTCTGAAACTATTTTAGATTGCGATAAAGCCCTTTCTGGTTTATCCTGCGCGACCTTCGGAGAGGTGGATGAGCGGTTTAAGTCGCACGCCTGGAAAGCGTGTTTAGGATAATATCTTAACGCGGGTTCGAATCCCGCCCTCTCCGCCAATAAAATTATTTAAGCCTGTGGATATACAGGCTTTTATTTTTTTTGCCGTAGTAGTTCTTGCCATAGCTCTTCCCCGCGTGCATTTTAATTTGTTACGATCACACCTTCAGTATTTCAAACCTTTGGAGTTAATTCCATCATGCAAACCATTCTAGATGCTATCGGCTCAACACCACTAATTCAGATTGACGGTATCTGGGTCAAGCTGGAATTTCTTAACCCGTCTGGATCCATCAAGGCGCGCATTGCAAAATACATGATAGAGCGCGCTGAAAGTGAAGGTCTGCTGAAACCGGGCGACACTATCGTGGAAGCTAGTAGCGGCAATACCGGTAACGCGATGAGCATGGTGGCCGCTGTCAAAGGCTACAA
>CAMCFJ010000031.1 GCA_945874105.1 Candidatus Nitrotoga sp. CP45 | reverse complement strand
GCTTCAGGGGAGTAGGCCGCGATCATCTCGATACCCAGATGCCGCAAGGCACGACCAAATTGTGTGGGGTTGTTCTTGTCGACTTTGCCGCCGGCCTCCGGTGTGTGCCAGTAGTGGCTACCTCGGTCACTGTAGAAGGAACTGAACAGGCCGTGCACTTCAATCACGTCATGCACGCCTTGGAAGCTGCTGGCGGTTCCCTCTTCTTCGACGAAGATCATCGAGTAGTGTTCGCTGGTGGCATCATCCATGGTGTTAATCAAGTCCCATTTCTGCCCAGCGACCCATTCGTGGGTGCTTCCATCCTGATGGATCATCATGCCTGGCAGGGCGGATCGTTCACGACGCTTTCGGTGAGCGCCACGTTTCTCTGTCTTGGGAACGAGCTCCGCTTTTTGCAGATGCTTTTTAACCCATGTGTAGCTGCGTGTCCCGCCGGTGCGGTGATACCAGCTATGGAAGTGTTTGACGTTCCAGCCCATATATTGACGCCGATACTCAGCGGTCATCGCCATTACTTCATCTGCGGGTGCTTGGCGATTTGAGGTTTGTTCCAGTCGCCGATCAATCAACCCGTCCAGTCCACTTGCTTCGTAGCTCACCATGTAGCGTCGGAAACTGCGCTCACATACGCCGAGTATGCGAGCAGCTTCCGCTTGCGTTAGTCGTCCCTCATGCCATCCTTCATAAACTTCTTCGAATCTCATCTTCCGTATCTCCTGTAGCACTTGTGTCGGTTTCATATCGTCCTCCTAAGGCAATATGACAACCGGACAGATTGCGCGCTACAAAACCGGACAGATCTAAAACTCGCAACATCTATGTAGCAGCTACCTGCTTAAATCGAATTGAGTGTTGTATCTTGTCATGCATAAAATTTTGAATGTATAGAGATGCCAAAATATGGATATTGAACAGGCACTGGAAATTGTTAGTCAGACTCACCCAGGTGTTGTGCGATCGCATAATGAAGATAGCATGGCTTATGACGCGTCGTGTGGGTTAGTGGTGCTGGCCGATGGTATGGGAGGGCACAATGCTGGTGAAATTGCTAGCGGCATTACAGTTTCCCTGATTGCTGCCGATATGAAGCATAGCTTGGAGAGTATGCGCCCCGAAGACCGGGGTGAGGGTGGTGAAGATGTTGGGGTGATACTGCTACGCGAAAACGTGCAGAAAGCCAATGCCACTGTCTACCATAAGTCGCAGAGCCAGTCGCAATATGCTGGAATGGGTACCACGGTGGTTGCCGGGTTATTTTACGATAATCGTTTAGCAGTCGCCCACGTTGGCGATTCGAGGATGTACCGACTACGTGGTGAAATATTTGAGCCAATCACTCGTGATCATTCACTGTTGCAAGAGCAAATCGATAGAGGCATGCTAAGTCAGAAAGACGCGCGACTATCCAAGAATAAAAATCTGATTACGCGCGCGGTCGGAGTTGATCCATCGGTCGACGTGGAGATGCAATGTCATGCGGTGCAGGTGGGCGATATTTATCTACTATGCTCGGACGGTTTGAACGATATGGTCGAAGATGATGAGATCGGTAACACGCTGCAAATGCTGCGTGCAAATCTACAATTGGTGGCAAGACGATTGATTGAAATGGCAAACGATAATGGCGGGCGTGATAATGCATCCATAATACTTATTAAAGTTATCGGTGAGTTTGCCGTGCCGCAGGGTTAGCTCGCAAAAATGCTGTTCTGGTTCAAGAATTAAATTCGGGGATTGATTATATGGCGGCGAAACTGATACTCAGCTTGAATGGTGTGGTGTTGCAGGAACATGTTCTGGACAAGGAGCATATGACGATAGGGCGCAAGCCGGACAATGATATCGTTATTGATAATCTTGCTGTCAGTGGTGAGCACGCTGCGATAGTGACCATATTTAATGATTCCTTTCTGGAAGATTTGAATAGCACTAATGGAACCTTGGTAAATGGTGCAGCAATCAAGAATCATTTTTTACAAAATAGTGATGTCATTGAAATTGGAAAATATAAACTCAAGTATTTGAACGATCAGATAATTCAGTCTGCTGTGGCAGATTTTGAGAAAACAATGGTATTTCGTGCGTCTTCCCGTATCGCAGCCGCCACCCCGGTAAAAGCTGATTCGAGTGAAACGACATTGAAGTTAAATCCTACGGAACTGCAACAATCAACACTTGCCGAGAAAGTGCCTGAATTGCTACAGACAGGCGCTGTCACATCATCGCAGCCTGCTCTTGTAACCCCGACCAAGAAAGTGGTTGCTGACAGTGCAACAGCATCCGATGGAGAAACTGAATCGCAGCCTGCTCATGCAACCTCCGCCGAGAAAGTGGTTGCTGACAGTGCAACAGCATCCGATGGAGAAACTGAATCGCAACCTGCTCGTGTAACCTCCGCCGAGAAAGTGCCTGACCCGCTGCAAGTAATGGGGGTAATACAAATATTTACCGGACCTAATGCTGGCAAAGAGCTTGAGCTAGTTAAGAATCTGACTACCGTTGGAAAAGCCGGCTTGCAAGTTGTAGTATTTACGCGTCGTCCGCGCGGTTATTTCATCACCTATGTGGAAGGGGAAAGTTACCCAAATCTTAATGGTAAGCCGATGGACGATCAACCGTGTCAGCTCAAAGAGCATGACATTATTGAGTTGGCGGGGATTAAAATGGAGTTTTATTTAAAAAGTTAAGAGCCTGTTTCAGTTTGGGCTTGATGCGGCACAAGCCGCAGGTGCCAGATGAATAACTAGAAATGGTCAGCTTAAAATCCGTTCATCCTTCGGCAAGCTCAGGACGAGCGGATTTTTTTCAGGATGGGCGGATTTTTTTCAGGATGGGCGAGTTTACTTCTTCTGTGGCGGTTAAGTTGATTACCCGCTTTATTCCACATAGAGCCACATTTATCTTCCAGGCTGCTTGCGGGAGAACTGCTCAAATTCAAGTGGAATACGGCCCGGAAATTTACATCACCCACTAACCGGCAGAGATAGATATGACCATGCAGAAAATCAGCGAATGCCTACATGGCTTCACACCGGCGATGTTGCAGATCGGTCAAGTGTATAACGGCTATCTCTGCAGGAACAATAAATAAAGGGCGCATCTAAAGTTGCACAGTTCCCATCCGGAATGTCGCAATGGTGAGGCTGGACGCGTTATATTTTTGCTATTCGGTATTTTATTTTGTGGGGTGTCAGTAATGACACGGCATCTCAAATATGGGTGACATAACCCATCCTTGTTTCAAAACCGTATAGAGAATTTTCGCTAAATACTGCTATATTACATAGCCAGCAACAAAGTTACGCAATCTCACCATGCGGAATGCCATGTTGGGAGTTATCAGGGAGAGGTGAATGGATGATGCAATAACAATACGGCCTGAACGACGAGCCAGTGTTAGCCAGATCGAAGCGCAGCTGGCGTTCAGGAAGAATCTTACTCAGGTCATAAGCAATATTCATGACCACATCATAAGCAAGGTTGATGTTACATACAATTTAGACGAAATTATGCTGGACGTGGGCAAGGATATCTGCGCGATATTCAATGCTGATCGCTTCACCATTTATTCACTGGATAATGACGGAGCTGCGCTGGTTTCAAAAATAAGAACCGGGACAGGCTTAGTCAAGGATCTCAAGTTACGCATTACTGAGCAGAGTCTTGCCGGGTATGTGGCGATCCATAAAAAACAACTTAATATCAAGGATGTATACGACGAGAACGAGCTAGCTTCGCATAGTGCCAACCTATGCTTTCTGCAAGACGTGGATAAGCGCACGGGCTATCGTACCAAGCAAGCCCTTGTAGTGCCCATACTTGATCCGGAAAGTCAGGATTTAGTAGGTGTCATTCAGGTTCTCAATAATAAGGCTGACCAACCTTTTGCGGAGATGATGGTAGATGGGGTATTGGAGCTAGCGCAGAGCTTGGCAGTGGCGCTGCGCCAAAGCCAGCAGCAACCTGCTGTTAAAACCAAGTACGATCATTTGGTGTATGAGGCGGTATTATCTGCCGACGAATTGGATCTGGCCATATCCACAGCACGACGCAAAAATGCTGACCTTGAGGATGTGTTGCTCGACGAGTTTCAAGTTAAACCAGACGCTCTTGGTAAAGCGCTCGCACTCTTCTTTGGTGTGCCCTATGAACCTTTCAAAGCTGATCGCATCAGGCCAATCGAGCTACTTAAAAATCTGAAACGGGAATATTTAGAAAGCAGTCAGTGGGTGCCGATAGATGAAAGCAAGGAAGGCTTGGTGATACTTACCACTGATCCAGAGTGGATACAAACTTCACGCGTGGTAAATAACGTATTTCCGAGGAGCCGACTGGTTTACAGGGTTTGTTCGCAACGCGAATTCAATGCCACCCTCAGCTTGTTCTTCGGCGGAGGTGGAGCCAGTGGCATGTCCGGTGGCTCGGAAGCGGACGGCGCCTCAATGGACGAGATGCTTACCGCCATGAGAAGAGATGAAGAAGAGTTCGATGAAACTGTCCTGGAGGATGTAAGTGCTGCGGCAGACAATGAGCTAGTCAAGTTGGTTAACAAGATCATCATGGACGCCTACAAGATGGGCGCTTCCGACATTCATGTGGAACCCGCACCGGGCAAGGGCAAGACCGTGATTCGTTTGCGCAGGGATGGTTCGCTGGAACCCTATATCGAAGTGCCATCGTCTTTCCGCAATGCGCTTATTACTCGTATAAAAATCATGTGCGACCTGGATATTTCGGAGAAGCGCAAACCGCAGGATGGCAAGATCAAGTTCAATAAATATGCGCCTCTGGATATCGAGCTGCGTGTTGCCACCATTCCCTCGCAGGGCGGTGTGGAAGACATCGTGATGCGTATTTTGGGCACCGGCGAGCCAATAAAACTTAATGAGTTGGGTTTGTCGGCACGAAACATGGCAACGCTGAAAGAGGTAGTCAGCAAGCCTTATGGCCTGTTTTTTGTATGTGGCCCGACGGGATCCGGTAAAACTACCACTTTGCATTCCGTGCTCAACTATCTTAACAAGCCTGAGACCAAAATCTGGACGGTAGAAGACCCGGTAGAAATTACACAGAAGGGCCTGCGCCAAGTGCAGATCAACAAGAAGGCCGGCCTGGATTTTGTCACCATCATGAGATCCTTTCTGCGCGCCGACCCGGATGTGATCATGGTGGGTGAAATGCGTGACAAGGAAACGGTTGCCATCGGCATCGAAGCCTCGCTAACCGGCCATTTGGTGCTCGCCACCCTGCACACCAACAGCGCGCCGGAATCCGTCATACGATTATTGGATATGGGTATGGATCCATTTAATTTTTCCGATGCCCTGTTGGGTGTTCTGGCGCAACGTTTAGCCAAACGTTTATGCAAGAAGTGCAAGAAACCACATACCGCCACACAAGATGAGCTCAAATCATTGCTTGCCGAATATTCAACAGAGCTCATGCACTGCGAGCCCTGGAAACAGGATGCCAATGCTGCTTACAAAGCACTGTACTCCGAATGGGTCAAGCTGTTCGCTGACGAAATGGGAAAATTTACACTATATGAACCGGTTGGATGTGCCGATTGCTCCGGCACAGGCTATCACGGACGGGTGGGTTTGCACGAGTTGATGGTGGGCACCGACTTGATAAAAAAGAATATTCAAGAGCACGCCCACGTCGCGGAAATATTGGCTAACGCACTCAACGAAGGCATGCGCACCCTGAGGCAAGACGGCATTGAAAAGGTTTTATCCGGCATCACCGACATGCATCAGGTACGTGCCGTCTGCATGAAGTAACCACGGCATACACGGTAATATTTGAAAGGCAGGGTGACGAAAACCGTCACTTATCTGACGTAAATCGGCTTTTACCTCAATGAAGAATATCAAAGTCACTGCTGAGACTGCTCCGCAACCCCAATCCAGACGCGGATAGTTGTAAGTGAGAATAAGTTGGCATGAATCCTGCTTATGATTAAGGCACACACCCTGTGTATAGTATGTTCAACTCTTGAAGGAGTAGCAATAATGAAAAAAATGCAAAAAGGTTTTACTTTGATCGAATTGATGATCGTAGTCGCGATTATCGGTATTCTCGCTGCGGTAGCGATTCCGGCTTATCAGGACTATGTAGTTAAGGCCAAGCTCGCAAAAGTCGCAACCGCTATAGATCCGCTTAAGCTGGCGGTTTCATTGTATGTCCAGGAAAACGGCGCTCTGCCTGATTTTGCCTTGGCTGATTTGGGGGATTGGAATACAAGGGGTTTGGGATTGGGCTCAACAGGACCAACAAAAACCACAGAAATTGTAAGCTATAGTTTGACAACTGGAACTGGCGCAATCGTAGCCACTCTGTGTTCAGGTTGCATTAAGACTGCTCTCGATGCCGCGACCCTTACATGGACTCCAACTCCTTCATCGACGGGTGTAACTTGGGCGGTTACTTCAAGTGTTAATACTGATCCAGTTTTGAATAGCGTCATGTCTAAGTGGAAATAGCATGTACTAAAAATCTTTTCTCCAAACGAATATTTTAAATTGTAGAACTGATGATTTTCTGAAAACCCGCATTCTGTAATAGATTGCGGGTTTTTTTGCGTAAATAGCTAATGTTATATGGTATGAGTAATGAATTTTTTTTCTAAATTTATTTATCCGCTTGACCGAATCAAAGCCCTGGTTTTGGTGCTGCTGGTTATTGTGGCGTATGCCCCATTTTTGAATAACCCCCTGATATTCGATGACATTCAATTTTTTAATGCAGTTATAGATCATTACGCAAATACCCTGTTCCGTTTGGATTTACGTTGGTTTCCCTATACATCATTGGGTGTTACCTGGGTATTTTTCGGTGAGGATCCGCCTGTTTTTCGCATACAGAATCTATTGCTGCATAGTGTGAATGTGTTGTTGCTAGTGCTGGTATTGCGTTTGTGGATCAAGCTGTTCATCACTGATGAGAGCAAAGAAAATATCGCGAATTGGGGAGCGTGGTTGGGAGCACTGATATTCGCATGTCATCCTCTCGCGGTTTATGGCGTAGGCTATCTGATACAACGCAGCATCCTGATGGCAACAATGTTCACATTGGTAATGCAGTTAGCATACCTGCGTGGCCTGCTGGAGGGCGACAAACGCTATATGGTGCTAGCAGTCATGGCGTATTTTCTGGCGCTGTTCAGCAAGGAACACAGCTTGATGGCTCCCGCCATATTGTTACCTTTGACATTGGCAATTCGTGCCCAGAATAAGCTTTCGTCCCGCGCCTTGCTTGCGACTTGGCTAGGATTCGCAGCGGTTGGGTTGTTTGTGGTGCTACGCATAAAGGGTATATTTGGTGTGCCTTATGAGATGGACGCGGCGGCATTGTTTGGGGAACAAGCACTCCTTCAGGGAACGACAGCACTGCACTTGCTGAGCGTGTTGACGCAGGCGGGGCTTTTTTTCAAATACTGTTTGCTAATGCTAGTACCCAACCCCGCGTGGATGTCGCTGGATATGCGCGAGACATTTATCCTCACCTGGAAAGACTGGACAAGCTGGATCGGCTTGGTTGCTTTTGTTGCTTATGGCGCATTTGCGATGGTTTCTTTGCTGCGCGGTGGACGTATTGCCTTGCTGGGGTTGGCATTGCTGTACCCGTGGTGTTACTTCATGGCGGAATTTTCAAGCATACGCATTCAGGAAATTTTTGTGCTGTATCGCAGTTATTTATGGTTGCCCGGCTATATGTTGTTATTGCCTTTACTGCTTGGATCACTTCCCAGCCGAAAAATTATGCTGGTTGGTGTATTAGCGGTTTTGCTATTAGTGCCGCTGGCATGGAATCGATTATGGGTGTTTGCAGATACATACCGCCTGTGGGATGACGCGGTGCGCTTGCTGCATGGCGAAAACCGCCTCGGCGCCCATCGTATCTATTTTATTCGCGCACAAGCTTCGGCTGCAGTTAAAAAGTGGGATGCGGCCATTGCAGATTATAAAAAATCGCTGGCAATTAATTCTACCTATCCTGAGGTGTATGTCGCGTTGGCGTCTGTATATTTAAACTCAGGGCGGTATTCGGAAGCGCTGGCAGAATTTGATAGAGTGATTGCTGGCAACCCGAAAAACGCCAGTGCCTATTATGGTAAAGGTTTCGTTTTGAAAAAATTACGTGACGCGGTCGGGTCGATACAGCAGATGGAAAAAAGCTGTCAGTTGGGACTGAAACAAGCTTGTATCATCGTGGCTGTGAATCAGCAGAAAAAATTGAGTCAGCAGCAACACAAGAATGTTGCACCATAAGCAATGGCGTCATGAAATTTTATGTGGGAATTGCATTAAGATCGAATAATCTGAATTTTATTATGCTAAAAAAAATTTTGCTGATCTGGTTGCATGCGGGTGACCATGCGAAGCATAGTTACTGCATGTAAACTGGTCGAACAAGCGGCTTGTATGATGGCCGAATAGATGTTGATAGACATAGCGCATCATTTCTTTTTCGCGAGCGCTGCCGCGATCTCCTTGTACTGCTTCAGTTCACTTTCAATGATCGACAATTCGTGAAAATCGGTGCCTGCTGCTTTGGCTAATTCCAGTTGTTCAATTGCACTGAGTAAGTTGCCGCGCAGAATGTAAGTGTAGGCCAGCGCGTGGTGCTCTTCTTGTCGTTTGCCTAATGCCGCGTAATTGCGTGCCTGTAGTTCTTGCAGACGCAGGTCATTGGGATGAGCGATAATTTGTTCAGTGAGCAGTTTGAGCGCGTCTTCAAGGCGATTGGCTTCCAGCAGCAGTTCAATGTAGTCATAGGCTAGCGCTCGGTGCTGGGGAAAATTCTGTGTAGCGCTGCGGTAGAATGCAGTGATGCTGGTGTTGCTTTTGTCCGCCCGTTTGATTTGCCCGGCCAGCGTCGCGATCATCGGATTTTGTGATGTCAGTGTCTGCAATGGGGCGAATTCCTGCGTGGCGCGTGCGACTTGTCCGGCGCGCAGCAGTGCCAGCGCCAGGCCATAACGCTGGGCCGTCTGGTTGCCATGTTTTTGCTCCCCAATTGCACTTTTGAAGAAGTTCACCGCTTCCTGAGGGTTCTTCTGTATGGCTCGTAATTTGGCACGCACCAGCTGGAAGTTGAGGCTGTCGGCAACCAGGCGATATGGGGTCTGCTGCACACGGTTAGCGACATCGGCGATGCGGTCGCTGGAGATCGGATGGGTGCGCAGGTAAGACGGCATATTGTTGTCGAGCAGGCGTGTGGATTTTTGCAAGCGTTCGAAGAAGATGGGCATGGCATGCGAATCGAAGCCTGCTTTTTGCAGAGTGGTGAGGCCGATGCGATCCGCTTCCTGTTCATGAATGCGGGTAAAGTTAAGTTGCCGTTGGATGGAGCCGGCCTGCATCCCGACAATGGCCGCCTGTGAGGCCTGCGGGTTGCTGCGTGCAGCCAGGATAGCCACTGCAAGGGCCGCTATGGCGGCTACCGAGTCGACCTTCTGGCCCGCTACCATACGTGCCAGGTGATGCTGGGTGACGTGGGCGATTTCATGGCCCAGTACTGAGGCGAGTTCGGATTCGCTTTGCGCTATGAGCATCAACCCGGTGTTTACGCCAATGAAACCGCCGGGCAGCGCGAAAGCGTTGATGCTGTTGTCGTTGAGGGCAAAAAAATCAAACTCTTGCCCTGGTTCGTTGCTGTTGGAAACCAGTTGATACCCAAGCTGATTAAGATAATCATTGACTTCAGCATCATCAAGGTAATCTTTATCGGAACGGATTTCGAACATGCTCTGTTCGCCGATTTTTCGCTCCTGTTGCGGTGTCATAGCCTCCTGCGATACATCGCCTAAGTCGGGCAGACCTTCAGCGCGGCACAACAGCGACCAAGTGTAGAGCACTATGAACAGCAAATTTTTCATGACAATATGATACCTGCTTTGCCTGGAGGTTCCCAAGTTTGGAGCGCAGGGTTTTCAGAGGAGAATTCGGGCGGAATGCCCGTGTTTACTTATTGGCAAGGTATAATGAACATTGCATTTGCCGCATAATTATTGCGCGAGTCCGCTCAAACACTGGAAAAAATTACTAACTGTAAAGATTATGAATATTAACAAGCAAAAATTGCAGGTTCAAATAGACGAGGGTTCCATGCATGCTGTGGGTTTTGCCGAGACGGTCAAGCTGCAGAGTGGCCTTACGGATTGGGCGCAAGCAAGTGCGTCGCTATTGGTATGAGTACAATGGAATTCGATGTCGAATTGGATGCTCGTCAGTTGAGTTGCCCCTTGCCTATTCTGCGTACCAAAAAAATGTTGTCGCAGATGCAAGGCGGGCAGGTACTGAAAGTGGTTGCCACAGACAAAAAATCACCGGATGACTTCACCGATTTTTGCAAACAAACCGGGAATGATTTGTTGTCTGCTGCACAGCAGGGTGACGAGTTCGTATTTTACCTGCGTCGCCGACAGATTTAACCAAGCTTGTCGAGCTGCGCCTGCAACTGGATCATCGTCGTGGAGAAATCGTCCATACGCCTGCGTTCTTGATCCACCACTTGCTGCGGGGCGCGCAAGACGAAACTGGCATTGCGCAGCTTGCCTTGAGCCTTGTTGATTTCACCTGCAAGACGGGCAATCTCCTTGTCCAGGCGCTCACACTCTGCTTCCACATCAATTTCGATTTCCAGCATCAACTTGAAGTTGCCGACGATCGCGATTGGCGCATCGGTGTCAGGCAGTTCATCCAGCAGGCTAACCCCGCTTAACTTGCCCAGCGCTTTCAGGTAAGGCGCGAAGCCTTGCAGGATAGCTGCATCGCCACTTGCAATCAGTGGCACTCTCTCCGCTGGGGACAGGTTCATCTCGCTGCGCAGCTTGCGGCAGGCAGTGACCATTTCCTGCAGCAGGCTGATTCGTTGCAAGGAAATTGGGTCAATCAGCTTGGGATTGGCTTGCGGATAGGGTTGCAGCATGATGCTGTCGCCCTGTTTGCCGGCCAGGGGCGCAACTTTCTGCCACAGCTCTTCGGTGATGAAAGGGATGATGGGGTGCGCCAGGCGCAGTATGGTTTCCAGTACACGCACTAGAGTGCGCCGCGTGGCGCGTTGCCGTGCAGCAGTTAAAGCTTCATCTTCCGCTGAGACCGGGTTGCCGGAGTGAGGGCTGAGTTGCACCTTGGCTAATTCCAGATACCAATCACAGTAGGTGTCCCACACCAACTCATGCAGCGCGCGCGCCGCCATGTCGAAACGATAGTGGTCGAAGTGGTCCGCCATTTCAGCTTCCACCTGTTGCAAACGACTGATCAACCATTTATCTGCTGCACTGAATTTAACCGGCAATGATTCGTCCAGCCCGACATCCTGGCCTTCACAATTCATTAGTACGAAGCGCGTGGCATTCCATAATTTGTTACAGAAATTGCGGTAACCTTCACAGCGTTGCAGGTCGAATTTGATGTCGCGCCCATGCGAGGCAAGGCTGGCGAAGGTGAAGCGCATCGCATCAGTGCCAAAGGCCGGGATGCCGTCCGGGAAATGTTTGCGTGTCTGTTTTTCGATACTGTCTGCCTGCCCGGGATTCATCAGGTTCTTCGTGCGCTTGGCGACCAAATCTTCCAGGGAGATGCCGTCGATGAGATCCAGCGGGTCTAGTACATTCCCCTTGGATTTGCTCATTTTATGTCCCTCCGCATCGCGGATCAGGCCGTGTACATACACTTCGCGGAATGGCACCTTGTCGGTGAAGTGCAGCGACATCATCACCATGCGCGCCACCCAGAAGAAGATGATGTCGAAGCCGGTAACCAGCACCGAGGTCGGCAGGAAAGTTTTGAGTTCCTTGGTGTCGTGTGGCCATCCCAGTGTTGAGAATGGCCACAATGCGGAGGAGAACCAGGTGTCGAGCACGTCCTCGTCCTGGCGCAGTTTCGTGTGGCCCGCCTGCTTGCGTGCGTCTTCTTCGTTGCGGGCGACAAATATATTACCCTGTTCGTCATGCCACGCCGGGATGCGATGTCCCCACCACAGTTGGCGCGAGATGCACCAGTCCTGAATGTTGGTTAACCACTGGTTGTAGGTGTTGGTCCAGTTTTCCGGTACGAATTTAATTTCACCATCCGCCACCGCTTGCAGCCCGCGTTGCGCCAAACCTTCCATTTTCACGAACCACTGGTCGGTGAGCATCGGTTCAATTACCGCATGGCTGCGGTCTCCGCGCGGCACCATCAGCTTGTGCGGCTTGGTGTCTACCAGCAGATTTTGTGTGGACAGGTCGGACAGGATTTGCTTGCGCGCGTCGAAACGATCCAGCCCCTGATAGACGTCAGGTGCATGTTCGTTTACTTTTGCATCCAGCGTGAATATGTTGATCGGTGTAAGGCTGTGACGCTGCCCTACAATGTAGTCGTTGAAATCGTGCGCGGGTGTGATTTTTACGCAGCCAGTGCCGAAGGCCGGATCGACATATTCATCGGCAATGACGGGAATAGTGCGATTGCACAGTGGCAGTTGCAGGTGCTTGCCGATCAGGTGTCGGTAGCGTGCATCTTCAGGATGCACCGCCACGGCAACGTCGCCGAGCAGCGTTTCAGGGCGTGTGGTAGCGACGATTAAAGCACCGACACCGGCTTCCAGCGGATAAGCGATATGCCACATGAAGCCGTCTTCTTCCTGCGCGACTACTTCCAGATCGGATACTGCGGTGCCCAGCACCGGATCCCAGTTTACCAAGCGCTTGCCGCGATAGATTAAACCTTGCTCATAGAGTTTGACGAATACTTCGGTAACGGCCTCGGACAGACCTTCGTCCATGGTGAAGCGCTCCCGCGACCAATCGCACGAGGCACCGAGGCGGCGCATCTGGTGCGTGATGGTAGAGCCGGATTCTTCCTTCCATTCCCACACGCGCTCAATGAATTTTTCGCGTCCCAAGTCGTGGCGTTTAATTTTTTGTGCGTCCAGCTGCCGCTCCACCACGATTTGCGTGGCAATCCCGGCATGGTCAGTACCCGGCTGCCATAGGGTGTTGTCTCCGCACATGCGGTGATAGCGGGTGAGCGCGTCCATAAGCGTGTCCTGGAAGGCGTGTCCCATGTGCAGCGTGCCGGTCACATTGGGTGGCGGCAGCATGATGGCGTAAGCGGGCTTGTCGCTCTCTAATGTTGCCTGGAAATAACCAGCGCTTTCCCATATGGGATACCAGCGCGCTTCGATTGCTTGCGGTTCAAAGCTTTTTGTGAGTTCCATGTCGATAGTGTTTGAATTAATACTGTCGGGTGCAGTGAGAAAGGGCGTGATTATAGCGGATGGAGAGGGTGCGGGCGGGGTGGAAATATCTGCCTGAATTAATTCGGGCAGGTTTGATTTGGCTTGGTGCCAAGCCTCTTGCCATAGCGCATCGAACTGTGGTGCAAGTTTCGCGCGTAGCAGCGTTTCCAGATGCGGCGCGATCTGTGATGCGAGATGCTGGTATTGCGCTTCGGATAAGGTAGCGAATCCTTTGTTGTCCGCTATGAGCACCGAAGGTTTTTCATCCACGACTTCAGTCAGGGTGGGAATATCCGGGGAATCAGGGTCGACTGCCTCTGTCAGTACAGGAAGCTTTTTTGATTTATTTAACTGATTAGGCGGATAGCTCATGGGTGTCTATAAAAATTTACAATAAATTTCTTGAGGGCTGCTGTGTGGCAGATGCGCTCAAGTCTGGATTTTTAGAGATGTCCTCATGTTAAATATTCGGGCTGTTTGCTCCAGTCGAAGTGGCGTATTTCATAGCCGCGGTCTCGATAAAAGCTGAAGCGTTCACGGCCTAGGCGTGCATCTTCTGCATCCTGGCTGACGATTTCAAGTACGCGTTCGAAACGGCTGAAGAACGGCAAGCACACGGTGTGCAGGCTGATCAACACTTCATTGTGTGGAAAATTTTCGCCACGATGATCTACCACTACCGGCATCTCAGCGGCGGTTGCTTCATCGTTGCGACAGTGCGGCATAAAGGCAGTAACGGGATACTGCCACAACAGCTTGTCCAGCGCCTCAGTGGTGGCTTCGTCCGAGGTGTGCAGCAGCACACGCAGCCCGCTTTGCATAGCCTTGTGGCTAAGGTGGCAAGCAGTGCGTAGTTTGTCGTCCACACCGGTGTAAAAATCTACTTTGGTCATTTAATGAATTTATGGATCCAATTAATTATCCACTTGGACACAATTGATCAAATACTGTGCCAGTAGTGGCACGGGACGTCCGGTGGCACCTTTTTCTTTACCTGATTTCCACGCGGTACCGGCAATATCCAGATGCGCCCAGCGATAGTCCTTGGTGAAGCGCGATAGGAAGCAGGCGGCGGTGATGCTGCCGCCTGCGCGGCCGCCGATATTCTGGATGTCGGCGAAGTTGCTGTCCAGCTGCGGCTGATACTCCTCCCACAACGGCATGTGCCAAGCGCGGTCATGGGTTTGTTCGCCTGCTGCCAACAGCTCCTGCGCCAAGGCATCTTGATTACTATACAGTCCGCTGGCAACATGGCCTAGTGCGATGACGCAGGCACCGGTAAGGGTGGCTATGTCAATTACCGTGGCTGGCTCAAATTTGGCCGCATAAGTTAGTGCATCGCACAGAATGAGACGGCCTTCCGCGTCGGTATTCAGAATTTCAATGGTCTGCCCGGACATGCTGGTGACGATGTCGCCCGGTTTGGTGGCGAAACCGCTGGGCATGTTTTCGCAGGTAGGAATAATGCCGACTACGTTTAGCTTGAGCCCAATTTCAGCAATGGCTTGCAGCGTACCTAGCACGCTGGCTGCACCGCACATGTCATATTTCATTTCGTCCATCTCGGCTGCCGGCTTGAGTGAAATACCGCCAGTGTCAAAAGTAACGCCTTTGCCGACCAGTACGATGGGTTTTTGTTTTTTATCGGCACCGCAATATTCCAGGGTAATCAGCTTGGCTGGTTCATCGCTGCCTCGGGTCACAGACAACAGCGAACCCATGCCAAGCTTCTGCATGTCCTTTTCTTCCAGCACGGTAACTTTGAGCGATTTGTGCGCCTTGGCCAAAGCCACTGCTTGTTGCGCCAGATAGCTGGGGGTGCATATATTAGCCGGCAGATTGCCCAAGTCCTTTGCCAGCTTCATGCCTTGCCCGATTGCTGCTGCCTGTGCGAGAGCGGCAACCTGCCTGGTGGTTGATTTGCCGGACATCAAGCCAAACTGGATTTTGCATAAAGCTTTTTTATTTTTTTCCGCCTTGCTTTTGAGTTGGTCAAAACGATAAGTGGTGTCGAATGCAGCAAGCACTGCCTGGCTGATGCACCAGGCGCTATCGCGGCCTGCCAGTGGCAATTCAGCCAGATAGAGCACTGCATCCTTGGCGCCGGTGGCAAATAGTGCGCGCATTGCGGCACGGATACTGTCGAGATATTGGCGTGCGGTAAAGTCATCACGCTTGCCCAGCCCGACTAGAAGTACCCGTTCGCTCGGAATGTTGGGCACGTTATGCAGCAATAGCGTAGTAGCGAGCTTGCCACTCATGTCGCCGCGCGTGATGATGCCGCTGAGAGTGTTGTTGGCGGCTTTGTCCAGTATTTGCGCTGCGTCCGATAGTTTGCCACCCTCAAATACACCCGCCACCACGCAACCGCTACGCTGTTTTTCCGGGCTGCCCACTTTTATGCTAAATTCCACTTGTATCTCCTCAATGATTCTTGTGTTACACCAAAATGTCGGATTATCCGCAAATTCCAAAGAAAAAGCCAAAGTCGTCGCGCTTTAAGTTATGGCGCGGCACTATTTTTCATCGCGAGCTAGTGCGCGAGTCCGCCAGCATGGGGCTATCAGTATTTGCCATCTTGCTCGGAATTGTTGTATTCACTCAGTTAGTCCGCTTGTTAGGTCAATCCGTTAGCGGCACTTTAGCGGTGGACGGCGTGCTGGCCTTGTTGGGCTTTAGCGCTTTGAATTACATGCCAGCCCTGCTTTCTCTAAGCTTGTTTCTGTCGGTGTTGTTGACGCTGACGCGCAGTTACCGTGACAACGAGATGGTGGTGTGGTTCAGTTCAGGCATTGGGCTGACACGCTGGATTCGTCCGGTGATGTGGTATGCGCTGCCGGTGGTGAGCCTGATCGCATTGTTAAGCCTGGTGTTGTCGCCTTGGGCAATGTCTCAAGTGGAAGAATTGAAGCGCAGGCTGGATAGCCGCGATGACGTAACCGCTGCATCGCCCGGAACATTCCGCGAATCCAAGCAGGCTGACCGCGTGTTCTTTATTGAAAACGTGGATGTGGGCCAAAATCGAGTGGGCAACATTTTTGTGCAATCGTTGCAGCACGGCAAGATTGGCACTATGGTGGCCAAGCAGGGCCTGCAGGAAACGGCACCTAACGGTGATCGTTTCCTGGTGTTGCTGAATGGTACGCGCTATGAGGGAGCACCTGGGCAGCTTGATTTCAAGATCGTCGAATTTGAGCGCTATGCGGTGCGTATCAAGGCGGTGGAGGCAAGGCAGCGACCTGTCCCGGTCGATTCATTACCTACGCTACAGTTACTGCAAAACCTTAATAGCTGGAATATGTCCGAATTGGAGCGGCGGCTCGGTTTTCCGCTCAGTGCGCTAAGCTTGGCTCTGCTGGCAATCCCCTTGAGCTTCGTTAATCCCCGCGCCGGACGTTCGCTTAACCTAATCATGGCGCTGGTGATTTACATGCTCTATAACAACCTGATTAGCGTTACCAATACATTGGTTGGGCAGGGAAAAATGGGCCCGATCATTGGTTTTTGGGGTGTTCATGTGCTGATGTGGATGTTGATGGTATTACTGTTCTATCGCCGTCTGTCGGTGTTCTCCTGGCGGAGGTTGGCGCGATGAGGCTGCTGACCCGTTGTCTGGCGCGTGAGATATACGCCAGCATCGCGCTGGTATTAGCTGCCTTGCTGATGCTGTTTTCTTTTTTTGATCTGATACATGAATTGAATGCACTGGGTAGCGGCAATTATCATCTGGGCTTTGCATTGCTGTTTGTGCTGTTGACAGTGCCTGGCCGAATCTATGAATTGTTTCCAGTGGCAGTTCTCATCGGCGCAATTTTTGCGCTGACGCAGATGGCTGCTAATTCAGAATTGACCGTCTACCGTTCTTCCGGCGTTTCACTGCGGCAAATGGTGATAGCGTTGTTAAAGATAGGCTTGCCACTCGTTCTGTTGACTTATCTATGTGGTGAAATGATTGCGCCGTTTAGTGAACGCATGGCGCAGGAGATCAGGCTTAAAGCCCAGAATGCTGAAGTGTCGCTGAGAGAATTTCGCTCGGGCGTGTGGGCTAAAGATGAACGCAGTTTTGTAAACGTAAAAAACGTGCTTCCAGATACCACCCTATTGAATATCACCATTTATGAATTTGATGAGAGTTACCATCTGCGCGCCATAACTGCGGCAAAACGCGCTGCTTTTGTGGAAAAAAATCGCTGGCAACTGGAAGGCGTGACGCAAACTCTCTTCAACAAACAAGGCACGACAGTAAACCATCAGGCAAGCATGGAATGGCGCTCGGCACTTAACTTGGGCATTCTGAGGGCGATACTGGTGGGGCCGGGACAGATGTCGATGGTGAATCTTTACCAATATATCCAGCACCTGCGCGACAACCATCAGAAGACCGTATCTTATGAAATTGCCATGTGGAACAAGCTGGTGTATCCATTCGCGATACTGGTGATGATGTTACTGGCTTTGCCATTTGCGTCGCATCAGCGGCGCGAGGGCGGGATTAGCGCCAAAATATTCCTGGGTATTATATTGGGACTAACTTTTCACTTTGTGGGCAAGCTATTTACCAGTTTGGGCGCACTCAATGAGTGGCAGCCTGTGCTGAGTGCTGTGGCAATGCCTCTGTTTTTCCTGCTGCTGGCGACGTGGATGTTGTGGTTGACTGAACGACGTTAGAGATGTTTTAGGTGTTCCTGAATAGTCCGCATAACCCGCATGAATAAAAGCATAGCGGGTTTTTTGTTGCCTGAGTGTTCCTAATTATTCCCTTGCAATCTAGCGACAATTGGTGGTATATCTGTCGGTATATCGGATTAAGTAAAACACCGATACCGTCAAATAGGGGGAAATCATGGCACTGACTGACTTAGGAGTGAAAAAGGCAAATGCAACCGACAAGCCACAAAAGCGGGCGGACGGCGGCGGCTTGTATCTGCTTGCGCAACCGGATAGCGTGAAAATCAACGAAAAGAAAAAAGAAGTTATCGTGCGTGGCGCAAAGTATTGGCGGCTAGATTATCGCTTTGCTGGTAAGCGCAAAACATTAGCTCTTGGTGTATATCCAGACGTGCCATTAGCTGGATATTGGCACGATCTTAAGACCAAAGAAAATTGGGTGAAGGGGGCTCGTGACTTACGCGAAGATGCGCGCAAAATATTGGCGAATGGTGCAGACCCGAGCGCAGTAAAGAAAGCGAAAAAAGCGGCTGTTGTGGCACTGACGGAAAACAGTTTCGAATTTGTGGCGTATGAGTGGTTTTCTAAATTCTCAATACAAGAAAAATGGAAAGAGTCGCATAAACGAACAATCAACGTAAGGCTTGTAAATGACGTTTTCCCATGGCTTGGCGCAAAACCTATCGGGGAAATATCCGCGCCTGAATTGCTGGCAGTGTTAAACCGGATAGGAAGCCGTGGGGCATTAGCTACCGCTCATCGTGTAAAAGGTATTTGCGGCCAAATTTTCCGCCATGCCATTGTAACGGGCAGAGCGCAACGCGATTTATCGATTGATTTGAAGGGTGCAATACCAGCCTACAGGATTAGGCATTTAGCAGCACTGACCGACCCTGTAAAGATTGGCAAGTTGATGCGCGATATTGACGGGTACACGGGAACTTTCATCGTCCAATGCGCATTCAAGCTAGCCCCTTTGGTTTTCCTGCGACCAATAGAATTAAGCCGCGCAGAATGGGCAGAAATTGATCTTGATAAAGCTGAATGGCGAATCCCTGCCGGGAAGATGAAGATGAAGGAAATCCACATAATTCCGTTGCCGTCTCAGGCTGTTGCAATCCTGCGCGACCTTCACCCTCTTACTGGTACCGGTGGATTCATTTTTCCTAATGTACGCACCAGCACACGACCGATGGCAGGCAATACGATATTAGCGGCTATAAGAAGCATGGGTTACACACCTGCGGAAATGACCGCTCACGGCTTCCGGCACATGGCTAGCACATTACTCAACGAGCAAGGCTTTAATCCTGACGCAATCGAGCGACAACTAGCGCATAAGGCTGCTGGTGTACGTGCGACCTATAACGCGGCGGAATACTTACCCGAGCGCCGAAAGATGATGCAGCATTGGGCTGACTATCTGGACGGCTTGAAAGCGGGGGCGGATGTGGTGGCGATACACAGCAAGAAAGGCAGTTGAACAAGTGAATCAGCAGATGTTGCTTAATCAGATTCTTGGGCGGCGCATGTCCTTATTGTAAGCCATGATAAAGTTTGAAATGAAAACACGATTAAACTTGGCGCGCTAAACATTTTATGTTTTGCAGCGTGTCACTAGGGTTGCTTGTGTTAGGATGGCTTTCCACTACATACCCGGTTACACCTGACGGTTACACACTAGATGTAGTGGAGAACTCATGGAAAAAATTAGAAATGAAATGAGGAGACAAGAAGTAAATGCACACAATTCCATTGTCATCGACTTTTTTTCCGGTACTGGTGGATCTTTCCTACTGTTCACACCAGCAGACAACTGATGGCAGGAAAGATGAAAAAAACAATAGCCAGGCATTTAATTATATGTTTTCAGGATGATAGCTGCTTTCAATAATTTTTTGGATACTTTCTATTACAATAGAACTTATCCTGAAGATGTTTCGTCAGTTCTGAAATGTGCAATGGATGTAGTTGGAAATGAAAAAGAGAAGTGTCTAGGAAACACTTCTCTTTTCATGGCAGCAAAGCGATAGCAAAGCAACCGTGCATAAATACGCTCTGACAGAGTTTTTTAGCACACCGCCAAAACGATAAAATCGTATTAGCATTAACGATACGATACACAGACTGTGAAATTTAGTTGCTCAATTTGCGCAACTATTGATCTATGTCATTAAATTTTATTGTTTAGAGCTTGCTTTGTTGTCTTTGATATAACTGGTAACTTGTTATGAAAGACTTCAAAAGTGAAATTAAGTTCAAACAGTAATTCCCCAGCATACGTTCAACAACTGCATACCGCCTTAATCCGCCGAAAAGAAGTAGAGCGCCGGACGGCTTTGTCACGATCCAGAATCTACGACCTCATGAAGCAAGGTGAATTTCCCCGCCAGGTAGTTTTGGGGGTTATGAGTGTCGCATGGGTGGAAAGTGAGATAAATGAATGGGTCGCTTCTCGCATCGCTGACAGGGCGGGGAAGTAAACCGTGCAAAAACAAACCACGAACCCCAACGAACTGGGGGTGGTTGCTGCTACGCGACGCACCCCCACAAACCACGGTGCAAATTATACCAGTAACGAAACCATAGAACAGGCTTTGAGCTTCATTCCCGCACATGACCGCGACATCTGGATTAAATGCGGCATGGCGCTTAAATCAGAGTTTGGCGATGCAGGCTTTGACGGCAAGGGTCAGGTGGGGTGCTTGCCATGACTGACATAGTGAATGTTGAGTATCACGGCATAACAGTGACCTTTACCGAAAACGCATGGTTCAACGCGACGGAGGTAGCCAAGCGGTTTGGAAAAAATCCCCACGAATGGTTACGCCTGCCTGCAAACATAGAATATCTGAATGCTTTGGGGCGCAAATACGGGAATATCCCTTATTTCAAAACTCGCCGCGGACAAAACGGCGGGACGTGGTTACATCCAAAACTTGGGGTCACGTTCGCACGTTGGCTCGATATTGATTTTGCTGTCTGGTGCGACGATCAGATTTACCAGATATTGACCTGCAACCATCCGCACTATGATTGGAAGAAGCTGCGCCACGAAGCAACGGCCAGCTACAAGGTCATGGGCGAGATATTGCAATTGACGCGCCAGCAATTGGGCAAGACCAGCGCCCCACACCATTTCATCAACGAAGCGCGGATGATCAATAGGGTTTTGACTGGCGAGCTTGGTAAGGTCGACCGGGACGAACTCAGCTCCGGCGATCTGGATTTACTCGCCAAGTTGGAGAACAGAAACGCTGTGTTGATTGGCTGCGGCTCAAGCTATGACGACCGGAAGAAAGAGCTTGAACAATTCGCCAGTGAGCAACGCGCCGTCGATGCGTCGATTTTGGAGGCAGTATGTGCGCCATAAATGATAAAGCATGGCAGGGACGACTATATGGCCTCTGCAATCGATTTTCTCACCTTGGGGTAGGCGCTGATCCCGCCTCGCTCTCAGTAAACGAGTTGTGGGGCTTGTACTGCTTTCTGCGCCGACTTGCCGAGGAAAAGTGATGGCTCAAAAATTCCTAGGAGAGCCGCGTTATCAAGTGCCGCGAGAGCTTGCCGATTCACTGGCTTTTCGCAGTCTGCCAGTTGCGGCAAAAGTCTTGTGGCATGACTTGATGATGCAGTTTCGCGGCTGCAACAATGGCAATATCAATGCGGCACTGAGTGAACTGGAGCACTGCAATTGGCGGTCAAGCACAACGATTGCCAAAGGATTGCGCTACCTGATTGGACACGGGTTCATCAAGGAAACGCGGATGGGCGGGAAGCGCGCAGGCAAACTCAAACAATGCTGCCTGTACGCATTTACCCACTTGCCCATCCATGTCAACACAAAACTGAAAATCCAAGGAAAGGAAGCAACCCATGACTACCGGAATTTTGACCCTAATAAAAATGTTGTGGCGGCCAGTTTATCGCTCCAGAAAATGGAGTGTGACGCTCCACATAATGCATCGTGTCGCTCCACATAATGCACACCAGTGCTTCCTATCGCTCCAATATATGGAGTTAGGAAAATGCGTATAAAACGCGCCAATGCCACGCCAACAAAGGAACCTAGCCGAATTATGCAATATTGCTCGTGGACTCCAGAATCTGCACACCCTTATATATTTACCATTACATACCCTGTATCGGAGTGTCTCTATGCGCTCCCTGACTGATGGCTTGATTGGAGTAATTGCCCGGCAAGGATACAGGGTCGAGGTGTGGAACATGAGCGCACCCAAACTGGCGGTTACAAGTGAACGATGGGTTTACATCACGAAGATTCACCACAAAGGCGATATTGGCGAAAGAAGCATCGGGCTTCCAGAATCGGACTTGGCAGAGTTGATTGATTTGCTTGGTCAGTCAACGCACTAGATTAAGGAAAATAAACATGACAATGAAAAGAACAAAGGCAGTATCAGAACCACCCACAAAGACCGACAAAGCGAAAATCGACAAAGCAAAAACCGAACACATAACAAAGGTGACATTGATGCCGTGCGCTAATGCGGCGGCGGTTGTTGCCGAATATGCAAAAGCATTTGGCGAGCAAGATGTTCAAACCCTGATGGAACAGCTACGCACAACATTCGAGCAAGTGAATAATGGCGATTTGCAACACTGTGAAGCCATGCTGGTAGGGCAGGCGCATGCCCTGCAATCCATTTTTATGAGCTTGGCTCGGCGGGCAGCTAATCAGGAATATTTGAAGCAGATCGAAATGTATTTACGCATGGCACTAAAAGCACAGAATCAAAGCCGCATGACGTTGGAGACACTGGCCAAGATCAAGAACCCGCCTGTGATATTTGCCAAACAAGCCAACATCAACCAAGGTAACGGTAACCAGCAAGTGAACAACGGCACACCCGCCCCCGCTTCGCACGCGGAGAAAAATATAAATCAGCAAAACGAACTATTAACCGAGGTACATCATGGCGAGACACTGGACACCCGAGGAACGAGCAAGGCAATCCGAAATAATCCGGCAATGGCAGCCGTGGGCTAGTTCAACGGGCGCACGGACAGCGGAGGGTAAGTCGGTAGCATCACGCAACGCATACAAGGGCGGACATAGAGAAATGCTGCGGGGAATGGCTGCGTTGCTACGTGAGCACCGGGAAGGGTTGAAGCGGGTTTAGATGAGGAAAGCCTGCACCGCCTCAAGGAAGTCACGGGGCTCAGTTACCACGTTGCAAGCGGCTCAGCACCTTGGCTATTTCCAGCAAGGCACGCTGATTGTCTGGCGTGAGGGTGCGGAAGTGCTGGCGCAGTTGGATTGCCTCGGCGGTAAAGTCGGATTCATCGGCTCCTAACAATTCTGTTGTGTCATGCGCTGGAGATTCGGCACCTTCAACTGCGACATGTAGTGCAGAAACGGTTGTGCCCAGTGCGGATGCAATCATTCGCAGCGATTCTGGTGAGGGTTGCTGCACGCCGCGTTCGATGCGGGAGAGATTGCTGGGGTCGGACTTAATAGCGAAAGCCAATTGCTCCAGCGTTTCGCCGCGCTTCTTTCTCACTGCCCGAATTACTTGCCCGATATTCATGGGCGTGATTGTTGTGGCGATTCCCGCCAATCGCAAAGCTATTAGGCGCATAACGCAATATAATTGGCGAAATACGCCAATTATCTGATTAGTGAGCCATGCCAACAAATATTAGTATTCATCCAGTATCCGAAGGTTATTGCTATGTCTGAGCTAACCTTTAAGGGTAAAGAATTCGTCTATAACCACCATCTTGCTGTTCCACACCGACCGCTTGTGCCGCATCCCGAAAAGTCCGTGGGCGATGCGCGTCTCGACGGCAACCTTATTATTCACGGCGACAATCTGCACGCATTGAAATCTCTTCTACCTATGTATGCGGGCAAGGTGGATTGCATTTTTATTGATCCGCCCTACAACACGGGCAACGAGGGCTGGTGCTACAACGATAACGTGAATAGTCCGATGATGCAGGAATGGTTGAAGTCCAATCCGGTGGGCATCGAGGATGGTTTGCGCCATGACAAGTGGTGCGCGATGATGTGGCCTCGCCTTCGATTGTTACATGAGCTTCTGCAAGAGACCGGTAGTTTGTGGGTCACGCTTGATGACAACGAGATGCATAATGCCAGAGGAATGCTTGATACAATTTTTGGGGCAGAAAATTTTTTGGGCGTGATTGCTTGGGAAAAAGCTGATAGCCCTAAAATGGATGCTGATTTCTTCTCTACCAGCCACGATTACATCATTGCCTATGCAAAAGAAAAATCGCAAGTTCTCTTTCAAATGCTTGGATGGGAGGACGACGAGCCGCCTGCGCATTACACACAAGAAGATGAAGATGGCCGTAAGTATTACCTGAAACCGCTTCGAGCAATGGGAGGGCAAGGAGAAACACGAGAGGCAAGGCCAAACCTATTCTTCGCTCTTGAAGCACCAGATGGATTAGATGTTTTTCCAATGCTACAAGATGGAAGGGAGGGCGCATGGAGATGGGGGCTTTCCAAAGTTGCGAAGGAATCGGCTCGAATAGAGTGGCGCAAGGGCAAGTCAGGATGGACTCCATATTTCCGTATATATGCAGATAATTCATCAGGTCGTCCGCCTGAAACAATTTTCTATAATAAGGACGTGGGGAGTTCTCGTACTGCAAAAGCTCAAATCAAAGAATTATTTGGTGGCGCTACTACTTTTGAAACCCCTAAACCACTTGGTTTGCTGGAACGAATATTTGAGATTGCCACCAACTCAAATTCGATAGTCCTCGATTCTTTCGCAGGATCTGGCACAACTGCCCATGCTGTTATGGCGACTAATAAAAAAGACGGCGGTGAGCGCAAATATATTTTGGTGGAATGCGAAAATTATGCCGATACGCTTACCGCCGAGCGTGTGCGCCGGGTAATTAGGGGATATGACTACCAAGGTAAACAGCGTGAAGAATTATTGAAAAAATCTCTCACTTTTACTGACCTGAAAAAAGCCGACAAATTGCTGGCTCAGATTGTGAGCATTGAAAATTTGCAAGGACACTGTTTCGACAAGATTGAGAAGAAAGTTAAGGATGGCGAGTTGTTGGTAGAAGGCATCAAAAATATCGCCGAACGAGCCGAAGGTCTTGGCGGTAGCTTTACCTACTGCACGCTGGGCGATGCTGTTGAAATGGACAAGATGCTGACGGGCAAAAACTTACCAAGTTTTGAGCAATTGGGTGCGCTTCTTTTTCATATGGCGACTAACGAGGCCAAGCCAGTGGCGAAAAAAGTAAAAGAAGTGGCGGGCTGCGGCTATCTCGGTGAGTCCTCCCTGTTCCACGTCTGGTTGATCTACCGTCCAGAATTGGATTTTCTGAAATCTCGTGAAGCAGCACTAACACTTTCGCGCGCGCGATTATTGGCAGAAGCCAAAACGGGTAAGCGGCATCTTGTCTTTGCGCCGGCTAAGTTTGTCTCACAAAAATTATTGGACGAAGAAAAACTGCCCGTTGAATATGCACCGTTGCCGTGGGCATTGTACCGCGTCGAGAGGGGCTGAGATGTCGTTGCGTGATCTCGATTATCAAGCGCGCGTTCTGTTGCGGCTTGATGATTATTTGGCGGAACTGTCGATTCAGAAAAAACGCGCCGACGGTATCGCCGCCCTAGCTAAACAACAACCCGACCTTGGATTAGAAGTCCCTGACTCCCCATTAAAGACTTGGGAGGCTATGAAAACAACTGGCAAGTTGCCTGAATCGCGAATGAGCATACCGTACTCGCCTCGCACCGATGGAATCGGGCGATCGGTTCCCAATATCATTTACAAAGTACCCACTGGCGGTGGCAAAACTTACCTTGCCGTTGCCTCATTGTCCAAAATCTTCGGGCGGTATCTTGGCAAGCATAGGGGCTTTGTTCTATGGATCGTCCCCAACGAAGCAATTTTTGCACAGACCAAGCGGCAACTGATTGACCGGCAGCATCCCTATCGGCAGATGCTCGATGTGCTTTCTGGCAACGCGGTGCGAATTCTGGAAAAAGACAGTCACTTGGATGCACGCGAGGTGGAGTGCCATCTTTGCGTCATGCTTTTAATGTTGCAAGCGGCTGGCCGTGAGAACAAGGATTCACTCAAAATGTTTCGCGACCGAGGCGATGTGCATGGTTTCTTTCCGCCAGAAGGCGATCAAGAGGCTCATGCCGAAGCACGGCAAGTGACACCCAATCTCGATATTTACGATTTAGCCGGTTCTGAATATCCGTGGCCGCAAGTGAAAGATTCACTCGGTAATGCTTTGCGTCTGATTCGTCCGGTGGTGGTTATGGATGAAGGGCACAAGGCAATTTCAGATTTGGCGTTTCGAACGCTTTATGGATTTAATCCGTGCTTTGTATTAGAACTGACCGCGACACCGAAGGATGTGGCGGCGACTACGGGAAAGAATCCGAAACGTGCCCGCCCGGCTAATGTGTTAGTTGAGGTGAAGGGCATTGATCTTGATCGAGAGGGCATGATCAAAATGCCGCTCAACCTTGATCCAAGGCAAGGCAGCGATTGGCGTCATACGCTGGCAGTCGCACGTCAGAGGATCAAAGAACTGGATGTGGCGGCACGGCAATTTCACGCTGATACTGGTCGCTACATTCGCCCCATTTTGCTAGTGCAAGTTGAGCGCACCGGAAGCGACCAACGAGATAGTGGCCATGTCCATGCACTGGATGCCAAAGAATGGTTAACCACCGTGGGCGGACTAGACGAGGCCGAAATCGCAATCAAGACTGCGGACACTAACGATCTTGCAACACCTGAAAATCAGGATTTGCTGGCTCCCACCAATCGCGTCCAGGTCATCATTACCAAGTCGGCATTGCAAGAGGGTTGGGATTGCCCTTTTGCTTATGTGTTGTGCGCGCTTGCGGCCAACTCAAATTTGTCTGCCATGACTCAGTTGGTGGGGCGCATCCTACGCCAGCCGCAAGCTCAGAAAACAGGTGTGCCGTTGCTGGACGAGTGCTATGTGATAACGCATCACGCCAATAGTGCCGATGTTGTGAATGCAATCAAGAAGGGTTTGGAAGAGGACGGCATGGGCGATCTGGTTAAGGAGATTCACACCTCGTCAAGCAATAGCAGCGATGGAATGCCGCGCTCTATTCAGCGCCGAGATAAATTTGCCAAGACAGAAATATATTTGCCGCTTTTGCTGCGGGTGGTTAATGACCACACTCGGCCATTGGATTACGAGGAAGACATTCTGTTTTCACTCGATTGGCAGGGATTAGATGTTTCGTCATTAGTGAGCAAAATTCCTGACAACATTACAAGTGCCGAAAACCAAATGCGGCGAATCCATCTTGCTGATTCTGGCGATGAACGGATTATCTCCGAAGTGGTTGGCGCAACGTCGGAGACGTTAGTCTTTGATTATGCCTACGCAGTAAGAATGGTTTCTGACATTGTGCCAAACGCATGGTGGGGGCGTGAAATTATCGGTCAAGTGACTGCTGGCCTTGAAGCACGAGGGTTCAACGATAAGCGTTTGGGCGAGCTATCCGGTTTGATTGTTGAAGAGCTGCGCAAATGGTTAGATGATCAACGTGACACCAAAGCTGAGGTGCTATTTCGTGCCGAAGTAGATGCAGGTAGGATTCAATTCCGTCTGCGCACGGATGGCAGTAATTGGCGGATGCCATTTGTGGCAGAAACGTTTGAGCCAGAAGGTGCGGAACAATTGATTGGCAATAATGGAGGTTCGCTCGATAAAAGTCTTTTTTCTCCCATTTACAAAGGTGATTTTTCCAGTCAAGACGAGCGAGAAATTGCGGTCTATCTGGATGGCGACAGTGCTCTGAGATGGTGGCATCGAAACGTGGCACGCTCCCATTACGCGGTTCAGGGATGGCGGCGCGAGAAAATTTATCCTGACTTTATATTTGCGGTGCAACACGGCGAAGTAGGCAGCAAACTGGTGGTTCTGGAAATGAAGGGCCAACATCTGGCTGGGAACACGGACACCACTTACAAACAGTCTGTATTGCGTTTGATGAGCGACGCTTTTGATATGGAAAATGCACCGAGGGTTGGCGAACTCGAATTGGTGGTTGAGGACGGCACGACCGTCGAATGTGATCTGGTCTTAATGCCTGAATGGAAAGTGCGTCTACCAAAGTTGATTAAGTAAAAGGATAAGCTGGACGGCGGGTATGTTGAGCAGAAGTTTGCCTTGTCATTAATGTGTCGTAGGGAGCCACCTTGGGGCGGATGGGAAACGTGGCAGGATGAGCGGGAAAGGAGCAGCGCAGCTTGGCTGGGTATGTTAAGAATTAACCTGATAGTTTCGTGTGCGTAAAATTGACGTACAATAGCGATGTCTGTTTTTAGGAGGTTTTGCCATGCCGACCACCCTTGCCAATGAATCCGCCCGGATCAATCTGCGCACCAGTGCCGAAGCGAAGGCGATGATCGAGCGTGCCGCTGCACTGATGGGAACAACGGTTTCCAGCTTTATGTTGCAAAATGCTTTTGAGGCTGCGCGCCGGATTGTGTCGGAGACCGATACGCTGTTGCTGACACAGCGGGACTTTGAAGCGTTTACCGCATCCATCGAGAAGCCCCCCAAACCCAAGGCTGCTTTACGCAAATTGATGGCGCGCCGTTAAGCGATGGTTGTAATCCAGTTGCTGGGGGCAGAGCATCGCCGCGAGGGTTTTGATTGTGGCGATGCGGCCCTGAATGATTTTCTGCTGCGTCAGGCCGGGCAGCAACAACGGCGCGGCTTCGGCAAAACCTATGTGGCACTGGCTGACGATGGCGTGAGCGTCATCGGGTTTGTCACGGTGAGCGCCGGTCAAGTTGCCACTTCCGCATTATCTTCCCAAACTAAATTGCCGCGCTATCCCGCACCCGTTCTGCGTATTGGACGTTTGGCGGTGGATGCGCGCTATCAGGGCAAGGGAGTGGGTCAGGATTTGCTGGCGTTCGCGTTGCGGCTGGCCGTGGAGTTCTCGCAACGAGTGGGGTTGTATGCCGTGGTGGTGGATGCCAAGCATGACCAGGCAAAAGCGTTTTACGTGAAGCTGGGGTTCATTGTTTGCGTGGATAATCCCCTGTGTTTGTATTTACCGGTCGCTACGCTGGAGCGGGCGGCTGCGATGTAGGTTTCGCCTGGCCTGCATTCGCCTTCAGCTCCACCGCAACACTCCTTCAGTTCAATCTATCCCACGCCGCGCCTAGCAGACGAGCCAATGCTGCCGCCAGCGATTACATCGAAAACTTTCATCACGAATATGCCGATGTCAGGCTCCTTGCTGGATCGATGCCGTGCAACGCTCAAATCCCCCCTAGCCCCCCTTTTGCAAAGGGGGGAATGTATCGTCATCGCGCGAATCAGGTCTAATGGATTATCCAGGTTAGTTAAATTTTTTCTCGACATTTATCCGAGCAAGATATATATTGCTCGACATCGAATAATATTTACTATCAAACAATGATCAGTTGCCGCTTATCTACCATCCTGGGCGCGAAGCGTCTCAAAGTATCCGACGTGTGCCGGGCAACGGGAATAGCCCGCGCTACCATTGATCGCTACTACTACGATAAGGTGAACAGCTTCGACCGCGAAGTGCTATCCAGGTTGTGCGATTTTCTGCAAGTGAAGCCTGGTGATCTGCTTGTGGTAGTGGAGCAAGGGAAATTGTTTGATACGAGTTCAATTCTGCTAGAGGAATAAAGGCATGACTGAACGCGAACTCAAACTATTGCTCAATGCCAATGCCATCAAGCGCATCCAATTGCATTACGCCGTCATGGCGCAAGGCTACATGATCGTCGCCGACGGCAATCCGCTGGAAACCAGCAAGCGCGAAACGCGGGAATTCAAAACGCTGGA
>CAMCFJ010000030.1 GCA_945874105.1 Candidatus Nitrotoga sp. CP45 | reverse complement strand
TTCGTGATGAAAATGATTTTGCCCGCCATGTCGATTACATTCATTTCAACCCGGTTAAACACGGGCATGGTCAACGTGCGGTTGATTGGCCTCATTCGACATTTCACCGCTATGTGCGTGATGGGGTATATGCGCATGACTGGGCTGTTACGATGGAAAGTGCGGTGCTGGGGGATGATTGACGCTACCCGCGTGGGCACAAAGACGTGCCCATTCTACTTGGCTGACGGTCGTCACCTGCAAATTCGATGGTAGACCCCGTGGTTTATTCTCGGGGCTAGGCACTTTCAGCTCCATGCCTATTTATAAATGATACTCGGTACAGCTATGGCAGCAGGCTCTTGTTGAATTGGTTCGAAATAAAAGTCGTCTAATAATACGAATCTATCTACAGCACTGACCAATCGTGGCTCAAGGCCAGATGAGAACGCTGCCAGACAAACCTTCTTACCACTGCGCGCGACCTCTTCAACTAGATTTACAAAGTCACCATCACCGCTAAAAAGGTAAACAACATCTATGGCGTTCGCGTATGAGTGCCTCATGACATCAATTGTGATGTTGATGTCAACCAAGCGAGATTTAGTGGACTTCTTAGGCTTCTTATAAACTCTTGGGTATAGTTGGCATGCACCATAGAAATCTCCATGCATGCAATAACGAAGAGATGAGACTTCATCTCTGACCTTGGCTACTGCATCGTCATCCCCAACCATACTGGTGTAGTAATTGATTCGGATTAAGTCTGTGTCTATGACACTTCTATCTCCAAGGTCAGAAGTCCAAACATAAACATCCGGCTCATGTTTAACACTTGCCATTGGGGTTCTACCAGACGCAACAAGTGCCTGATAGCGCATTGTCAGGTTCTCACCGTCAACGAAAAGGATACTACGTACGAGTGCCATAAATTTGCCTAACGTAATATAGAAAACATTTTCATAAGCGAGTAGTGCTGCCTATATCGGTACACATTGTCAAACATCACCAACTCCCCAATATTTTTCATTACCTTGCCGTTCATTTGGCTAAACTTTTATTATAGAGCAGCCTAAAATTCTGCTGATGGAAGTTCAGGCTGTTTCTCTGGTTTCTCCCAAATTACTCGATCGGTTACCCTCTTAAACTCAATGCATTATTGTCTTGAATACGGGGGTCACTATAGTCTTCTTTATTTCATGTCTGAGAGTGCTGCTTCAGTTTACGTTTGGTCATCATCTGCAAAACGGTTCCAACAAGTATGGCTGAGCGATTAAGGCCCAACGACTAGTTAAATTCGGAGTTGGGCGCGCGATTGAGCAATGCCTCGACTGCGCTCGCTGCCGGAACCTGCTCATATAAGACGCTGTAAACCGCCGCACAGATCGGCATGTCTACGCCCAGGCGTTGCGCCAGGTGATGCACTTCACGAACGGTATAGACCCCCTCCGCCACGTGGCCTAGTTGGCTCAGGATGTCCGGCAACGCTTTCTGTTGTGCCAGCAAAATGCCCACCTGACGGTTGCGGGACAGGTCTCCGGTGCAAGTCAGGATCAAATCGCCGGTGCCAGACAACCCACTCAAGGTTTCCGCACGCACACCCATTTTCAATCCCAGTCTCGTCATTTCTGCCAGTCCGCGCGTAATCAGTCCGGCGCGTGCATTTTGCCCATAGCCCATGCCTTCGGCGATGCCAGCGGCAATAGCCATCACGTTTTTGACCGCGCCGCCCACCTCTACACCCATCACGTCGGTGCTGGAGTAGATACGCAAGGACGAATGATGCAAGGATTGCGCCACCTGCTTGGCAAATTTGCCATCGATAGATGCCAAAATCATGGCGGTGGGAAGTCCGCGCGCCACTTCCAGAGCGAAGCTTGGCCCGGACAGCACGCCACAGGGGAAATTTTTCGGTAAGGTTTCTGCGGCCACTTGATGCGGCAGCTGTGTGGTGCCCGCCTCGAAGCCCTTGCACGCCCAGATTACCGGAATCGGCATAGGCATTGCCGCGATCTGCTGTAGCGTGGCACGCAGAGCGGCAATTGGCACAGCAACCAATATTAATTCCGCGCCAACAAATGCGGCTTGCAAGTCGGCAGTAAGGTTCAGGTTCTGCGGTAATGGAATTTCCGGCAGGTAACGCTGATTGTAGCCTGTGGCACGCATGGCTTCGATTTGTGCCGCGTCGTTCGCCCACAATGTGACACGATGCCGTGCAGACAGATTAATAGCCAGCGCGCTACCCCATGCGCCAGCACCCAGTATAGTAATGTTCATCGTATAAGGAGACGGCTAATCGCCCCACACTTCGGTTGCCCTCACATAGCCTGTCATGCCATCCAGATGACGTACTTTGACCCAGCCATTGCCCAAGTTTTCCAACCACTCCAGCGCTACTTGCTGATGTGCATTGAATGCTGCTGGCGCACCGGTATCTGCCGCCTGGTGTACCACAGCAAGTGGTGTCGTCACTACTACAAAGCGCTTGCTGCTAAGGGCACGTTTTTCTATCCAAGCCAAGTTACCGGAGCTGTCAAGTACTTTAACCCACTCATTCAGGCTAACCATCTGCTCCAGCGGCAAGTAACGGTTAACCACAAATAATTTTTTTGCTTTAAGCGATGGCGCATCATAAAGAATGGCGGAACTGTCCGCGACAGATGCATAGTCCAGCGCATGCGCGGAACCTGTCGCTACGGCTAAAGCAAAAAAGAGGGTTAAAGCGACCGGCGATTTCATTTTCAATGCTGGGTAGTCGTTGCGGCTTGTGCTTGTGCCTGCTGCTCTTTCTGCTGCTGATACAACACTTCGAAATTGATCGGATTTAGAAACACGGGTGCGAACCCGGCGTGAATCGCCATATTCGAGACCACTTCCCGAAGATAGGGATAAAGGATATTAGGGCAGATGATTGCCAATACCGGCTCCACCTCTTCCGGCGGCATATTGCGCACCTGGAAAATACCGGCCTGCGTGGCCTCGATCAGGAACATCACTTTATCTTTTTCCGGCAGCTTGGCGGTGACGGTAACCGTGACGGCAACTTCAAACAGGCCATCTTCTATAGGACTGCTCTGGGTTTGTAGCTGTAGCTCAATGTTTGGACTCTCACGCTCCAAAAAAATGCTCGGCGCATTAGGACTTTCCAGCGAGAGATCTTTCACATACAGCTTCTCGATATTGAATAGGGGTTGTTGCTGTTCGGCTGCTTCTGCTGCGGCTGCTGGTGCGGATGCTTCACTCATTATATTTATCCTTCATTTTAAAATTAACTATTCAACAACTGACTTAATTCACCACTATGCTCCAATGCCACCAAGCTATCGTAGGTTCCAACAAGGCGTGAGCCTATGTAAATTTGCGGCACAGTGCGGCAGCCGGTAGCTTCCATCATTATCCGACGTGACTCCGGTTGCAGATCCACACGTATTTTTTCGATTTCCGTTACACCTCTGGCACGCAACAGTCGCTCGGCCAGCACGCAATATGGACATATTGCGGTGCAATACATCAATACCGTTGGCATCGTTATTGTTTCAATGGCAGACCGGCCTTCTGCCAAGCCTGCACGCCACCCGCCAAATTATATGCCAACTCAAATCCATGCTTGCTTAACAACACGCATGCTGCAGCCGAACGTTGGCCATTGCTGCCCATCACTACGATGGGTTGCGTACGATAGCGCTCTAATTCACCAATACTCTCATTAAGCTTGCCCAGCGGGATTTGTTTCGCATTCAAGATATGCCCGGCATTAAATTCTGCCACTTCGCGCACGTCCAGAACTAATGCATTCTTGTAGTTGATCAGTTGCAAAGCGGCAGCACTGCTTACCTCTTTTACCCCACGTATGCTGTTGCCAAAAAACGACCACAGCAGCATCAAACCGCTGCTCACTGCCACTAAAATCATCGGGATATTATCTTGCATGAACTGCATGCTGCCGCTCCTCATATTTTTTGAGGGCAAATTCTAGCAGAGCAGCGAACTTCTCGGGGTTTTTCTGTGCCAACGCGCTTAATTCTTTGAGTGCCGCCTGGAAATTATCGGGATATGACCAGATAGCACGTTCCATCTGTAATTGTGCTGCTGCCTGCTCACCGGACAGCGCCAACAGCAATGCCTCGCGGTACACCACTGGACCAATCGGTGCAAAAGACATCACTCTTTCATTCAATATACGTTTGTCCGCGAGAAAATCGGTGCCCACCTTTATCTTGCCACTCACGAACAAATCAAAGTAAGGGCTCAGCGGAACTTGCGGATTTGCTGGCATCAGATTCTCAGGCCAGGAATAACCGTCCTTGCTTACCGCCTGCCGCAGTCCCATCAACATTCCAAGATTGCGGTAATTCTGCAACATTTGCACCAAAGACAATACCCCAAGCAGCAATATGGCCGCCAGCAACAACCGTCCCAGACGGCGTAATTCCAAGCGATACGTGGTGGTATCCAACATGCCCAGCGTAAGCGCCGCTACCCCAAGAAAATAGGCATACCATAACGGATATTCCAACAGGCTGTGTATAGCCAACACGCCAAGCAAAGCGTATCCCCACCAATGATAAACGGTACGCTGTGCGCGACTACATTGAATTAGCCACATCGCCAACGTACCCAACAGAATGAACAACCCGACCAAGCCCATTTCTGCGGCAATCTGCGTTACCAATGAATGCGCATTGTTATACACACCGACAATGTCAGTGTTCTGCATAACAGGGCCGAGTTGAAAATGCTGCCATGCGAACTGGCCAAAACCTGCACCCAGCAGAGGGAACTGGGTAAATATCTGCCATCCTTCTTGCCACAAATACAAGCGGATACTGCCGCCTGTCCCTTCGCCAAACAGACGCCGCATCGTGGTAATACCGCCAGCGGCCCCTTCCAGCCAAGGAATTTGCACCACACCATGCATCAAACCGAAGCCCAGCAACAGCAACAAGGTGTAACGCAACAGGGGCAAACAAGATTTATCGCGACGATGCCACAGCCAGGCCATTCCAGCCATAAACAGCAAATACAACCAGACGCTACGCGAGCCGCTCAATACCAGCACGAACAGCAGCGGCATGGCCAACAGCACAACATACCGAGCGCGTAGCAGGCTACGCATATGCAACAAACCCAACGAGATCAACCCCAGTGTAAGGTAGTTGGCGAAGTGGTTGGGTTGTGCCACATTGCCATAGACGGCCAAGGAAATCTTGACCGTAATCACGGCATCCAGGAAAGTATGCCAGCGGTAATGCTGCAATATACCGGCCAGCGCATTAAGTTCAGCCCCAATCAGCAGGAATGTCGCCAGCGCTGTCGCCAATGCAGGCAAGCCGAATTCCTCGCGCAGACGTTGACCGAGCATCATTAATAGCGCCGCCCATAGCAAATACAGGGCGAGCAACAAAATCTGATCAAAGTAGCTCACCCTGCCCAGCACAAACTGCATCATGCCTAACAGCAGCAGCCCTATGGGCAACAGAGCGATACGAGGGATTTCCGGTTGCAGCCAATAGCGATTTGTCGCCAGCAAAGGCATGGCGCATAGCCCAAGAACAGCAGCACCCCATTCCTGATAGAAGGTGGTGAGCGGATAGGCATGGTAATAATACAAAAATGGCACAACCCACATTAACCCGACGAATGTCAGGCTAATGTGGGCAATGCTAGGCAAACGATCTCCTCATTTTCGATATATGGCATGTCATAAAGAACAGGATAAAAGAGGGGCTAAGGTTTAATGCGATAAAAACGTGCCACCAGCGTTTTCCCTTTTACATCTTCCAAGCGATCACTCATGGCAAGCCCCAATTTTTCCAAGCGGTCATCTGGATGGGGATGTGTTTTGAACAGCAGCGCCACGCTGCCGTCATCTTTGGCAAAATGACCTATTTGCTGTAACACTTCGGGCAGCGCAAAGGCGCCATAACCGGCACGCGCGGCAAGCACCACAGCGATGCGATCGGCCTCGAACTCGGCATTTTTGTCGAGCGAACGTGCCACAATTTCCGCACCGTTGCCTATCAATTTCTGTACTTTGTCACTGCCGCCTATTTGCTTGGAAAGTAACCTGCCGCCCAAGTCCACCAAGCTGCTTTGCTGCAAAATTTTCAAATGATGCTTGCGGATGACATGGCCGATTTCGTGCCCCAGCACCCCGGCCAGCTCTGCCTCGTTCTGCAATAAGCTATACAGCCCGCGAGTCAGGAAAATATAGCCGCCCGGTGCGGCGAAGGCATTAACATCGCTCGATTCAATCACACCGAAATGCCAAGCCAATTCTGGACGCTCGCCTTGGCTTGCCACCCAACGCCCGACATTGTTGACATATATCTGCAAGCTCCGGTCTTTGACAAGCGCAGATGCACCCAGCAAATTGCCGGCAATTTGTCGGCCTATTGTTATTTCCTGTTCCTGCGAAATACCGACAAATCCCATCAATGCACTACTTGTTGCGGCATCAGATTTCTCTTCAATCTTTTGTTGCACGCCATCCTTGATTGCCTTCTTGAATTCCTCCTCGAAATCAAAGCTCCAGGCAGCGCTACAGGCAAGCGTCAATGCAGCAACCAACAAGTATTTCATTATCGCTTTCATCAGAGCGATCCTTTATTCCGGGGAGACTTCCGGGGAAGGAAGGTAATCGAATTTGCGCGTAACCAACTGCCCTCGAATGGCAAATAGCTGAGCGTCAGCTCGGTTTACAGCATACGACTCGACCAGATTCAGTTCGGTCTCATTATATTTAGCGGATTTCAATTCTACTTCGTCGAGTCCGCGGATACCGGTAGTGGCAACTACTTTTCCTGTTCCTGCACGCCCCGACGCCAACCCCAAGAGCCCACCCATGTCACCAGCATCCTTACGCACGCCTTCTTTGCGAACATTCAACATATGCACCCAGCCCTTGCCCTTTGGACTCTTTATTTGGAGCCAGCCGCCATCTTTTTTAACAATTTCCACTTTGTCGCCAACAGATAACGTGGCTATTGTTTTAGCGTCCCGGAACGGCTCAGCCTTGATTCCATGGGCTCTGATTACACTTCCTGTTTCAGCGGCAAGTGCAGACATCGCCAGCAACGCGAATAGCGCAGCCCCTAATCTGATCAAATTCATAGTGCCTTCTCTTGTTGTTCATTCCAGCGTAGCAATGCTTCAGCAAACATCACACGCCAGCAATCGCGCGCCTTTTTTCCACCGAAAATTTTCCCCTGGTGAACAAAATGGCTAACCGCAATATCAGAGTCAACTATACATTTTCTTAACAATTGCGGAAATGCAGCGATAACCACTGCCACATCCTCAGTCACCCGTTCAGCCTCTTTCGCATCTTCCTTATCCACTATCCAGGAAACCGTAAAGGTCTTTTCGAATAAATCCCACAGGCCTTTTTGATAACCTCTCAGTACTTCCACGCTTTTCTGTTCAGTTCCCGTATTTTCAAGGCCGTAGCGGATTTTTTCCATCATTGCATCGGTCAGTATATTTTGAGCCACGTCGAGACGAATTAATAACAGCGTGGCATGTAATTCGCCCTCACGCTCCATGGAAGCACGCACCATGCTTTGTTCCAGCATTTTATCAGTGGCGGCAGAATATACACGTGCAAGGGTAAAATAAATCAGCCCTATCGTCACCGGCCCAGTGATATTTATGTATGTGTCGGCGAAATTAATACTGGCGTAAGAAATGCCCATCAATATAAATTGCGACGCGCCAAATAACACGTCTATTTTGCTACGCCCGACATTGTTATAAAAGCCCCAAGCTGTAACCCAAATGATGCACAGTGCAAGTACTAAATAAGCCACGCGTGCTTCAGGAAAACGCAGGTAATCGTTATGTTTAAAGTTGTCTATGGCGGTAGCAAGAATTTCCACGCCAGGGTGCATTTGGCTCATAGGCGTAGATTTGATGTCGAACAAACTGGCCGCAGTGGAGCCGATAATAATTATTTTGTTTTTGAATTCGTCCTGAGGGCGCTTTTTTTCCTTGCTGCCCACGTCCGTGAACACGTCGTGGAAACTGACGTATTGGTAAGCAAATGGTGGGCCGCGCCAATTGAGCAGAACGCGTTGTGCAGCGGGCTCAGGCCAACCGAGATCACGCGCCACTCGCGCTGGCAATGACGGCAGTTTCCACCCATATTCATCGCGGTAAACAATATATTGGCGAACAATACCATCAGCATCGGGGTAGATATTATGCAACCCAAGACGTCCACCTTTAAGTGCGGCCGGGAAATGTGGCAGCACCACCGCAACGGTGGCCTCCGGCTGAGCATCATTGAGTAGTGGCACAACACCGGGAATCATGGCGGGCTTCACCAGGCTCAAGGTATCGCTCGACGGATCAAGACGCAGCAAGGGGAAATAGGTATTGTTTGTGGCGGCAATGGCGGAATCGAAATAGGCATCGCTGTCCGGGTTGTAGATATCGGAATCACTGAACAATATGTCGAACACGATTGCTTTAGGGTGCTGTTTTTCAACCTGCTCGAGAAACTCTCCCAGCACTTGGCGCGGCCAAGGCCAACGTCCGTAGTCCTTGGCCATGGCGGCGAGGCTGGCCTCATTGATGTCCACGATTACAATATCGCTATCAGGCTTGGGCACAATGATGCGGTAACGCACCATCGCATCGAAAGCCTCCTGACGCATACCGGAAATGATATGCAACTGCATGGTATCAAGCACGGCAAACAACGTTAACAGTGCCGCAAGGTAAAGATAGAAATCTTTTTTCCACAGCCTGGCGAGCAGTGCAGAGGATTTGGAATAAGCCAAACGCAACCGATTAGTGAAATAAATATTAAGGTTCATCGCTTTGTTTTACGCATTTTGAACGGCACATGTAGTTCAACTTATTAAAGAAGAATGCAAAATATCATCATGCTTGTTATTTAATTTCATTGCCAAAATTTTTTCATCGTGCAGAGCCCGGAACGCCTGGCAATCCAGAAATCAGCTAAAATGACAAATCGAACCAGTAGCCAATTATTATTTTAACTTCTCCCAAATCCAGTATGAAAATCACCCCTGTCCTCTTACTCATCCTCGACGGCTTCGGCTACAGTGAAGAAACTGACTACAATGCTATTGCCCACGCACACAAACCTAACTGGGACAGGCTATGGCGTGATTATCCGCACACGCTCATCTCTACATCTGAATTATCGGTAGGGCTTCCGCAAGGCCAGATGGGTAACTCTGAAGTTGGCCATCTCAATATCGGCGCGGGTCGCGTGGTGTATCAGGAACTCACGCGAGTGGATGCAGCCATTCAGGATGGGAGCTTCTACAGTAAGCCGGCGTTCATGCAGGCGATCGAGCATGCCAAGCAACATAACACTGCGCTACATATCATGGGGCTGCTGTCGCCCGGCGGGGTGCATAGCCACGAAGATCATATCCACGCCATGCTGGAACTGGCAGCGCGCGCCGGACTGCGCAAAATATTTATCCATGCCTTTCTCGATGGTCGTGACACACCGCCGAGAAGTGCTGCACATTCTTTACAGCGGCTACAGGAAAAAATTGCTGCCTTGGCCGTTGGGCGCATTGCTTCCATCATCGGCCGCTATTATGCAATGGATCGGGATAACCGCTGGGAACGAGTGCAGGAGGCCTACAACTTATTGACTCAAGGCCAGGCTGACTTCCGCTCATCCGATGCCCTGAAAGGATTGCAGCAAGCCTATGCACGCGGAGAAAATGACGAGTTCGTTAAAGCAACCATCATCGCATCGCCCAACGAACCGCCCGTTATCATGCAGGATGGCGACGTCGCGGTTTTCATGAACTACCGCGCCGACCGCGCGCGTCAGTTGACCCGCGCGCTGACCGACCCGGCGTTTGATGGCTTTACCCGTGCATGTTTTCCCAAGCTGGCGAGCTTCGTCACACTAAGCAGCTACGGTGAGGACTTCCATCTCCCGGCTGCATTCTTGCCCACAGCCATCCACAATTGTTTTGGTGAGTACCTTTCGGACTTGGAATTGAAACAATTACGCATCGCAGAAACGGAGAAATACGCACATGTCACCTATTTCTTCAATGGCGGCAAGGAGCATCCTTACCCGGGCGAGGATCGTATCCTGGTGCCCTCTCCCAATGTAGCAACCTACGACCTGAAACCAGAAATGAGTGCTTTTGAGGTCACTGACAAACTGGAAGCGGCGATTCGTAGCGGCCAGTATCAAGCCATGATCTGTAACTATGCCAACGGCGACATGGTCGGCCATAGCGGCATTATGGAAGCGGCGGTCAAAGCCATTGAAGCCTTGGATGTGTGTATCGGGCGGGTAGTAAAGGCAATGCTGGAATGCGGCGGCGAGGTGCTGATTACCGCCGATCACGGCAATGCCGAGCAGATGCTGGATCGCACCACGCAACAAGCACATACCGCACATACACTTAACTTGGTTCCATTGTTGTATATCGGCCGCAAGGCGCAAATAGCCGACAGTGGCTCACTTCAAGACATTGCCCCAACCTTGCTTTCCATGATGGGTCTGCCTCAACCGCCAGAAATGACGGGTCGGCCGCTTATCTCAATCCGGTGACCGCACACACCCGCCACGCGTTACTGCTGTGTCTCTGCCTGATGACAGGCATAAACAGCGCTTATGCCGTACAGCAGGATGAGCTGGATAACCTGCGCAAACACATCTCTGCGTTGCAAAAGGAGCTGGAGAAAACCAGTGAATCTCAATCTGAAGCGGCCGACGAGCTTCGTGAATCAGAACGGGCCATCAGTAATAGCAAGCGCAAGCTGGCTGAGCTGTCATTGCAGCACCGTGCTGCAGACCACACCCTGGGGAAGCTGCGGCAGCAAGCGCAGCAACTGGAAATGGATATGCAGAGTCAGCAGGCAATGCTCAGCAAACTGCTCTACCAGCAATATTTGGGCGGCAAAGGCAAACAAGAGTACTTCAAGCTGTTGCTCAACAATCATGATCCCGATCAAGCCGCACGTGAAATGCGCTATTACGAATATATTGCGCGCAGCCGTTCGATTTGGCTCAATACGCTACGCGTTAATCTTGCGCAACTAAACGAGGTCGTCCAACAAACTCGGCAAAAAAGCGGGGAAATTGCGGCACTGCAACAAGAAGAAAAATCACAGCAGAAAATCCTGGAAAAAGACAAGCTTGCGCGTCAGCAAGTAATCAATCAGTTCGCCCAGCAACTCAAGCAACAGCGCCACGAAATTGGCCGCCTGCAACGCGACGAAAACCGCCTGTCGCGACTGGTGGCCAAGCTCTCCAAAATACTGACACGGCAAAAAGACAAAGGGATATTCAGCAATGATAAATTGCCTGATGATCGCTTCGACGGCAAGCCGTTCGAACAACTTAAAGGCAAGCTGACGCTGCCGGTAGTGGGTGAGGTGGTCAATAAATTCGGCAGCGCGCGTCCAGAAAGCACCGTGCTTTGGAGAGGCTTGCTATTACGCGCAGCAAGCGGTCAGCCGGTGAAATCGGTTGCGGCCGGGCGTGTAGTATTTGCCGATTGGTTGCGCGGCTTCGGGAACTTATTGATCATTGATCATGGCAAAGGCTACATGAGTTTGTATGGCAATAACGAAACGCTGTATAAGCAAGTAGGTGACATCCTGCGCGGGGGCGACACCGTGGCGGCCGTTGGCAACAGCGGCGGAAATGAAAATTCCGGTGTATACTTTGAGCTGCGCCATAAGGGTGAACCTCTAGACCCCATAAAATGGATAGCCCGATAAAATCACTCGTACAGAAACCAACATTAAAGGTCAGACATGCGTAGTCGTATTGAAAAATTTGGATTAATTGGACTTGGGCTGATCGCAGGTGTGTTGATCAGCCTGCAACTCTCTGCCATCGCGGATAAAGACAGCGCTGAGCCGCTACCCATTGAAGAGCTGCGGGCCTTCTCGGAAGTGTTTGGCCGCATCAAAAGTGACTATGTAGAACCGGTCACTGACAAGAAACTTATTACCGAAGCAATCACCGGTATGTTGACCGGTCTGGATCCGCACTCGTCCTATCTGGATGCCGATGCGTTCAAGGAACTACAAATTGGCACGCAGGGCGAATTCGGTGGCTTGGGTATTGAGGTAGGAATGGAAGACGGACTGGTGAAAGTTATTTCGCCAATTGAGGATTCCCCTGCCTATCATGCCGGCATGAAGAGCGGCGACCTGATAATCAAACTCGACGATGTAATGGTTAAGAGCCTGACGCTAAGCGATGCTGTCAAGCGCATGCGCGGCAAGCCCGGCAGCAAAATTGTCCTGACCGTGATTCGCAAGGAAGCGCCCAAGCCGTTGACCTTTACTTTGACTCGCGCCGTCATCAAAGTGCAAAGTGTAAAGTCCAAGCTGGTCGAGCCTGGCTATGCTTTTATTCGCATCACCCAATTTCAGGAGCACACTGGCGAGAACCTCGCTACTGCTATTACCAACCTGTTCAAACAGAATCAGGGCGCCATGAAAGGCTTGGTGTTGGATCTACGTAACGACCCGGGCGGCTTGCTCAATAGTTCGGTAGCGGCATCTGCCGCCTTTCTGCCCAAGGATGCTTTAGTGGTGTATACCGAAGGGCGTAACGCTGAAGCCAAGATGCGCCTGACCGCCGCTCCTAATGACTATCTGCGCAACAGCGAGAAAGATTATCTGAAAAATCTGCCTGCGGCAGTCAAAACTGTGCCGATGATAGTGTTGGTGAATGGCGGCTCTGCATCCGCTTCAGAAATCGTCGCAGGTGCACTGCAAGATCATAAACGCGCTGTCATCATGGGCACTCAAACCTTCGGCAAAGGCTCGGTACAGTCCGTTCTGCCGCTAGGCAACAATACCGCAATCAAACTCACCACAGCGCGTTATTACACGCCTGGCGGCCGCTCTATTCAAGCCAAAGGCATCGTCCCTGACATCGTCGTGGAAGACCCGGCGACTGTCGATCAAGATCAAACTTTCCGCATGCGCGAGGCTGACTTGGAGCGCCACTTGAGCAACAGTCAGGAGCTTGATGCAAAGGGTGGCGCCACCGTAAAACCTGCTGCGCCGGCTGCGCCAGCCAAGTCTCCGACCAAGCGCGAGGAAGGCGATGCGACAAAACCAAAAATGCTTGAGTTCGGATCAAAAGATGATTACCAGTTGCGTCAAGCATTAAATTTGTTAAAAGGTATGAACATATTGCAAGGGAAGTAAGCGAGTACCCATAACTTTCTCCTCTTCCATATCGCATGAATGACGAACAGCTCCTGCGCTACAGCCGCCACATTCTGTTGCCTGACATTGGCATCGAAGGGCAACAGAAATTACGGGATGCGCACGCACTGATAATAGGTGCTGGCGGACTGGGTTCTCCTGCTGCCATGTACCTCGCCTCCAGCGGCGTGGGCACCTTGACCCTGTGCGATGATGACACTGTCGACCTGACCAATCTGCAACGCCAAATCGTACACCGCACTTCCAGCATCGGAATGGCCAAGGTCGATTCTGCACGCACCTTGCTCGCCGAAATCAATCCCGATGTTCGCGTCATAGCCCTGAAAGAACGCGCAGATAAAACACGTTTACTGGAACTGGTTAGCCAAGTCGATGTAGTCCTGGATTGCAGCGATAATTTCGCCACGCGCTATGCGCTTAACCAAGTTTGCGTGCAATTAAAAAAACCTTTCGTATCCGGCGCGGCCACCCGCTTTGATGGCCAAGTAGCCGTGTTCGACATGCGCCATCCCCACAACCCTTGCTATCACTGCCTGTATCCAGAACAGCCTGATGCTTTAGAAACACGTTGCGCGATAATGGGCGTATTTGCCCCTCTAGTCGGCATTATCGGCAGCATGCAAGCGGCTGAAGCACTCAAGCTCTTGATGGGAATCGGCACGCTACTGTGTGGCAGATTACTGATAACAGATTTACTGCATATGGAACTGCGCACCATCAAGTTGAACAAGGATCCGGCTTGCCTAATTTGCGGCACACAAAATACTTAGTGTCGATGGGAAAGTGTCGCCCCGGATTGAGGACGATGGGGTGTTCAAAGATGGGTCAAGAAGTGAATAACAAAATTCGTGCCGTGGCTACGTTTTAGCTCCAGAAGCTATCCGGGCTGGCATGGAATAAACAGCAATCCCGGATAGAACTTTTACACCAAATCTATGATGACCGTTATGGTTTGTTAAAAAGCTTGCCCATTTCTTGATGAGCAAGCTGTTCCATGTTCTGTGGAAATGAACCACGGGATGAAAGCGCCCTAAGCACTAAATGTGCCGGAAGTCTTGACAATGTCATCGGTGGACGCACAGGATCTTGACCACCAGTCGTGCCTTCATCCTCTAATCCTGCAACGACGCCAATACTACTTACTACTCTTGTTACTGAATGATAATCCTTTTGGTCTTTTAATGTCTCGATCATCGCGACTTGAGTATTAACGATGCCAATCAGTAATTCGGTCAGATCTTTTTCGGTTATTGCAGCCATAATGAACCCTTTAAAAATTTAATGTTAAGTAAAAGTGTTAAAGCAAACGGTATCCATGAATCTTTAAAGAAACAATAGCATTGTTAGACTCCGGATTACTTTAACTCACCATTCGGTAGAAATCAATAATCTAAAAATCATAGCCCCACACTTTTCAGCATTTGAAGGAACTGCCCTGCATCCTGATATCCAGTTACACGGCGGCCTTCCTGCTCGCGCCCTTGCGCACCAAAAAACAGTATGGCGGGCGGCCCGAATAAATCAAAACGTTTTAGCAGTGCTTTATCTTCGTCGTTATTGGCAGTGACGTCGATTTGTAGCAACACAGCGTTTTTCAGTTTAGCCTGAACCTTGGCATCGGTGAACGTATATCGCTCCATCTCCTTGCACGATATGCACCAGTCTGCGTAGAAATCCAGCATCACCGTCTTGCCATTCGCCTGTGCAATGCGTCCATCCAGTTCAGCCACATTCTTTACCCGCACAAATTGCAAAGTGGCGGCCGCTTCTGCCTGGCCGTTGCCAAGTGCTGACAGCGGGCGCAGGATGTCGCGTGCGCCGGAGAGTGCGCCGATCAGGTAGGCGCTGCCCAGCAGAAGCGCGAGAATGCCGATGCCTTTCCATAGCTTCTGCCAACCCGAAGCATTGTTTGGCAGCGCATCCAGCGCGTGCATATAAATGGCAGAAAGCACCAGCAATGCCGCCCACAGCAACATCTGTATGCTCAGCGGGATCAGCGTTGAAATGAGCCAGATCGCGAGCGCCAGCATTAACACGCCAAAGAAATACTTGACCGCTTCCATCCAGGCGCCCGCCTTGGGCAATAGCGCGCCTGCTGATGCGCCGATCACCAGCAATGGCAAGCCCATGCCCATTGCCAGAGCGAACAATGCTGTTCCGCCCAGCCAGGCATCATGCGTCTGCCCGATATACAGCAGCGCCGCCGCCATGGGCGCAGCGACGCATGGACTGACGATAATGGCAGAGAGAGCGCCCATCACGAACACGCCACTCAGATGGCCGCCATGCAAGCGGTTGCTGGTATTGGTCAACTTGCTTTGCAGGACAGAGGGAAGTTGTATCTCGTAAAAACCGAACATCGATAAAGACAGCAGCACGAACACGGCTGCGAAGCTGCCCAGCGCCCAGGGCGTTTGCAGCGCGCTGGATAATAGCGTGCCGGACAGACCGGCAGCCACGCCGATCGCTGCATAGGTTAATGCCATGCCGAGCACGTAGGCGAGCGACAAGAGAAAGCCGTGCATTTTGGTGGGATGTGAGTTGCGACCGACGATGATGCCGGAAAGAATAGGAATCATCGGCAGCACGCAGGGGGTGAAAGCAAGCAGCAACCCGGCGCCAAAGAAAAATGTCACGATCAGCCAAAAGCTACCTTGCTTGAAGAGTTTGGCGAGCTGCGTACTTTCGGAATCAGCAGGCATTGCAACGGCTTGCGCCGGCTGCGTCGAGGCTTGCATCTGCGGCGATTTTGTTGCGAGACTTACCTTGGGTAGCACGATCTTGAACTGCTTATCAATCGGCGCATAGCAAAGATCGTTTTCTTTGCACCCCTGATAACTGGCTGCCAGCGTAATCTCCTGAGCCGAACTGTTGTTGCGTTCCAGCGTAATCACCGCTTGGAAGGACTGATGAAATACCGTCATGTCACCGAAGTTGGGGTCAGACTTCATGTCCCCTTTTGGCATGGACACATTCGTAATTTTTACGCCCGCAGCTTTTGCGGAATCGCCCAATAGTGTGAATTTAACCTTGTCACGATATAAATAGTAGCCCGGCGTGATCCTGAAATTGGCAAGCAGGGTAGATTCATCGCGCGCGCTGACTTCCAGCCCGAATGCCTTATCCGGATGCAAAATGACAGTCGACTTCGCGCTACCCAGCAGCGGCAGGCGATCCAGAATACTTTCCGCGTGGGATAACGGAGCCAAGCATAACAATATCAGTAGTAAGAGACGCATCGCTTTCAAAACCTTTGTGGGTGTTACCTGTAAATCAGTAATTTGATGAACCAAATGCCTCTGTGGAAATATCAGATGTTGGCGATGTTTCTTGCACGATCCACTGGAGATAGCCGGGCAACCCCGCGTTAACCGAGACAGCAATAATCTCGGGAAGTTCATAAGGATGATGGGCACGGATGACGGCCTCAAGCTGTGGGTAGGCGGCGCGGGTAGTCTTGATCAGCAGCGGCACCTCACTAGCCGTCTCTATTTTTCCCTGCCAGCGATAGACCGATGTGCATTCCGCCAGCATGTTGATGCATGCGGCGGCGCGACTTTCAATCAAAGCATTAGCCACGCGCTGGGCGCTCTCATGATTCGGCAAGTTGGTCAGGACCAGCAGAATTTCGTCCATTCGCGTTATGCCGCTTTCACATTAGCGCAGCGAACCCCCAATTGCAGCAACTCATCCCACACGTTGCCACGGCGCAAGCCCTTAACCACCTTGTCCACGTGCGCGGCCTGACGCAAGGCGCGCTCGGCCACAACCGGACTAAAGCGTCGCACAGCGCGCTCCACGAGCTTTTGGCGTGTGCCCCATACACGCGCATCGCGTAGCGCAGTAGTCAAATTGCCACTGTGCTGCATGGCACGCAACACCTTGCTCAGCGTGCGGATATCCTCGGCCAGCGCCCACAGTATCAGGACAGTAGCCGTGCCTTCCGCACGCAGACCATCGAGGATGTGCGCATACCGCGCGACATCACCCGCCAGCATGGCCTCGGACAGCTTGAACACGTCATAGCGCGCCACATCCATCACGGAGTCCTTCACCTGTTCGAAAGATAATGGCCCGGCAGGAAACAGCAAAGCGAGCTTTTGAATTTCCTGATAAGCCGCCAGCAAATTGCCTTCCACCCGCTCTGCGAGAAACACCAAAGTGTCTGCATCAGCGGATTGATTCTGTCGTTTCAATCGGCTCGAAATCCAGGCCGGCAGTGCATTAAGTGTGATTTCCTCAGTGGCGATTACCACCCCCTGCGCTGACAGCGCAGTGAACCATTTGCTGCCCAAGGCAGCCTTGTCCAATCGTGGCAGCGATACCAGCGTGACTGTGTCGGCGTTCAATTTCTGGCAATAATCCTGCAAGGCCTGCGCACCTTCCACCCCCGGCTTGCCGGATGGAATGCGCAGATCCACCAGCTTGCGCGTAGAGAATAGCGACATACTTTGCGCGCTGTTGCGCAACTCTGCCCACTTGAAGCCCGGCTCAGCGATTAGCACTTCACGTTCGGTATAGCCTGCCGTGCGTGCTGCAGCGCGAATGGCATCGGCAGCCTCGATCGCCAGCAGCAACGCCTCGCCGTGAATGACGTACAGCGGCGCAAGCCCTTGGGCAAGGTGGTGCGACAGCTCCTCCCCGGAAAGTTTCATCGTAGGTCAGCTAGTTTCATTGTGGCGATTGTGGCGATTGTGGCGGCTTGGCCAAACTCAAGCGGCGCAATATCTGCTGGACCGCGTCATTGCGCATGTCCTGATAAAGAACCGTTTCCTCCATTTCCTTGGCAAGAATCTGTGTGTTGTCATATGACAAATAACGCTGCAACACGATCTCATCAGCGGGAACCCATTCCTGCTGTTTGCTATCGTAAGCACGCAACGACACACGGTAAATCAGCTGGTATTCACGCACGCGGCCGGCATCACTCAAGGAAAGTATCTGCTTGCTCATGGTTTCGGAAACGATATGCAGCGTCAGTTGCGCGTTTTCGGACGTATCAACGAGCTTAACGCCATATAACTGCACTGTGCGTTTTAAATCGAGAATGAAAGGCGCATTGGCATTCGGTGCCTGTATGAATAATGTCTGGAATGGGAATGCAAATCCCCCTTGCCCGCGCAAATGGAAACCGCATGCACTCAGCAAGAGCGTGAACATCAACAGCGGTAGTATCAGCAGATTTGTGCGCATTGGCATCTTTCCATTGGTTAGATTACTACGTTGATCAAGCGCCCAGGTACCACTATAATTTTTTTGGCAGCTTGGCCGGCTAACAGTTTCTCAACGGACGGATGGGTTAAAGCCAACTGTTCGAGCGTGGCATGATCGGCATCCTTCGCCACGCGCAACTTGCCGCGCAACTTTCCATTGACTTGAATTATCAGTTCGATTTCGTCTTGTATTAATGCGGCTTCATCCACTTCTGGCCACGGAGCTGACAGAATATCATCGCCATAACCCAACTCTTGCCACAGTGTTTGTGTGATGTGCGGCGCAATGGGGGAAAGTAGGCGCAGCAGAATACTGAATCCATTGGTGATGACCACTGCTTTAGTATTCATGCCGGACGTAACCAAGACCATTTGTTGCTCTAACGCTTTCAAAATTTTCATGCAAGCGGATGCCACAGTATTGAATTGCAGACGTTGCAGGTCGAAATTTGCCTGTTTAAGCGCTACATGCATCTCTCTATACACATCCCTTTGATCATTACTCAATGCTTTCAAATAATATTCGTCGGATTTTTGATTGCTATTATTACGATAAATTCCAATCTCATTTTTATTTGAATAAGCAAAATTCCATATGCGTCTCAGGAAACGGAACGCGCCTTCCACGCCGGCATCAGACCACTCCAGAGTTTGTTCAGGCGGCGCTGCAAATATTATGAAGAAGCGCGCAGTGTCGGCACCATATTGGTCAATGATGATCTGTGGATCTACGCCGTTATTTTTGGACTTGGACATTTTCTCTGTGCCGCCGATAACAACCGGCTGGCCGTCGGCACGCAACTTGGCGCCAACCGGACGTCCACGAGAGTCTGTCTCTATATCCACCTCGGCAGGATTGATCCACAATTTTTTTCCCGCCGCGCCTTCGCGGAAAAAAGTCGGCGCGATCACCATGCCTTGCGTGAGCAGGTTGGTAAACGGTTCATTAACGGATTTTTGCCGCAGCGTTTGCTCCCCGAACAATCCCTCATCGCGCATCAACTTGTTGAAAAACCGCGCGTACAGCAAATGCAGGATGGCGTGCTCAATGCCGCCAACGTATTGGTCAACGGGCAACCAGTACCGGGCACGTTCGTCTACCAAGCCCGTGCTGCAACCGGGGCTGGTGTAGCGTGCGTAATACCAGGACGACTCAACGAAGGTATCCATGGTATCGGTCTCGCGCTTCGCCGCGCCACCGCATTGCGGGCAGGTGGTCTCGTAGAACTCCGGCATCTTCGCCAGCGGTGAGCCCGCGCCGGTGATGGTGACTTGTTCCGGCAATATCACTGGCAACTGTTCATCCGGCACCGGAACATCGCCGCAAAGTGCGCAGTGAATGATCGGGATCGGGCAACCCCAGTAACGCTGACGCGAGATACCCCAGTCACGCAGGCGGAACTGGGTGCGTTTCTGGCCTAAGTCTTTGGCTTGCAGGTCGGCAGAAATCGTATCAAAGGCTTGCTGAAAATTCAGTCCGTCGTACTTGCCGGAGTTAATGCAGATGCGAAGTTCTTTTTCACCGTACCATTCTTGCCAATGATCGGCCGTAAATTTGTTGTCGAGCGAAGCTGTCTTTATGGCATCAATTTCGTCACGTTCAATCACCTGCTTGATTGGCAGGTTGTATTTCTTCGCGAATTCAAAATCGCGCTCGTCATGCGCCGGAACCGCCATCACCGCACCTTCGCCGTAGCCCATCAACACATAATTGGCGATCCACACCGGCAGCTGCTCGCCGTTGAGAGGATGGGTGACAAACAGGCCGGTATTCGTGCCTTTCTTTTCCATCGTCGCCATGTCGGCTTCGGCCGTGCCGCCGTGCTTGCATTCAGCAATGAACTCGGCCAACGCTGGATTGCTTGCCGCAGCTTGGGTCGCCAGCGGATGCTCGGCTGCCACCGCGACATAAGTCGCGCCCATCAAGGTATCAGGACGGGTGGTATATACCTTGAGCACGCCCGCCGTGCCGATGCTCGCTGCATCATAGGGAAAATACACTTCGCAGCCATGACTCTTGCCGATCCAGTTGCGCTGCATGGTCTTGACCTGTTCCGGCCAGCCTTCCAGCTGGTCCAGGTCGGCCAGCAACTCCTCGGCATATTGAGTAATGCGCATGAAATACATCGGGATGTCGCGTTTTTCCACCAGCGCGCCTGAACGCCAACCGCGCCCATCAATCACCTGTTCATTGGCCAGCACCGTGTGATCGACCGGATCCCAGTTCACTGAAGACGTCTTCTTGTAAATCATCCCTTTCTGAAACAGGCGCGTGAACAACCATTGCTCCCAACGGTAATAATCCGGTTTGCAAGTGGTCACTTCGCGCGACCAGTCGACGCCAAGTCCCAGACTCTGTAGCTGCGTGCGCATGACGTCAATATTGGAATAAGTCCACGCGGCGGGTGGCACGTTGTTGGCCAAAGCGGCGTTTTCAGCGGGTAGGCCGAAGGCATCCCAGCCCATCGGCTGCATCACGTTAAAGCCCTTCATGCGGTGATAACGCAATAGCACATCACCGATGGTGTAGTTACGCACATGCCCCATGTGCAGCTTGCCGGAGGGGTAAGGAAACATCGACAGACAATAATATTTTGGCTTTTCAGATTGGTCCTCTGCGCGGAAGGTCAGCTTCTCATTCCAATATTGTTGCGCGACAGCTTCGATATTTTTCGGTTTATAATCCTGGTGCATTTTAATTTCTGCGTTGGTTCGTCCAGTCGACATTATAACGGCATAATCCTGCCCAAGCTGCGCGCGAACTGACAGATACGACTGCAAATGGTGGTACGTTTCGATACCTCGGGGTGCGAGGTTCTGCTAGAATGTTGCCGAAATAATTTTTTCATATCCTTCAGGAGAGTTTTACTATGTCCCGCAAGCACCCCGTGATTGCTGTGACCGGTTCATCGGGCGCCGGCACTACTACCGCCAAGCGCGCTTTTGAAAATATTTTCCGCCGTGAGCACATAAATGCCGCCGTGATTGAAGGTGACAGCCTGCACAGTCTGGATCGCCTTGAGTTCCGGGCTGCCATGGCTGAAGCTGGCAAGGCAGGCAATCATTCGTTCAGCCACTTTGGACCCGAAGCCAACCATTTCGACAAAATTGCAGAGACCTTCAAATCTTATGGCGAAACCGGTTCTTGCAAGCGCCGTTATTACATTCATAGCGATGCTGAAGCGAAGGAGCTGAATGCACGCTTGAGCACCAGCTTGAACCCCGGCCAATTTACGCCGTGGGAAGATATTGCCGCCGGTTCCGACCTGCTGTTTTATGAAGGTTTGCACGGCATGGTGAAGACAGACTCCGTGGATGCAGCCAAGCATGTTGACTTGAGCATAGGCGTGGTTCCCATCGTCAATCTGGAATGGATACAGAAAATCCATCGTGATCAAGCTGAGCGTGGCTATTCCGCTGAAGCGACGGTAGATACCATCCTGCGCCGCATGCCGGATTATATTAATTTCATCACACCACAATTTTCGCGTACTGACATCAACTTTCAGCGCGTGTCTACGGTGGATACTTCCAACCCTTTCATTGCACGTGACATCCCTACACCGGACGAAAGTTTTGTAGTGATTCGTTTCCGTGATCCCAAGGGCGTGGATTTTTCATACCTTCTTGACATGATTCAATCTTCCTTCATGTCGCGCTCGAATACCATTGTCGTACCCGGTGGCAAAATGAGCTTTGCGATGGAAGTGATTCTGGCTCCAATCATGCATGAGATGCTCCAGAACAGAAATAAGTAATTTTTTTAATTTGATGTTAGCGGGGAATCAGGAATAGTTTCTGGTTCCCCGTTTTGTTTATGGATATCCCTAATGGATTTTCTTTCCGGCCTTAATCCAGAACAGCGCGCTGCCGTCACCCTGCCGGAGCAATCGGCGCTGATCCTGGCCGGTGCGGGCAGCGGCAAAACACGTGTGCTGACCACGCGTATCGCCTGGCTGATCAGCACCGGGCAAGTCAGCCCGCACGGCATTCTGGCTGTCACCTTCACCAACAAGGCGGCGAAGGAAATGCTCGTGCGCTTGTCCGCCATGCTACCGATCAATATACGCGGGCTATGGATGGGCACTTTTCATGGGCTGTGTAACCGCATGTTGCGCGCCCATCACCGCGAAGCCATGTTGCCGCAGACTTTTCAGATTCTGGATAGCGCCGATCAGCTTGCTTCCATCAAGCGGCTAATGAAAGTGCTGAATGTGGATGACGAAAAATATCCACCGCGCGAGGTTCAGAGTTTTATCAGCGGCAATAAGGAACAAGGCCTGCGCGCGCATGAGGTGGAAGCCTTTGATCCCTACACCCGCCGCAAGGTAGAAATTTTTGCTGCTTATGACGAGCAGTGCCAGCGCGAAGGCGTAGTGGATTTTTCCGAGTTGCTATTGCGCTGCTACGAATTGCTGTCGCGCAACCAACCATTACGGGAGCATTATCAGGCGCGCTTTCGCCACATTTTGGTGGATGAATTTCAGGACACCAACCGCTTGCAATACCAATGGCTCAAATTATTGGCTGGGCAACACAATGCCTTGTTTGCGGTGGGCGACGACGACCAATCCATTTATGCGTTTCGTGGCGCGAATGTCGGCAATATGCAGGAACTGACGCGCGACTTTCATGTGCAGAATGTGATCAAGCTGGAGCAAAACTATCGCTCGCACGGCAACATCCTTGATGCCGCCAATGCGCTAATCAAAAATAATCGCAGCCGTCTAGGCAAGAATTTATGGACCTCGGAAAACAAAGGTGAGCCAATACGCGTGTACGAGGCGCCCACCGATGCGGAAGAAGCCAGATTCATCGTGGACGAGGCGCGCCAACTCAACCGAGAAGGCGTTCATCTGGCCGAGATGGCCGTTTTATATCGTTCCAATGCTCAGTCGCGCGTCATCGAACACGCACTGGTATCAGCCGGCGTGGCCTATCGCGTGTATGGCGGACTGAGGTTTTTCGAGAGGCAGGAAATCAAGCATGCGCTGGCATATCTGCGCCTGATACAAAACTCGGGTGACGATAACGCGCTGCTGCGCATCATCAATTTTCCTACGCGCGGTATCGGCGCGCGCACTATCGAACAATTACAGGAGGCGGCGCGCGCGCAAAATGTCAGCCTGTGGCAGGTGGCAAAACAAGCGAGCGGCAAGGTGGCGACGTTTGTAAATTTAATCGACATGATGGCCGATGCCACGCGTGAACTGCCGTTGCCGGAAGCCATCGACCATATAATTCTGCATAGCGGGTTGCTGGTACATTATCAAAACGAAACGGGTGTCAAACAACGCGAGGCTCAGGAACGGCTAGAAAACCTCAATGAGCTGATCAATGCCGCGACGCTGTTTGTGCATGAGAACGAGGACGACAGCCTGACTTCCTTCCTCACTCATGCCGCGCTTGAATCAGGTGAAAGTCAGGCAGAAGCTGACGCGGATGCGCTACACCTGATGACGGTACACTCATCCAAAGGTTTGGAATTTCATACTGTGTTCATGAGCGGGCTGGAAGAGGGCTTATTCCCGCACCAGAACAGCCGCATGGCGGACGCCGGTGTGGATGAAGAACGCCGCCTGATGTATGTGGCTATCACACGCGCACGGCGCAGGCTGTATCTCTCCTTTGCGCAGAGCCGCATGCTGCATGGGCAGGTGAATTACAACTTGATGTCCAGCTTTTTTCGCGAGCTGCCGGAAGAGTTGTTGCACTGGATTACGCCGCGCATAACTGCACGCAATAACTTTAACTCTTCCGGATATTCAATCCCTCTCACTTCCAAGTCCATTCCCGTAAGCATGAGAGGGTTGGGGGGAGAAAAAAGCGCTGGCGCACAGGACTCTCCATGGCGTATTGGCCAGGCAGTGCATCACGCCAAGTTTGGCGAAGGGGTCATCGTCAACACGGAGGGCGGCAGTTCAGATATGCGCATACAGGTAAATTTTCGCACAGCCGGCACGAAGTGGCTGGCGCTGGAATACGCGAAACTTACTCCGCTTTAATAATGGCTAGTATGTCCATATCTCCGACCGGTTTAATATATGGGTTGGAAGTCTATTCTCTGCCTATGCAGAATGGCCAGATGCGCAAGGGGTGCAGTCATTCAATACACAGCATCGTGGTCGCCAACGTTCACAGGGATAATCTGCTCATCCAGAATCAGCAGCTCCAACGTAATGCGATAAGAAAGATTGATGGAAACCGAATGCAGGGCTTGCAGCTTTCCACTCAAGGAATGCAAACGCAATGAAGGGTGGTGGGGATTCAACTCAAGCAGTTGCAGGGTTTTAAGATATTGCTTTTCCAGATCGGGATGCCGCTTGAGAAAACGTGCTGCGCGCCTTACATATTGCTCGGTAAAAACCAAGCGGTAGCTCATGCGGCGGATTTCACCCGTGCCACATGCTCCTCTGGCGACTCCTGCACAAACCGTCCTGCTGCCAGATCAGCGCGGGTTTCAGCCAGCGCCACCTCCAGCTCGCACTCGCGCAAAAAGTGATATTGCGCAATATCCATCACCACGAAGCGTTCCTTGCCGCGCACCGAAACAATCGCCTCGGAATGCTCGGCCAGGACGGACTCGATAGCGGCCACCCCTTTTGTTTTCAGATCATTGGCGGTTAGATGCGACATTGCTTATCTCCTCAGGGAGTTATTTTAAATGCGATAGATAGTGCGCTATATCGTACGATTAATCAAGCTGAGCACGTTACTATCTCCCAATTGCCCGCTCCACTGCCATAATCCGTGCCTCACGCACCTTGTCAGCAATAGCATTTTTATCCTCACATTGCTGCGCAATCTCCCCTGCATTCACTGTCTGCGCCGCCCGTAACATTCGCAGCAGATAATCTGCCTGCGGATAAGCATCCTGTTCATGACCGGTTCTTCCCCGCGCATCTGAAGCGCATGCCTGTAACAGCTGCGCGAAGCGTTCCGGCCTGCGCCACGCGTCGCAACTGTGCAATATGGCGACGATGGTATCGGGGCGCAGCTCGGGGGCGCGATGCACATTGCCGTGATAGCGTGCCACCAGCAAGCCGAGGTCGCGGCATTCATTGGTTACGCGCAGACGCACACACATGGCACGCAACAAGTCGACACTACGTACCTCGTGGCCGATGTGGCGCGGCAGAATATCCGTGGGCGTATTCCCCTTTCCTAGATCGTGCGTGAGCGCAGAAAAACGCACTTCCAGCGGGTAGTCATGCTGTGCCGCATCGTCCAGCACTAGCATGGTGTGTATGCCGCAATCAATTTCCGGGTGATATTTAGGAGGCTGTGGCACGCCAAACAAGGCGTCTACTTCCGGCAGGATTTTTACCAGCGCACCGCAATCACGTAGCGTGAAAAAAAAACGCGACGGCACTTTTTCCATCAGGCCACGCGCCAGCTCTTGCCACACACGTTCCGGCACCAGCGCATCCACTTCACCGTTTGCCACCATTGCGCGCATCAGCGACAAAGTCTCCGGCGCTATGCTGAAACCGAAACGTGCCACAAAGCGCGCTGCGCGCAGAATCCGCACCGGGTCTTCGCTGAACGCCGAACTGACGTGGCGCAATATCCCGGCGCGCAAGTCGGCGATGCCGTTATAGGGATCAATCAACTTGCCGTCCTGGTCGCGTGCAATGGCGTTAATGGTAAAGTCGCGGCGCATCAAGTCTTGTTCCAGCGTTACGTCCGGCGCGGCATGAATGGCAAAACCCCGATAGCCGGGCGCAGTTTTACGCTCGGTGCGTGCCAACGCATATTCCTCGTGTTTGCGGGGATGCAAGAACACCGGAAAATCCTTACCCACCGGCTTGTAGCCGCGCGCCACCATGTCTTCCGGCGTACTACCCACCACCACCCAATCGTGGTCGTTCACTGGCAGTCCGAGCAGTTCGTCGCGCACTGCGCCGCCAACACTGTAAATTTTCAGGCCGCTATCTTTCATCAGGAATAGCCTGCTGGTTAACTGCATTCTTTGCCGATATCACGCCCAAACGTTGCTTGAGAGAACGCGGCGGCTGGCCGAAAAGCTGGGAGTAATACATAGTATTGCTCATCACTTTTTTTACGTAATTGCGCGTTTCATCAAAGGGAATATTTTCGGCGTAAATGGCTCCTTCCAATGCGCTTTCCCCACGCCATTTGCGGGCGCGAGATGGCCCGGCGTTGTAGGCGGCGGAGGCCAGCACCGGACTATTGTCGAGTGACGACAGCACCGATTTCATGTAATACGTGCCAAGCTTGAAATGAGTGTCAAGTTGATTCACAAGTGCTTTGCGATAACTCTTCATCCCTAGCTGTCGCGCTATCCAACGCGCCGTGGCAGGCATGATCTGCATAAGACCGGTCGCGCCTACCGGCGATTTGGCTTGATAGACGAAACGACTCTCTTGCCGCATTAAGCCATATACCCAGGCTTCTTCAAGTTCATTCTTGCGAATGTAACCCTGTAGTACCTCCCGGTAAGGCGCGAGATAACGCAGGCTGAAGTCATGTATCTGCACGGTACGATCGGCGGTGTTGATAGCAAGGTCATACATCCCGTTACGGCGCGCAACTTCAGCTGCCACCAACAGCTGTTGGTCGTCAAGCTTGCGCGCCGCCCATGTCCATTCTCTGGCCGCGTCAGTACGCAAATCCATGCGGTACAACACCAGTGTACGTTGGATGGCGGGCTGTGCCAGCATTGCATTTATTGTCGCAGTGCTTGGCTGATAGCTGGCAGGCATAGTTGCGGCAGGCGCTATTCCGATCTCCTCGGCGGAAAGTTGGCCGTAAAAATTATGTTCGCTGCTCAATTCATCAAACAGCGCATTCGCTTCCGGCAAACTTCCCAATGCTTTCAGAGCACGCGCCTTCCAATAACGCCAGACACCCTCGCGCTGTTGTTGCGGCGTCATGGCATTAATGCTCGCCCAGACTTCATGCCAGTTCTGCGTAAGCAACGCCGCTCGGGCACGCCATGCCAGTTGCGGCCCGGTCAGGGGCGCCTCGCCTGCCGCCTTGTACCACTCCAGCACGCGCGTATCTCGCTTACGTGCCGCTTCGTATGCTAACCACCCATAAAAATAATGTTGCTCATCCGCAGTAAAATATGCCGCATTTTTTTCCCACTGTGAATAGGCTAATTGCGGCGATTGCTTGGCCAGGCGTTGCAAGGCAAACAGCGCCACTGTGCGCTGCGCTTCGGGGGCGTTATCCAGCTTGGCCTTGGCCAGATACCGCACCGGATCGGTGGCGGCACTATTCAGTTCGGAGGAAGAAAGGGCGCGCTTGGCGGGCAACTTCTCCGACAGCTGTTTAGCCAGCGTCAGATTACCTGCCTCCAATGCCAGGCGCAAACGGTGCCATATATCCGTTGCATTAATGATACCGCCGGCGATTGCCGCATCGAACAATGGAGCACAGCTTTCCGGCAATTCCGTGCTGCTCGCTAGCCACAAATTGCGTGCCTCATGCAGCACTTGTTCTTCTTGCAGACGTTGACGTGATCGCAGTGCATAACAGGTCAAATCGACCTCTCCGCTCACGAGGCGCGGATATTGCGCCGCGAATTCTTCCCATTGCTGCCTTTTCCCAAGCAGCCTCAACCATTCTGCACGCATGTGGTTAATCACCGGGGTATCATCAGGGCGCGCCAGAAATTCCTGGATCTCAGTGGCGCTCGACGTTTCCAGTCGCATACGCAATTGGTAATAAGCCAGATAAGGTTCTAGCGGGGAATGTTTTAATCGCGCGGCCATGCGATCAAGCTTCGCTACATCACCCATCCGGAATGCATCGCGCGCGGCGAGAAAATCCGCATCCTGATTTGCACCCGCCAAAACAGGAAACAAAAACAATACAAACACAAAAATCTTTGGAAAACGCATGGAAGGTGCCCTTATAAAATTCCGTTTAGCCGCCCTATTCCCGACTGATTTGAAATTTTTCCATGGCAGGCGACTTCCCCATTTATATTGCAGTGAGTGCATCTTTCCTACTATCGATGGCCAAAACCCGAAACTTGAATTTGACGAGACTTGTTGTCCGCGCTGATCACCGGATCAAATAGTTCTTCAAATACATACAGACTCAACATTTTAGCAGATGCGGATAACCGCACGCTGCCAGTTTCTGTGAAAGAGCTTTAATGATTATTTTGCCAACATGTACTTTATAGGCGTGGAGAGGGGATGTAAAAACCTGTAAAATCCTGAAATTCATAAATTCTATTAATTAAGGCAAGGAAAATCATGAGCAAGAACCTGGTGCAATTCATTATCGAAGAACAACGGCAATTACCGAGCGCAACCGGAGACTTCACTGGGTTGCTCAGTGACATCATTATGGCCTGCAAACAAATTGCCCATAGTGTCAACAAAGGTGCGTTGACTGGTGTGCTGGGAAGCGCAGGCAGCGAAAACATTCAAGGTGAAACGCAGAAGAAACTGGATGTAATCACCAATGACATTTTCATCGAAGCAAACCAATGGAACGGCCATCTGGCCGCTATGGCATCTGAAGAAATGGATGATATCTATCCCATTCCTGCGCGATATCCAAAAGGTAAGTACTTGCTGACATTTGATCCGCTGGATGGCTCGTCCAACATTGACGTAAATATTTCCGTTGGCACGATTTTCTCGATTCTACGTTGCCCCGAAGGCGTGACAAACCCGACTGCAGAGGATTTCCTGCAACCGGGTACCCAGCAGGTCTGCGCTGGTTATGCACTATATGGCCCCTCCACAATGTTGGTGCTCACTACCGGACATGGCGTAAATGGCTTCACGCTGGACAATGACATTGGGGAGTTCATGCTGACTCATCCGAATATGACCATTCCGGTCGATACCCAGGAATTCGCCATCAACATGTCCAACCAGCGTTTCTGGGAAGCCCCGGTGCAACGTTATGTGGATGAATGCGTAAAGGGTAAAACGCCAGGAGGACGTGAAAAAAACTTCAACATGCGCTGGGTCGCTTCGATGGTTGCGGAAGTGCACCGCATCCTGATTCGCGGCGGCATCTTTATGTATCCGTTCGACAACAAGGAAGTAGGCAAGGCAGGGAAATTGCGTTTACTCTATGAAGCCAATCCCATGTCTTTCATCGTGGAACAGGCAGGAGGGGTATGCTCCACGGGTCGCGGACGTATCATGGAACTCGAGCCAACGGGCTTGCACCAACGTGTGCCGGTGATTCTTGGCTCGAGGAATGAAGTAGAGCGTGTGGCGGGATATCACAAAGAAGCGTGACACAATTGAGCGAGTGCGGATGACCTAACCGCGCATAAAATACAAAATAATAAATCCGAATAAAATTAAAGCGACTAATGTAACAAGCTGGTTTATTTGTTTTTGTTGGGCCACTAATTCGCGCAATACGCCTGCAATTTGCAATCCGGGTTTTTCATTCAGTGTCTGGTGCAGCAGACGCGGTAGTTGCGGCAACAGAATGGCGTAGTGCGGTGCCTCAATTTTTAGCGCATTAAGAAAACCGCGCCAGCCAATTTGCTCACTCATCCAACGTTCCAGCCAGGGCTTGGCAGTCTTCCACAAATCCAGTTCGGGATCGAGTTGCAGGCCCAACCCCTCGATATTAAGCAAGGTTTTTTGCAACAGCACGAGCTGTGGCTGGACTTCAATGCCGAATTGGCGCGAAGTCTGAAACAGCCGCAGCAAGACACGTCCGAAAGAAACTTCGCGCAAGGGCCGGTCAAAAATTGGCTCACACACGGATCGAATAGCTGCCTCCAGCTCATCTACACGGGTAGCCGCAGGTGCCCAGCCCGACTCTATGTGTACTTCCGCTACGCGTTTATAGTCGCGCCGAAAGAAGGCAATGAAGTTCTGTGCGAGATAGTGTTTGTCCGAATCCGTGAGGGTGCCCATGATGCCGAAATCCAGAGCAATGTAGCGGCCATCCACTGCCACCTGAACATTGCCGGGGTGCATGTCAGCATGAAAAAAGCCATCGCGAAAAACCTGGGTGTAGAAAATTTCCACGCCATTGGCCGCCAGCGTGGGCAGGTCGATGCCGGCCGCACGTAACGCCTCCGCGCGATTGACGGGAAGGCCATACATACGTTCCATCACCATTACTTCATTCGTACACCAATCCCAATAAATTTCCGGAACCAGCAACAATTTGGAATCGGCAAAGTTGCGTTTCAATTGGCTGGCGCTGGAGGCTTCACGCATCAGGTCTAGTTCGTTGCGCAGATGCTTCTCGAATTCCTCTACCACTTTACGCGGCTTGAGCCGCCTGCCGTCTTCCCACCAGCATTCAATTAAACTGGCGCAGATATCAAGCAGTGCAATGTCGTGCGCGATAACGCGTGCGATGCCGGGACGCAGGATTTTTATTGCGACTTCGCGTCCATTCGGCAGCACGGCAAAATGTACTTGAGCCACCGAGGCACTGGCAACGGGGGTTTCCTCGAAGCTGAAAAATACTTCATTGAGTTTTTTATTGTAGGCGGCCTCCAGCAAAACCACAGCTTGTGCAGAAGGAAAGGGCGGCACCTGGTCTTGCAGTTTGGCGAGCTCGTCAGCGATGTCGACAGGAATCAGGTCGCGGCGGGTGGACAGCATTTGCCCGAATTTTACGAAGATCGGGCCCAGACTTTCCAATGCATGGCGCAATCTCTCTGCACGCGGCGCAGAGGTGTCACGTGCAAATAGCAGCAAGTTTATCGGTACCAGCAACCAGCGCGTGCGTGAATGCGCAAGCAGAAATTCATCCAAGCCGAATCGTAGTACAACAAAAATTATTTTTAGCAGGCGTAACAGGCGCATGAAAATTTCACGAATTATAAAGACCGGCAGGAATTTTCAGGGATTAGACAATCGATTGATGCGTTGCTCCAGTCGCGCTACATCGTCGCGCAGCTTGTCTATCTGTTGCACAAAATCCGCAATATGAGTGGATTTGGCCAGCAGCGGGGATTCTTCGGTCCAGTATTCCGTCAGCGCTTGCGACAGGTTGAGCGCAGCATCCTGTATATATTGCTGACCGGCCTTGGCATATTGCACGATACGTTCGGCAGCGACATCGCCAGTCACCCGGCTTAAGTCTTCCGCTGCATCCCAGTGCAAATGACGACTGAGATAAAAAATTTCGGCGAGTAGCGCGGTGTCACCACAACTTTCAATTTGCGCAAAAGCCGTTTCATCATGCACTGCCAGACGCGGCAGCAATGAAGGCGGAATGGTGCAGCTTGCATCGGCACTTGCATCGGCTGCGGCGGCGCAGAGCGTGCCATCGTTTTGAATAGTGTAGGCAAAAGTAAACGGCGCGATAGTAAAGCGCGCCGTTTTGCCTGCATGGATTACCAACCGCTGCAACGCCCAGCCACTTTGAGCAAGCAAGTGATTAAGGGCTGAAGCGGTCGGCTGAAACGGCATGTTTACGCTACTTGCTGGATCCCGGATAGTAACCAGACTGCCTTTTCATCGCGCAGGTTTTTCTGTACATGCCAAATTTCATCGAAGCTCTCCGGCGTGCCATTATTCTCGCTCAATTGGCCGCTCATGCGGACACTGGCAATGGCATGGTCACCTTCATTGACTACTTCGACAATCTGAGTGTTGATTGTCAGCACATCTGTTTTTTGCGGTGCATCGCCGCGTTCCTGCAACTGCAAGGAAATTTCAGCGAACATTTCCGGCGTAGTGTATTCACGAATGTCATTGAGATCCTTACGGTCATTTGCGGCCTGCAGACGTATAAATGAAGTCTTGGCGCTACGCAGGAAAGCTTCAGCCGGGAAATCTGCCGGAATGTTACTGCTGCCATTGGCTAAAGGTGCATTGGTCGCAGCGCTACCGCCGGCAAATGGCTGCTGCGCGGATTCTGGCTGGTAGGATGACGTGCCACTACCTGCATACTGCATGGAGGGTTGCTGCGCCTGCGATTTGCGAAACCGGGAAATCAGGAACATCACCAAACCTGCGGCCGCAAGCGCCATCAGAATGCCGCCCATTGCGCCACCTAAACCGCCCATACCACCGGCGAACATTGCGCCCAAGCCTGCACCTATTGCCAAGCCTGCCAAGGGGCCAAGCCATTTATTACCTGCCGCAGGCGCAGGCGCCGCCGGAGCCGGCGCGGCAGCGGGTGCCTTGGCTGCTTGTGGACTCATGGTGCGTTGCTGACCAATGCTGCCACCCCCGCCCATGCGCTTAGCCTCAGCGGTTACGGTTAGCATGGAGAAACTAGCCAGGGTAAGAGTTAACAACAATAGAAAACGTTTCATGGGGCCACCTCATTTAATAGTTAACAACAAAAAAGCGAATAAAGTATAACACTACATTCTTAGTACCCTGCAAAAGGTAAAGGTTCCTTTTGCGAACCAGCTTGGCTATGTCCTTAAAATATTTGAATATTAAATCCGAACCTCAGCTTGCCTGAGACAGGTTGAATAGTGAGAGTATTTGGAGTGCGCTGCAGAAGTATGTGAAGCATCCGGTTAAATTTTATAACCCCTGTGCAGAGCAACAATTCCAGCATTAAGGTTGAAATATTCAACACGGGAGAGTCCAACTTCTTCCATCATGTGCTTAAGCTCCTCCTGTGAAGGGTGCATGCGGATAGATTCCGCCAGGTAGCGATAACTGTCGGCATCCTTGGCGATTAGCTCGCCCAATTTTGGCAGCAGTTTGAACGAGTACGCATCATACAAAGGCTCCAGCGGTTTCCACACCTTGGAAAACTCCAGCACCAGCAAGCGGCCACCGGGTTTAAGCACACGCTGCATTTCACGTAGCGCAGCGTCCTTGTGAGTCACATTGCGCAGGCCGAAAGCAATGCTGACACAGTTGAAATAATTAGACGGAAATGGCAAATTCTCGGCATCACACTGTGCAACGGGTATGTTTAGACCATCATCAATCAAGCGATCGCGGCCGACGCGCAACATAGCGTTGTTAATGTCGGTGAGCCAAACCTGGCCGCTGTTGCCGACACGCTTGGCAAACTGGCGTGAGAGGTCGCCTGATCCACCCGCCACATCCAGCACTCGCTCCCCTACTCGCACACCGCTGATCTGGATGGCGAAGCGCTTCCATAGCCGGTGCAAGCCAACTGACATGAGGTCGTTCATAACATCATATTTGCTGGCGACGGATGTGAACACCTTGGCTACGCGCTCGCTTTTTTCTGTTTCCGCAACAGTCGTGAAACCGAAATGAGTTGTTTTGTTCATTTTATTTCCTCGGATTTATCGAGTAAATCTCCGGGATGATGTGGAACACGGCTCTCTCCCGCTTCTGCCAATTTACATAAATATTCATGCCACAACGCATCCTGATATTTCCCCAGCTCATTCAAATAATCCCAGGAATAAAGACCGGTATTGTGGCCATCATCGAAAGTCAGTTTGATGGCGTAGCTGCCTACGGGTTGCACATCAATCACGTGCACATCTTGCTTGCCGACCTGCAACACCTCCTGG
>CAMCFJ010000029.1 GCA_945874105.1 Candidatus Nitrotoga sp. CP45 | reverse complement strand
AATACCAGATCCGGCTTAAGCTCCCCGGCCAGGATGATGGCTTGTTCACCCAGAGCGGTGTGCCCTACCGGGTCGTAGCCCAGGTCTTCAAGTTGCTGTTGGATATCGCGGGCAACGATGTACTCGTCTTCCACGACGAGTATCCTTGGCTTAACGATAGGTGTCGTCATTATAGCTATCCTCTTGTTGGCACAAATTTGACAGCAAACGATGTAACTGCCCCCGGTTCAATTTCCAAACAACCGCCAATCTGCTTCGCCAGATCAGACATCAGTTGCAAGCCGATCGAGTGAGATTTCGAGAGACTTTGCTTAGACGCAAAATCATCCGTCAAACCCACGCCGGTATCGCTCACGCGCAATTGCCACTGCGGGCCGTCGTCCATTGGGTGCAGTTCGATCCGAATCTCACCGGTACGTCCATCAGGGAAGCCATGTTTAATGCTGTTTGAGATCAGTTCATTGACTAACAGGCCACAGGGTAGAGCCTGATCCATTCCAATCTGGACGGAGGTCAGACCAAGGTGAAGCTTGATGAAGTCGGCTTGGATGACCAGCGTACGAAATATCTGGGTCGAGAGTTGCTTGAGGTAAGCGCCCAGATCCACGTTTGCAAAAATACCGGTGCGATAGAGCGACTCATGCAACAGCGCCATAGAGCGGATGCGGCCATGCATATTATCGAGCACTCCCTGGGTGAGGTCATGCCTGCTATTCCTGCTCTCAAGCTTCAGCATGCTGGCAATAATTTGCAGGTTATTCTTCACCCGGTGATGCACCTCTTTCAGCAGTGCTTCCTTCTCCAAAAGCAGAACCTGCATGACGACTGATTGCTTATCGTTCGTCAAATTCTTTGCCAAAAGAAGAACCAAAGAATCCAGCCCGCAATGAAACTGGCGTGTCTTGATTTCCATCGGAAATCGAGAGCAGTCCTTACGTACACCCACATATTCATGGCACTCGACAAAATCAGAATGACTGGTCAGCTCAAGATGCTGCTCAGGGGCGTCAGTTAGCCGACACTCATTTTTCCCAAGCAATAGCACATTGACATTTTGACCAATCATCTCTTCTTCGGTGTAACCAAAAATTTGTTCCGCGGCCGGACTAAAAATTTCAATCCGGCAACCATTGCCGAATACAATCATAGCTTCATCCACATTATCCAAAATTGTTTGGATACGCATTTGGCTTTCATTAGCCTCGTCTAAGGCCTTCACCAAGTGATCATGAATTGTCATTAAGGCTTTTGTAAGCTTGCCAATTTCATCATTTGACGAAATATCGATTTTCTGTGAAAAATCTCCTGAAAGAACGGCCTGGGTAAAGCGCAATACTCTTTCTATAGGCATGGAAATATCGCGAATAAGCAGCAACCCTAGCCACATAACAAACGCCAATCCAATGATTGATACAGCTAAGGCAATGTACTTAAATTTAAAATGAAAACTCCGTGCGAGTTCATACTCATTTTTCGTTACAGACAGTTGCAGAGCGCCAAGAGCATTTATGTCCTCACGGGCAAATTTAATCATTGGGCGGATTATTTCCGTGACGATTTGACGTGATTTCTCAAAATCATTTGCCCGGAGAGCGGCCATTGCAGGAACAAAACCCTGGTCAATTAATTTCTTACGATCATTGGCAAATTGAGCCGCCAGACTTGTTTCCTCAGGCGTGAGAAAGGTCTCAATGTAGGCTCCCCATAGCCTGTCGATTTGTGCGATGTTTTTTTCTATCTCTGCGCCAGACGCACTAATCATATCGGTCGTTGGCGATGCCAGGGCACGCGCTATGGTGAGACGGCTTTCCAACGTCAATACTTCAATATCCCTCAACTGATTGAGCGCGACGATGCGATCTTCATAAACAGTTTTAAGACTAGCTTCCATCCTGCTCATTCCGAGCAGGGCTGACGCTCCAACGCCCAGCATAATGGTTGCCATGCAGGCGATAATAGTAATCAAGAGGGTTCTAATTTTCATGTTTTGTAAAAATTCAATAACAAATTAATAAGTGGCGTAGCACTCAACCGGGGCATCTACCGATCCAGTTGTTTAAGCTTGGCCAGCAAACGTACCGGAACTGCCTGGAGGCTGACCACTTCATCGAGTGCGCCTACTTGTGCGGCCTCGCGCGGCATCCCATACACCACGCATGACGCCTGATCCTGGCCGATATTCCACGCGCCAGCCTCACGCATCGCGAGCATTCCGCGTGCGCCATCACGGCCCATTCCGGTCAAAATAATACCGATGGCATTGCCGCGAACATGCTCGGCCACCGAATCGAAAAGCACATCCACCGCCGGACGATGTCGATTAACAGGCTCCGACTGATTCAGGTCGATCACAAAACCGCCTGCGCTCTTGCGGATGGCCATGTGCGAATGCCCTGGCGCAAGGTAGGCCATCCCGGGCTGCAAGCGCTCGCCACCCTGTGCCTCAATCACTTTCAGTTGTGACAAACTGTCAAGGCTCCGGGCAAAAGACGGGGTAAATGTCTCCGGCATGTGCTGCACCATTACGATGGGAGGCATGCTTTCCGGCAGCTCACGAAGCACTGCTTTTATGGCTTCGGTGCCACCAGTAGATGCGCCGATGGCAATCACTTTTTCATTCAACAAGCGCGTCGACCAGTGGTAACTGGATTTGTCGGTAGAAAGATGTACCGGTTTGGCGACTACAGTACGGGAGGAAGCCACTTTCAATCGGGCACCACTGGCTGCGCGAATTTTTTCGCATATCTCCTCTGCATAATTCTGTAGGGCAGATGCATTTTCAGCGGCAGGCTTCGCCACAAAATCAACAGCACCCAGCGCGAGCGCTTGCAATGTCACTTCGGAACCCCGCTCGGTCAGCGACGAAATCATGATGACAGGCATGGGCCGCAAGCGCATAAGACGATCAAGGAACTCCAGCCCATTCATTTTCGGCATCTCGACGTCCAGCGTCAGCACGTCCGGGTTAAGAGCCTTGATCATCTCGCGGGCAGCTATCGGATCAGGCGCCGAACCCACCACCTGCAAATCCGTTGCGCCATTAATGATTTCGGTCAGCAGCGCTCTCATCAGGGCAGAGTCATCCACTACAAGTACTTTGATCGGCACAGTCACACCCTTCTTCAACTAGTAGACTTTCAGTTAAAACAATTACAAATAATCCGTTCGGACCGACCCTTCGACTTTGCTTACGTTGCATGGCGTGATGCTCAGTTACCCCAACCCTCTCTCCAACTCTCTCCCGCAAGCGGGAGAGAGGGTGATCGTCCCCTCCCCCGCTTGCGGGGGCGGGTTAGGGCGAGGGTAATTACCGCATCTCAACTGCCATGCTGCGGGTAAATCCAAAACATTATGTTTCGTTATTTACGATTTGCGATACTGGATTACCCATTGGAAGCACCCATCCAATAAATTCAATGAAACCTCCAACGATATCCATTACAAGCTTTCCTTAATTCATCAATGATGCGCTGCCCTGATAGACAATCCAGATTCAAAACAATTCTATTTCGCCCGATGCCGGTTCTTCGATCAAACGAGTTGCGTACGCCCTTTCGCGGCGTTCCAACGTATCGTTATGTACGCGCACCAATTTTTTCACCAGCACGCGCCCTGTCGCCGGAAAAAAATAGACCTTGCGCGGGTGTATATCCAGCAAATCCGACGAGACCAGGGCAATACCTTCTGTCTTAAGGTAGTTACGGGCAAAATGAACATTCCGATCCCCTACCATGGAACTTGAAAGGCTTGCCATGACGCGGCCACCACCAAAAAGCTTGGCTTCAAGATTCTGGCGTTTAGCACCCAGTTTTAGCAGGTGGTTGATAAGGATTTCCATCGCGTAGGTGCCATACCGTGCCGACGCGGAAAATAGATCGTCATCTCGCCCTGAATCCGCCAGCATGAAATGATTCATCCCGCCAATGCCATTTGCACGATCACGAATGCACGCTGACACACAGGAACCGAGTACCGTGACTAGCACCACATTGGTCGTGGCTACAAAATATTCACCGGGCAGCACTTTCGCGGCCTCCAAACTGAAGGTTCGATCGAAATAGAGATTATTTGCAAAATGCTCTGAAATTAATGGATTATTGGTCATCGCCGCATCTACTCGTATTCAACGGTTACAGTTTTGGCTGGGTTGATTTCTTTACATCGGAGCGTTCATAGACGGTGCGTCCTATAGAACGAAACAGATCGATGGCATGCAGGAAGCTTTCCGAGTGACCCGCATACATCAGGCCATCCTCACGCAATAACGGAGCAAATTTTTCCAGAATCATGTACTGCGTTGGCTTGTCGAAATAGATCATGACGTTGCGGCAAAACAGAGCATCGAATGGCCCCTGAACTGATAGCTTCTGCAGCAGATTGATTTGGGTAAATCTCAACAGCTTTTGCAGCTCGGGGCGCACGCGAACAAAACCTGCCTGCTTGCCGGCGCCTTTGAGAAAAAATCGTCGCAACCGATCTTCTCCCAAATTTTCCACCCGATCCATGGAATAGACCCCCCTGGCAGCCGTAGCGAGGACATTGGTATCAATATCGCTGGCGATTATTTCGACCGGTGGCGTGTAGCTGTCAAAGGCTTCGCAGGCTGTAATGGCTAGCGAATAGGGTTCCTCTCCGGTCGATGCCGCCGAGCACCAAATCCGTGCGGGCTTGTGGCGTAGTTTCTTTAATTGATTCGCTAAAATTTCAAAATGGTGAGCTTCGCGGAAAAATGCCGTCAGGTTGGTTGTAAGTGAATTGACAAATATTTCCCATTCGTCTTCGTCGCCATCCTGCAAGTGCCTTAGATACGCGTCAAAAGAGCTTATATTCAAGGCGCGCAGTCGTCGTGCCAGACGGCTATAGACCATGTCCTGCTTGACCGGCGCGAGTGAAATTCCAGCCCTGTCATAAATCAACGTGCGGACTTTTTCAAAGTCTGCTGCGGTGAAATCAAATTCGCGACTTTTAACAAGGTTCTCAGTGTTTCCCTTGTTATCGCGGCTCGGTGAGTGATTCATATTAGAAGGCTTCAAAATTAAACATGCATGAAATACATCGAGTACTTCTGGCGTAAATGAAAAGGTAATGCGGCATCGGAAATTTCCAACACCGCATCACCCGTGCCAATTTATTGTGGGCCATTATGGTCGGGCACAATTAGAACTCATTCCACTCCTCATCAGAATCTCCGCCCAAATGCTTGGCGGGAAGCCTCTTTGAGCTGGAGCTGGCCGCTGGTGGTCGCGCGCCTGTTCGTGCCTGAGGAGCGGCAAGCTTTTTCGCCGGCAGGGTCCGCATGGCAGGCAGACTGCGGCGACTGTCGCCCCCGTCCTCCGCAAGCTTGAACATGGCAACCGCCTGCACCAAATCATGTGCCTGCTCTTCCAGGCTCTCGGCAGCAGCGGCCGATTGTTCGACCAGCGCGGCATTTTGCTGGGTTACTTCGTCCATCTGTCCGACCGCCTGTGTTACTTGCTCGATGCCGCTGGATTGCTCGCGGCTGGCGTTCGCTATGTCTGTCACCAGGACTGTGACCTGTTGGAAACTGGACACCACTTCGGCCATCGACTGACCCGCCTGATCAACCAACTTGGTTCCTGCGTCAACTTTGCCGCCCGACTCGACAATCAGATCCTTGATCTCTTTCGCCGCTGTGGCTGAACGATGGGCAAGGTTGCGCACCTCTGTGGCTACCACGGCAAAGCCGCGACCCTGCTCTCCGGCACGGGCTGCTTCAACTGCAGCGTTAAGGGCCAGTATGTTGGTCTGGAAGGCAATCGAATCAATCACGCCAATAATGTCGGCAATCTTCTTCGAGCTCTCTGAAATGCCTGTCATTGTGCTGACGATTTGCTGCACCATCTGCCCACTCTTGACTGCGACGTCGTTACTGGTGTGGGCCAACTGGTTGGCCTGATTTGCATTTTCGGCATTTTGCTTAACTGTGGAGTTGAGCTCTTCCATCGAACTCGACGTTTCTTCCAGGCTGCTGGCCTGCTCTTCTGTGCGGCTGGAAAGATCACTGTTGCCAGCAGAAATTTCCCTGGCGGCAATGTTTATTGCCTCGCTGGCTTCCTTGATGCGACCGATAACTTCACGCAGACGCTCCACGGTTGCATTGGTATCGTCCTTGAGTTGGCCGAAGATACCGGAATAGTCAGCATTGATGTTTTCTGTAAGATCGCCCTGGGCAACCGCTTGCAGCACGCGGGCAACGTCATTGAGGCCGTTCGACGTGGTTTCCGCCAAGCTGTTGAGGCCTTCGGCCAGCGCCTTGAAGAAGCCCTCTTTCCCTTCCAAGCCCACGCGCTTGTCGAAGTCACCCATTAACGCACCTTGGACAATACTGGCGACTTCTTCTTCGACACGTACTTCAGAAGTACGATCCTGCCATTCAGCTACCGAACCCAGACGCTCGTTCTGGTCGTTAATCACCGGATTGGCCGTGACAACCATATGCCGAGTGCCAATATTAAGGCGGGCAGAGTAAGTTGTATTCAGCGTGGCCAGCATATCGGCCTGATGTTTCGGGTTTTTATGGAAACTGTCGATGTTCACACCGATAAGCTTGTCGGCGTTAAAGCTTGGCAGCAATTTGCGGATCTCGGGCTCTGCTTCTTTGAGAATTCGCGTGACAGAGCCGTTTACATAGATGATCTCCCTCTCGGCGTTGGCGATCATGACACCGGTCGAAACGTTATCCAGCGCAATTTTGATCCGTGCCATTTCATCGGCCACGCGCTTTTTGTCGTCTTCGATTTTGTACTCTTCGGTACGATCCAACCACTCGGCGACTGAACCAAGGCGTTCGTTGCGCTCGTTGATAACCGGGCTGGCAATAACCTGCATACGGAGACTGCCGATGGTAAGTTGAGCGGTGTAGGATTTTGTCAGGCCTGCAAGCATATCAGCCTGATGTTTCGGATTTTTATGGAAGCTGTCGATGTTCACACCGATAAGCTTGTCGGCGTTAAAGTTGGGCAGTAATTTGCGAATCTCGAGCTCTGCCCCCTTGAGAATGCGTGAGACAGAGCCGTTCGCATAGATGATTTCTCGCGCGGCATTAGTGATCATGACACCGGTTGAAACGTTGTCCAGCGCAATTTTGATACGCAGATTTTCGTCTGCATGACGCTTATTATCAGCAGTTTCAAAGCCCAGACGAGTCATCCAGGATTCAAGCACCTGCAGCATCTGCCCGAGCTCGTCATTCCTGCTGATATCAATAGGGTCCAGATGCATACCCTGAGTGGCTTGCGTTATTATGCGGGTCACTGCGACAATCGGCGCACGCACCGTACGAATCAGGAAAGCCCCAGCTATGGCTGCCAGCAGTGCGCCTGCAAGCATGAGCAGGCCGTTTATCGCAAGAATCCATTTGTAGCGCGCATCACTCTTGTCAAACTCTACTTTTGATACAGATGACTTGATTTGGGCGAGCTTGGAGGCAGCCTCGCGTACCCCGGAGTTCAACGTGTTGATTTTGTTCTTGTAGGAGGCGCGTGCATCATCAAGTTCTCCTGCTGCAATCAGTTGTTGCGTAGCCTGAATTGCGTTCTTGATATATGCAGTGTGCAGGTTGGTAAAATTATCAGCCAGAATTTTTTCTTCCGGCGTGAGACTGGCCTCTTGATAGCCCTTCCAGAGATCACTCACCTTGTCGATATTTTTTTCCAGCTCGGCGCTGCTCTTTCTGATGTTCTCAGGCGATGGATTAAGAAGCTCATCCATGATCAGGATGCGATTGCGATCGAGCAGGTTGGTGATGTTATTTATTTGCCCCAACGGAATCACGCGATCCTGCACCGCCTTCATGTCGACATTGGCTTTCCCGACACCACACAGCCCGGCCACGCCTACGGTAAGCAGAATAGCCACAAGTGCAGCCATCACAGTGCCGATCTTGGTACTGATGCCCAGGTCTGCAAGTTTCATCATCCACTGCCCACCCTTACGCGCCTGTCCATACTGGACTCGCATTTTTCCAGCCCGCTTCTCGCGGAACAAGCGGTAGGCGGCCTCGGATGCAGCGATCTGCTCTCGGCTCGCCATGGTGCGCACCGACATATAGCCTGTGACCTGATCATTCTCAAGAATCGGAGTGGCATGCGCGTGAACCCAGTAATAATCGCCATTCTTGCAGCGATTCTTGACTATCCCAACCCACGGCCGACCAGCCTTGAGGGTAGCCCATAAGTCGGCAAATGCCTCCACCGGCATATCGGGATGTCGCACAATGTTATGGGGCTCGTTTATCAGCTCGGCCTCAGTGAAGCCCGATATATCGAGAAAATCCTTGTTGACGTAGGTAATCTGGCCCTTGAGGTTCGTTTTTGAGACGATCATGGTCAAGTCAGTCAGCTGAATTTCGTTCTGGGTTACAGGCAGGTTGCTTCTCATGTCAAATCTCCACTCTAATTAATCGTTGTAATTACTATCAAACGCTGCAATATCAGCGCCATTCATCTGATTGAACTTCTTGCGCTACGCCTTCATGTTGCCGACTGAATATCAGTCATGCGTGGCAGCGTCCACCAGTGCCATCTCGCCCGATAACATCAGGCGTTCAATATCCACGATGATCAGCATGCGTTCATCGAGTGAGCCCAACCCTTTGATGTATTTAGTATTCACCGTAGCGTCAAATTCTGGCGATGGACTAATCTGGTCAGGCCGCAGCATGGTTACGTCGGATACGCTGTCGACCACAATGCCGACCACGCGCGTACCCAGATTGAGGATGATGACCACCGTGAACACGGTGTACTCGGCCTTGCCGACATTAAACTTGATGCGCAAATCAATAATGGGCACGATGTGTCCGCGCAGATTGATCACGCCCTTCATATATTCGGGCGCGTTGGCGATCGTGGTAGGCTTTTCATAGCACCGTATTTCCTGGACCTTGAGAATGTCCATAGCGTATTCCTCAGCGCCGAGCGTGAAAGTCAGGTACTCCTGCGTCCTTCCTCCCTCTTCTCCGTCCCCGCCTTTCTTGCTATTGCCCAGTTGATCTTGAACCATGCGGCTCTCCTCGAATGTAAGGTTTTTAAAATCAGGGTGCGCGACTATGCAGCCTGCACGATGTGTTTGGTATCGGATGCCGTGGCGCGCGCCATCCGGACGAGCGAGGAAACGTCAAGAATCAGCGCGACATGACCATCCCCCATAATGGTGGCACCGCCTATGCCTGCGACTTTCCGATAGTTCGCTTCCAGACTCTTGATCACTACCTGATGCTGCCCAACCAGCGCATCTATAAACAGGGCGACCTTGTAACCGTCTGACTCAAGGATCACCATGATTCCTTCGTCCAGATGCGTTAATGAACCGGGGATACTGAATAGTTCATAGAGCGCAATTACCGGCAGATACTCGCCGCGCACCTGAATCATTCGCTCAATGCCCGACATGCTCTTGATCATGTCGCGGCTGGCCTGTAGTGATTCGATAACATAGCCCAGCGGAATAATGTAGGTTTCCTGACCCACCGCAACCGACATACCATCAAGGATGGCAAGGGTAAGCGGCAAGCGCACGGTCATGCGCGTGCCGACACCCATAACGGATTCGATCTCGACACGACCGCCCATTCCAGTAATGTTGCGCTTGACAACGTCCATGCCCACGCCACGGCCGGAGACCTCGGTGATCTGGTCGGCGGTGGAGAATCCAGCCTCGAAAATCAACATCCAGACTTCAGCGTCGGTCATCTGGTCATGCACCGGCAGGCCTCGCTCCTGAGCCTTCGCGAGAATTTTTGAACGGTTCAAGCCAGCACCATCGTCACCGACCTCGATCACGATATTGCCACTTTGCTGATAGGCCTTGAGGGTAATCGTGCCGGTAGGCTGCTTGCCCTTGGCAATACGATCCTCGGGCATTTCGATGCCGTGGTCGAGGCTATTCCGGATCAGGTGGGTGAGCGGATCAGTGATCCGTTCGATCAGCCCCTTATCAAGCTCTGTGCTCTCGCCCATTGTTTTTAGCTCAACTTTCTTTCCGAGCTTTTGTGACAGGTCGCGGATCACGCGCGGGAAGCGTGAGAAAACAACAGACATCGGCATCATGCGTATGGACATGACCGACTCTTGCAGGTCTCGGGTGTTGCGCTCCAATTGGCCGAGACCACTGAACAAGCGCTCAAACAGTATCGCATCCACACCCTGCGCGGACTGAGTCAGCATGGCTTGGGTAATCACCAGTTCGCCGACCAGGTTGATGAGTTGATCAACTTTATCTATGCCAACGCGGATCGAGGTATCGGTGCTTGCACTGCCTGCGCGAGGTGCCTTGCGTCGATCTTCAGAATCAGGATTGGCCACCGTTGCATCAGTCGCGCTGGCGGACTTTGGCATGGCTGCCTTGACAGTGGCTGTCAGCTCTGGCTCAGAATCGGGTGCGGGGATGTCTACAAAAAAACCGTAGCCATCCCCTTCGCTGCCAGCAGTCACAGCGGGGGGTTTGCCTCCAGGTGCCTCATTGGGCATGACGAAATCATCAAAAAGTCCGTAGCCATCACTATCGTCGGCAGCAGCGGCGGTATCCGCTTTACTGACGGCATCATCATCACTGAATAATCCATATGCACCATCGTCAACTTTATCGCTGTCATCGCCGATACATTTAAACCTGATACTGTCACTGCGCGCAACGAACTCAAGCAAGCCGCGCACCCAATCAACATCAACATCCTCGCCCAACGAAATGCGGCAGGTGGATTTGTCGGCGCCCCCCTGTTCGCTCAAACACTCAAGTAACTCGGCTGAGCAGTTCTGCGCCATCTCGATCAACAGATTTTCTATTGTCACCAAGGCATCTGAAGAATTCTGGTCGAGGTCAAAGCTTACCTCCCAAGTACCGGCAGGAAGCGCGGCGGGGACTGAAGCAGGTGTAGTCGTCGGGGTGTGAGCTGTGTTGTCAGCTGCAATGGTACTTTCCGGTTCGGGCTTGGACTCGTCATTGGTCAACTGCTTGAGTCGCGCACAGATCGCCTCTACCTCTTCCATGTTAGCGACACCGTTGCCGCGATGACATGCCAGCAACATTTTCAGCACATCACCCGCAGCGAGAAAGGCATCAATCATTTCGATCTTCAACGTTAACTCGCCTTTTCGGATGCGATCGAGAAGATTCTCAAGAATATGAGTGACTTGCGCCAGGTCAGTAAACCCAAAGGTACCGCCAGACCCCTTTATTGAGTGAGCAGCGCGAAAAATCGCATTAAGCTGCTCAGTATCCGGATCGGCAATATCCAGTTCGAGCAGAAGTGCCTCCATATTTGTCAGGTGCTCTTGAGTTTCCTCAAAGAACACTTGATAGAACTGGGTCATGTCGAAGGACATGGCACCTCCATTAGTAGGATTAAACTGGAAATTGGAAGCATATAAGTTAAAAATCCGGCCTTAATTAGCCAATCACCTTTTTAACCAGCTCAAGCAGCTTCATCGGGTCAAATGGTTTTACCAGCCAACCAGTGGCACCGGCCTCTTTGCCCTGGGCTTTCATCTCAGCCGATGATTCAGTGGTCAGCATCAGAACCGGGGTGGTGGCATATTGCGGCAGGGCACGCAGCGATTTCACCAGCGTCAGTCCATCCATGCGCGGCATGTTCTGATCTGTCAGGATCAGATTAAATGTCCTTCCTTTTGCCTTTTCCAGTCCATCCATACCATCAACGCCTTCGACTACCTCATAGCCGGAGCTCTTGAGCGTAAAGGAAACCATCTGACGGATGGACGCAGAATCATCAACAGCAAGAATTATTTTGGCCATAAACGTACCCTTTTTTATGCTTCAATCTTCAATGTTAAAAACCTGTTTCATCGCTGCCCCAACTTAAAGAATATCGTCCGTCAGGTAGTACATTTCGTGCTGGTAAGATTGCCTACATTCTCAAGCTGCCTGAGAATGTCGCCCATGTGTGCGCTAGTCTCCAAGCCTTCATTGAACAGCGCTCTTGCTTTGCCAGCTGCGCTCAGGAGCAATTGTGCCAGCTCCTCTTCCTGTGATTCGGTGATGCCTATGGACAGCATCGAAGAATCGAAACGCTCCTGCAGCTCCTGAAATATTTGGTTGTTTTTTATTCCCTGCTCACGATGGCGCCGCTCAATACTCTGTAGCGCCTTGCTGGTACTCGCAGTTAGTTGTGTGAGCGCTGCGTGCTGTTTGGCCAAGGCTGCACCGCTGTCCAACGCAACGATGCGCGCATCTGCTCCTTCGGCCACCATGGCAAGGTTATCTTTCATGCGCCCATGACTTTCAGGGTTATCGCGAGCTACACTTTTAACGATGATAGTGACATGATCATAGCTACAGGAGGTACGCGATGCGAATTCAAACAGGCGGCCATTCTTGGACATATTGGTGAGTACAGACTCCTCCAGCGGCGAACAGGGGCCATTGGCACCAATAGACATCCCCCCCTGCTGACCACGAATCTGCACGCTCGCCTCCAAACCATAAGAACTGAGTGTGTTCAGCACTTCGTGGCACAGAACAGCGTAAGTGGAACAGGTAAAGCTTGTCCGCAAAAACTGGAGTGCAACGCCAATTTCTGCAGTGCTGGACATCGCCGTCATGGCCGTGGAGAAGGCGCTGGAAAGATCTGCCTTAAGGCGACTACGTTCAGCTTGAATTGCTAACTGGAGTTTGATTTTGGAACGCAACTCATCGGCCGATGCGGGCTTGGTCAGGTAATCATCGCCGCCTGCTTCATATCCGGCCAAACGTTCCTCATCGCTGGCCAAGCCTGAAAGAAAAATGACTGGCAAGGCGCCTATATCGTCATCGTCACGCAGAGCCCGACAGACTTCGTAGCCCGTCATCCCTGGCATATTGACATCGAGCAGCACCAAATCCGGAAGATCATTTTTAATGGAATCCAAGGCTGCTTGTCCAGTTTCAACATGCAGCACCTCATATTCCGATGCAAGAACTTCCATTACAAAAACGACTGAAAAATCGTCATCTTCAACTAAAAGAATTTTAGGGTGATTGCTCATAAACGTTCCTTGATTATGTCTGTTAATTATTTAAGCACTACGGCAGCAGCTAACTGTTGTGTATCTTTAGTTTGACTATTTTTACCCTTGCTCCTGGCCTCTTGGCGCTTAACTGCTACCTGCTCGACGATGTCACGCAATCTGTCGAATGGAATAGGTTTAGACAAAATGGGAATGCCATCGGGTAGCTTGCCGCGACGGGCGATTTCTTTCTGGTCGAGGCCGCTCACGACAATAACGGCCATATCTGCCAGATCAGGCGTGCTGCAGATGGTATTCAGCATGAAAAAACCATCCATGCCAGGCATCTGCAGGTCAGTAATCAGGATATCCGGCTTCTCGTGACCAATGTCGATAAGCGCCTCATAACCGTTGCTAGCAGTCCGAATTTTGGCTTTCATTTGCCAGCTGCTAAGCTTGAACTCGTAGAGTAGAAGTAAGGTCGGGTCATCTTCGACTACCAGGATATTAAAATTTTTTAGCGGAGCGGCCTCTACAGAAACGTCCGTAATTTTCGTCGAAAAGTCTTCTGTGGAATATTCGCGCGCAGAGGGATTATTGATTAGGTGTTCAATAGATTGGCGCGTAATACGGCGATGACCGCCGTTTGTTTTCCAAGCTTTGAGCAGACCAGATTCTGTCCACTTTTGTGCCGTGCGCAACGATACGGACAGAAGTTCTGCTGCCTCGCGTGTTGTACAAAACGTCTTCGGAACCTGCTTGTAATGAGTCATGGCCGAATCTTTGGTGTGATTGAACAAGGAAAAAAAGTACATTTTATAAAATTCGATAATCAAATAGTATCATTGTTATTACAATAAGTATCATATTTATTCAAATAAAAAACATTAGTTACATTTACGTTCAAATATTTCATTGATTTAGTGTCCTGATATTTAAAGAATCCAACTCCGTGCAGGCGATTGACTAAATAACAGGTTGAGCCAAGAGTAAAACGTAAAGTGGCTGGCCATGATTAAGGCACTGCCTGAAGGAAGATCGCATGTAAACGGAATTTTGGGTAGTGTGAACGGCGATCAACACACATTACCGTATAAAAATGCGCTGCCTCTCGTTTCGGGTGCTACTAATGCTGCTGGTACATTAAGAATACTTCTTGCCCCCAGCTACGCAACTGTGCAAAGTATTTTTTAAATTTCATAACGTTCCTCCTTTGGTTGAATTGACATTCTGATTTTTATTGTTATGACCATGTAACGGCGATATCACTAAAATCTTTAGGGCATCCGGTTACCGATGCTGACTGCACTATTCTCAAAGATACAAAGTTAGCGCAAAACCTGGCTGATGTGGCCAGACGCGCGCTTTCACTATAGACGCGTAGCCGCAGGATCATTAGCCAGCACCACCTGATCGCGCCCGAAGTGCTTGGCTTTATAAAGAGCCTTGTCCGCCGCATCGCCCAGTTTCGGGGAATCGTTAAAGCAGAGAACATCAGCAATTCCGCAGCTGAATGTAACGGAGAATTCTTTTCCATCCGCGAAATGTTGCAACTGTGAAAAACTTTTGCGAATGGTATCAAACACTTTCACTGCAGCTACCCCATCGGTATTGTTCAGGATTACCGCGAATTCTTCGCCACCATAGCGCCCAACCACGTCCGTCTCGCGCAGGCGCTGCTTGAGCAGACGCGAGAGGCTCTTGATCACACGATCCCCGGCCGGATGGCCATAGGTATCGTTTACCTGCTTGAAGTGGTCAATGTCAACCATCGCAAAGGCTAGTGACGTCTCCTGTCTTTTTGCACGTGCCACTTCAAGAACCAGCTGATCCTGGATGGCGGTATGGTTGAGCAATCCGGTCAGGCTGTCGCGCACCATGAAAGAACGCAGAATGAGGGAGCGCTGGATTCGGCTGGTTACGGAAGAAATCAGATGTTGTGGCTGTATAGGCTTGGTAAGAAAATCATCCCCTCCCAAACCTATGGCAAAAAGTTGCTTGTCAAGATCACTTTCGGCAGAAAGAAACACGATAGGGATGCTGACGAAAATATCAAGCTGTCGAATCACCTTGGCCAGTTCCAAGCCATTGCATTCCGGCATATAAATATCGAGCAAGATCAGGTCGGGAGTGAACTCAAGAAGTGGAACCATCACGTCAAGCGGGTTATTGACTACCTTCACCACCATTCCGGCCTGCTCCAGCAATATAGCGTAATAGGTAGAAAGTGATTCCGAATCATCAACGACCAAGACTTTATAAGGCGCAGACGACAGAGTCGAAGTCAAGTTATCAAGCTTATCAATCAAGTTGCCGATGTTCACCGGTTTACTTAAATAGGCAATGCTGCCAGCGCGTACCGCTTCCAATCTTGCATCAAATTCGTTATGCGCCGATAAAAAAATGACAGTGAGTGGAATATCCCGCCCCTGTTGAATTTCTTTTATAGCTTGAACGCCTCCCTGGCTATCCTCCGGAAAGTTGATATCTATCAGCACCGTGACGTCCGGGTTAGCCTGCATGGCAAGCCGAAAATCCGCCAGGTTGCTAAATACGCTCACTTCATAGCCAAAGTAACAGAGTTGAACTTTCAGTTCTTCTGCTTGTTCATGATCGTCGTCCACCACAAAAATATGTTTAGAACCAGCCAAACTCTGGCTGAGTGGCACCACCGCGGTTAGTCCGGTCTGATCGCCAACCGGAGCATCCCGGTGCAGGGTTGCTTGATGCAGTTCGCTCATTAGCCCCTGGATGTGACTACGCTGTTGTTCATTCAATGTGGTTTTTGCTTGTGCAAGCTGCTTGAAATGATCTTCCAGATTGCGCGCCACATCACTGAGCAAGGAAAATCCGAAGGTCTTTCCCGATCCGGTCAGGCTATGCACCATGCGGTGCAAGGTTTGAAAACCTTCTTCATCCCAACTATCCAGGGGTAACTGCTCCCACGCCTGTTCGAGCTGTTTCATTTTTTCAGGCAATTGTGCGGCGTAAGCATCGCATAGAATTTTTAGTTGAGCTTGCAGTTCATTTGCATCAGCCATGACAACGATCCCATATATCCTGCACCCTGCTTGCCAGGGTCATCGGATCGAAAGGCTTGGGAATGACATCGACTGCCCCGAGCGCTTTGTAGCCAGCAACCTCACCCGGCTGAACCTTGGCCGTCATGAAAATTGCCGGCGTGTTGCAAAATTGAGGCAATGCACGCAGCATCTTGAGTGTGCTTGGCCCATCCATACCCGGCATCATCACATCCAGCAAAAATAACTGTGGTTGGAATCCGGGTGCCCGTTGCAGAGCCTCATCGCCCGAACTGCATATCTCCACGGTGAAACCACCCAGCGCTTCCAAGGCGAGTCGCGCCACCATCTGGATATCCGGTTCATCTTCCACATACAAAATTCGCGTCAACTTGTCTGCCATTGCTGTCCTTTTCTCTTGATACACATCGCTATCTTATCCAGAACGGTGGCAGAATTAAGCGGCTTAACCACGAATCCAGCTGCCCCTCTTTCTATCGCCTCACTTACTTTATCCATTGTTGCCTCGGCACTCACCATCAGCACTATCGTTGCCGGACTAATTTTGAGAATTTCTTCCAGCGCTTGCAAACCATCCATTTTTGGCATATTGATATCGAGCAACACCAGGCCGGGCTTCTTCTTCGCACATAACACGATTGCGTCCTGGCCGTTGGATGCTTCGCCAATAACCGGATAATCCTCGCTACGCAGGATGAACTTCAGCATCTCACGCATCATGCTGTCGTCATCCACCACTATTACCGAATGCTTTCCTGATTTCTCCATGCTATTCAACTCCGATCAGTCGTTTAATTGTTGCTGACAGTTGCTTGTTGTCAGTGCGGGATTTCACCAGCGCCGAAGCCACGTCCCGGATTTCCTCCCGTTCCATTTCACTGGCTGAAAATACCATAACCGGGATCGGCGGCGTCGCGCCATTCAACAATGGCAACAGTTCCTGGCCCGAGCCATCCGGCAAGGTGAGATCGAGAATCACCAAATCGTAACGGCATAGTTCAAGTAATTTCCTCGCCTCGGCAAGCGTGCCTGCGTGATCGAGATCCGCCATATCTCCCACGATGCCATGCATCACATGAAAGATATCAGGATCATCTTCGACGTGCAGTACCCGGGGGCGTATGTCGGAAGACCGCCCAACTGCGCGTCTTACCGCCAACACCATATGCTCCCGGTTGATCGGCTTGGTGATCCAGTCAATCACACAATATGCCTCACTGTTCAATTCCAGGCTGCCCTCAATCGCCCTGGCCGAAACTACTACGATGGGCAAATTGGCGGTTTTTTCATCCATGCGCAGTTCACGGATAAATGTGATTCCGTTCTGGTCAGGTAGCGCCAAGTCAAGCGTCATTGCCGCATAGTTGCGCTGTGCCAGCATTTGTTTTGCCTGTTGTGTGTCATAGGCGATATCAGCCACCTGCCCATCTTGTTCCAACATCAAGCGCAGCAACGCGGCGATGTCGCGGTCGTCCTCACAAATGAGTATCCGCTTGTCTTTTTCTTCATTCTTGCCAAAACTGGTAATGACAGTCTCTTCCCATATCGGGAATTCGATGAAGAAAGTAGTCAAAACATTGGGTTGTGAACTGAAACCGATGTTTCCGCCCATCTTCTCGACAATCGCCTGAGTAATGGAAAGTCCCAAGCCGGTGCCGCCTTTCTTGCGGGTGTCAGAGGAATCGCCTTGGGCGAATTTCTGGAAAATCTGGCTGCGGAATTGCTCGGAGATGCCGCTGCCCTGATCTTTCACTTCCACGCGAACACGGTTGCCGCTGACAAGAACAGCCACCGTTACCTTGTTGCCGGTGGACGAGAACTTGGCAGCATTGGAGAGCAGATTAGCCATAACCTGCATCAAGCGATTGGCGTCCACGTTCACCATGATGCCCGGCAGATTGCTTTCCAATTCATAGCTCACATTGAACTGCTCACCATAAGCGCAGTTTGCTTCCAACGCCTGATGCAACAGAGGCATCAGCTCAACCGGTTTGAAATGAAGCTCCATCTTGCCGGCCTCTATTTTTTCCATATCGAGGATGTCGTTGACTAGCAGAATCAAGCGCTCGCTGTTTTTGTGCGCAATGTCTACCAGCATTTTTGCTTGCGCTGGCAATTCACCCACCACCCCACCGGCTACAAGCCCAAGCGAACCACGGATCGAGGTCAGCGGCGTACGCAACTCATGGCTGACGGTAGAAATGAACTCGCTTTTCATGCGTTCGATATTTTTACGCTCGGTGATATCCTGGACGATAGCGACAAAGACCGGCGGGTATTCCTTGGCTGACAAGTGCATGCTGACCTCTATGGGGTAGAGGCTCCTGTCCTTCCTTTGATATTCAACCTCGAAAGTCACAACGTCCTTCTCTTCACGCCTCAGAGGGCCGATGCGCTGCTCAAATATTTCATGCATAAGATTGGGTTCGAGGTCTAGCACTGTCAACCCCATGAGTTCGTCCATGGAGTAATCGAGGTTGCGTTGCGCCCTGACGTTGACCATGGTGAAATGCAACGTCTGCGCATCGAACACATAAATTTCATTCGACGACTCGTCGAGAGCACGCCCTAATCGGATCAATTCACGCTCGGCTTGTTTGCGTTTCGTTATGTCAGTTCTGATTGAAATGTAACAAGCCATCTGCCCGTTTTCATCTTTAACTGGCACGATAGCGCTATCCACCCAATACAATTCGCCGCTCTTTGCGCGATTACAAACTTCATTATGCCAGACATCACCACTGGTAATGGTAGCCCACATCTCGACAAAGAATGTGCAAGGATGCGTCCCGGAATTAACGATACGGTGATCATGGCCAAGCAACTCCCCGCGGCTGTACCCGCTGATTTTACAAAAGTTATCATTGGCCTCGATGATGCGCCCGGAGGCATCGGCGATGGAAACGATGGCATACTGGTCAATTGCATAGACATACCTGGAAAACTCTTCGGCAATCCGCTCGGCGTCTCTTTTTGCACACAGCAGTGCGTTCTCAGCTTCCTTGTGTGCAGTCAAATCTCTTGTCGCAGCAATGACAAAACGTTTTGAATTTATACTGACTTCACTCAACCTGCATTCCAGCGGAAAATGCGTGCCGTTCTTGCGCACACCCACCACTTCCCTGTTCACTCCCAAAATCACGAGGTTATCCAATTCCTGATGTTGTTCAAGAGAGCCATCACGTTGACCTTGACTTGGCTCCTGCATCAGCAGACTGACATTTTTACCAATAATCTCGGATCCTGCATATCCAAAAATCCGCTCTGCGGCCGGATTGAAGGTTTCAATCACGCCACCTTCGTTAATTGCAATGATGCCTTCATCCACATTGTCCAGCACTGCACGGGTACGCGTTTCACTGTCACGTGCCTGGCCAATTACCTTCACCAAGCTGTCGTGTATTGCCTTCATGGCTTTCATCAACTGGCCAATTTCATTTGTCGAACAGACTTCAATTTGCTGCGTCAGATTGCCGGTGGCAACGCCTTTGGCAATTCTCACTATGTCCTCCAACGGTCGGGAAATAGCTCGTACAAGCAGAAAGCAAAGCCACAGAGCCAATCCCAAGCCAATGATAGCTGTGACGATTACAATATTGCGTACCGTCTCATAACGACTCTGTGCGTCTTCATACTCTTGCTTTGCCACAGTCAATTGCAGCTTGCCAAGTGCCTTGATACCTTCCCCAACTGCTTGATAGAGGGGGCGGATAACTTCCACGACGATTCGGTTTGCCTTCTCAATTTCATTTGCCCGTAAGGCGGCTATTGCTGGATTCAGGCCCTGGGTTACCAATTTTGCAAGGTCACCGAGAAATTTCGCCGCCATTATCCGTTCCTCGTTCGCTGCCATTACCCGTTCCTCGAGCGTGAGAAAGGTAGCCATGTAGGCCTCCCATATCCTTTCGATTTCCGCGTTATTTTTGTCGATATTTTCGGTATTTTTGGTAATAAAAACGGGGGTCGGCGTTATCAGGCTAGTCGCTATGGCAAGTCGGTTTTGCAATATCAACGATTCAATATCCCTCAACTGATCGAGCGCGATAATGCGGTCCTCATATACGGTTTTAAGAGCGGCTTTCGACTTGCTCATTCCAAACAGGGCAACCGACTCTATTCCGAGCAATATGAGTGCCATGAAACAAAAGAATAGAATCAGGCGCGATTTAATGGTCATATTTTTTATGAATAATGCGGAATACAGGGGTAGGATTTACAAAAATGTAACATTTGTCATGTGCTGCCATCAATAGTCTGCAATCTGGCCGATACGGACTGTCTAAAAAATAGACAACAATACTGGAATCAAAATCACCGTTCCAATCTGCAACAACAGGTTGCGTTTTAGCAGGGCTAATTTCTGTAAAGGACGAATTCATAAGGCTCCTCATTTCAGAATTTTTGAACGACCGTTACCCCGCTAGGAGCACTGCTTACATAACCGACCGCACCGACTGTTTTCTTGACATAATCCAGCACCTCGGCATCACCTGATTTCATTGCTGGCGGAATTAAACCATCACGAAAGGATTTTTTGATCCAGATAGAGCCATACTTTGCCACATCCACCTTCATCACTTTTGCAAGAAACTGAGACTGCACATTGGCATTATCAACGGGAATGAGCTTGACTGCGCCTGCCAACTGCTTGTCACCAACGAACACATCACGAACTTCAGCACCGGTTAACTGCACGGACGAATTGGCAATAACGAACACATCGGCAATGGCTACAGAAGCGAAAAGCAACGCCAACGTCAGAAAGGAAATTTTAAGTATTTTCATATTTAAGATCCCCTTAGAATCGCACTGCGTACTGAACACGGGATTCGTTATACCCATCTGCACTAACACCGATGCCGAGATCATTCTGCTTGGTATGATTTATTTCAAACTTCACGGCTGCTTTTAAGTTCAAGTCGTAACGTATCCCCAAAACTGAGCGCTGATAGGATCTACCACTGGTTTGACCCGCAAAGTAATTGTCAGTTTGATCAAGCGTAGTCTTTTCTTGACGAACATAAGGGGTGAACCCGCTAAGGTTATACCCGGCCTGTGCGAACCAGGCCGAACTTCCATGTTTTCCAGTACTCCCGGAAATATCTTCGTTGCGGAAATAGTAATACTCAGTCAATACTTCCAATAAATCATTGTTATACACACCGTATCCACCAAACATATTGAGACGAGTTACATTCCGTGTAGTCGCATCATCATGCACCAGACCACGCAGGCCATGCAGACCCACTTTCAGATCAGGCATGTCGCCCGGAATGAACGAGACATTGAAACCGGTACTAGTGGAATGCGAAAAATCGCCTGCCATCTTCATATCCAATGTACTACCAATAATTTGTGGGGCATTACCTGCATACACGTCGTACCCCAGCTTGTTACCTACCAGCGGAATAGTACCAGCCAACCAGGCACCAGTGGTATGAGCGGGAAGGATGCCGCCCTTATCTTCAAAGTCGAGAAAACGTGGCCGCATGATAGCGGTTTGTATCTGTGCGCCGTGGTGAAACGCGTTGTTCCAATATCCGTAAGGAGTATGAAAACGTCCGAGCCAGCCTGTTGCTGAATCAGCAAATGTATAACCTAGCTGTAATCGTTCGAGGTCGACGCCAACCCCAGACGCCTGGGGAGTCGCAAGCGAATCAGGAGTACCGATTTCAAAGTTAAGCTCGACCAATGCTTTGACGCGATCCCCAAACTGCGGCGTTAAATAAAGATCAAAGTTGCCGACCGCAAAACCCTTCGCGCCCTTGCCGTAAACCGCATTATCCTGTGTGCTGCGACCCGCGCCCACATCGGTAAAGCCATGTATTGGCAAGCCATCATCACTCGCACGACTTCTGGCAGAAGTAATATCTGAAACCTGTTTTTGCAAATCATCAATACGAGCATCTTGAGAGGAAGCAACTGCTGCTACCGCGACAGGTGTTGTTTTTGCCTGCTCCAACTGCTGAACCTTGCTCGCCAGATTCTCGATCATTTTCATGCTGTGTTCCAATTTCTGCTCAAGATCGCGAATACGCGCAGATTCGGCTGTATCTGCAGCCATTGCAGGCGAAGTGAGTAGTGCAAGCAAGGCGACGACGCTAGCGAGTGACCCGCTTTTAGAGAGTGCAGGCAACATTGATGAACTCCTAAATTCTTAGGTGAAATTACTGTGTGTATAGGTGGTATGTTACTTCTTCGGTCAAAACACTTATTTCTTTAGGTCACATCTAAACATCACTGTCTTCACTCTATGCCGACAGCTTTTTTTGGCCGAAAATGCTGTCGCTGGTTAGCGCGGAGATGCCACTGCCGAACAACAACATCAGGGGATTGCGAAAATTGGCGAATGAGCGAGTGGAATCCATATTCATCCCAGATATTCCATTGGACCTGATTCGCGCGATGACGATGCATCCCCCCTTTGAAAAAGGGGGGCTAGGGGGGATTTGAGCGTTGCGGGGACACAAAATCCCCCTCAGTCTCCCTTTTACAAAAGGGGAGGCTGGTTAAATTTTCTAATGGATTATCCATATTCATTGTTTGCCTGATGTATCAACAGGCAGCGGCAATGACAGGCCATCCAACAAGTCTTGAACCAGGCCACGGATGACATCTTCTTCGTCAGCAGCGATGCGTAGCACGGGCTTGGAACCGGCTGCGCTGATCCAGGTAGTGTTGGACTGGTTGGCTTCGGCGTCCAAGGCCAAGCCGAGAAAGCCAAGTGGCTCGCAAATGGTTTCTCGTATCTGCGGCGCGTGTTCGCCGATGCCGCCGCTGAACACCAGCGCGTCAATGCCGCCAGCCTTGGCGGCAAATGCACCGAGGGCGGCGCGCACCTGGCAGCAAAAGTAACTCACCGCAAAACAGGCGTCCTCGCTGTGGCTCTCGAGTAAGCGATGCATTTCACTGCTCTCTCCGGCAGACAACGCGAGCAGCCCCATGCGGTGATAGACCAGATCGCTTAACGCTTCGCTATCGTAATGCTTTGCCAGCTCCAGCATCACGCCCGGATCAAGATCGCCACTGCGCGTGCCCATCGGGATGCCGCCAGCCGCCGTGTAGCCCATGGTGGTATCGATCGACTTCAGCCCTTCCATCAAACACAGACTGGCTCCCGCACCCAAGTGCGCAACCACGATGCGGCCCTGAGCAATATCTCCCAGCAGTGACGGCAGTCTGGAAGCGATGTATGCATAATTGAGGCCGTGAAAACCATAGCGCCGTATGCCAAGATCACTCGGGATCGGCAAGCGCCGCGCCAGCTCCGGCATAGTGTGATGAAACGCGGTATCGAAACAGGCGACTTGCGGCACGTCTAATCGCGCCCGGCACAACTCCACCCCGAGCAGGTTGCCGGGCATGTGCAGCGGTGCAAGATGAGCAATGCCATCCAGCCGTTTGATCTCTGTCGCATCCAGGAGTCGTGCTGAATCCACCACGTCGCCGCCATGTACGAAACGATGGCCGACTGCATCCGGCACTTCCCCGCCAAGATCCTTCAGCAGCGCATCGAATGCTTCAGCGTGGTTGTGCGGGAAGCCTTGGCCGATATGGCCGTAGCGCCAGTCGCGACGCGTGCCGTCGGCGCGGAACAAGCTTGCCTTGAGGCTGGATGAACCGCTGTTGAGGGTGAGAATGGCAAGACTCATTGCGGCCAGTTCCAGTCGCGTATTTCGGGCATGTCTTCGCCGAACTGGTGAATGTATTGCGTGTGCTCGTTAAGCTTGTCGCGCATGCGCTGTTTGATGTGTGCCGCTTGCGCCTGCAACTTCGGCACCCTGTTTGCCACATCCATCACCAGATGAAAACGGTCAAGGGTATTGAGCACCACCATATCAAACGCCGTGGTGGTGGTGCCCTCCTCCTTATAGCCACGCACGTGGAGATTGCCGTGGTTAGTGCGACGATAGGTAAGACGATGAATCAGCCACGGATAGCCGTGGTAAGCGAAAATGATCGGCTTGCTAGTGGTGAACAGGGAATCGAATTCCTTGCCGGACAAGCCATGCGGGTGTTCCTCCTGCGGTTGCAGGGTCATCAGGTCGACCACGTTGATGAAGCGGATTTTCAGCTCGGGCGTGAGCTGGCGCAAGATATCTATGGCCGCCAGCATTTCCAGTGTGGGCACATCGCCCGCTGCTGCCAGAACCACATCCGGCTCGTCGTCCTGGTCGTTACACGCCCATTCCCACAGTCCAATGCCTGCGCTGGTATGGTTGATGGCGGCGTTCATGTCCAGCCATTGCTGCGCGGGCTGTTTGCCGGCGACGATGACATTTATCAGATTGCGGCTGCGCAGGCACTGGTCGGCAACACAGAGCAGCGTGTTGGCATCCGGTGGCAGATATACGCGGATGATATCGGCCTTCTTGTTCACCACATGGTCGATAAAGCCGGGATCCTGATGCGAAAAGCCGTTGTGATCCTGTTGCCAGACGTGCGAGGTGAGCAGGATATTTAGCGAGGCAATGGGACGGCGCCAGGGGATCTCGCGACACACCTTTAGCCATTTGGCATGCTGGTTGAACATCGAGTCCACGATGTGGATGAAGGCTTCATAGCACGAGAACAGTCCATGGCGGCCGGTGAGCAGGTAACCTTCCAGCCAGCCTTGGCAGGCGTGTTCGGATAGCATTTCCATCACCCGACCATCGGGCGCAAGATGATCGTCGAAGTCATAGCGCAGCGCCATCCAGGCGCGATCCGTCACTTCGAACAGCGCACCCAGCCGATTGGAAGCGGTCTCGTCCGGACCAAAAACTCGAAAATTGTCGCGGTTCTTCTGCATCACATCGCGCAGAAAGTTTCCCATTACCCGAGTGGATTCAGCGACACTGCCGCCGGGTGAATCCACCGCCACTGTGTAGTCACGAAAGTCCGGCAGACGCAGGTCGCGTAGCAGCACACCGCCGTTGGCATGGGGATTGGCGCCCATGCGGCGCTCACCAATTGGTGCGAGCGCCGCCAGCTCGGGCTTGAGCGTGCCATTGTCATCGAACAACTCTTCTGGCCGGTAGGATTTCATCCAGCATTCCAGCAGCCGCACATGCTCCGGCTTCTCCATGCCACCGAATGGCACCTGATGCGAGCGCCAGTAGCCTTCGGTTTTCTTTCCGTCCACTTCTTTCGGACCGGTCCATCCCTTGGGGCTACACAATACAATCATAGGCCACAGTGGACGATCCACTAGACTGCCTTCGCGCGCCTTGCGTTGGATGTCGCGAATCTCGGCGATCACCGTATCGACAGTAGCGGCCATCAGCGTGTGCATGGCTTCAGGCTCGTCACCTTCCACGAAATACGGCTTGTGGCCATAGCCCACGAACAGACTCGCCAGCTCTTCCCGACTGATGCGAGCAAGTATGGTCGGACTGGCGATTTTGTAGCCGTTGAGATGCAAGATGGGCAATACAGCTCCGTCCGTGCGCGGGTTGAGAAACTTGTTGGAATGCCAGGATGTGGCCAGCGGCCCGGTCTCCGCTTCTCCATCCCCAACCACGCAGCAGGCGATAAGATCGGGATTGTCAAACACCGCGCCATACGCGTGAAACAGCGCATAGCCCAACTCGCCACCTTCGTTAATGGAACCGGGAGTCTCCGGTGCGGCATGGCTTGGTATCCCGCCCGGAAAAGAGAATTGCCGGAACAGCCGCCGCATGCCCTCCTCGTCCCGGGAAATACCGGAATACAGTTCGCTATATGTTCCTTCGAGGTACGTATTGGCCACCACAGCCGGGCCGCCGTGGCCCGGGCCAGCGACAAAAAACATGTTGAGATCATGCTTTCTGATAACCCTGTTCATATGCACGTAGATAAAGTTGAGACCCGGTGTGGTGCCCCAGTGACCCAGCAGGCGCCGCTTGATGTGCGCCGATTCCAGCGGCACTTTCAACAGCGGATTGTCCAGCAGATAAATCTGCCCGACGGAAAGATAGTTGGCGGCGCGCCAATAGGCGTCAATCCGATGGAGTTCGTCTGGTGTCAAAGCGCTGGCAGATGGCAGCATTTCGTTTGCCTTAATGTCGTTCGTTTAACTATGATTGCCAATATACCCACAAAGTCTACCGACCGAATATTAAGCAATTATGAAATTTAGCGCGTATGCCTTGTACTAACAGATATACACCAGAACAATGTAATTCTGAAATCTGGTTCCTTTCATGGTTATCTTGCTCTCACTTATCGACTTACTAGCCGCCACATCGTAAAATCATTGGACAGGGACATTAGCGAATGCGACAAAGCCCTGTGTCGGGGTATATACTTTACCCCAGTAACATTCACTGGGAGATCGACATGTTTGGAAGATTTATACTCGCCGTGCTGTTCGTTTATTTCGGAAATTTCGCTAATGCCGAAGCGTTAATAATACACAACGCTGCACGCGGTGAGTTGTTGTACTCAACGCATTGCATCGCCTGCCACAATACCCAAGTTCATTGGCGGGAAAAGAAACTCGTTACTAACTGGGCAAGTCTAAAATCAGAAGTGCGTCGCTGGCAGGGAATTTCAAAGCTTGGGTGGACCAATGAAGAAATTAAAGATGTTGCGCAACATCTGAATATTATCTATTACCACTACCCTAAGTCGAACTAATCAGGGCTCTGTCACTTCGACAAGCCCCTGCCCGGATCAAGGTGACTTGCTGTGTCCTGGGCTCCCCTCAACGCGAAAATAACTGATCAAAGCTTGCCTTCAAATGGCCGTCAATCACTACGAGAACTTTCCTGTTGCCTCTATCCTTCTGCCCAAACGATTGCGGCGAGCCGTTGAGATAATTTACCAGTTTGCGCGTCAGGCTGATGATTTCGCCGACGAGGGCGATCTCAAAAATGAGGAACGTTTTGCGGCGCTTGATGGTTTTCGAAATGAACTCAAGCGCATCGCCGCCGATGAAGCACCGCTGACTCCGTTGTTCTGCGACTTGGCGGAGATCATTGCGCGGCACCAGTTGCCATTGCAATTGTTCCACGATCTACTGGATGCTTTCTCGCAGGATGTGCTGAAAAAACGTTACGCCAATTTCGACGAAGTGCTGGACTACTGCCGTCGTTCCGCTAATCCAGTCGGCAGATTACTGTTACACCTGTATGAAGAAGCCACCCCCCCAAATCTGACCTATTCCGATGCCATCTGTACCAGCCTGCAACTCATCAATTTCTGGCAGGATGTAACGAAAGATTACGCCATCAACCGCATCTATTTGCCGCAGGACGAAATGGTGCACTTCGGCGTCACTGAAGCGCATGTCGCGGATAGCCACGTGGATAAGAAATGGCAACAACTCATGCAGTTTCAGGTTCAGCGCACACGCGACATGATGCGCAGCGGCGCTCCGCTCGGCAGCATACTCACTGGCCGTATCGGCATTGAAATGCGGCTCATCATCGCGGGCGGCAATCGCATTCTCGACAAGCTTGAAGCCGTGCAGTTCGACATGTTCCGCCAACGCCCTGTGTTGCGTCCATTCGACTGGGTTATCATGCTGGGCAAAAGCGCACCATTCAGCTTTTAAAGAAATAATCCAGCCAGTTTCCGTTGATTGCGAATTAACATGACTCCAGATCAGTATTGCAAAGACAAGGCTGCCCAAAGCGGTTCAAGCTTTTACTACAGCTTTATGTTTCTGCCGCCAGACAAGCGCCGCGCTATCACAGCGCTGTATGCTTTTTGTCGCGAAGTGGACGATGTAGTGGACGAAAATTCGGATGAGAACGTGGCACGCACTACGCTGGCGTGGTGGCGCACCGAAGTAACTGCCATTTACACAGGAACGCCACAGCATCCGGTCGCACGGGCATTGATACCGGTGGTCAAGCAATACAAGCTGCCGCAAGAACATTTCCACGAGATCATCGACGGCATGGAAATGGATTTGCAGCAGCACCAATATGCCGATTTCAAAGCCCTGCAACTGTATTGCTATCGTGTCGCCTCGGTAGTGGGATTGCTCGCTGCGGAAATTTTTGGCTACACCGATCCTAATACGCTCAAATATGCGCACGATCTTGGCCTCGCCTTCCAGCTTACCAATATCATTCGTGACGTGGGCGAAGACGCGCGACGCGGGCGCATCTATCTGCCGCTGGGTGAGTTAGCGCTTTTTGGTGTGCACGTCAGCGATATCCTTGATAACAAGGAGAGTGAAGGCTTTCAAAAACTAATGCAGTTTCAGATTGATCGCGCGAAACGCTACTACCAGCAAGCACTCGGGCAACTGCCCGCGACAGACCGCAAAGCGCAGCGCACCGGCCTTATCATGGCGGCAATTTATCGGGCGACTCTGGAAGAAATCATTGCCAGCGGCTGTCATGTGCTAAAAGAGCGCGTCTCGCTCACCCCGCTGCACAAGCTGTGGCTGGCATGGAAGATGTGGGTAAAAAATTAATTTCCTGCACTTCACTACGCTCAACGCGGACAGAGAATTGCTATCGTGAGCAATAATAAAAATCATCATATCGCCATCATTGGCGGCGGCTATGCCGGCATGGCCGCCGCCGTTACCCTCGCGGCTGCGGATATTCCGGTTACGGTATTCGAAAGCGCCCGGCAACTCGGCGGGCGTGCGCGCGGCGTGCAGCATAATGATGTTCAACTCGATAACGGCCAGCACATTCTGCTGGGCTGCTATCACCATACACTGCAACTTATTGAACAAGTCGGCGGCAACATCGGGCACGACTTCCTGCGTTTGCCGCTGCAACTCACGCTACACAATCGTTTTGAATTAAAAGCACCGCGCCTTCCCGCCCCACTCCATCTGCTGGCTGGACTGCTCAGCGCAAAAGGGCTGTCATTGGGCGAACGCCTGCGCGCCGCACGTTTTATGCTGGCGCTAAACCGCATTAATTTCACCTTGCCACAGGATATCAGCGTCTTCGAATTGTTACGTATACATGGCCAAAGTGACGAGCTGATACGATTATTATGGGAGCCGATCTGCATCTCAGCACTCAACACGCCGGTACATATTGCCTCGGCACAAGTTTTTCTACATGTGTTGCGCGACAGCCTGAACGGGTTGCGCAGCGATAGCGACATGCTGCTGCCACGCATGGATTTCACAGCGCTATTTCCGGAACGTGCAGCCGAATATGTCAAACAACATAGCAGCACAGTGCTTACCGCTTGCAGTGTAGAAGCCATCATTCCACACCGCGATGAAATCGAACTGATCACTCGTCCAACTGCAATATCCACAGCGCATACCCATCTATTCAGCCATGTCATCTGTGCCGCCTCGCCCGTTTCAGCAGCGCGACTATTCCGTACCGTGCCGCAACTTGCATTGCTAGCTGAGCAGATTGCAGCCATCCCGCATCAACCTATTTACACCATATACCTGCAATACCCAAAACAAGTGCGCTTGCCTCAGCCGATGCTGGGTTTGGACCGCTGTTTTGCTCAATGGCTGTTTGATAAAGGACAGATCGCCGGACAGCACGGCCTCATCGCCGCAGTCATTAGCGCGCAAGGGAGGCATCAAAATTTAGAACATGAACAGTTAGCGCAGACAGTAGCGCAAGAGTTATGCGAACAACTTGGAATAATGGAAGCGCCTGTGTGGCACAAAGTTATTGCCGAAAAACGCGCCACCTTTTCCTGTGAAACGAACCTGCCTCGCCCTCCCCATACGACACAACTGGCCCACTTACTGTTGGCCGGCGATTACACGGCAGGCGATTATCCGGCTACGTTAGAAGGAGCGGTAATGAGTGGCGCGCTGTGTGCGAGAACTATTCTCGCAACAATTGAATAATCTCAAATAATCCTTTAGAAATAAACGATCAAATTTGTTCGTCAGCTTCGAGTTGTTGATGGATATAATGGGGTGTCCGAATACAACAGGTCGCAAAAGACGCTCATTTCTGGATATTGTGAACGAAGCATTACACTAACAAGCCCCCTCTGGGGCGGCATGATAAAACTTAAGGTAACAGAATGGCCGAGAGGGAAGTCGATCAGCAATTGGTTGATCGCGCGCAGCGCGGGGATAAACACGCCTTCGAATTGCTGGTCGCCAAGTACCAGCGTCGGCTGGCGCGATTAATCTCGCGTTTCGTGCGCGATTCAGCCGAGGTCGAGGACGTGACTCAGGAAGCCTTTATAAAGGCTTATCGCGCTTTGCCGACGTTTCGCGGAGAAAGTGCTTTCTATACTTGGCTGTATCGCATTGGCATTAATACCGCGAAAAATCATCTGCAGAAGCTCAAGAAACGAGCTCCGACCACCTCCATGTTCGATGCTGAAGAGTCTGAAGGCTTCGAGGATGCGGGTCTGTTACATGAAGTTAGCACACCCGAAAATGAATTAATGAGTAAACAAGTGATAGCCGTAGTGAACTCTTCTTTGCAGGAGTTGCCTTATGATCTGCGTACCGCACTCACTTTGCGTGAAATCGAAGAGTTGAGCTATGAGGAAATCGCAGCCGCGATGAATTGCCCGGTCGGCACCGTGCGTTCTCGTATTTTTAGAGCACGCGAAGCAATTGCAACCAATTTACGACCATTGCTGGGAACTAGTGCAGATAAGAGGTGGTGAACATGAAACAGAAAATTTCAGCATTGATGGATGGCGAGTTGTTCGATGACGATGCGGAAGCAGTTCTCGACCAATTGAATCACAATCCTGACATACATGAAGAATGGCGAACCTATCATCTGATTAGCGATGTCCTGCGCCAGCCCAATCATGTTCATGTCAATATCAGCTCTGCCATACGTGAACGTTTGCAGGTCGAGCCTACGGTCCTCGCACCGCGCAGCCGTGCCAGCCATAATGCCAAATGGTTTGCGCTTTCTGCCGCTGCATCGGTTATGGCATTCATACTGGTAGCATGGCTATCGGTACAAGTCGGGTCGGAGGCCACTCCGCAAATCGCCATGCAGCAGTCAAATGCTGTGCATGCAGCCAGCCTGCCTGCGAATGGCTTGGACGATTATCTGATGGCACATCAAGAGTTTTCACCTGGCGTTGGTGTGCATGGTATGACTTCCTATGTTCACACAGTGGCACATCAGCAGGCGGATAAGCAGCCATGAAGGCCGGATTTGCGCTGATCATGGTTTTGTTTTCTTCCGCCGTTCCAGCGTTCGCCGATACTGGCAGCCGGGTTGACCCGGATTGGCCGCAAATTATTGCTTATGCTACGCACCAAACCGATTACAGCGGGACTTTTGTATATCAGCATGGCAGCCATATGGAGACCGCACGCATTACCCACATGTCCGACCAGAGCGGTGAGCACGAGAAGCTTGAAAATCTGGACGGCCCACGTCGTGAGTTCATTCGCAACAACAAAGAAATCTGGTGGTATTTGGGTGACCACAAAGCCGTGCAGATGGAAAGGCCATATAGCGGCAAACGTTTCCCTGCTCTGTTGCCGGAGCAGCTATCTGCGCTTAACGAGAATTACTTGATTCAAACCGCCGAACAAGCGCGCATCGCCGGTTTTGACACTCAGGCCATCGTATTCCAGCCTAAAGATACTCTGCGCTATAGCCATAAAATGTGGGCGCACAAGGATTCCGGCTTGTTGTTGAAAGCTGTCGTGCTGAACGAACGTAAACAGATGGTCGAGCAATATACTTTTATCCAGTTGGAAATAGACGGTGACATTGAGCCTACTCAGCTGATGCCAAGGCAATCCGCTGCTTTCTTGGAGCAACCATCACATTCTGTCACGCAGTCCGACACCAGCGCTCAGGCTGACATGAGTGACTGGAAAGTAGTTGCCGTGCCCACCGGTTTCAAGAAAATCATGGAAATGCGTCGCCCGTTGCACGGCAACAAGACAGCCGTAATCCATTTTGTATTCTCCGACGGATTGGCCGGCATCTCGGTCTTTATTGAAACACTGGGAAATCATTTTGATAAAAAACCTGGTCTATCCAGCCGAGGCGCGGTCCATGTCTACCGTAAAATAAAGGACGATTACTTGGTAACGGTGGTTGGCGAAGTGCCGCCACGGACGGTGATGCAGGTCGCCGATTCAGTGCGCTATAAGGGGCAGTGAATAGTTGAAGCCAGATAGTCCCTTAGGAAACTTAACCGGCCTCCCCCTTTGCAAAAGGGGGACTGAGGGGGATTTTTGTGTCCCCGCAACGCTCAAATCCCCCCTAGCCCCCCTTTTTCAAAGTGGGGGAATGCGTCATCATCACGCGAATCAGGTCTAATGGATTGTCCGTGTTTAAACTAATTTTTATTTACTCCTATTATTTCGAAATAATGTAACTCGTTAATGAATGAACTGTACGCATGGCAGGATGAACTTTGGCAACGCTGGATCGAATTGCATGCACGTTTGCCGCATGCAATTTTATTGAAAGGCCCGCAAGGAATAGGCAAGTTGGATTTCGCCATGAATCTCGCCCGCTCTTTGCTATGCAAAAACTCACTGGGCAGCACGTTGGCTTGCCGGGATTGCACGTCCTGTCACTGGTTTGAACAAGGTACTCATCCTGATTTTCGTTTGCTGCTATCGGGCGCACAGTCGGTCGAAATGCAGGAATCCAGTGAAGCTCAAGCATCTTTGACATTGAAGAATTGGTCAAAGAGAATCGCTGAAGAAGTACTGGACGAACAGCAGAAGAAAGGAAAAAAACCGAGCAAAGAGATTTCTGTTCATCAAGTGCGCTCGCTCGCAAATTTCATCAACATGTCCACCCATCAAGGTGGCCATCGTGTAGTGCTGATTAATCCCGCAGAAGCAATGAATACCAATGCAGCCAATGCATTACTCAAAACACTTGAGGAACCACCTGACCGGATGTTGATCATTTTGGTCAGCCATAAACCGCAGCAATTGCTACCCACCATCGTCAGCCGTTGCCTGACCCTGGCGGCTCCAATGCCATCACTCGAGACCAGTTCTACCTGGCTGCAACAGCAGAAATATGCCGATCCAGTTGCAATGTTGGCACGGGCCGGATTTGCCCCGTTGCTAGCGGCACGCTTGGCTGAGGAAGCTATAGGGGAAGGAGAGTACAACCTTTTTTTGCAGGAAATCAAACAACCTGCCAAGTTCGATGTGTTTGCTTTAGCCGAGCAGTTGCAACGCGCAGAACCGCTTCATGTCATCCATTGGTTGCAGCAATGGTGCTACGATCTAGGCAGCGCAAAGCTCACGGGAAAGGTTAGATATCACATCCATCTTACTGATTTAATAAATAATCTATCAAGCAAAATTGCTCTGTTCGATCTGCTGCGTTATCAAAATGAGTTGATAATCGCAAAACGTGAGGCGTTGCATCCGTTGAATCCCAAGCTATTATTTGAATCCATTTTGTTATCTTACCGGCACATGATGTTGGGAGCCGATAGATAGCGCCCTAACAATTTATTACTCGATCACACTTTATGTTTATAGATTCGCACTGCCATATCAATTTCCCGGAACTGACCAAAATATTCGATGACGTTCTGGCAAACATGCGCCAGAACGAAGTTTCTCACGCGCTGTGTGTTTCAGTAAATTTAGAAGACTTTCCTCAAATTCAACTGCTCGCAGAGAAATATGAGCACATCTATGCTTCTGTTGGCGTGCACCCGGATCACGAATCAACTACCGAGCCAACGCAAGCGCTCCTGGTACAGCTGGCACAACACCCTAAAGTCATTGCTATTGGGGAAACCGGGCTCGATTATTTCCGTTTAAAAGGTGATCTGGAGTGGCAGCGTGCGCGCTTCCGCACCCATATTCGCGCTGCGCGTGAGTGCCGCAAACCTCTCATTATTCACACCCGTGAGGCGGCACAGGACACCCTGCGCATTATGGCTGAAGAAGGCGCTGCCGAGATTGGCGGCGTCATGCACTGTTTTACCGAAAGCCTGGATGTCGCCCAAGCAGCGATTGAAATGAATTTCTACATTTCTTTTTCCGGCATTGTTACTTTCAAAAATGCTGTTTTGCTGAAAGAAGTGGCGCGGCATATTCCGCTTGAGCGCATCTTGATTGAAACTGACTCACCCTATCTCGCCCCGGTGCCCTATCGCGGCAAACTCAATCAGCCCGCCTATGTCAAACATGTAGCAGAAGAAATAGCCAAGTTGCGTGGCATTTCTCTGGCAGAGGTTGGGCGTGCTACTACGGAAAATTTTAATCGATTATTTTTGAGTTCGTGAATTTGAGGAAGGTTTAATCCCGGATAATCCATTAGGAAATTTAACCAGCCTCCCCCTTGTGTCAGGCTAGTTGTCGCCTCATTCACGCAGCTGAACATTATTTTTCATGTGGGTAAAACAAGTGAATGCGGGATGAGGACGACAGCAGAACACACCCTCTCCCCCAGCCCCTCTCCCACAAGTGGGAGAGGGGCGTAACACTGTGGTGTAGTGGTCAAGTAATTTCGGACACAACGATAGGTTTTTTTGCTGCTTTGTTCCGCTCAAAGACGGAGGGCGACAGATTGCCCAATACTGAGTTGATGCGATTACAGTTATAGAATCCCACGATGTATGCGGTGATATCTGTTTTA
>CAMCFJ010000028.1 GCA_945874105.1 Candidatus Nitrotoga sp. CP45 | reverse complement strand
TGAGCTGAATTTTTCGTAACGATTTTTTAAATTTTTATGGGTTTGACAATGCAAAATAACGATACGATATTTGCCCTTGCACAGCAGTCACTGCTTGCATCGCATGCGCTTGAAACTCACCATCTGCAGCAAATGTTTTCCAAAATGCTGGCGAATAAAGTGGATTATGCTGACTTGTATTTTCAATACAGTCGCGCCGAAAGCTGGTCGCTTGAAGAAGGTATCGTCAAATCCGGCAGCTTTGGTATAGACCAAGGCGTTGGCGTGCGGGTGGTGAGCGGTGAAAAGACCGCTTTTGCGTATTCCGATGACATCAGTTTGGCAGCCTTGGAAAGTGCAACACTGGCCACCCGCGCGATTGCACGGCAGGGGGGGACGCAAACTGTGCCGCTGTTACGCGCGAACAGCAACAAACATTTCTATCTACCACATGACCCTATCGCCAGTTTGAAGGATGCGGACAAGGTTGCGATGCTGGAACGCCTGGAGCGTTATGCGCGCGCCCTGGATCCGCGTGTTACTCAGGTGATAGCCGGGCTGGCAGGCGAATATGACGTGGTGCTGGTGGCGCGTAGCGATGGCTTGATGAATGCTGACATCCGCCCACTGGTGCGTCTGTCGGTGCAAGTTATTGTAGAAAGCAACGGCAAGCGTGAGCAGGGTTCATCTGGTGGGGGCGGGCGTTTCGACTATGCCTATTTTACGGACGAAGTATTATGCGATTATGCCGCCAAGGCGGTACATCAGGCAGTAATTAATCTGGATGCCAAGCCCGCACCAGCGGGCAATATGACTGTGGTGCTTGGCTCCGGCTGGCCTGGTATTCTGCTGCATGAGGCCGTGGGCCACGGCCTGGAAGGTGATTTCAACCGTAAGGGCAGCTCCACTTTTTCCGGTCGCATCGGGGAGCGGGTAGCAGCTGCGGGTGTGACAGTAGTAGACGATGGCACGATTGCCAACCGGCGCGGATCGCTACAAATGGATGATGAAGGCAATCCTACGCAACGCACGGTTTTGATCGAGGACGGCATCCTCAAGGGCTATTTGCAGGACACTTTGAATGCGCGCCTGATGGGCGTGCCAATCACCGGCAATGCTCGGCGCGAATCTTTTGCGCATCTGCCGATGCCGCGCATGACCAACACTTATATGCTTAATGGCGACAAAAACCCACTGGATATTATCGCATCAGTCAAGCGTGGGCTGTATGCCGCGAACTTTGGCGGGGGGCAGGTGGATATTACCAGCGGCAAATTTGTGTTTTCAACCTCTGAAGCATATATGATTGAAGACGGTAAAATCACCTATCCGGTGAAGGGTGCAACCCTGATCGGCAACGGCCCTGAGGCATTAACCCGTATTTCCATGATAGGCAACGACATGGCACTCGATCCTGGTGTCGGCGTTTGTGGCAAGGAAGGTCAGAGCGTGCCGGTAGGCGTGGGTCAGCCAACGGTAAGAATAGATGGACTGACAGTGGGCGGTACTGCGTAGGGTGTATTCGCAGCGTGATGTGCGGTGCATAAAACACATCACACTGCGCTTTCATTCTTTACCCCATGTTTATGCGTCCGTCACCGCGCCTAAACTTGCACTAGACACCAGTCGTGCATATTTTGCTAATACGCCGCGTTTATAGTGTGGCGTCGGCGGTTGCCACAGGGCACGACGCCGTGCAAGTTCCTGGTCGCTTACATTCAGTTGTATCAGGCGGGCTTCAGCATCAATGGTAATGGAATCTCCTTCTTCGACCAGCGCTATGGTGCCACCCATCGCCGCTTCGGGTGCAACGTGTCCAACTACAAAGCCGTAAGTGCCACCTGAAAAGCGACCGTCGGTAATAAGCGCGACGCTTTCGCCCATGCCGGCGCCGACCAATGCCGCAGTGGGTGATAGCATTTCACGCATCCCCGGCCCTCCCTTGGGACCTTCATAACGGATTACGAGCACTTCCCCGGGATTGATTTTTTCTGCAAGAATCGCCTCCATGCATGCTTCCTCTGAATCGAACACGCGCGCGGGGCCGGTGATTTTAGGATTTTTAATGCCGCTGATTTTGGCCACCGAACCTTCCGGTGCAAGATTGCCTTTAAGAATCGCTAAATGTCCTTGTGAATAAATTGGATTATTCCAAGCGCGGATCACGTCTTGATCGGTACGTGGTTCCGCAGGTACATCTTTAAGTACCTCCGCGATAGTTTCGCCGGTGATTGTCAAGCAATCGCCATGAAGCAAGCCATGCTCCAACAGCATCTTCATGATCTGCGGAATGCCGCCGGCTTTGTGAAGATCGGTTACCACGTAGCGCCCGGATGGTTTCATATCGGCAAACACAGGGACGCGTTTGCGGATCGTTTCAAAATCATCAATGCTTAAGTCAACATTCATCGCATGCGCGATTGCCAGCAAATGCAAGACCGCATTAGTCGTGCCACCTACCGCCATGACCACGGAAATTGCGTTCTCGAAAGCCTTTTTCGTTAAAATTTGAGACGGTAATATTTGCTTCTGGATGGCTTGCACCAGCACCTCGGCTGACCGTGCCGCGCTGTCGGATTTTTCCGCATCTTCAGCCGCCATGGTGGACGAATAAGGCAGGCTCATGCCCATCACTTCGAATGTTGATGACATGGTGTTAGCTGTAAACATTCCACCGCAGGAACCAACTCCGGGGCAGGCTTTGCGCTCAACAGCCAGAAGCTCTGCTGCATCGATTTTATGCGCGATAAATTGACCCACTGCCTCAAAACTGCTGACAATGGTCAAATCACGTCCGTGGAGATGTCCGGGTTTGATGGTGCCACCATAAACAAAAATAGCTGGAATGTTCAAACGTGCGAAGGCAATCATGGCACCCGGCATATTTTTATCGCAGCCTCCGATGGCGAGTATGCCGTCCAAACTTTGGCCACGACAGACTGTCTCGATTGAGTCAGCAATCACCTCGCGGCTTACCAGCGAGCATTTCATCCCTTCAGTACCCATCGAGATACCGTCAGAAATCGTGATTGTTCCAAACATCTGTGGCATTGCACCAGCGGCGTGGGCAGCTTGCTCAGCCCGTGTCGCTAAAGTAGCCAACCCCGCATTGCAGGGTGTAATAGTGCTATATGCATTGGCGATGCCTACAATAGGCTTGTTAAAATCACCATCGCCAAAACCTACGGCGCGCAACATGGCACGATTAGGCGAACGCTGCACACCTTGTGTGATGGCTTTACTGTTGATGTTGCTAGGCATGATGCTTCCTTTAAATAAATTAAGTTAATACGTGTTCTGCACTGCGTAATGGGTGTTGTTATTGAGGTTCAAGAATGAAATTATCTTGTGGCGCAACGCATGGCTAATGGTAGCAGAAATCAGGCTTCTTTTAGTCAGCAAGTAGCTTGTGTCAGCGCAAAGTAGCAATGTGCCCTTGAGTCAGCGTTGAGTAAAATTCGCTATGTACGGTCACACACAGACGGAATTTCAAAAGCTGTATAAAATGTATCATGTATAGCAAGTTTGGAAAGAGCGGTGGGTAAACGCTATTCGTTAACGTGTCTTGGAGAAAACTCAATGATCAACAAGCTCACAAGCATAAAAGCTGGCCTTGCGTTGGTAATGCTTGGTTTGATCTTCGGAATTGGACTTGGCGTAACCTTTGGGATCAACGAAGCTTTGTTTGAAGCGTATGTAACGCGAGGAATCGCTGCGCACCCCGAACTTCATGACGCAAACAGCCCTGAAAAGATATGGCGCTATGTGCAACGAGCGCATTTTCACTCCACAGGAATAGCTGCTTTCTCTATTGGCTTGTTATTGCTTGTTTCAGCATCCAGCATCAATCAACGATTCAAGATGATCACCGCTATACTCATTGGCCTTGGCGGCTGTTATCCGCTCGCTTGGTTTACTATGTTTATAGTCGCGCCAACTATAGGCACAGGCGCGGCACATACTCACCCGGTGACAGAGCTGCTTACCTATATCGGTGTTGGTGGATTGTTGCTTGGTGTAGCTATCTTGTTTGCCAATCTTTTTTTTGGCTTGTTCAGTGAGCGAAACGGCTCTTGGTAGTCCACTCTAGTGAGTTAATGTGAATCCAGATAGGCTGCCAGCTTAAAGTTTTTATTTCTTGATTATTAATGTCTCAGATGCATCCTTTGTGCGCACGCTTACTGCAATCTGGTTAGCAACTGTCAAATCGTCCAGCGTATTAATATTCGTAAATGCAATTGCATCATCTATTACTACTTCGCTCAAATGTAAGGTTTCTAGCCAGCTATTTACTTTACGCCCACCTGAATTCAGATAGGCATCAAGTTTAGGAAGTACGTTCTTATGATAGAGGGCAATAGTAGGCTGCCGCTTTCCAGCAACGACTGCTACTGAGGCCTCCGCCGTAGGTATTGTGCTAAGTGCTTTATATAAACGGGCAATCAAATCGTCCGGCAGGAATGGTGTGTCGCAAGGAACACTCGCAACCCAATCATGACGTGCGAGTCTTAGAGCGGACTGCAATCCGGCAAGCGGCCCCGCCCAATTCGGGGTCTGATCGGCAATGACAGGGTAGCCGAAGCACAAATAATCATCGTGCTCACCATTCGCATTAATCAAAACCTCTTCACTTTGGCGGCTGACCGAATCTAACACCCAGTCAATTAACGCTCGTCCATGCAAGGGTTGCAAACCCTTTGCACCGCCGATTCGAGTACCCAATCCCCCTGCCAGAATTACAATTGTTATTGCAGGCTGTGTCGCTTCTAAAAGCGTTTCAAATTTAACTTGACACGTTCTCATTAGATATTAAGTTTTAGTGCTAATGACATATACAGTATTTTACAGTACAAGTTATTTAGTTGAAGTGACAAGTAATTACATATTGATATTGCAAGATTTAAACTGTAAAGAAACCTATTGTCGAACTGAGAGGTGGCACGGCTGTCCTGCAAATGTTTATTGGTTACGCTTGGAAATGTGGAAACAAACCAAATCCATTTTTGGATGCGTTGATGGACACAATACATTGTTATTTAAGTTTGTGTAGCTAAAAAGCTTAGCACTTTCCCGCTAACACCCACTCAAAAACAGAACAACGGCTATTCGCTCATTTCTTACTTTATATGAAAAGATTTAATATAATCTGCTAATCCAGCTTCTCTGGTCTCATCTATAGCCGTCTCTTCAGCAAGCAACCCATATTTATTTTTAATCGTGATATCTACGCCATATTCAATTAAAATTTTGGCTGACTCTAAATTATTAACGCAATGTAAAGTGGAATTCCCCTTTTTATAAAGCCCTCCTCGTGACAATGTACCTCCTCGTGAAAGCTGAGCATTCGGGTTGGCACCCGCAACTAATAAATGCTTGGCGACTTGTGGATGATTAACCCATAAATGTAAAGGTGTGAAACTATCTTTATCTTTCAAATTGATACTAGCACCGCGATCAATTAAAAATAAGGCGATATTAGGATCGTCAACTTCGAACAATGGAGTACGATTGTTACTATCCAATATGTTAATGTCAGCTCCACCATCAATTAACAGCTTAGCTGCGTCTAAGCTTGAGACATAATGCAAGGGCGATTTATCCAGAAAGTCACGAATATTCAAATCTGCACCCTGATTAATTGCGCTCTCCATCCCTTCTAAATCATTTTCCCATGTTGCAACCATCAGGGCATCATTATCTTTCATCGCTAGGAGAGCGTTATTATCTTCAGAACGAACGATAGCAGCAGCTTTTTTTGCAGCAATTGCTCCTTCATCGACCTCTAATGAATGTCCTTTTTCTTTTCCAAAGAGAGGATTGTTTTCATTTTCTAATTTATATGTTACTTGTCTGTTCTTGACTTCTTCGCGCAGTTCCTCCATATCCGAGGCGCTGCGCCCATCACGTACCTGCGGTGGATGTTTGGCCGGCATTAGTGGCGGTTCTAATTTTTTTCCAAATAATTTCGGCAGTATTGCCATGAAAAAATCTCCTGATTTGACTTTAAGCTAGACTAAACGGTGCCTTTTGCACCTGATACTTGAAGCCGTCACATGTTTTAAGATTGAGTGTGAGCGAAGTTGTCAAAACGCGTATATTCACCACGGAAAGTCAGCTCAACCTTGCCTATCGGGCCATTACGCTGCTTGCCGATGATAATTTCCGCCTTGCCTTTATCAGGTGAGTCGGGATTATATACTTCATCACGATAGATAAACAGGATCAAATCAGCATCCTGTTCGATAGCGCCGGATTCGCGCAGGTCGGACATCATCGGCCGTTTGTTAGGGCGTTGCTCCAGGCTACGGTTAAGTTGCGACAGCGCCATAACGGGTACTTGTAACTCCTTGGCTAGTCCTTTCAGAGAACGCGAAATTTCTGAAATTTCGGTAGCGCGATTTTCACTTGCCTTGCTTGAAGGTGAGGACATCAATTGCAAGTAATCGATGATAATCAACCCCAGGCCATTGTTTTGGCGATGTAACCTGCGTGCGCGCGAGCGTAGCTCAAGCGAATTCAGCGCGGCGGTTTCATCGATGAAAATGGCTGCATCATTCAAACGTCCCAGCGCATGGGTCAGGCGCGGCCAGTCATCTTCCTGCAAACGCCCAGTGCGCAAATCATGCTGGTTGAGCTTGCCTACTGAACCTATCATACGCATGGCCAATTGAATACCGCCCATTTCCATGCTAAAGATGGCCACTGGCTTACAGCCTTCCAGCGCTACATGCTCGGCGATATTAATGGCAAAGGCAGTCTTACCCATGCTCGGACGCCCGGCAACAATGATCAGTTCGCCGGGTTGAAGGCCGGAAGTCATGCTGTCCAAATCGGTAAATCCGCTCGCCACGCCGGTTACATCGCTGGCGTTATCGCGACCGTAAAGTGTTTCAATACGCTCCACTACCTTCGTTAGTAGCGGTGGAAGGGGAGTGAAACCCTGACGACCGCGCTCACCAGACTCAGCGATTTCAAACACACGGCTTTCCGCTTCATCCAGCAACTGGTCCGCATCGCGGCCGGCCGGGTTATAGGCGCTGGTAGCAATTTCGCTGCCAACCTCGGCCAGTTTGCGCATGACAGAACGCTCGCGCACGATTTCAGCATAGCGTCGGATATTGGCTGCGGATGGTACGTTTTGCGCCAAGGAGCCGAGATAAGCCAATCCTCCGGCCTTGTCGAGTTCAGCATTACTTTCCAGCGATTCCGCCACGGTGATAACATCCACTGGCTTGGCATGCTCGGTCAAGCGCGCGATATGCCGATAAATCAGGCGGTGCTCAAAGCGGTAGAAATCTTGTTCGCTAATCAGGTCGGCAATTTTGTCCCACGCGGTGGAATCCAAAAAAATGCCGCCCAATACCGATTGTTCGGCTTCCACCGAATGAGGCGGAAGTTTTAGCGCCTCAAGCTGAGGATCTGTGGGAGTAGAGTAATGGTTCTGCATGGTGCCGAGTTATTGATCAAGAGCTAGCTGTGGCATTCTATCACTGAGAAAATTGTTGCCGGCAGAAATAAAATAGAGCTGTTGCCAGCTCTATTTTATTTACAAAAATGCGTAGAAGACTACGACTTATGCTCGCCCAGTACTGAGACTGTGATGTTGGCTATCACGTCGGTGTGCAATGCGATGTTGACTGGATAATCGCCAACTTGCTTTATATGTCCCGCCGACATGCGCACTTGAGTTTTTTCCACGGTAAAACCTTGCAGCGCCAGCGCCGCAACGATGTCGGCATTGGTCACGGAACCAAACAACTTGCCGTCAACGCCGGCCTTTTGTACGATTTGCACAGTTAGTCCGCTGTATTTCTCAGCGCGTGCCTGGGCTTCCGCCACCTTGGCTTGTTCTGCGGCTTCCAGTTCAAGGCGACGAACTGCAAATTCCGCCTTGTTACCCTCAGTCGCACGCTTGGCCTTGCCTTGCGGAATCAGAAAATTACGCGCATAGCCATTTTTAACATTGACTACGTCGCCCAATTGGCCAAGGTTTACCATTTTTTCCATAAGTATCACTTGCATGCTCTACTCCTTAATGCAAATCTGTGTAAGGCAGCAACGCCAAAAATCTTGCACGCTTGATTGCAACGCCTAATTGGCGCTGGAAGCGCGATTTAGTGCCAGTAATACGTGCCGGGATGACCTTGCCATTCTCGGCAATAAATTCCTTGAGAATGTTCAAATCCTTGTAATCCACTTCTGCGATCTTGTCTGCAGTGAAGCGGCAAAATTTGCGGCGTTTGAACAATTGACGCGAAGAGTTGCTCTTCTTGTCATCTTTTTTCTTAAAAACACGAGCCATGCTGTGCTCCTCATTCTAATGTAATGTTATCAATGTGCAGCACAAGTTGTGTGATGCGTAAACTGCGCTGTGCCAAAAATCCTTCTGCTTTTACCCGTTGTCCAAGTTGCAAACTGTTAGCTTGCTGAGCTGCGGCACCAAGTGCCAAAGCCGGGATGTCGCACTGTACCTGACGCGCTATGCCAGCCTCTAGTTGCGTTGAAACATGACGGATTTTTAATACGATTCGTGCTACACCCGCCGGGGTATATCGCAAACTATCCAGTTCAACGAGTTCTCCGTCAACGGAGAGCCGGTTGCAAGCTACATTCAATCAATCAACCGCAACAACTTCAGCTGGCACGACTCCTTCAACCTGAGGAGACTGTCCTGAGCCTGCCGCAGGGGAGGTCATCGAACGCGATTTCTCCTCTCTCATCATCGCTGAAGGAATTGTTACCGCAGCTTTGGTTTTGATAGTCAAGTGGCGTAGCACAGCATCGTTAAACTTGAATGCATGTTCCATCTCGTCCAGAACTTCCTGGCTGCATTGAATATTCATCAGCACATAATGCGCTTTGTGGATTTTTTGGATCGGGTAAGCCAATTGACGGCGGCCCCAGTCTTCCAAGCGATGGATCAAGCCATCTTTGGCCGTCACCAGAGCACGGTAGCGCTCAATCATAGCGGGCACCTGCTCGCTCTGGTCGGGATGCACGATAAATATAATTTCGTAATGTCGCATTGATTCTCCTTTTGGATATTAAAGCCCCCCGTCATGCGTAACGGTGGAGCAAGGGTTTGAGGGAGCGTGATTATAGCGAAAAATCCAGTCAGGTCAAGCAAAAGGCTTGTTTACAATCTTGCTGCACCTATCTCAAATTCCTTTAGGAGATGCATTGTTTGCCCGTTTTAGATGATGGAATGGATTAGTGGAGTTAAATCCATGTTACGCAATCCGGCAAACCATCGAAAAGGCTGATGCATGATAAATACAGAATTTCAGCGATGACTATTACACCCGCGTAAAAAAACGACCATTCATTTCTTCCAGCCCCAGAGTTTGCAGCATTTCTTTCAGTCGCTCAGTCGGTCGGTTGCATGGCAAGTTTTTGAAATTCGCGATAATAAGTTCATTTTTCATCGAATGCTCCCAACCCACCAGCTCAGTCACTGTAACCTGGTAGCCGTGAGCTTCCAATTGCAAACAGCGCAGCACGTTGGTAATGTGGCTGCCAAATTCACGAGTGTGGATGGGATGACGCCAAAGTTCAGTCAAAGTATTTTTCGCCAGATCTTTGCCTTTATTTTTTCTTAGAACCGCCGCCACTTCGGCTTGGCAGCATGGCACCAAGACGATAAATTGAGCATTTTTTTTCAACGCAAAGCGTATGGCATCGTCAGTGGCGGTATTGCACGCATGGAGCGCTGTGACCACATCCACCTTGCCGGGTAAAATCGCTGACTCAATAGACTGTTCTACCGATAGATTGAGAAATGACATACATTGAAAATTGAGCCGTGACGCCAGCTCCTGCGAGTGTTTGACCAAATCATCCCGTGTTTCGATGCCGTAAATATGCGATGCATCGTTCAACGTCTTGAAAAAAAGGTCATAAAGGATGAACCCCAGATACGATTTGCCTGCCCCATGATCCACCAGTTGAATGATGTGGTGACTTTGCTTGATTTCTTGCAGCAACGGCTCGATGAATTGATAGAGGTGATAGACTTGCTTGAGCTTGCGTCGGGAATCTTGATTCATCTTCCCATCACGAGTGAGAATGTGCAGCTCTTTAAGCAGATCAATTGATTGGCCGGGTTTTATTTCATGCATACCGTTCCCGACAGATCCCACCAAAAACGAAGTTCATTTCCCTTCCTTTATTTCGATTTGTATGACCACTTATTATTTACCTCATGGGCAGATGCCAGCAAATGTTTGATTTTTTCGGGTGGCATTGGTTTGCTGAGGTAATAGCCTTGCATTTCATCGCATTTCTGATGTTCCAGGAAAGATAGCTGCTCGATAGTTTCCACTCCCTCAGCAATCACTTTCAATTTAAGGGTGTGCGCCATATTAATGATCGTACTTACAATCGCAGCATCGTCCGAACCGTTTATTAAATCGCACACAAATGATTGATCGATCTTGAGTTTATCGATAGGGAAGCGCTTGAGATAACTTAAGCTGGAGTAACCAGTGCCAAAATCGTCTACTGCGAGTTGCAGTCCCATTGCCTTTAGTTCCAATAACAGTGCAATCGACGCTTCGGCATTGTGCATGACAGCACCTTCGGTAATTTCCAGTTCAAGACCGGATGGATCGAGACCATGCTCACGTAAAACTGCCTTAACCATTCCGCCAAAATTATGTTGGCGAAACTGCACTGCCGACAGGTTCACCGCCATGGTAATTTCCGGTAAACCTAGCGTGCGCCATTCGCTGTTCTGCCGGCAAGCCTCACGCAATGCCCATTCGCCGATCGGAATAATCAAACCGGTCTCTTCTGCGATGGGAATGAAATACCCCGGTGGAATCATTCCAGCCTCGGGATTGTTCCATCGCAGCAATGCTTCTACACCAATGATGCGTCCGCTATGCAAGTCCATCTGAGGCTGGTAATGTAAGCAAAATTCCTGTCGTTCTACTGCATGACATAGTTTCCGTTCGATCGACATGCGTTCAAGCGCAAGCTGGTTCATTTCACGAGTGAAAAACTGGTAATTGTTGCGCCCATTTTTTTAGCGTGATACATTGCAGCATCAGCATACTTAATCAAGCAATCTCCATCGGATCCATCTTCTGGAAATATGCTGATACCGATGCTGGTGGTTATTTTGATTTCATGGCCATCTATCATGCACGGGCCAGAGATGGCACATAACAGCTTGACCGCAATAATTGCAGCTTCATCCACAGTTTCCAAATCCGGCAGCATAATAACGAACTCATCCCCGCCCCGCCTGCTTACCGTATCTCCAGCGCGGGCCACACTGCAAATTCGTTTGGCAACCTCTTGCAATAGTTTATCGCCGACAAGGTGGCCTAGCGTGTCATTAATAACTTTGAAACTATCCAGATCAAGACACAGGACACCCACTTTGTGTTTTTCGCGGCCAGCATGGAAGATGGCCTGAGAAATACGATCCTGTAGTAGCAGGCCATTGGGCAGATTGGTGAGAAAATCATGCAACACAACATAAGCCACGCATTCTTCTGTCGCCTTACGCTCGCTGATATCAGAAAAAATACCGATATAGTAGTTGACCTCACTGCGTTCGTTCTTCATTGTGCTAATACTCAAATGCTCAGTGTAACTTTCATCATTTTTTCGTCGACCAATCATCTCGCCCTGCCAGCGTCCTGTCTCGTTAATGCTGCGCCATATATCACGGTCGAACTCGCCGCCCATCAAGTCAAGGTGTAATAGGTTCAGGCTCTTACCTATCAAATCGTTAGCGCTGTAACCAGTAATAACGGAAAAGGCCGGGTTAATAAACAACATGTTTTTGTCGGCATCCGTGACGATTATGCCTTCATTTATGCTATTGAATATATGCGCGAATAGCCTGAGCTGCTTCTCTTTCTTACGCACCCCAATTTTCTCTTGTCCCGAAACTGAAGGAATTGTCTTGTTATTCTTGGCATCTGGATTAATTTGTTGGTCGGTGCTAGATAAATTCTGCATTTATATCACTTATTTTTTTAGTTAATCAGGCTGGCAGACTGTAGGGCTTTGAGTTTTATAGTTACATAATATTTTGTGTCTTATAGATTAATGTATTTGTAAAATATTTTGTTAATCAATTCGTTGCGATATAAATTCAGATAGGACTCTAGGAAAATGGTAGTTCTGCGGTGCCTGGGCCTATGGTAGCGATTTCATGCACCGCCTTCATAAAGTCTGCCTCCTCATGAAATTGCACCAACGAATTTGTTTGGTGGCGGCCGCGCATCTGCGCGAGGCGCGCTTTGCTGGTCGCCGGCATGACCCATTTTAGTCCAGCTAGCAATTCATCTGCCAAGGACGGCTGGTTGCATACCAGCACCATATCACAACCGGCCTGTAATGCCGCTTCCGCACGTTGCAGGATGCCGCCCGCTACCGTGGCACCTTCCATGCTAAGGTCGTCGCTAAAGATGCATCCATTAAAGCCCAGTTCACCGCGCAGAATATCTTTCAACCATATTTTTGAAAAACCCGCTGGATGTTTGTCCACCTTGGGGTAAATTACGTGTGCGGGCATGACCGCAGTCATACCGTAATTCACCATCTGACGAAATGGAATCAGGTCGCATAACTCAATGTCGGTATAGCTGCGGTCATCTATCGGAATTTCCAGGTGCGAATCGGCTTGTACGTAACCGTGTCCAGGAAAGTGCTTGCCAACGGTGGACATGCCACTCTGTTTGAGACCCAATAACAGGCTATGCGCCAGTTCGGCTATGGCCTGTGGTTCGGAATGAAAGGCGCGGTTGCCAATCACTTTGCTGATGCCGAAATCTATGTCCAGCACCGGGGTAAAGCTGAAATCCACGCCACAAGCTCGCAATTCTGCAGCCAGCACGTAGCCTACCTGCTGCGCCAGATGCTTGGCGCGGCGCGGGTTTCCATCCCAAATATGGCCCAGCTCGCGCATCGCCGGGATGCGCGTAAAGCCGTCGACAAAACGTTGTACGCGCCCACCCTCATGATCCACGGCGATCAATAGCGGCGGAGTACGCAGGGCATGAATGCTGGCTGTCAGTTGGGCAAGCTGGCCGGGTGATTCGTAATTACGCGCAAACAGAATTACGCCACCCACTAGTTCATGACGTAAACGTGTTTCATCTTCCGCAGTAAGGGAATATCCCGCTATATCCAGCATGCATGGGCCGATTCCCATTCAATTTCTCCTAATGATTTTTATGGAATTCATGACAGATGCCCTTGCAACATGCATGGGGTAAATTTCGTCAACTACTGCGCGTGATTCTCCGAACATTTGTCTTCACAATTTAATGCTTAATTATTTTTTTCCAAAATCACGAATGCTACGGCAATGTCATGGTCATCACTGATACTTAGATGGTGGTGTGTCAACCCTAATTGCATTAGGTGTGCAGTCAATTCCGCATCGAATTCAAAAGTGGGTTTGCCAAAAGCATCATGTGCCACACTGATTTTCTGCAAGCTCACAGGATAACGCAAGCCGCTACCTATCGCCTTGGCTAATGCTTCCTTGGCGGCAAAGCGCTTCATTAGCAGGCGCACAGGGTAGGCATGAATATGATATTCCGTTAATTCCTGTGGGCTCAAAATGCGCTGCGCGAAGCGCTCGCCGTAATTGGCATGCACTGCCTCGATGCGTGCATAAGCCACGATGTCAGTGCCGATACCAAGAATCACGGTGACTGAGCTTCCATGCTTTATGGATGAATACCGATTAGCAGCGCTTTCATTTTTTTCACTGCTTGCTCCAGGCCAATGAATAGCGCCTCGGCGATGATGGCGTGACCGATGTTGAGTTCGCAGATATTAGGGATGGCGACGATAGGTTGTACGTTGTGATAGTTCAGGCCGTGTCCGGCATTCACCTGCAAGCCGAGCGCATGGGCATGCACCACTGAGCGCTGAATGCGCGCCAATTCTTGTGTCTGATGCGATACGCTGGCCGCATCAGCATACTTTCCCGTGTGTATCTCTACTACCGGCGCGCCAGCAGACCGCGCCGCATCCATTTGTTTTTCATCCGCGTCCACAAATAATGACACACGGATACCCGCCGCCGCACAGCGCTCACAAGCGCGCTTCACGCTATCAAAATGCCCCACCACATCTAACCCTCCCTCGGTAGTCAATTCTTCGCGCCGTTCCGGCACGAAGCAGACATCGTGCGGCTTGATGCGCAAGGCAATGGCCAGCATTTCGTCGGTAATGGCGCTTTCAAGGTTCATACGCGTTTGCAGCATATCGCGCAGAATTTCCACGTCCCGATCCTGGATGTGACGGCGGTCTTCGCGTAAATGCAGGGTAATAACGTCGGCCCCCGCCGCCTCGCCGATTAACGCTGCCTGAATCACATTGGGATAACGCGTGCCACGAACTTGGCGCAACGTGGCAACGTGGTCGATGTTGAGTCCGAGTTTGATCATATTTTTAGTAGGTCCCTTATCAATTCGCGCGTATGCAATGTCTTACCTGCGAGATGATGATTCAGTAACATGCGCATTAACTGCTTGCTCTGCTGAGCGCTAACTGCATCGCGGTAATCATCAGCAGCCATATCTTGCAAGGTTTTGCCCAACATCAATAAGCCCTCTGATGTATTTGAATCATCTGGTGTGGCGCGCACCGCACCTCGTTCAAGCACATAACGATAGGGCGCAAAAGAATTAATTGGCTCACCGCTGTCCGCTTCCTGTACTAATAAAAGCGCATAACCCAACTCTTGCAACAAATGCTTTTCAAAACAACGCAAGATGGCGGCATAGTCCGCTTCATTTGCCAGCCTTTGCAAGGTGTGCTGGTAATAATCGAACAGTTGTTCGTGCGGATCATCGCGCACCATCAGGTTGAGCAGCAATTCATTCAAGTAGAAACCGCACAGCAATGCCGTTCCCTGTAATTGCGGCTGGCCACCCTGCCACTCGGCACGGTGCAAGGTACGTAATTCATGTTTGCCAAACCAGCTTAACTGTAACGGCTGAAAACCCATTAATAATCCGCGCAACGCCGATTTTGGACGCCGTGCTCCGCGCGCCACCAGCGCTACGCGACCATGCTGTCGGCTTAGCACTTCCAGCACCAGGCTGGTTTCACGGTAGGGATAACTGTGCAGGACGAAAGCGGGTTCGTCTTCTAATCGGTGTTTGTGCGGCTGCAATCTACTCCTCCCAGCGTCTACATGTCACAGAAGAACAGAGCAAGGGGAGCAAAGCCGATCCCTTGCTGGTGCATGAAAAATCAAAGAGAGCTTAAGGTTGTAATTATTCATACCCCAGACTTCTCAACACCTGCGCATTATCTGCCCAACCACTGCGCACTTTAATCCACACCTCGAGATAGACTTTGCCATCAAATAGTGTCTCCATATCTAACCGTGCCTGGGTGGCAATTTCCTTCAGCTTCTCACCATTCTTGCCGATCAGCATCGCCTTATGCGCGTCCTTATCCACGAGAATCGCAGCATGGATACGGCGCAACTTCCCTTCTATTTTAAACTGTTCGATCACCACACTTACTGAGTATGGCAGCTCTTCGCCGGTGAAACGAAAGACTTTTTCACGCACCAATTCGGCCGCGAGAAAGCGTTCATTGCGATCGGTGATTTCATCTTCTGGGTAAATTTTTTCACCTTCGAGCAGATAGGGTCGAATTGCATTCAACAAGGTGTCGAGTTGCTTGTTCTGTTTTGCGCTCACGGGCACGATCGCAGTGAATTCACGCTCCTTGGCTATCTCCTGAATAAAGGGCAGTAATTCCGATTTATTCTCCATGTTGTCTACTTTGTTGATGACAAGCAGCACGGGCATATTTTTTGGCAGCAAATTCATTACTTGGCGATCACGCTCGTCAAAATGCCGGGCTTCAATCACGAACAGCACCACATTCACGTTACGCAAGCTGCTAGTCACCACACGATTCAAACCGCGATTCAGAGTATTAAGATGCTTCGTCTGAAACCCCGGGGTATCCACGAATACAAATTGCGCATTTTCTTCAGTCAATATTCCGGTAATACGATGGCGTGTGGTCTGTGCCTTGCGTGAGGTGATGCTTATTTTTTGGCCGACCAGATGGTTAAGCAAAGTGGATTTGCCCACATTCGGGCGGCCAACAATGGCGATAAAGCCGCTGTGGTAATTACTTGCATTCATGACTGGCTCTCGATTTTCCGGTAGGCGGCTTCTGCTGCTACCTGCTCTGCGGTGCGGCGACTGCTGCCCTCGCCACACGTGATTAAATTCAATTGTTCGATTTGGCATTCGACTTGAAATAGCTGTGCGTGTGCCTCGCCCTGAGTAGCAATCACGGCGTATTTTGGTAGCGCCAGGCGCCTGCCTTGCAAATATTCCTGCAACAAGGTTTTGTAATCCTTACCCAACGTCTGCGCGTCTGCTTGCGCGATAAAGGGCACATACAGCCGGAGCACAACTTGCTCTGCTGCTGCAAATCCAGCATCCAGAAATACTGCGCCGAACAATGCTTCCATGGTATCGGCAAGGATGGACGGGCGACGAAAGCCGGCACTTTTGCGCTCTCCTTCGCCCAACAATAATAATTCGCCCAAACGTAATTGCTGAGCCAGGATAAACAAGGTTTGCTGATTGACCAGATTGGAACGTAGTCGGGATAAATCACCTTCCGGCAAATCGGGATGAATGTCATAGAGATGCTTGGCTACGACGCAATTGAGTATGCTATCCCCAAGAAATTCCAAACGCTCGTTGTGCGCCGCACTATAACTGCGATGCGTCAGAGCACGCTGTAATAATTGCGATTGGGTGAAAACATGGCCAATCTGATTGCACAGCACATCACGATTCATCGGCTATTTTTTTAAAGTACTTGGATTGAATTCAAGTAACAAGGTGGCATTACCGGTTAGTGGGATTTTAACTTCGTAACTAACGCTCAGCGATAGGCCGCGCTCATCCTTGACTATCTCAATGTCATTCGCCGTGACGATATTGATGTTGTTCATCATGGCGCGTTTACTGAACGATTCGCGCATATTTTTGGATGGAGCTCCTTGCATATCCGGATCATTCACGATGGAGGAGAGAATGCTTTTAATTTCGGCATCTTGAATGTACACCGGAATAATCTTCATGCCGCCAATCGCTGCTAATATTATTATTACTGCCCATGTCAAAAGACTAGACAAAGTCACGCCCCGCTGCCTGTTTGCTGTTGTTATATTCATGCTCCTCCTTCGTTTGCAACTTCAATCAATGGATAAGCCTATACGTTTCAAATCACTGAAATTCATCCAGATCATGAATGCTTTGCCTACTATCATCTTATCCGGCACGAAACCCCAGTAACGACTATCCCGGCTGTTATCGCGATTATCACCAAGCATAAAATAATGCCCGGCTGGAACTGAGCAGCGTAGCTCCTTGTCGCTGTATGCACAGTTTTCCCGGTGAGGAAATTCCGCCACCGCACCGAGATGTATGCTGGGCACTTCCGGGTTTACCAGCATTGCATGGATATGCCCAGTCAGATTTTCTTTATACCGTTCGGTGTGTACGAAATTTAGTGCAGTTTCCACATAGTTATAGTCACCGTCCGTTTGCTGCTCTTGCAGTACATCGTTCACAAAGACTTTCTTATTGCGATATACAATTTGATCGCCAGGCAATCCGACCACCCGCTTAATATAATCCAGCGATGGATTTTCCGGATAGTGGAATACCATCACATCGCCTCGTTTGGGGGAATTTATTTCTACCAGTTTCTTGCTGATGATGGGCAAACGAAGGCCATAAGTAAACTTGTTAACCAAAATAAAATCGCCTACCTGTAAAGTAGGGATCATCGACCCAGACGGTATTTTGAACGGCTCGACCAGAAATGAGCGCAACAAGAATACCGCCAGGATAACAGGGAAAAAACTCTTGGAATATTCCACCCACCAGGGTTCTTTTGAGGACGCTATGCGTTTCGATTGCAGCACAAAGCGATCCAGCAACCACACGCTACCGGTGATCAGCAGCAGTACAAACATAATTAAAGCAAAGTCCATCTCGATTCCCGTCGTTACGTTATTTTTCGCCTACCTGCAGGATAGCTAAAAAAGCTTCCTGCGGAATTTCAACATTTCCTACTTGCTTCATGCGCTTCTTGCCAGCCTTCTGTTTTTCCAGCAATTTACGCTTGCGTGAGATGTCGCCACCATAGCATTTTGCCAATACATTTTTTCGTAGCGCTTTGACATTTTCACGCGAAATAATGTTCGAACCGACAGCAGCCTGGATCGCCACATCGAACATTTGACGCGGAATCAACTCGCGCATCTTGGCCGCCACTTCACGCCCCCGGTACTGGCTGTTGCTGCGGTGCAGGATAATCGCCAACGCATCTACTTTTTCGCCGTTGATCAGTATATCCACCTTGACCACATCGGCCGGTCGGTATTCCTTAAACTCATAATCCATTGAGGCATAGCCACGCGAAATAGATTTCAACCTGTCAAAGAAGTCGAGTACGATTTCTGCCATGGGTATCTCATACACCAGCAACACTTGCTTGCCGTGATAACTCATGTCGAGCTGTAAGCCGCGCTTTTGCGTACACAATGTAATGACCGCACCAACATATTCCTGCGGCATATACAAGTTGACTGTCACGATGGGTTCACGGATTTCCTCGATCTTGGACGGGTCTGGCATCTTGGATGGATTGTCCACGACCAACACTGTTCCGTCGCGCTGCACCACCTCGTAAATAACGGTAGGCGCAGTGGTAATCAAATCCATGTCGAACTCGCGCTCCAGCCGTTCCTGCACAATTTCCATATGCAGCAATCCCAGAAATCCGCAGCGAAACCCGAAACCCAATGCCTGCGATACTTCGGGTTCATACTGCAATGAAGCGTCATTAAGCTTGAGCTTTTCCAGCGAATCACGCAGCGAGTCATACTGATTTGATTCTACTGGAAACAACCCGGCAAATACTTGTGGCTGCACTTCCTTGAAACCCGGCAAGGCTGCGGCTGCGGGCCTGTTTGCCAGTGTGATGGTGTCGCCAACCTTGGCCGCCTTCAGTTCCTTGATGCCCGCAATGACAAATCCGACCTGGCCGGCAGACAATACTTCACGCGGTTGCGACTTCGGCGTAAACACACCGATGTGCTCAGTCAAATGTTGCGAGCCGGTAGCCATCAACAAAATTTTATCCTTGGGTTTTAAGGTACCGTCAAAAACCCGCACCAGCATTACTACGCCAACATAATTATCGAACCACGCATCTATAATCAGAGCACATAGTGGCGCAGTCGGGTCGCCTTTAGGCGCCGGCACTTTAACAATTAAAGTTTCCAGCACGTCCTGCACCCCCTCGCCTGTCTTGGCCGAGCAGCGTGTCGCATCGTGCGCGTCGATACCGATAACTTCCTCAATTTCTTCAATGGCGTTTTCCGGATTAGCGGACGGCAAGTCAATCTTGTTCAACACCGGCACTACTTCCACCCCCAACTCGAGAGCGGTGTAGCAGTTAGCTACGGTCTGCGCTTCCACTCCCTGAGATGCATCAACGACTAGCAGCGCGCCTTCGCAGGCAGACAGTGAGCGTGATACCTCATATGAAAAATCCACGTGTCCCGGCGTATCTATCAGGTTGAGATTGTATATCTGGCCATCACGCGCCTTATATTGCAGCGCAGCTGTCTGAGCTTTGATAGTGATGCCGCGCTCGCGTTCCAGGTCCATGGAATCGAGCACCTGCGCTTCCATTTCGCGGTCAGAAAGCCCTCCGCACAACTGAATAATTCGATCGGCCAAAGTAGATTTGCCGTGATCGATGTGGGCGATAATAGAAAAATTACGAATGTGTTGCATTATTTTTTACAATCTCGGATTATTTGATTTGATGATTCATGTGCTACAAAACGCATATGTTTCTTAAGATTTTTATCTTGTCAGCGAGCATTACTCGCATCCCGTAATAATTAGCCTGGCTAACACACACGGGGATAATTATACCTTGAAGACACGTCATTCTGCGGATAACGCTAGTTATCACGCTTCGGCGTAATGACTCAGTGCTACTAAAAATAGAATTAAACAGTCAACTGAAGATAGTGAAGATGAAAGACGTGAACCGCAGGGTTTAGAGCGAAAAACCGAAAATGAGGTAGGAGTATTAATTCAGAAATGATGTGATAGCGTGCCCCGTGTATTTGGGGGCACGCTTAATTGCGCTGTTTACTTCTTCTTGGCTTTTACGCCAGCAACTGCGTCTTTCAACTTGCTACCGACTTTAAATTTTGCAACTTTTTTGGCTGGTATTTTCAGCTCTTTTCCAGTGGCTGGGTTACGGCCTATGCGAGCAGCACGCTGTTCGACAGCAAAGGTACCAAAACCAATCAGCTGCACGTTATCGCCTTTTACCAATGATGCTTGTACAGCAGCCATTAGCGCATTCAGTATTTCTTCGACACTTACCTTGGAATTCTTTGTGGACTTAGCTACAACATCAATCAACTCAGCTTTATTCATAATATGACCCCCTTTAGTTGAAAAAACACAGCACTGTATCAAGCCATTGCGTCAATGGCAATCACAGCTTCACAAATCAATAAGATATCCATCAAGAAAAATTACAACCTCATATGGCTCCCATTCGTAGCACTGTAACAAGCCATTGCGTTAATGGCAATCACAGTTTCACAAATTTAATGAGATGTTGGTGGAGTACAACTACGTCTCACAATTACCCGGCCTTGAGCTTGTTACGATTTGCCAAGTAGTTGCATGACGTGCAACACCGTGCTTAGGCTGGTGTGAGTGATGTTTTCAAGTAGTGGAAAGAGGTAAGGCAGTAATAGCATCACTGTAGCAAAGCCGATTGTCAAAGTAACCGGGAAGCCGACCGCGAAGATGTTAAGTTGTGGCGCGCTACGCGTCAGGATGCCAAGTGCAAAATTGGAGATTAGCAGCGCGCCGATCACGGGCATGCTTAGTTGGAGTGCGTTAGAGAAAATGCTACCGCCCCATGAGGCCAGAGTATGCAGCGCGATTGCCGCCGGAGGCACGCTATTAATGGGAAAGGCGCGGAAGCTGTCTGCTAACGCTTCCAGCATGATGAGATGGCCATTCATGCTGAGAAAAACAAGCATGGCCAGGACGCCTAAAAATTGCGCTATCACTGGCGTGTAGGACGTGTTCTGCGGGTCATAGAAAATAGCGAAACCTAGCCCCATTTGGATCCCGATAATATCTCCGGCCATTTCTATTGCGGTAAAAATCAAGCGCATGGTGAAACCTATTGCCAGGCCTGCTAAAACTTGTTGAATAATAACCAGGAGTCCGATAGCTGAAGCGGGGTCGATATTGGGCTGAACGGCCAAGGTAGGCGCAATAATTATGGTCAATAGTACGGACAAGCCGATCTTGATGCGCGCCGGAGTTTGCTTATTGCCCAGAATTGGAGCACTGGCGATCATGGCCATGATGCGTACAAACGGAAAGACAAACAGTGCGAGCCAAGTTGTTAACTGGGCGCTGGTGACGGTAATCATTGTGATTATTTAACGGATGAAATCGTAATTAAAAATCAGGCGGATTCAAGCCGGAATTTCGATAAGGACAGGGTCATGGCCTTGTGCATTTATCTGGAACATCATTACCCAACCAACCAGGGAATGCTGCTGAACAGGCTCTGGATATAATCCAGCATCATGCCTACCATCCACGGGCCGGTGATAATCAGCACACCGAACATGCCGATCAATTTTGGAATAAATGACAGGGTCATTTCATTGATTTGGGTGGCGGCCTGGAAAATGCTGATCAGCAGCCCGATGATTAGAGCCGTCAACAGTACCGGAGCCGAAACCATCAGGGTCAGCTCCAGTGCCTGACGACCAAGTGTCATTACGCTTTCGGGGGTCATCGTTGTTTGATCTCAGGTGTAAAAACTATGCACTAGCGACCCGATCAGCAGATTCCAGCCATCTGCCAGCACGAATAGCATGATCTTGAATGGTAATGAAATCATCGCTGGCGACACCATCATCATACCCATAGACATCAATATGCTGGCCACCACCATGTCGATGATGAGGAACGGGATAAATATTACGAAGCCAATCTGGAAGGCGGTTTTTAGTTCGCTGATGACATAGGCTGGCACCAGGATTTTCAGGGGTACCTGATCCGCGCTTTGCAGTGGCTCGCTATTGGAAATTTGAACGAACAGGGCAAGATCCTTCTCCCGCGTTTGTCGCAGCATAAATGCCTTGAGCGGTACGCTACCGATATCGAATGCTTGTGCCATCGTAAGTTTGTTCTCACTGAATGGCAGGTAGGCGTCAGTATAAATTTTATCCAGCACCGGCGACATAACGAAGAATGTGAGAAACAAGGCTAGTCCGACCATTACCTGGTTGGGCGGAGAGGAGGGCGTGCCAAGGGCAGAGCGTAACAGCGAAAGTACGATGATAATGCGGGTGAAACTGGTCATCAGCAGCATTACGGCCGGTAAAAAACTGAGCGAGGTGAGCAGAAGTAGCGTTTGCAGGCTAAGCGAGTAGGTCTGCCCACCCCCTGCTGTGGCGGTGCTGGTTAATGCGGCCAGGCCAGGATCGGCCGCAAATGCTGCGGGGATCAGGCCAAGTAGCAGAGTCGCCACTAGAAGCAAATTAAGGCGCATTACGTTTTTCCATTACTTGTTTCATCCATGCCTGGAATTTTCCATTGGTACTGTTGGCCATGCTCACCTGTGCTGCGGGCAACTCGGTTTTGGGCATGCTGTGCAAGGTGTTCACCTGTCCGGGAGCAACGCCTACCACCAGCCATGTGTCGTTGATTTCCACCAGCATGATGCGTTCCCGTTGGCCTACCGCCACAGTAGCTTGTACCTTAAGCAGGTTACCGGCGGCGTGTTGAGGCAGATTGATCCGTTTTAATATCCATGCAACCAGCACTACCGCTGCCAATACCAGTAGCAAGCTGAAAATGACCTGCAATATGCTGCCGGACGACATGGCGACAGGGGGAGGCGGGGTATAAGCAGGGCGTGTGTTTTGCGCTGTTGCGAGTAGTGGCGTGTAAAGGCCGGCGATGAGGCAGAGGCGCGCGCAGCTGAATCCTGGTTTGCTAAACGGGTTGCCGAAAATTTTCATGTTAGCGGCTGAGGCGGCGCAGACGTTCAGATGGCGTGATAACGTCGGTGAGGCGGATACCGATTTTATCGTTCACCACTACGACTTCGCCTTGCGCAATCAGAAAGCCGTTGATCATTACATCGAGCGGTTCGCCAGCCTGGCCGGTCAGTTCCACTACCGATCCTTGTGCCAGTTGTAGCAGATTTTTGATGGGCATCTTGGTGCGGCCAAGTTCAACCGTTAACTGAACCGGGATGTCCATGATCATATCAAGATCGTTGTTTACGGCTGCGCCACTCGCGCTGGCGAATTGCGCGAATGCATGCGGCTGAGCAGCCGGTTGGGATGGTGCAGTGGTAGCCTGTTCAGCCATTGCCGCGCCCCAGTCATCGGTTGGGGATGGTGTGCTGACAGCCTGTTCAGCCATTGCTGCACCCCAGTCATCGGCGCTAATTTCATCCATAGTTGCGTCAGTCATCATCGTCTCCATTAGCCAAATCGACACTTGCGTGGCTCAGCATTTTTTCTACTTTAAGGGCGTACTGGTTGTTGAAAATACCGTACTTGCATTTCATTACCGGCACTTCATCCACTAGTGCCGTGACGCTATCTTCAATTTCTAACGGGATAAAATCGCCGTTGCGCATTCCCAGTACCTGTTCAAATTTAATTTGGGCGTGACCAAGAACTGCAGTCAATTCAACTTCTGCGGACTGGATTTGTTTGGACAGCGTGCGTAGCCAGCGCTTGTCTACCGCCAAGTGGTCGCCTTGCATGGTGCTATAAAGCTGTTCTCGGATGGGCTCTATCATGGAATAGGGAATTAACACATGAAATGCACCGCCAACGCCGCCGAACTCAATGTCGAAAGTAGTGGTTACAACGACTTCGTTCGGCGTGGCGATATTGGCGAACTGCGGGTTCAATTCCGAACGTACAAACTCAAATTGCAACGCATATACCGCTTGCCAGGCTTTGTTATAAGACTCGAATACGGCAGCCAGTAGTTGCTGGATGATGCGCTGCTCGGTCTGGGTGAATTCGCGGCCCTCGACCCGGGTGTGAAAACGCCCATCACCACCGAACATGTTGTCGACCACCAAAAAAACCAGGTTGGGATCGAAGATAAAAAGTGCATTGCCACGTAAAGGCTTGGCTTGCACGATGTTGATGTTGGCAGGTATGGGCAGATTGCGGAGGAATTCACTGAATTTCTGCACGCGTATGGGCCCCACTGAAATTTCCGCTGTGCGCCTGATCAAGTTGAATAAAGTAATTCTGAACAGGCGCGCAAAACGTTCATTGAGAATTTCCATCGTGGGCATGCGCCCACGCACGATACGTTCCTGCGTACCCATGTTATATGGACGCACAGTGCCTGCCGGATCGGCTGCCGCAGCTACCTCATCCGGCTCGCCGGTTACTCCTTTGAGCAGTGAGTCAACTTCGTCCTGAGAGAGAAAATCGCTCATAGCCGTATCACTGGATGATGAAAGAGGTAAACAGAACTTCTACAATGCTGTCATTTTCCTCAGTGTTGGGTTTGGTGGATGTCTCTTCCGCTGTGGCTGATGCCTCGTCGGAGCTAGTAGCTTCTACCTGACTTGCTGCTTCCACGCTGGATGCGCTTGCTGCTACCACGCTGGATGCGGCGCTGGTTTTGGCGATTGCATTAATAATCGAATTGGGAGCGGTGGGCGCAGTGCGCAGACCAAGAACGGTTTCAGTTTCAGCGATAATTTCATGGGCGAGTTTTTTTTTGCCTTTGGAATTTGTAAGTTCTGAAGCGAATTTTCCAGACAGTAGTACCAACAGGCGGCTGCGAATTTCTGGCAGATTTTGTTTGATTTTTTCTTCCAGCTCTGGCTGAAGAATTTTTAGTGTAATGCCAATTTGCAAAAATTGGTCGGCTGTCTCGCGTTGCAGATTAACCGTAAAAGGCTCCAATGGGATAAATTTTGGTTCTACGGCTGATTTCGAAATCTTTTTTTCGCTTTTTTTCGCTTGATTGTCGCCCTTGGTAAAATACCATCCTGCGCCGCCTGCAATCCCTAAAACCAAGACACCGCCTATGATGATGAGTATCATCTTCTTGTTTTTCAGTTTTGACTTGACTTCAATTGGCAGGGAATCCGGCTCTTCTTTTTTTGCTACATCTTGTACCATTGCAACTCCTTATTTTCTGAGTTGGATTATCAGAGAAATTCAATCGGTGTGATATTCGGAATAAGGCGGGGAATTCCCTCTAGCTTGGCAATTAGACAAGACCTGGTTTAGTAGCGCAGCCCTCTTTTCCCTTTTTATTCATAGAGAAAAGTGAACAATACCAAGGCAACTTCTAATTTTTAAAAATATGATCTCGAATATTTACCGTACCTATTGAGTTGTCCATCAGGCAAACGTATCCACTAATCCCTGATGCTGGTGCCCAGATCTGGCTTGGGGACTGCTGACGAGGATAGCCTGATCCATTTTTGCTTGCCAGCCTTCCCCTTTGTGCTGTTGGTCAGTCTGTTTCGGTTGCTGTTCTCTGGAAGAATGGTCGCTTACTGAGGCATTGCCCAACATAATCCCGTTATCGGCCAGCATTTCACGAAGCTTAGGCAGTGCTTGCTCTATCGCATCTCGTACAGCGGCATGCGGTGAAGTGAAGAGCGCAGTAGCCTGGTCACCATCAACTCTTATTAACACATCCAGCGGGCCGAGCTGGGGCGGATTCAGGTGCAGTTCAGCACTTTGCCCATGCTGAGTAGCCATCCAAGTAATTTTCTGGCTAAACTCATCAGCCCATGCGCGATGTGTCAACGGCATGTCTACGGAAAGTTGGATCGGACCATGCAGGTTCGCGGCGCTTGATGCTTGGGCTGGCAGTGCGGTCAGAGCCGTTGCATTAGGCGGTGGCGCGCTTACCTGAGCAGAGGGCTGGGGTGAGAGTTGTGAATCGGCCAACAATGTCATGCTTTTGCTGCTATCAATGGAGTTCACGATTTCCAGTTCTGTGGCAGGCGTTGAAAGCGGTGAATCGGCCAACAATGTCATGCTTTTGCTGCTATGAACGGGATTCAATATTTCCAGTGCAGTAGCAGGTGTGTCGTACTTCAAAGACTCTTTTACAATAGCGGGCGCATCGTACTTCAAAGATGCTTTTGCGATGGCGGGCGTGTCGAACCCCAAGGGCGCTTTATTCGGGGTGATAGATTGCGTTTGATTGAGTGAGGCAGCTTCTGGTTGAGCAGGCTGCGCTCGGCTGCTTGATATTTGTGCGGCAATGTTATGTGGCAATATTGCTGCCAGCATATCGTTGGGTAAGGCGCTGACATTATCCGGTGTGGGCGCTTGCGGTTCGATGGGTTGCTCATCGCCGGGAGTAACAGTGAGTATGTTATCTGCGGCGGAAGTTATAGGCAGGCCGGTGTCTGGAGTATCGGTTTCGCCAAGCTGGACAATGTCTGCGAGTTGACGCGCCAGTACGTTGCCGAAAAGTTCTGTCTGCACTGTGCTGTCCACTACTGCGGGCGTATAGGCCGACACGGTAGGCGAGATCACTGGGGTGACTATGTTTTGCATGCTGTCTCCTGAGGGTTAGATTTCGTCTAGTGCGGCTCTGGCCTTGAGTGCAGAGTGGCGCCCTGTGTGTTCGTCCTGTTGTCGCTGTTCCAATTTTTCTTCCAGTTTTCTTTCTTTTTCTATATGGCGTTGAGCCAGCGTATCGAAAGACCTCATTTTTTGCTGCGCATTGCCCAGTTCATTTCGCCCGACTTGCATCGAGCGGCTTATTTGTTCAATGGCATTGCATTGTTGTGTAATTGCCTCGTCCAGACGGCTGATGAAAGCTTGAAAATTGCGCAAATTGATCTGATCGATACCGTTCTGCACCGCTTGCTGCAATCGCGTCTGATAGTCTTCGCGATACTGTTTCAAGGTTTGCAGTTTGGTTTGTGCTGCCTGCTGCTGCTGGACTAGCTGGCCGAATTTTCGGGTGGCATCTTCGTTTTTCTGATGGGCTAAATGCACCAGCGGTTGCATGGGAAATCTCTTGGTCATGGTTTAGCTGCCTTAATGCTGATTCTCAAATAGATGGCCAAAGGCGGCGACGCCGCTAGCGTAGGATTCACGCTCGAACATGCCTTGCTTGAGGAAGCTTTCCATATAGGGATAGAGCGCAAGCCCTTCGTCCAATAGCGGATCGCTACCACTGACATATGCGCCGACACTGATCAAGTCGTGGTTGCGTTGGTAATGTGCGTACAGGTGTTTGAAACGGTGTACCAGAGTGAAATGCTGTTCTGAAACAAGGCTGCTCATAGCGCGGCTAATGGAAGCCTCGATGTCTATGGCCGGGTAATGACCTTGTTCAGCCAAGCGGCGCGATAACACGATATGGCCATCCAAAATGGCACGTGCGCTATCGGCGATCGGATCTTGTTGGTCGTCACCTTCAGTTAGTACAGTATAAAAAGCGGTGATTGAGCCGCCGCCTTCCGAACCGTTACCGGCTCGCTCGACCAGCTGCGGCAGCTTGGCAAATACCGACGGCGGGTAGCCCTTGGTGGCGGGTGGCTCGCCAATCGCCAGCGCAATTTCACGCTGCGCCATGGCATAACGGGTGAGTGAATCCATAATCAGCAATACATGCTTGCCCTGGCCACGAAAATATTCGGCGATCGTTGTGGCATAGGCGGCGCCTTGTAAGCGCATCAGTGGACTGGTGTCGGCAGGGGCAGCGACCACAACGGAACGCGCCATGCCTTCCGGCCCCAGAATATTAGTGATGAATTCTTTTACCTCGCGGCCGCGTTCGCCGATTAATCCCACCACGATGACATCGGCGGTGGTGTACCGTGCCATCATGCCGAGCAACACGCTTTTGCCTACACCACTACCGGCGAATAGCCCCATGCGTTGGCCGCGTCCGACAGTGAGTAGATTATTAATAGCGCGTACGCCGACATCCAGAACGTCCTTGATCGGTGCGCGGTTCAACGGATTGGTAGGTCGGCTTTGCGAGGGTGCGCTTGTTACTGACACCAGCGGCCCGAGCTGATCCAGTGGACGACCCGCTCCATCCAGCACTCGGCCAAGCAACTTGTCACCTACCGGCAGATGACGTGTGTGATCAGTCGCACGCCGCCGGAAGGTAGATTTTTTGCCGCCCAGCAGTGGTGTGCTCACAACTTCCAGCGGCACTACGCGCGCGCCGGGTATCAGGCCATGAACATCATTTTCCGGCATGAGAAATATTTTTTCCCCGGCGAATCCGACCACTTCCGCTTCGATGCGATTGTTTGGTAATTCGATAACGCAAGTGCTGCCAACCGCCATCTTCAAACCAACCGCTTCCATCACTAGCCCGGTGACCTTGGTCAAGCGGCCACTGATTAGCAAAGGTTTGCTCTGTGCGACCACCTCCTGGTTGCCTTGCAGGCAGGCTTGCCAATGCTGGGCATGGTCACCCAGGGGAGCCAGAGCGGCTGTGGGGATTGGAATGATGGGGGAGGTCATGATTCCAGCCATCCGTTGTCTTGCCCGATAGTGGCAACTACTCGTTGCCAGCGTTTGGGCAAAGTAGCGTCAATCTGGCTATGCGCTGTTTCCACACGGCAACCCCCGCGTTCAATTTGGTTATCTTCGAAAATTTTCCAACCGGAATGGAGCAGCTGCTCACCCATGCTTGTGCGCAGTAGTACTGCATCATCGGAATGCAACACAAGATGGGCATGCTGATTGAAATAGGGCAGCTCGCTAATTGCTGAGCGCACCACACTTAGCAGCAGCTCGGGCTTGATTTTGAGTGCTTGTTGCAGCATCTGTTTAGCAATTTCCAATGCCAGATTCAGCAAGTTCTGTGCGATCTGCTCATCCACCTGCTGCAATTCTTTGTTCAGCGATTCCAACATCTTTGCCATGCGCTGTGCTTCAGCGCCGGCCTGGTTTTTGCCCTCGGCATATCCAGCCTGATAGCCTTCTTCATGCGCCTGGGTATGGATATGTTCAAGCTGGGCTGCAGTGGGTAGGTTGATTGCGGGAGATGCATTCACTTTCTTCGCCAAATCGAAGGCGGGCAGCTCCCAGCGCTGATAGGCGGTGAGTTGTTCCTTGGGGGTGACAGCGTCAGACATAGGATTCTTCTCCGCCTTTGCCACCTAAAGCGATCTGCCCTTCGTCCGAAAGTCGGTGCACTATTCTCAGGATATCCTTTTGTTCCGCTTCTACTTCGCTGACCTTGACTGGACCTTTTCCATTCAAATCTTCGCGCAGCATTTCGCCGGCGCGTTGTGACATATTTTTGAATATTTTTTCACGTAGTTCTTCGCTTGCGCCTTTAAGAGCCACAATGAGAGATTCGGACTGAACCTCACGCAGAATAATCTGAATGCCGCGATCCTCCACTTCCAGCAGGTTTTCAAAGACAAACATTTCATCAAGGATTTTTTGCGCCAAGTCGGCGTCATGATTGCGGACTATTTCAATAACGACACCTTCCTGTACGCTGCCCATGAAGTTGAGTATTTGTGCTGCAACGCGCACGCCGCCCTTGATGCGCTTTTTGTTAACCGCATTGCCAGTCAACAGTTTGGTCAATACATCGTTCAGTTCACGTAGCGCAGTCGGCTGTACCCCATCCAGTGTGGCAATGCGCAACAGTACGTCGCTGCGCGTACGCTCCGTCAATAAACCCAGAATGCTGGCAGCCATATCCGGTTCGAGATGTACAAGGATGGCGGCGATGATCTGCGGGTGTTCGTTGCAGACCAGTTCGGCGACCGCTGCCGGGTCCATCCATTTCAGGCTTTCTATGCCGCTAGTGTCGCTATTGTGCAAGATGCGATCGAGCAAGCCGGCTGCCTTGTCATCGCCCAGCGCCTTGGTTAGCATGGATCGGATGTAATTGTCTGCATCCATGCCGATGTTTGATTTTAGTGCCGCAATCTCTTGAAACTCATCAAAAACCTTGGAAATTTGCTCGCGCGTGAGATTTTTGAGCGTGATCATGGCGGAACTGATTTTTTGTACCTCCCTCGGCTCGAGAAATTTCAGCACCTCGGCTGCCTCGCTTTCACCAAGCGTCATGAGCAGAATCGCGCTTTTATTGACGCCTGCATCACTCATTGCTATTGACCCATCCCTGAACGACTGACGCCACTATCTTGGGTTCTCCTCTCGCGATTTTCTTCGCGTTCTCTACACTGTCTTCATAGGAAATGTTTGATTGCTGCATTGAGGATTTCGCTGCGTTACGTTCCTGCTCTTTCATAAGCGCAGCATTTTCATTTTTACTGGCCGCTGAACGTGCTGACGCATTGGAAAAACTTCTGAAAGCAGGGTGAATGACACCGAATATCAGGTACAGCCCGATGCCGGTGATTAATAGATACTTCAGGATGTCCTTCGCCAATGAGATCACTTCTGGCTGTTTCCAGAAAGGCTCTTCTGGAACGATCGTTTCTTTTTCAACATTGAAGGCGCTGTTCAGAACATTCAGACTGTCACCACGGCTGACGTTGAAGCCCATGGCATCTTTCACCAGTGCGGTGATTTGTGTCTTCTCGCTTTCGCTAAGTGGTTTGGAGCTTTTCTTTCCATTTTTGTCGGTAAGGGTGCGATTGTTTAGCACCACTGCAACCGACAAGCGCTTGATGCTGCCGACAGGCAATTTGGTGTGGCGGATAGTGCGATCCACTTCATAATTGACGGTGGATTCCTTGAGTGAGCTATTTGCACCGCCACTACTAGTTGCAACCGCCACTGAGCTGGCTGGGGTGACGATGGGTGCGGTGGCAGGGATGGGCGGCTGATTCGATAAAGCGCCCGGTACGCCAGCCGCATTCTGGCTTCCACCATTCGACGAAGCAGTGGATTGCTGGCTGCGTAAAGTGGATTCTTTCGGATCCTGGTTGGGTTTGAAGCTTTCTGCAGTCTGCTCGGTTTGCGCGAAATCGACATCTGCCGTGACTTGCGCCCGCACATTGTTTGCGCCGATCAATGGCGCGATGATGGCTTCAATACGACTGATATAGGCCTGTTCAATCTGCCGCACGTAACTTATTTGCGTCGCGTCCATCTGCCCGTTAGTGCCCTCTTTGGCAGCGCTTAGCAACGCGCCTGTTTGGTCTACCACGGTAACGTTCTTGGCCGGCATATTCGGCACGCTGCTGGAAATCAGATGCACGATGCCGCTTATTTGGCTGCCATCCAGAGTGCGGCCAGGATGCAGCGTCAGCACGACGGACGCGCCGGGTTGCTGCTGCTCTTTCACAAATACTGACGGTTTGGGTATGGCCAGATGCACGCGTGCGCTTTGCACCGAAGCCAGCGTTTGCATCGAACGCGCTAACTCGCCTTCCAAGGCACGCTGGTAATTCATCTGTTCGAGAAATTGGCTGGTGCCGAACTTCTGGTTTTCCATCAACTCGAACCCGACCACGCTCCCCTTGGGCAAGCCCTGTGAAGCCATGCGCAGGCGCACCTCATGTACCTGGTCGGCGGGAACCAGCAAGGCGCCGCCGCCTTCAGCGAATTTGTAAGGTACGTTCATTTGTTGCAGCGATTCGATAATAGCCCCGCCATCGCGATCGGAAAGGTTGCCATACAGCACGCGGTAATCAGGAGTTTTCCCCCACGTCCACATGCCGAAAATCAATGCGGCCATAGCCGCAGCCGCGACAAATAGCCCCATGCTTTGCTTGCCATTGAACCCTGCCAGCGATTGCATCAACGCAGGGGTTAAATTTTGCTCTGCCATAATTTTCGTCGCATTTTTTTATATTCGATTTTGAATGGTTGATCCAGTAACGCTTGCTATGCATTATCACCAGACGCTTCAGACGCGGTAGTTTGAATAGAGAAGGAATTCCGCTGCTTTTCAGGCGCTAAAACTTTGAAGGCCGGTGATAAGGTGCATGTTCAAATAGAAGAGGTGAACCATGAATGTCTCTGGAGTGGATAGTTTGCTGGCTGAAATGCGCTCTGCAATTGCCGTCGCGCAAGGCGGGGCTGCACCGAAAGCTGCGGCGATTACAACAACAGATTTCGCCAGCGTGCTGAAATCTTCACTGGATGGTGTGGCTCAGACGCAGAACCACGCTGAAACAATGCAAAAGGCTTTTGTACTAGGTGACGATAAGGTCAGCTTGAGCGATGTGATGATAGATATGCAAAAAGCGAATATTTCTTTCCAGACTACTGTGCAGGTCCGCAACAAAGTGATCGCTGCCTATAACGATATTATGAACATGCAGGTGTAGTATTCGAAGAAAGCGGCGGGAGTTTAGCGAATTCCATTAGCGCAGTTAATCCCCCGCTTTCTACGGCGGGGTGCTCATTCAGTAAGAAATCCAGTTCTTAAGACTATATTGCTAGAATGTTGGCCTGAGCTTTTGTGCTTTTGACGATGAGAGAAAATTTTGGCTGAGAGCATGCACCGATGAATAACGGGGGCAGCGTGGCTAGGCAAGGTCTGATTAACACAGCTATAGCACGAATCGAACGCGGTGTTTTTCTGCTGGCCAAACAGGCACGCCAGCGGATAGGCACCACCACTCCCCGTCTGTAGCGGTCAAGTAATTTCGGACACAACGATAGGTTTTTTTGCTGCCCTGTTCCGCTCAAAGACGGAGGGCGACAGATTGCCCAATGCTGAGTTGATGCGATTACAGTTATAGAATCCCACGATGTATGCGGTGATATCTGTTTTAGCCTCCATTTGATTGGCATATTCGCGCTGCCAGACGCGCTCCATTTTGAGGTTCAGGAAGAAGCGTTCTGCCACTGCATTGTCCCAACAGTTGCCCTTACGGCTCATGCTGCAGACGAAGCCATGCTTCGCTAGCAAAGCCTGATACTGGCCGCAGGCATATTGACTGCCACGGTCAGAGTGGACGATCAACCCCGGCGCTGGTTGACGCTGCTGTATTGCCATGTGCAGTGCGGCGCAGACCAATTCAGCAGGCATGCTCGGCGCCATCACCCATCTAACCACCTTGCGCGAAAATAAGTCCAGCACTATCGCCAAATAGAGCCAGCCTGACCCGGTGCGGATATAGGTGATATCGCCCACCCAAGCAATATTGGGTGCGACCGGATTGAATTGCCGATCCAGAATATTGGCAGCAATGGGCAGATTGTGTTTGCTGTCAGTTGTGTGGATGAATTTACGCTTCCATACTGGCTTCAAGCCTGCCTGACGCATCAGGTGGCGCACCCGATAGCGACCAACTTGAATACCTTGCGCTTCCAATGCGGTGACCAGTCGACGGCTGCCATAGCATTGATGACTGGCCATGAAAGCAGCTCGCAGATGAATGCTTGTTTTGCAAATCATTGGCTTGGAGAGACGGCTCCGAGCCTCATAAAAACCGGAACGGCTCACTTCCAGGACGCGGCAACTCTGCTGAACAGGGATCGCCTTCTGTTGCAACTGGTAAATAAGCGGGTAGCTCACTTCAGTTCCCGGGCAAAGAAGGCTGACGCTTTTTTTAAAATATCAACATCCATACGAAGTCGACGGTTTTCTTGCTCCAGTTGGCGGACACGCTGTTGTTCAGCAGTGAGTGGATTGCCGATGCCACGCTGTCCACTTTGCTCGGCTTTATATTGCGTCACCCAACGACGGATCGCAGTCAGGCCGATCCCCATGCTTTGGCTGACATGCTGAACACTCAGTCCCTGTTCCTGGATCATGCGCACAACTTCCAGTTTGAAATTGGTGTCGAATTTTTTCGTTGCTTTGTCATTTAGTACTCCTCTGATGGTGGATTTTCCACCTATCGAGGTGTCCGTGTAAATTAGACCACTACAGTTTCTGGATGACTGGTTCACCGCTCAACAATATGAAAAACTGGTAGCATGAAATTCGGCCGTTGGAAGACGACAAGCCGAGGGAAGGTCACATTGCCTATGCATGAGGAATATAGTGAAGCAAACTTTGCTACAGCTATAGATGTGTCTGAAAGTGCTCGTACATGCAGTGCCGCATGAAATGAATGAGATAGAACGCAAAGGTGGGAAGGCAATCTGGGCGATCGCACTGGCCATCGCAGATCAAGCACAGTCATGAATGAAAAAGCAGTTCCACATCGTACAGACGATGAGTAAATTAGAGCAACTGCCAACGCTTATTCGTGCGCTGTTCAGCCCGTCCTGCTATGACCACGCAGTTGAAAAAGTGCAGTTGATCGAAACGCATATTTCCTGGGTGTTACTCACCGGAGAGTACGCATACAAGCTTAAAAAGCCGCTGAATCTGGGATTTTTGAACTTTAGCACGCTAGAGCTTCGGCAGCAGGCTTGTGCCGAAGAGGTGCGTTTGAACCGTCGGCTGGCGGCAGAGATTTATATTGGCGTGGTTACCATCACTGGTAGCTCGGATACACCGCGTATCGACGGCCAAGGTGAGATCATCGAATATGCAGTGAAAATGCGTCAGTTTCCTTTCGGTGCAACCCTTGATTCTATTGATGAACGCGGTGAGCTGGCCACTGAACAGATAGACCAACTCGCCGCGCGACTGGCGCATTTCCATCTTGCTGAATGTGCCCGTGCCTCCGAGGATAGTCTGTGGGGTGAGCCGGACACGATAGCGCAATCAGTCATGGAAAATTTTCAAGCACTGACCGATTTATTAGAGGGTGCGGCAGACAAGCAGCGTTTGGCGGAGTTGCAGTGCTGGAGTGTTGCCGAACACAGCCGACTCACCCCATTGATGCACGAACGCAAGCGTGATGGCTGGATCCGTGAGTGTCATGGCGATCTGCATTTGGGCAATCTGGCCTGGGTGAATGGCCAGTTAATAATTTTCGACTGCATTGAATTTAATTCAGCCTTGCGCTGGGTTGATGTCATCTCGGAAGTTGCATTTTGTTTTATGGATTTGCTGCATCGCCAGCACCGTGATTTGGCCATGCGTTTTCTCAATGCCTGGTTGGAGATTAGTGGCGACTATGAGGGCATGGCGCTGTTGCGTTATTACGCCGTATACCGCGCATTGGTGCGCGCTAAAGTCGCGGCTCTGCGCGCCAAACAGTCAGGTGACGGCAATGCCGGAACAAGCAGCGCCGAAGTGAGCGCTTTTTTGCAACTGGCTGAAAATCTGTCTCAAAATATACCGGTTCAACTCTGGATTACGCACGGCCTGTCAGGTTCCGGTAAAACCACGCTTACTCAGTCATTGCTGCAAGATAAAGGAATGATCCGCTTACGTTCAGATATTGAACGCAAGCGTCTGGCCGGTTTGGGTGCTCTAGAGCGCAGTTGCAGTGGAATAGG
>CAMCFJ010000027.1 GCA_945874105.1 Candidatus Nitrotoga sp. CP45 | reverse complement strand
CCTGCTGATCCTGCTGAGCCTGCTGAGCCTGCTGAGCCTGCTGAGCCTGCTGAGCCTGCTGAGCCTGCTGAGCCTGCTGAGCCTGCTGAGCCTGCTGAGCCTGCTGAGCCTGCTGAGCCTGAGTTTGCCCTATAACAATATACAATCCTGCAAACAACAAGACTTGAAATTTCATGCTGAATTACTTGGCGTTATATTTAATGTCAGTACGGCGATTCTGTGACCAGGCAGTCTCATCATGTGCAGTAGCCACTGGCTTTTCTTCGCCATAGCTGACCGACTCCACCTGGCCTTCTTTAACGCCACCCACTAACATCATCTTCTTCACGCCATCTGCACGACGTTGACCCAAGGCCAAGTTGTATTCGCTACTCCCACGTTCATCGGCATTTCCTTCCAAACGCACTAAAGTATTTGGATGTTCGACCAAATATTTGGCATGAGCGTACACGATAATCTTATCCTGCTCTGGCACGATGTCTATATCCGTTGGATAATAAACACTGTGCTTAGCCAGCATATCCTGGATACCAGTAGAATCCCCAGAGGTTGTTTCCCGTGCTGCAGTCGCCTTGGCAGCATCTCGAGCAGCATTCGCCTTGGCAGCGTTCTGTGCGGCAGACGCGTTAGCGGCTTCAAGTTCCGCCGCGACCCTGGCTGCATTAGCCGCTTCGCGGGCAGCTGCCGCTTCAGCAACTGCCTGCGCTGCAGCCGCCCTAGCAGCTTCCAGCGCAGCATTTTGCAGCTCCGCAGCATGAGCCGCTGCTATCAATGCGGCCTCTTCAGCCGCCGCCTTTGCGGCGGCTTCTTTGGCAGCTTCCACCGCAGCATTTTGCAGCTCCGCAGCATGAGCCGCTGCTAATAATGCAGCCTCTTCAGCTGCTGCCTTTGCTGCTGCCTTTGCTGTTGCCTCTTCAGCTGCTGCCTTTGCTGTTGCCTCTTCAGCTGCTGCTTTTGCTGTTGCCTCTTCAGCTGCTGCTTTTGCCGCTGCCTCTTCAGCAGAAGCGGAATCTAATTTAGAAGTTTGAAGCACACTACTTTGGTCACTCAATGTGTCAATCGCCGCCGATGCACCCGAGTCAGAACTTACCGCTGCTGGCCGCGCCCCTTTCTTGAGGTCACCTGCAGGCGGTTCGCTGGCACAAGCAACTAATAGGCTTGTCAACAATACTCCAATCGCTATGTTTTTCATCCCGCACCCCTTATTTAAATAATGTACTACTTCAAAAAAGGCCCCCAAGTCGGCTCACGAATATCCCCTGCCTGTGATGACAGCCTTTGCTTAACCCTGCCATCGCTGGAAACGATGGCCAGTATACCACGACCTTGCGCCTCAGTTGCAAACAGCACCAACCTTCCATTGGGTGAAAAGCTTGGTCGTTTTTCCCATCCGCCTTCGGTCAATAACTGCATCTGTCTGGCCTGAAAATCCTGAATAGCGACATGAAATCGCCCACTAATCTGATGCGCAAAAACAAAGCTCTTGCCATCCGGGCTATATCGCGGCGAAAAATTATTGCCTCCCTCAAACGTCAACCGCTCGGCAGTCCTCCCCTCCACTGGCATTCTGTAAATTTGTGGGCTTCCTCCACGATCAGAGGTAAACAATATATCTTTCCCATCTGGAGAAAAACTAGGCTCAGTATCAATCGCACCGCTGAACGTGATGCGACGCAAGTCGGTGCCATCTGAACGAATCAGGTAAATTTGCGGGCTGCCATCGCGCGACAGCACAACGGCGAGATGCTTGCCATCCGGTGCCCATACTGGGGCGCTATTACTTCCCCGCACATTAGCCAGCACCCTTCGTTGATTAGTAATTAACGATTGTACATATATAACCGCATGGCCATGCTCTAATGTCACATAGGCAAGCTGATTACCGTCCGGCGACCACGCTGGCGACATAATAGGATCACTGATCGATCGCACAACTTGATCGTTATAACCATCACTGTCTGCCACCACCAAGCGGTTGTTCTTACCCAGCCGGTTTACATACGCGATACGTGTGCTGAATACCCCAGGATTGCCCGTGAGCTTTTCATATATCAAATCGGCAATACGGTGGCCGATGGCGCGCATTTGATCACCTTTGGCGGTTACAGCTTGGCCAAACAGCTCTGTTTGCTTTACTGCATCGAGCAAACGAAATTTAACCATGACACGGCCATTCGGTTGCGTCTCCACACTACCAATGGCCAAAGCGTCCGCGCCACGCCAGTCGGCATATACTACCTCGTTCAGGTCATGCGGTGTCTTGCTCGTCGGATTAACCAACCGGAACAATCCACTGCGCTTCAAGTCCAACGACACCACTTCACTGATGCTCTGAGCGAGTTTACCTTCATTGGCGAATGGCACAATGGCAATCGGAATCTGATTCTCTCCTGCGCCAATAATATCGATGTTCAACACAGCACGAGCGGGCAAGACGGTACAGAACAAAGCAAGAAAAATCCAACAACGAAACAAGCTGACTCCATTCATAAAGTACCCCCTAAATTGGTCTAATCCTTAATTGGTTTAAACGTGAGATGTAACTCACGAAAGTTGCCGAATAGCTTCACATCCGGAGGTAATGGCAATGGCTGCGCTTTCTTGATAGCGCGTTCCACCGCGCTGTCATACGCCGCGTTTCCACTCGGCTTAGTCAATTCTGCCTTTAACACCATACCACCAGGTAGCAGTGTCACATTAAATTCCGTTGTTATATTGTATGGTACATCCGGCAGTATCACAATATAGCGGCGTATCTTGGCATGGATTTTATCCCTATATTCAGCCACCTCCCTACCTATGGCCGCTGCTTGCTCAGCCTGCGCTTTCTTCTCGGCTAGAGCTTTCTGCTTCGCCTCAGCTTTTTGTTCCGCCTCAGCTTTTTGTTCCGCTTCAGCTTTTTGTTCCGCCGCAGCTTTTTGTTCCGCCTTAGCTTTTTGTTCTGCCTTAGCTTTCTGCTTCGCCTCAGCTCTTTGTTCCGCCTCAGCTTTTTTTTGTTCTGCCTCAGCTTTTTGTTCCGCCTCGGCTCTTTGTTCCGCCTTTGCCACTTTCGCCAAAACCTTCTGCTCTTCCTCAGCTCTCTGATCGGCCTCAGCTTTCTGCTCGGCCTCAGCCTTCAGTTTAGGCTGCGCATCCTGGATTTTTTTCTGCAACCGTTTTTTTTCAGACAATTCGAGAGCAGCTTTGAGTGTCGCTAAACGCTTCACCGGCTCAACCACTTTGGATCGCGCGGCCTTCTCCAATTCAGCCTTGAGATTGCGACGTAACTTGGCAACAACATCAGCCTGCTCGGCACGAACTCGCTCCTGTTCAGCCCGCACCTTCTGCTCTTCAATCACCTTCTGCTCCGCCTGCACCCTCAACTTCGCCTGCTTCTTACGCTCGGCCTGCACATCCACCTTTTCTATAAGCCGTTTAGGCTCTGTTTTTATCGGTTTAGATTTTTCCTGAGGCCTTTTTTTTTCAGACAACTCTAAATCAGCCTTAGGTGGTGCCACAGGCTGCACAGGCTTACTCAATTTAGGTTGCTCAATTGCTTTAGGAGTCTCAACTTTAACAGGAGCCGTTTCCATTCCAGGCAAACTTTCCCAAATATCCACCACCATGCCCTGCGGAGGCTGCACCCGCCAGCTGGCACCAAAAAATATGAGCGCGAAGAATGCGCAGTGGACAATAAATGCCAATGCCCCAGCACGTAGCTTGTAGGGTTTGGCATACACGATCGCGCTCATCGCCCCTTGGTTTGCGCCAACAGACCAACCTTCTTAATGTGTTGCCGTTGCAAGACATCCATAATGATGATCACTTCTTCATAACGCACATCCTTGTCGGCAGAAATTACAACCGGTTGATCCGCGTTCTGCGCCTGCTTCTGCTTAAGAAGCCCAATCAATTCCTCACGTGTAACGCTCTGCTCTTGGCCCTTTTTGCTTCGATCATTCAACGCCAGCGTGGCATTTTTTTTGATAATGACTTCCAATGGCGCAACAGGCGCCGCGAGTGACTTACCTACGCTGGGCAGATCAATCTGCCCAGGGTTCATCAATGGCGCTGTAATCATGAATATCACCAGCAGTACCAGCATAACGTCTATGTAAGGCACGACGTTAATATCGCTCATTGGGCGTAAGGAAGAACGGCGTTGGATCATGGCTGACGCTGCAGCACGTTAGAGAATTCTTCCATGAAAATTTCAAAACGCGAGGCCAGACGCGTAATATCATGCGAGTAGCGATTGTAAGCAACCACAGCGGGAATAGCGGCAAACAAACCCATTGCAGTAGCTATCAATGCCTCGGCTATACCGGGCGCAACGTGTGCCAACGTGGCTTGGCCGACATTGGCCAAGCCACGAAATGCATTCATAATTCCCCATACCGTACCGAATAACCCGACATAAGGACTCACCGAGCCAACTGTCGCCAGAAAGGCCAAATGCGATTCAAGCGTATCCATTTCGCGCTGATAAGTGGCGCGCATGGCGCGACGCGTGCCATCCATCACCGCATTTATGTCAATATCATGTTTCTTTTTGAGCTTGAGGAACTCGGTGAAGCCGGCGGCAAAAATTCGTCCCATACTGCCCGAATCACCGCGCATTACAGCAGTATTCTGATATAACCTATTGAGGTCATCATTATTCCAGAATGATTCCTCAAATTCCTCACTTTGCTTTACTGCCTGCCTGACAGAATACATCTTGAGGAATATGAACCACCATGACATCAATGAAACAAACAACAACAAACCCATTACCAATTGAACAAGTACGCTGGCGTTCTGAATCAAATGGATAAACGATAAATCATGTGTTACATCCATATTTACAATACCCTTTAGTTTTTCCATTGCTTTCGCAATATTTCCGGCAAACTTACCGGCTTGAAATTATCCATTTTCACGCATACCAAATGTACTTCCGCTTCAACCAGTATGTCCTCACCGCGTGACACATTCTGACACAAGGTCACACGACTACGTCCGACATCCTTCAATTGCACGCTGACAGCAAGTAAATCATCCAGCAAAGCGGGCTTGAGATAATCCAGCCTCAGTGAACGAACCACAAATACCAACCCGAACTCGCGCATAAATTCCGTATTACTGTAACCATAACACTCCCGCAACCACTCAGTCCGCGCGCGTTCCAAAAAATTCACATAACTGGCGTGGAATACCACCCCTCCCGCATCGGTGTCCTGGAAGTACACCCGCACCGACAGTGAAAATTTTGACTTAAAGGTTGAATGAGTCATATTATTTAACCTTTAGAGGTTTTTGTCACCAAGAATCTAGCGCACTACACTGAACGGTGTTATTCAAATCGTTACCCGTATGATTCCATTCTAACAAGACATTAATTGAACCGACAACCCTCATGGCTCCAATGTGCCAGTTAGCATCAAGTGCATGAAAGGACATTTGTCGCACCCGTACCGACGGAGCATTGCCCATGCGGCTTGTAGGAACCAAAGTAAAGAATACGATGAAGGGATTTAGCAGGTGAACGTATTGGCGATCAGGCCACCAACATGTCTGAGCATGAATTCTGTACGGCTAAAAACAGGGGCGTGCGCCATGTTATGGCTGAAGCGATCGAGAGAGAAGTTGGCGATAGCATAACGACATTACCCAAGCATTCTCGGTAAACCTGTAGGCTGAAATTTCCCCGTTTATGTTCCTTGGCAATTACATTATCGATTCCAGCAGCCGGCAACATCACCGCCAGTAGCACCTTGTACTCCCGTATTTGTCAGAGTAAAGGTTCCGCATACATCTCCGGCCATTGAACCCGTCGGTACAGCCTGAAGCGTAAAAGTGGCAGCTGCTACTGGATTGAGTGAAATGGCGTACTGTGCAACGCCAGTTTTAGGTGAGTGAGTAAGAGCAACTGGTAATGCAACGGCCACATCGTCTGCTGTATTGGCAATACCATCTGGACCCACGGTCGCATTATATTGATTATTGACCGTAAAAAATTGCTCCATAAACTGAACATCTTCAAGGAGTATTGCCTTGGCTACCGCTCGGTTGGTTCGTTGCACATGATTCCTGTAGGAAGGCAAGGCAACCGCTGCCAGAATGGCAACGATTACAACTGCAATCATGACCTCAATCAGCGTGAAGCCTCTTAACTTGTTAAAATCTGCCTTCATTTTCATAATGTTATTTACCCAAGCTACAACTCATATTTCATCCGTCATTCGGTTTGGAAGAATTGCGCGTCAACTCTTCCTTCAGCCCTTGTAACTACGCCCTATGCGCGCCAAATACATTTTCCCTTGATGATATACAAATAAAATAATTTTACGACTTGCCGACCTGGTTGCTCCCTAAAAATCAGGTTTATTGAACAAGTTCTCGCCATGTAATCCGGCCATGTGATTTAGGATCTATATAAATACCTTCCTTTTTCAGCCCACCGTCGGCTCCGGGAATTATTAATGCATCATTCATTCCACCCCTGATCCGCGTTACACCACCCGACGCAAATACAGTTGCCATGCCTGCTGATTTAGCATCACTCAGGACAACAACCCCTTTATTACTCGTATCGAAAGCTGGAAAGGAGAGCATTCCGCCCGTCAGGTAATCCACCGCGTTCACAAAACCCTTGCCACCAAAATCGCAGGGTGAGACAGATGGAACAATGGTCGTAAATAAAAAAACACCATTCTCCAAAGTAGGTACTGCCGTCAGCCTTTCCCCAGAGTCTGGCAGATCAATATACCAGCCTTTTTTACCAGTGGCAGAATAAGGTACCGCGTAATTTGAAGCGGTTCTAAACCCAGGATTGCTAGTATCTGGTTGCACAACTTGCTTAACCAAGTCTGCCGATGTGACCGAAGCAGTCGAGTTATAGTCCCATACCCCATACATGGTCTGTATATTTGTTGTTGTAGTATCCCCTGTTTCAAGGTATTTCCCCGTGCCGAACATAACCAATTGCCCCCCATTTGGGTGCAAAGTCACGACCGGTGGCGAGATGATCGGTTTACTGGTACCTGGCACAAAAAGTGGCGCGCCACTTAAAGCCGTTTTCCAGTTGGTAGTGTTAGCATCAGAGACATCAAATTTCCACAGGTTACCCTTGATGTCGCCTGCGTAGATCACATCAATCAAACCATCTCCATTACTATCAAATGGCATGGGCGTGGACAGGCCATTGCCTGTGCCCGCATCAGCGACCAGCTTTTTATAATCAGTAACGGTCCAAGCGCCGTTTGTTCCTGTACCCCCGGTCATAAACAACACGTAAAGTGCTGCTTTGCCGCCAGCGCTGTTATAACCATTACCCACCACAACGGCCCATTTATTGTTTGCCATCTTTACAATCTGGCTGGATTGGCCGGTAAACGAATTTATCGCTGGGAGATTGTAGCTGTAACCCATGTCCGCATCATCGGCATTAGTAAATTCCCAAAGTAACAAATTGGCTGCATTTGCATTTGTTGCGGTAAAATTATCTGGGTCTGTTATGTCCAAGGCGTAATAACCTTGCCCGCCCCCATTTAAACCGCCCACGAGGACGCTTTTCCATTGGGGCGTTACTCCCACGTAAGCATCCGCCACCATGGGAGAGCCGTCCACAAAATAGCGATGGCTGGCATTATAATTCTTGTCACTCAGCCTATTCAGATTCCCGTAAACCATGCCAGGTACATAAGCAATCAGCTCCTTGCCTCCATCAGCTACCTTAGCTGCCGTACAATTATCAACAGTACAGGCGTTAAAACCATGCAGCATGCCGTCATTTGCCCCCACATAGACTACCGGCGTTCGATCCTTGTATAGGGTACTAAATGCAGCATAACCCGCTTGATCCATGTCGGAATATCCTGCCTTGGGACGACCTACATAAAAAGGCCCGGAATTGATAATATCCCCCAGCTTGCTGACAGGACGACTACGGAATTTATTTATAATGTTTGGACTGGCACATTTAAAAGTCCCGCCGCCCTCATTACCTGCATCGCCACGCAAATAGGCAACCCGTTCCAAGCCACAAGTATCAACTGTGCCTGCAATATCTGTATCCAGCAGCCCTTGTTGTGCCGGAGTCAACTTGGCATACTCAAATGGTACGCCACCACCATTACCCTTGGTTATGATGACACGGTTGGCAGGTACAAATTTGCCTGGCGCAAGCGAGCCATCCGACGCCCCTGTATTCCACTCCACCGGTTTTAACATACCCCCTGCATCAATGGGGATTGATAATAATTCCCCGGCCCAATCCTTACTCTCAAATTTAGTCTGGTATATCCGGCCATTGGTTATTAATGATCCCGAATTGGCAGCTACAGCAGAAGCAGAGCCTGTATTTGCCACAATTTTTGTCAAGGCATCTTTCAGTGCGTCGACAAACTTGGCCGGATCAGCGGCACTATAGAAATTACCGCGACTATTAACGGCAGCATGCCGGAGATCATCTATTTTTTCCTGCGAACCTGAGAACGGATCTGGCCATACAATCCCGTTCAAGTCAGACGGCAACTGCGTATCCGCAAGAGTCCCGCTAACACCCAGCCCCACTGTAAAAGTCACCATATGTTGCCAGAATGCCGGATCGGTGGAATTGGTTGGTACTTTATTAAGCAGATCGTCGCGTAAATCAGTTTTCCAATAGTGCATTGCCACATCAGCCAGGGTGTCTTTCCATTGATCCGAATATGGAAGCTTAGGGACATAGAGATACGATACTGGTATAGCCGGAGAAGAATGGTTTGTAATAAGGGTGGACGTTAACGGATTGTCAGAATTGCCTATCCCTGTAGGACCTATACCGTTCCAATAACCATCTGTCATCAAAATATTGTAAGTCTGGCGGCATGCCAGCGGCGTACCCCCACCCGTACCCGGCGTCTCTGCCCAAGGCCCTTTAACGTCATCACGCTGAAAGTATTTGCCAACACGATCTAGCGCCTCTCGTAGTGGCGTGCCAGCAGCTGGCATATCATGCGTGTAAAGACTGTTAAAAAAATTTATTCTGTCTGTGCCTGTGAACTGCCTTACACCATTTATCACCGCACCAGCCGATGGCATACCGTCGATGGTAGGGACAGCAGCAGTCTTCGTATTGATGGCAGCAAAGCCTACCCGCATGGTGTTCCCCTGCGCTGCGAATGCCTGGCCGATACCCGCGCGGGCTAACAATATCCGGGAACGATAATAGGTATACCAATTCGCAAAATTATGGATTTCTTGATTATAAGTACACGTTACTGGCGTACCAGTCGAGCAATCCGTCCGCCCATCACGACCATGCCCATAGTATGTCGGAGTCGCAGAACGAATTTCCTGCTTAACATATTTTGTCCAATCCCATTCATCGACAACGTTGCCAAGGACGCCATTAAAGTAAAAGTAAACAGCTGGATAGAAAGTCTCGCTTATTAACTGTTCGCTACATGTGTCGAAGTATTCATCATTACAACTGCTCCAGTAGGCTGTTTCGGCATTATTAATCGTCAGGTCGCGGTATCCTGCGTCCGGTTTTGCTGGGTTATGATAAGCCTTGTCTGGTTCGGCATTTGGCATAAAGCTACCATCTGAATTCGACCAAGGCAGATATGTTTTCGCCGGATTATAATAAAGCGGGTTAATTCGCGGCGAACGCATTCTTGCACTGTAGGAAAAACCGTCTGCAAATGTTGGCACATAATTTGAATTATCTAAACCGACGGAATAAACGTGAGGGGCTCGCGGAAATAAAAAAAATGAATAAATTGACTCGTCCGGAAGAATTTCATCCTGCATCGATCCAGAATCATCCAGCGTAAACATCACATTAGGCGAGATATTTCCACCCAGAAAAAGGGGGACATTTGAAAGCGGCAACAGGGCATGCGCTGATCCAGCTAAGCCGATGGATAAACACACCAGCCATTTCAATCCCATAGCGCATCGTAAAATTTTTTTCATGATTCCAATCTCCTTTCTTACAACCGAATGGCTAAGGCCTGAATACTTCCTGCAACCAAACAACCGTGCCAGGTCTGACACCTTGCGCACGTACAGAAATGCGGTAGAAATAACTATAGTCACTACTACCCGCCAGAGTTTTTTTGATACCTTCAATCAGATAGGTGGGGGCGGGTACACCTGCGGGTAAAGCAGACGCCGTATAGTTGATGCCATTAACTATAAAAGTATTTCCGGGAATATAGACAAGGGGGCAACCTGGAGTGCAATATTGTTCAATTGAAGACTTGAGAGGTGGAGCAGGTGGAAGTTGATTTTGACCGTAATAACAATACCCACCGGTACAGGTCGCATCAAAACCGGTTACGCCATCTATCGAGTTAGGTGCATTGGTTGTGGGATCGTTATCGCTGACATGCTGTTCGGCATAACGTAGCCCCATTTCTGCCGCCTGTAACGCAAGATTGCGATCACGCATATTGCCAGACATGAGCTCTTCCATATTCGCCATCTTCATGGCGGTCACACCGAGCAAGGCTAGCACTGCCAATAAAATCATGGCGGTAAGCAATGCTATGCCATGTTGTTTTCGTGGCATGCAAATGCTTATGTTCATGGCAGGATATTTACCCGATTGCGCAAATTATATGTCCCCGTGAAAGCGCGCCTTAGTCGCCCGTTGGCAGGAACAACAGCGCCGTTGCAATCCAGATACGTACTATTTGCGGGAACTATATTCTGTTGATTGGAACCAATCAGTACGCAAACTCGAGCCGTGATCACTTGATTCCAGTTCGCCGGCAGGGGAACATACTGGTCGACTGACTGGTCGCCAGTGGTATCAATGCCGTAAAGAACCTGAAAATCCACTATGTTCGGCAATAATGGCGAACCGGCAACCGCAGCCGTGGGTGCAGCCGGCGCGGCACCGATAGTGCCTTGACATTGTAATTGCGCATTCGCTGCATCCAGATTGAAGTAGTTTTGGATGATGCCTTCTCCTGCAACTGCGCTAGCTGCGGTAACTGCGCTACCTTGACAATCACGATCCCCAGTTGAACCATCGTATTGCACAGTTAATGTATCGGCCGCGCCAGCGGCACCATCAGTACCCGTGATAGCCGTCCCTGTAAACCCAATCTTAAGACCCGAAAATGGAATTTCTGCATAACCTGCCTGCTTAATATTGCGCCCGATAATTTCCAGCGCGAACCGACCGCTCTCCTGAATACGGGCGATATCTTCCTGCACACGAGAAACCTGACGGCTGCTGGTAAAAACTGTACCAACAGCCAGTAGCAATACCAGACCAATGGTCATTGCAATCATTAGTTCCACCAAAGTAAAACCTCGCTGCGAATTAGACTCGAAGCTCCCTGAGTCAGTACCTGACCCAACACGATTAATTATTGAGATAAACATCAGGGAGAAAATCTTGTCGAGAAACAACGCGTGTTGACTGGCGTACTTGGACAAGCAGAATCCGTCCCGCCCCCCATTTCTTTTTCGATCCAACTCATGGTAATCAAATAGCCTGTTGCCGGAGTACCGGTTACAGCTCCCTTGCCACCCGGCAACAGGACAGAGTTGGCTGTATTCCACTGAGCTTGATCATAAGTCGACATTTGTACTGCGGTGCAATTTGCTGCCATACAATCATTACTGGCCGGAATAACAGCAGACAGCGCATTGTATTTTCCAGCACGTACACCTGCCAGATTGGCGCGCATACGATCTGCGATGTCCAGCGTTTGCTGGGTCGCAATTGAACGGTAATACGCTGTATTGTTGCCACGCATACCCGTTGTAATCGAGGCTGCCATACCCAACAAACCAAAAGAAAGCACTAGTATCGTAATCAGCACTTCCAGCATACTAAAACCACTCTGCTTATGATTATTAATCCGCCTTCTCAAATTCAGTTTGCAGTTGATGGACATGTGCCGACGACTCCTTTATCGGTACGCAAACCGCCCTGATTACTCAAAACCAAAATTCTGGACTGCGCGGAGCCGCGGTCATCACATAAAGCGAAGGTGTCATTAAACCCGAGCGTAGTGCCACTTGCTGCGAATATCACCTTTTTACTCTTTGGAGATGTCAGCGTACTTTGACCAGGCAATGCGGTGCCAACCCGGATTATCTCAATCGCATCTGCTATGCCATCACCATTGACATCTGCAAACACTAGCCAACCATTTGTCCAGACTGCCCCAAGTGCCGCACTAACAGCGCAGCTAGTACCATCTATACTGGGGCAAATGGTAACCGGTCCATTTCTTGTAACGGCCTCGCTTTTGGCCAGCATCATGGCGGAGAAAAAAGTATCACTCTGCGCTGTAAGCTGATTATCCTGAACAAAAGTCCGGTAGCTTGGTGCTGCCACAGCTAACAGAATGCTTGCCACACTCACTGTGACAAGCAGTTCAATTAACGTAAAACCTCTGTTGATAGCTATGTACATAACTCCCATTCACTCAACATTCGAACATTTAAAATCGTCAGTAGAAACGGTTAAAATCGATATAACGGTCAAATATAGATTTACTTTAATTTATTTTTTTAACCCCGGGAATTCAACTGAATGTTTATTACAATTACCCACTCTATTTAACATTGCTCCATTTTTATTCACTCAGGAAAACACCATGCCTTACGTCAACATTCGCATCGCCGGTTCGCTCAGTCGCGAGCAGAAAACCAAGATCGCAGCAGAGATCACCGACACCCTGGAACGCATCGCGCACAAACCGAAGTCCTACACCTACATTACCTTCGACGAACTGTCGGACGAGAACTGGGCGATTGCGGGAAAGCTGCTGGATGAGTAATGAGCTGAGCGCCAAATCGGTTGCCGTCATCGGCGGCGGACCTGCCGGACTGATGGCTGCAGAAGTGTTGATTCAGGGCGGTGTGCGGGTCGATCTTTACGATGCCATGCCCTCTGTGGGACGCAAATTTTTGATGGCTGGCAAGGGCGGCATGAACATCACGCATTCCGAGACTATGGAACCATTCCTCTCGCGCTACAGTGCACGCCGCGCGCAGATCAAGCCGCTGCTTGACGCCTTCGGGCCTGAGGCTCTGCGCGAGTGGGTGCATGATCTTGGCATAGCGACATTCGTCGGCACGTCCGGGCGCGTGTTTCCGACTGACATGAAAGCAGCACCACTCTTGCGCGCTTGGCTGCACCGCTTGCGCGAGGCCGGTGTGCATTTCCATATGCGCCATCGCTGGTGCGGATGGAATGAAAATGGTGCGCTTCGTTTTGCCACACCCCAAGGAGAGCACACCGCGAATGCCGATGCAGTGGTGTTGGCACAGGGTGGCGGCAGTTGGCCGCAGCTCGGTTCCGATGGCGCTTGGGTGCCGCTGCTCGCACAGCGCGGAATTCCCGTTGTGCCATTACAGCCGGCAAACTGCGGTTTCGATGTCGGCTGGAGCGAGTACTTCAGCTCTCGCTTCGCCGGCCATCCGGTAAAAGCGGTGGCGGTGACCTTTATCGATGCAGCGGGGCGCTCTCACCGTCATCAGGGTGATCTCATGGTCACGGCTACCGGGGTTGAAGGCAGCTTGATCTACGCTTTGTCTGCATTGCTGCGCGACGAAATTGCAGCCACAGGCGCGGCCATCGTCTACCTCGATCTGACGCCCGGAAAAGATTTGCCGCGCGTCATCGCTGAGATAGCGCATCCGCGCGGCTCCCGCTCAATGTCCAGCCATTTGCAAAGCCGGGCGAACATCAAGGGGGTAAAAACCGGCCTGCTGCGCGAACGGGTGCCGCCATCAGACTTCGCTGATCCCGAGCGCCTTGCGGCTGCGATTAAATCATTGCCATTGCGGCTCATCGCACCACGTCCGCTGGATGAAGCCATCAGCAGCGCAGGAGGCGTGGCCTTCGAGGCGCTGAATGAATGCTTGATGGTGCGCGCCATGCCCGGCGTATTCTGTGCAGGCGAAATGCTCGACTGGGAAGCGCCTACCGGCGGCTATCTGCTCACCGCCTGTTTCGCCAGCGGGCGTGCGACAGGATTGGGTGCGCTGGCCTACCTCGAATGCGGGAACATTTAGTCATGGTTAAATTTATCTTCCAGCCCCGGCCAAACTGACATCAAATGCCGCGTTATAATCGCGCTCTTTACTTTTCGCTCATCGCTTTCATTCGGAACCCTCGCCATGTCGCATAATCTGTTCAATACTCGTCAAACATTCACCCTCGCCAACGGCAAGACTGGCACGCTGTATTCCTTGAAAGCTCTCGAAGCAGCAGGGTTGGGCAAAATTTCACGCTTGCCGGTTTCCATCCGTATTGTGCTGGAAGCGGTGCTGCGCAATTACGATGGCAAGAAGATCAGCGAAGCTCACATTCGCCAACTGGCGAACTGGCAGCAGAATTCACCGCGCACCGAAGAAATTCCATTCGTAGTGGCACGTATCGTGTTGCAGGATTTCACCGGCATCCCGCTGCTGGTTGACCTTGCCACCATGCGCGATGCCGCTGCAAAGTTGGGCAAGGATCCGATGATCATTGAGCCGCTGGTGCCGGTGGATCTGGTGGTGGATCACTCGGTGCAGGTGGATTATTACAATAGTCCGAATGCGTTGCGACTCAACATGGAGCTGGAGTTTGAGCGCAATAATGAGCGCTACAAATTCATGAAATGGGGCATGCAGGCATTTGATACGTTCAAGGTGGTGCCGCCCGGCGTCGGCATCGTGCATCAGGTGAATCTGGAATACCTGGCGCGTGGCGTGCTGCAAAAAGACGGCGTTTATTATCCCGATACGCTGGTGGGCACCGACAGCCACACCACCATGATTAATGGCATCGGCGTGGTCGGATGGGGTGTGGGCGGCATCGAAGCAGAAGCGGGCATGCTCGGTCAGCCGGTATATTTCCTCACGCCGGATGTGGTGGGTGTTCATCTCACGGGCAAGCTGCGCGAAGGCATCACCGCGACCGACCTGGTATTGACCGTCACCGAACTACTGCGCAAGCATAAAGTGGTAGGAAAGTTTGTGGAATTTTTCGGTGCAGGCACCGCTGCGCTTACCCTGCCGGATCGCGCAACCCTCGCCAACATGGCGCCGGAATACGGCGCAACAATGGGCTTCTTCCCGGTGGACGATGTAACGTTGGACTACCTGCGCAATACCGGACGCAGCGATGAAGAAGTGGATGCCTTCCAGTCCTACTTCAAAGCGCAAGGTCTGTATGGCATACCTGACGCTGGCGCAATCGATTACAGCAGCGTGGTAGAGCTGGATTTAAACAGCATCGAACCTTCTCTGGCCGGACCAAAGCGTCCGCAAGACCGCGTACCGCTCTCCGGGATGAAGGAAAATTTCAACACCTTGTTCAGCAAGTCAGTGGCGGAGAATGGTTTCAACCAGCCCGCTGAAAATTTGGGCAAACATTACATCACCGATTTGGCCGATCTTAGCGGAAACGTTTGCGTACCGATCACCGGTGGCGGCCTGCAGGATCAGGAATCCGCACCCGCTGGCAACGGCACACAAAGCAAGCGCAACACCAGCACCGTGACTGAAATCGAGATGATGGACAATCGCCCGACATCCGGCGTGCGCTGTGAAACAAGCGGTGAAATGATGCCGGCAGTACAACTCCGCCATGGCGATGTATTAATAGCTGCCATCACCTCCTGCACCAATACCTCCAATCCCGGCGTGATGCTGGCGGCAGGTTTGCTGGCGAAAAAAGCGGTGGAGGCTGGCCTGCGCGTGCAACCGCATATCAAAACATCGCTCGCCCCCGGCTCGCGCGTGGTGACGGACTACTTGACCCAATCTGGTCTGATGCCCTATCTGGAGCAACTCGGTTTCCGCCTGGTGGGCTATGGTTGCACCACTTGTATCGGCAACTCCGGTCCATTGAATGTGAAAATCGAAGATGCCATTCTCGCCCACGATCTGATCACTGCAGCAGTGTTGTCCGGCAACCGCAACTTTGAGGCACGCGTCCATGCCAACATCAAGGCCAATTTCCTCGCCAGCCCGCCGCTGGTCGTTGCCTTCGCGCTGGCTGGCAGAGTAAATATCAATCTGGATAGCGAGCCACTTGGCATCGGCCGCAACGATCAGCCAGTCTATTTGAAAGATATCTGGCCGAGCAGTACGGAAATTCATGCAGCAATGAAATTTGCCGCCGACCCAGCAGTGTATCGCAGGCTATACAGTGACCTTACCCGCGACCTGCCGCTATGGAACGGCATTGCTGCCCCCACCGGCAACCAGTACCACTGGGACGATTCCACCTACATTGCACGTCCGCCGTTCTTCGACGATTTTGACATGACTGTCGGCAGTGTTTCCGACATCCGCAATGCCAAGCCGCTGGGCATTTTCGGTGATTCAGTCACCACCGATCACATCAGCCCGGCTGGCAGTTTTAAATGCACCACCCCTGCTGGAAAATACCTGCAAAGCAAAGGCGTGGCTCTAAAGGATTTCAACAGTTACGGCGCACGACGCGGCAATCATGAGGTCATGATACGCGGCACTTTCGCCAACGTGCGCATCAGGAATCTGATGCTGCCGCCCAATGCCGACGGCAGTCGCGTGGAAGGCGGCTACACACTTTACAACGGCGAACAGATCGCAATCTACGACGCTGCGATGAAATACATCGCAGACGGCACGCCCACTGTTATTTTCGCCGGGGAAGAATACGGCACTGGCTCATCTAGAGATTGGGCGGCGAAAGGCACGCAACTGCTGGGCGTGAAAGCAGTCGTGGCTAAGAGCTTTGAGCGCATCCATCGCAGCAATCTGGTGGGCATGGGCGTGCTGCCTTTACAGTTCAAGGGCAACGACAGCGTGGCTACACTCAAACTGACCGGCGAAGAAACATTCGATCTCACCGGCATGGAAAATTTAATTAAGCCACAACAGGATGTAATGCTCACCATCAAGCGCCGCGACGGAAGCACGCAACAAGTTGCGCTGCTGCTGCGAATCGACACGCCCGTCGAAGTGGATTACTACCGCCATGGCGGCATCCTGCCTTATGTATTGCGCGAACTGGTAGATCGTTCCGTTTAAAACAATTACAAATAATCCGTTCGGACTGAGCTTGTCGAAGTCTGGAATTGGCGTGGAACTAACGGTTCGACCAGCTCACCGCGAACGGCAAAGTGGTTTTTCTGGAACGCACCGCAGGAACGCACCACTGAGTAACTCAGTAGCTCCAATTCTCAATAGCAACATTAATAATTTTTCATGCTGCCTTCGGTCAGACGAGAATAATTTTAACCCTTGACTGGCACCACTTTGCTGGCGGCCAGTTTGGCGCGTATTCTCGCTTCGTCGGTATCTATTCCGTTTGCCAACGCCACGCCCATACGCCGTTTGGTAAACGATTCCGGTTTACCAAACAAGCGCACATCGCTTTTCGGGACACGCAGCGCTTCATCGACTCCAGTGAAAGCGATAGCCGATTCTTCCAGTTGACCATAAATCACCGCACTCGCGCCCGGCGCACGTAAAGCGGTGTTCACGGGCAGACCGAGTATGGCGCGGGCATGCAGCTCAAATTCATTCTGGATCTGACTGCACATCGTAACCATGCCAGTATCATGCGGACGCGGGCTGACTTCACTGAACCACACATCATCGCCCTTGATGAACAGTTCAACACCGAAGATGCCTAAGCCCCCGAGATTGTCCGTAACTTTCCTGGCAATATCGCGTGTGCGCTTTAAAGCTATTTCAGACATAAGCTGCGGCTGCCAGCTTTCAACATAGTCACCCTGAATTTGGACATGCCCGATCGGTTCGCAGAAATGCGTTTCGACTTCGCCATTACTGCCCTTCGCACGCACCGTGAGCTGGGTAATTTCATAATCGAAATTAATAAAACCTTCGACGATTACCCGCCCCTGGTTCACCCGGCTACCGCTGGCGGCATCATTCCACGCCTGCTCCACCGCCGCCGCGCTGTCGATTTTAGACTGCCCCTTGCCGGAGGAGGACATCACCGGTTTCACCACGCAGGGGTAGCCGATGCCGCCATCAATCGCCGCCCGCAACGCTTCCAGACTGCTGGCGAAGGCATAGGGAGAAGTGGGTAGCCCCAGTGTTTCCGCAGCAAGGCGGCGAATTCCCTCACGGTGCATGGTGAGTTGTGCGGCGCGTGCGGTGGGAATGACCCGCGCCAATCCCTCCCGCTCAATCTCGACCAGCATATCGGTAGCAATTGCTTCGATCTCCGGTACGATAAGGTGCGGCTGTTCGCGCTCGATCAGATCCCGCAATGCCGCAGCATCCGTCATGTTGATGACATAGGCGCGATGTGCCACCTGATGTCCCGGTGCATTGGCATAACGATCCACGGCAATGGTCTCCACACCCAAGCGTTGCAATGCGATGATGACTTCCTTACCTAGCTCACCGCTACCCAGCAACATGACTTTGGTAGCAGAGGGACTAAGTGGGGTACCGACAGTGTGTTGTTTTTTCATAGCGAAAGTTTAGGAGTCGCGGATTCAAGTTGGAAGTGCAAGGAGGATAGCAATCCTGTTCCAATTCTTCAAATTTGGATGCGTAACTTTCAGAGTGGCGGCTCCTGTTAATCCGCAGGTTCCTGATTCAAGCTCAGGTCGGGGAGCCGGATATAGAGCCTTGCAGTGATGTAGTGCTTTTTTGTTTAAACTCCGCCGGAAAAGTGCGCGTTTAGAAAACCGTCAACAAACCTTACTCATTAAGCCAAAAGTGGGACGTGGAGACTTGACATCTTTGACTTTGTTTGCGAGCTAATGGATTCGCCATTAACTTACGATTTTGTACCAATCATCAGCGCCCGAAATCCCCTCATATACTCGCTTATATCCATGACCCACAAGAAGTTCATATATTTTTTGACGCGCATTAGTGTAGTTGTGTTCTATACACAATGCATTTATTTTATAGCGACTCCAATCAAAATTATTCAAAATATCAAATTCACTACCCTCGGTATCAATTGACATAAAATCTATTGTTGATGGAGCATCATATTTTTGCAGCAAACCAAGCAACGAAATAGTATTAACTTCGTAAGTTGAATGTGCATTCTCCAATCGATTTCGCCCATCTGTCTCTGCGAAAGTATGAATCGTGCTTAATTCAGGTTGACTGGACTCAAGAAAAGAGAGCGCTTCACCGCTAACTGTCCAAACACAGTCAGTCGAAATTATACAATTACGGTTTTTAAACAAATCTTGATGCCAGTTTCTTCCGGGCTCCGCCAAGATTCCTTCCCATCCAAAAATTTTTTCCAACACCCACGTATTGCTCAAATCTTTTCCATTTGCCGCACCAAATTCAACAAAAAACCCATCCCTTTTAAAATCATTTGAAATCAAAGCAAAAATATCTTGATAGCCCTGTGCTTTTAAGACAGCCGATCCTTTGAGCAATGAATGAAACGAATTATTTTTTTGGCGTTTCCACTTTAATTTTTGAAAAAATTTAAACATTAAAAATCACTTTGGTCGATTATATTTAGCACCCAATTGGGGCACGTGGATGACGAATTCGCAAACTGAACGCACAAACCAATGAGCTGACAAAACAACATGGGGCACAGCTCTGTATTTCAAGCTGCGAGCCAATAGCATACTTAATGGTATGCGGAAATAAAAAACGCGCCAAAGGCGCGCATTTACCTGATGACTGGCGGAGAGGGTGGGATTCGAACCCACGGTACGGAAAACCGTACAACAGATTTCGAGTCTGTCGCATTCGACCACTCTGCCACCTCTCCGCAGAGGCTGATTTTACCATCAAAGCTTAAAATCAGGCAGAATGTTCATATGATCAAGTCTGTACATTCACTCCTTTCAGCATGTATCAGAGCAAGACTTTGCGCACTTGCATTGTTGGGTGTCGCTTTGCTCGTCGCCTGTGCGCCGGAAGAAGCATCCAAAAAACCATGGCGAGAAGAGTTAACGGTTATCGTGTCAACCGAGAATAATGTGGACTCTGAATTCGAGTTCAAACTCGTTAATCTTTTTGCCGAACAATTGCACGTAACACTAAAGCTTTTGCCACTGCCGCAGAATCAAATCATGCAGTCCATTGTGGCGAATAAGGCACATTTAGCCGCGTCTGGATTACGCAGCAACGGGAATGAGCGCGTGAAGTTTGGCCCATCCTATCAAACTGTAAGTGAGCAGGCGGTATGTAGTGGCACGCCTCTGCGGCGCATGGCGGGGCTCCTTAAAAAAAATATCACTGTCGTGGCTGGCTCCGCGCAAGAAGCTGCCTTGAATGAGGCACGCAAGAAGTTTCCAGCGCTGCACTGGCACGCACGTCCCAATCAGTCAGTTGCACAACTACTGAAAGAGGTGGCGGAGGGCAAGCTGGCATGCACTGTCGCCAACGAGGAGCAACTTGCACTGGCACGCAATTACCATCCCAACCTGGATTCCACACTCGATATTGCTACACCTTCCATACTGGCTTGGGCGGTTGCTCCAGACGTCGACGCTGCGCTATTGGCAGAAGCACAAAAATTTTTCACTCTCATCAAGCAAGATGGCAGATTGCAGCGTTTGCTGGATCGCTATTACGGACACAACAAGCAGCTGGAATCGGACGATGCGGCTGCATTTATCACCAAAGCGCAAACTGTGTTGCCACATATTCGAAGTCTGTTTGAAGAAGCAGCTACGTTAACCGGGATGGAGTGGCAGCTATTCGCCGCCCTCGCCTATCAGGAATCGCGTTGGGATCCGCAAGCCGTTTCGCCTACAAAAGTGCGCGGCATGATGATGCTGACTGAAGACACAGCTGACCGTATGGGCGTAACCAACCGGCTAAATGCACGGCAGAGCATTATTGGCGGGGCAAGATACCTGCTGTTGCTGAAGGATCAGTTGCCACCACAAGTCAATGAACCAGACCGCACTTGGCTAGCTCTGGCAGCTTATAACCAAGGGTATGGGCACCTGGAGGATGCGCGTGTGCTGACACAACAACACGGTCACAATCCAAATAAATGGGCAGATGTGAAGAAGGCGATGCCGCTACTAACGCAGCCACAGTATTTTGAACAGACCAAACACGGTTATGCACGCGGCGGCGAAGCGGTCAATCTGGTTGAGATGGTGCGTATGCACCATCTCATGTTGAATAGCCTGCCTATAGGCACCGTGCCGCGACTGATTCCACCGACGCCAGATTATAAGCTGCCGGGAAAGAGCAAGAATGAAGCACAGCTCCACCCATCCTCAAATGCCATTAATAAACTATCCAAGCCCAGTAAATCTCTTGGCATCCATCACCCTGCAAAAGACGGGGTACAGCAGGCGCGTTGATGCTACGCGCCCTCCTCCATGTGCTCATTACACTTCACGAATCACCAAGAGAATTTAACAGCCATCACTTTCATGTACTCTTGGTTGACGCGACCCATCGTTGTTTCAAGTTCACCTTGCCAAGCGCCTGTCACCTTTAACAAACCATCTTCTTTACACAGGGCTTTGAGAGCAGTCGAATCCGCTATATTCTCATTGAGAATTGGTTTCAAGTTAAGAACCGATTGGTAAAAATCTGCACAACTTTTTGCGAAATCCTTGAATCGCATGTCGATTGCCAAATGCCAAAGCACTGGGCTATCCTCTTCCTGAAATGTGCTCTCCACCTGCTTTAAATCATCCATCAGATTCATGATGTTCTTTTCAAAGGCTGCAGAATCCACTTCATTCATTTGTTTAGTAATACGGAACGTATTTTTCAATGATGTCGCCAGTTTTTGGCAGTTTGCTTGCAACTCAGCTGCCAGTTCTCTGCGCTGGGCAAGAGCATCACTTCTGAGCTCCATGGGGCGCTTCAAAATAGTGCTCAATGTTGAAATTCCCGGCATTTCCATTTCTATCTCCTTATATTCATACAGCAACGACTACCTGTCAGGTAGACACATTTTTTAGAGGGCATCCTAATCATGATCATCACAACGCCCGGATATATTCCAGATTTCCCATATAAGGCCGTAACACCTCAGGTATCACAACACTGCCATCGGCTTGCTGGTAATTTTCCAGTATAGCAACCAACGTACGCCCGACCGCGAGACCGGAACCATTTACGGTATGCAGCAATTCCGGCTTCCCCTGTTCATTTCGGAAGCGTGCCTGCATACGCCGTGCCTGGAAGGCTTCAAAATTGGAGCAGGATGAAATCTCGCGGTAGGCATTTTGAGCCGGCAACCAAACTTCAATGTCGTAAGTCATTGCGGCAGAAAAACCTATATCACCGGTGCACAGTTTCATTACCCGGTAGGGCAAAGCCAGTTTTTGCAAAATCGTTTCGGCATGTGCCAGCAATTGTTCCAGCGCGTCATAGGATAGCTCAGGATGCACAATCTGCACCAACTCCACCTTGTCGAATTGATGCTGACGGATCATGCCACGCGTATCGCGCCCGTAGGAACCGGCCTCGCTGCGAAAACAGGGGGTATGCGCCACAAACTTCAGCGGCAGTTTCTCTAGCGGCGTGATGCTGTCACGCACCATGTTGGTCACCGGGACTTCAGCCGTCGGAATGAGGTAGAAATTCTGTTCACCTTCCTCACCCAGCTGACGCGGCACACGAAACAAATCCTCTTCGAACTTCGGCAGCTGTCCGGTGCCACGCATGGAGTCTGCATTTACCAAATACGGCACATACACTTCGGTATAGCCGTGCTGCTCGGTATGGCTGTCGAGCATGAACTGCGCCAATGCACGATGCATGCGCGCCAGCGGACCTTTTAACAGCGAGAAGCGCGCGCCGCTGATCTTGGTGGCAGTTTCGAAATCCAGTCCACCTACGTCCTCGCCCACACTGACGTGATCCTTAACTTCAAAATCAAATTCAGGCGGTGATCCTACGCGGCGCATTTCAACATTGTCGGCTTCTGATTTACCTGCAGGCACACTGAGGTGCGGTGTGTTAGGAATGACCGAGAGGAAATCCTGCAAATCTTGCTGTATCTGCTCAAGTTGCGCCTCAAGCTCCTTAAGCTCATCGCCCAAGCCGGCCACCTCCGCCATGATGGCCGACACGTCCTCGCCCTTGGCCTTACCCATACCAATCTGTTTGGAGGTAGCATTGCGCTTGGCTTGCAGCTCTTGCGTGCGTGTTTGAATAGTTTTACGCGTGCTCTCCAGCTGCCCGAAACGAGTCGTATCCAGCGGGTAACCCCGAGTCGCCAGACGCGCCGCCACAGCGTCCAAATCATTGCGTAGTGCTTGTAGATCTAACATGCTTTCCTCCAGCGCGATGCAACTCTTGCTAAGTTACACGCTGTAATCATTTTTCATTTCTCTTTGCCGCAGCATCCAGCTCACGAAGATGGGCCAGTTTTTCCGCAATTTTCGCTTCCAGGCCTCGCTCGGCGGGTTGGTAAAAACTCACCTCCGGCATCCCTTCCGGAAAATAATTTTCACCTGCGGCATAGCCTTCCACTTCATTGTGTGCGTAACGATAGTCTTTGCCGTAATCAAGCTGTTTCATCAATTTGGTCGGCGCATTGCGCAAATGCAGCGGCACCGGACGCGAACCATCTTGAGCGACCAAGGCGCGGGCGGCATTATACGCGACATAACCCGCATTCGACTTGGCCGCAGCTGCCAGGTAGAGCACAGCTTGCGCCAAGGCCAGTTCGCCTTCTGGCGAGCCCAGTTGCTCGTAGGTCTGGGCGGCATTCAGCGTTAATTGAATCGCGCGCGGATCGGCCAAACCAATATCTTCCCATGCCATACGCACAATGCGTCGCGACAGGTAACGCGGATCGGCACCGCCATCGAGCATGCGCACCAGCCAATACAGAGCAGCATCAGGATTGGAACCCCGCACCGATTTATGCAAGGCGGAAATCTGATCATAGAATGCTTCGCCACCCTTGTCGAAGCGACGCAGATTCTGCGCTAAAGCGTTGTCCAGAAAATCGGCATCGATGCGCGCAACATGGGCGGTCTGAGCGGCGGTTTGCAATTGCTCAAGCACGTTAAGCAAGCGGCGCGCATCACCATCGGCATAGCCGACGATGCGTTCACGTACCGCATCGTCAAATTCCAAATCCGGCAAGGCCAGCTGTTGCGTGCGTTGGAACAGTTGATTCAATTCTGCCTCGGACAAGGCTTGCAGCACATAAACCTGGGCGCGTGACAACAACGCGCTAATCACTTCAAACGAAGGATTTTCGGTAGTCGCGCCAATAAAGGTGACCAAGCCCTGTTCGACGAAAGGCAAAAACGCATCCTGCTGCGATTTATTGAAGCGATGTACCTCGTCCACAAACAAAATAGTGTGGCGCCCGTTCTGCTGCAAGGTGTGCTGCGCTTGCGCGATAGCATCACGGATATCCTTCACCCCGGATAGCACCGCTGATAGCGGCACGAACTCGGCATCAAACGCCGAAGCCATGAGCCTGGCCAAGGTGGTCTTGCCCACTCCGGGTGGCCCCCACAGAATCATGGAATGCAGCTTGCCGGATTCAAACGCCAAGCGCAGTGGCCGACCCGATCCCAGCAGATGGGCTTGCCCTATAACTTCGTCAATATGCTTGGGACGCAGACGCTCGGCCAGAGGGGCGACGGGTGCAGGAGGATCGAACAGGTTATCGCGGGTGGGGAACATAATCCGGCAATGATAAGAAGAGGTTGCAATTTTTAATGCAATCATATCAACATCGACTTTGAGATGCTCTTTTACATAATTCCAAAGTAAATATTATTGCGCCAACTAAAAATAATTTTTCCATGATGTAATTGAATTAATGCACAATTCAAAAAATAATGTAGCATATGCGAATATTGCTACTCAACGACTTTACCGAGCCCACAAACACTTAACCATTCTGACAAATTCATAAAAAATTATGAAAACTTTAACTAAAGAAATGCAATCAGCTATTACCCCTGCAATGGCATTAGATTTATTAAAAGAAGGCAATAAAAGGTTTCAAGACAACCTTAAAGCAAATCGCAATCTGTTGCAACAAGCCAGTGAAACATCAGAAGGTCAACATCCGTTTGCAATTATTTTAAGTTGCATAGATTCTCGCACCTCAGCGGAATTAATTTTTGACCAGGGTTTAGGTGATGTATTTAGTGTACGTATTGCTGGCAATATCATGAATGAAGACATTCTTGGCAGTATGGAATTTGGCTGCAAAATCGCTGGCGCTAAAATAATAGTGGTTTTAGGCCATACCAAATGCGGTGCCATTAGAGGTGCTTGCGACCACCTGGAAATGGGTAACCTGACCACCCTGTTAAGTAAAATACAGCCAGCGGTTTATAACGAAAAAAGCGAAACCAAAAATCGCAGTTCAAGCAACCCTGAGTTTGTAGAAAAAGTATCTACCATCAACATAAAAAGAACATTACATGCCATCACGGAACGCAGCCCCATTTTAAAAGAGATGGTTGAAGCTGGTGCGATTGGCCTTGTTTGCGGAAAACATGACATCGCAACGGGTGTGGTAACTTTTTATGAGGACACGTTGATCATCAATAATCCTAAATAAGCTGCTTTCAACTATGATCTTATTCCCCGAATAAGCTAAATCGGGGAAAGGATTACTGACCCAGTACGTCCGCCCCTTTGGGTGGCACAAACTTGAACAATTGCGGTGATAGTTGCGGGTTGCGTTTCAACTTCGAAAAACGAAGCATGGTGGTGTGACCAAAGACATCTTGCAATTCCATGACCATCAGCTCGGATTGCGCGTTAAACGCCATGAGAATTTTCTCGAAGCTGGTGTCCTGCGCACGGGGCGTAGCTTGCAACCATTCCAGATTATCCTTGGTTCCATTGTCTTTCAAGTGAAAACCGCGCTCAATCTCATTGTTACCGGACAAGAGTGCCGCTGGACTGCTACCCAGCGCTGCATCTATTTTTTTCACTGTAACCTGATTAAGTTCCACGTCATGCAGCCAGAATTTCACGCCATCGCCCACGATCAATTGTTCATAAGGCTTCTGATAGACCCAGCGAAATTTCCCGGGCCGAACAAACTGCATGGTGCCGGAAGCCGACTGAATGCGCTTGCCACTTTTGTCCCGAACCTCTTGAGTGAAATTGGCCTGCGCTGAATGCGTGGACGCGATGAAATTTTTCAACTTATCGGTGGCTCCGGCATAAGCGGAGAGAGGGAGAACAAAAAATAAAAATATAAAAACTTTGAACATGTTGAATTCCTCTCTGCATTGACCTCTCCTTGTCGAGAGAGGTTAGATGGGTTTGGGTTTAAAACTACGCTGAACAAGTCCGTTCGCGTTGAGCTTGTCGAAACGTACCACTTTAAATCAATTATTTGCAAATTGCTTCGACAGGCTCAGCCCGAACGGGGGACTTGTCCAGCATTGCCTTAACTACTTATTCCTGCCTGGCAGGCGCTATCACTTCTCGGTTGCCGTTACTCTGCATGGGCGTCACCACTCCGGCTCGTTCCATCTGTTCCACCAGACGCGCGGCACGATTGTAGCCTATGCGTAAATGCCGCTGTACCAGCGAGATGGAAGCACGGCGTGATTTCAGCACGATGTCCACCGCCTGATCATATAGTGCATCGGCTTCTACTCCTCCCTCACTTTCGACTTCGCCGCCCGCTTCGAGTTCCTCCAACGAAGTTAGCACGCCTTCGACATATTGCGGTACACCCAACGCCTTGAGATATTCGGCGACGCGGTGCACTTCCTCGTCGGAAACGTAGGCACCATGCACTCGCTGCGGGTAGCCGGTACCGGGCGGCAAATAAAGCATGTCGCCTTGGCCGAGCAATGCCTCTGCACCCATCTGATCGAGGATGGTGCGCGAATCGATCTTGCTGGACACCTGGAACGCCACGCGTGTTGGCACGTTGGCCTTGATCAGGCCTGTAATAACGTCCACCGATGGACGTTGCGTCGCCAACACCAGGTGAATGCCAGAGGCGCGCGCCTTCTGCGCCAGACGCGCAATCAACACCTCGACCTTCTTGCCCACTACCATCATCAGGTCGGCCAACTCGTCAATAAACACCACAATGAAGGGTAATTCTTCCGCCGCTTCGGGGTTATCCGGAGTAAGCGTGAATGGATTGGTCAGCGGCCGATCCGCCTTGATGGCCTCGCGCACCTTCTGGTTATAACCGGCAATATTGCGCACACCGAGTGTCGACATCAAGCGATAACGCTTGTCCATTTCCTGCACGCACCAGTTGAGCGCAGACGCAGCCTGGCGCATGTCAGTCACCACGGGCGCTAACAGGTGCGGAATGCCTTCATACACTGACAGTTCGAGCATCTTGGGATCAACCAGCAATAGCCGTACCTGCTGCGGCGTGGCCTTGTAGAGCAGGCTCAGAATCATGGCATTGATCGCCACCGACTTGCCTGAACCGGTGGTACCTGCCACCAAAACATGCGGCATCTTGCCCAGATCGACAACCACAGGTTTGCCGGAAATATCCTTGCCCATGGCCATAGTGAGCGGCGAATTCATGCCCGCATAATCCTGCGAACTGAGAATTTCGGACAGCCGTACCACCTGCCGCTTCGGATTGGGCAATTCCAACGCCATGTAGGATTTGCCCGGAATAGTTTCCACCACGCGAATGCTGACTACGGATAGTGCACGCGCCAAGTCTCTCACCAGACTGGTGATCTGGCTGCCCTTTACCCCTACTGCAGGCTCGATCTCGTAGCGCGTGATGATCGGCCCCGGATAGGCCGCCACTACTTTCACTTCCACGCAGAAATCCTTGAGCTTGCGTTCGATCAAGCGTGAAGTAAATTCCAGCGTGTCGGCAGACAACATTTCAACTTCATGCACCGGCTGATCCAGCAGATGCAGCGGCGGCAGCGGCGAATCGGGCATGTCTGCAAACAATGGCACCTGCTTCTCTTCCGACACGCGCGCAGACTGCCGCACTTCAATCAGTGGCTGCTCGATATAAATCGGCAGATGGCTCTCTACACGTTTTTTTTCTTCTTCCACCACAACCTGGCGCTCGCTCAATGCTTGTACACCAGCACGCTTGTCCTGCCAGGTTCGCCAAGTATTCTGCGTCCAGAAATAGAAGGCTTCAAGAACTGCGCCTAATCGATCAGTAAACCGCAGCCACGACAGGCCGCTAAACAAACTAAATCCGATGGCCATCAACACCAGCAAAAACAAGGTGGCACCGGTAAATCCCAGCAAGTGCGCCAACCCGTCACCCAACACCATGCCCGACATACCGCCTGGCGTGAGTGGCAGCGCGGCTTTCAGGGTATGCAGCCGCAATGATTCCAGTGAACTGCTGGCCAGCAACAACACGACAAAGCCGATCAGCGCTATCCATAAGGCACGACGGTCAAACAGGCTGTTTTGCGATATGCCGCGATAATTCACCCATATCTGCTGCAGCAGGAATGCAACCCACCACCAGGCAGAAAAGCCGAAGACATACAGCAGCACATCCGCCAGCCAGCCACCGAACACGCCACCCGGATTATGTAGCGCAGCATTGCTGGCACTATGCGACCAGCCACGATCGTTATGATCATAACCAAACAGGATGAGAATTAAATAAATTGCCACCGCAACCAGCAGCATCAAGCGCGATTCGCGCAGCAATGCAGCCAGCCGGCCTGATAGCGGAGCGGTTTTTTCCAGCTTGCTACTCAATAACGCCATAGTGCGTTCATACCCCATTTTTTTGATTATGATACCTTAGAGCGAGTTGAAACTTTCCCGGCCCAAGATATCCTGGCGCGCCATGTGCAGTAACAATTTTATAGCTTGCGCACTCAATCCGACACACAAGCTATTCTGTTTCTAAAAAACAAAAAATTTCATTTACCGCCTCTCAACTCTCAACCGAACCGTTATGTTCTTCAAGCAATTCAAGTTTGAGTTGCAAGGCCACCCTCCTCGCATCCGGCTGCGGTTGCCACGGTACCACGCCAAGCAGCGGTGCGTCCAAGCGTTGCTGTAATGCAATAATATTATCTTGTAGCGCTAACATATCTGCATCCAGCACATTGGCCACCCAGCCGGCACATTTTAATCCACACGCCTCAATCGCGCTTATTGTCAGCAACGCATGGTTGAGACAGCCCAAACGCATGCCCACCACCAAAATGACCGGCAAACCCAATTGCAGTGCCAGATCGGCTGTGTCTTGATTGTTATTCAGCGGAACTCTCAATCCTCCCGCGCCTTCAATTATCACCACATCCGCTTGTGATGCCAGCTCGTGATATGACGTCAGGATGCGTGCAAAATCGACGCGCACACCGGCATTCTGCGCAGCAATGTGCGGCGCGATAGCACTTATAAAACTATAGGGATTGATCTGGCCATAGCTCACCAGTACATTGCTGGCCGCCTGCAATTGTTTCACATCCTGATTATGCCCGTCCTCATCGCAACCCACCGCCACCGGCTTCATGCCGACTACGCGCTGTCCTTGCGCAGCAAAAGCATACAGCAGTGCGCAACTAATCAACGTCTTGCCGACTCCAGTATCAGTGCCTGTTATGAAGTAACTCATATTACCCTCGAATGCTTGGGTTTCCCGCGCTTAGACTGGCGCAGTTCGACGCATAGCGGTGCTGAATGAATAAAATTCGCCACAGGTATAAAGTCATATAACTGGTTCCAGCGAAATAGAAATGATTGCAATAATGATGGGGTCAAGATACTTAACGATCACGTTCCCCATAGTCAACGAATGAGCGAGGTAACTGTGTCAAGCTCGAAACCAAAATGAAGCTGCCTGGCGTGTAGTCAGGCGGGTGCTGCGTAGCGCGTACTGAGTGTTGCCTGCGTAATGCAAATAGGGATGCACTCATACTGTTCGCAACCGTTCGTGGTGACCCTTCGACTTTGCTCAGGACTGAAGGCCTTGTCGAACCACCAGCCGCGCCCAGAGCCCTTCGACAAGCTCTGGGCGAACGGAATTTCTTTAACCAAACAGTATTGGGATGCATCTTGTGTTATGAAATTTGGTATTTCTGTATTACTAACGCATTGTCTTTAAAATTTCACATAGCGCCAATTTTACATAGCGTTGATTTATGCACACCGCAACCTGAATAGATTGCGACGTGCATATGAGGAAACTTATTCAAGAATGATTTTCTAATTTCCGAACTTATTGTCCGCCTTGAACACCAAGGTGACCACCCGTTCCAAGCCCGCCTTTAACCTCTTGTGCTTTGTAAGAACGCACTGCTTTCACCAGATTGTTGTAGGAATCGGTGAATGCGGCAACGATAACTTTTCCTTCCGCAGTGTTGGAATAGCCTCCGCCTCCCACACCAATCGCACCTCCGAACAGGCCGCCTACGAATCCAAAGTCCATATTGCGCGCACTACCTTCAGCTGCAGCTAGCTGAACGCCAGAACGGTTATCCACCAAGGTCAACATGGTACTGGACTCTTTGGCAGACATACTGCCGCCCAGTAGAGCACCCACTGACCCAAAGAGGCCACCAAGAGCAGCACCCGCGCCTCCGGCATTCGTGTTGCTGAACGTGATGGAAGGGCTCATGGAGTAGTCAGCCGCTACCATTTGTCCTTTTTGGAACTTGGAGCCCTTGCGCATCTCTCCCGATTCCGCCAATGCACGTTCTCCCATCATATTGGCCATCGCACGGCCCCGTTCTACCACCACAAAGCAGTTAGACTGTTGCACAAGCATCTTAAGTACGGGAGTAGTGGATCCTAGTTTCATTTGCCCGGTCAAGATGCCATACCATGGGGCGTTGGTATCCTCTACGACGGCCAAGGTACCCAGAGATTCAGAACATTTTTCAAGCTTGCTGTTGGCGTTCTGTGATGTTGCGCCACCCGCAGAGCCTGTGGCGGTCGTTTTCGCCTCCTGAGACCCCATCTTCATGTCAGCACAACCCGCCAGCAAAGCACAGCCCGCCATGAAAATGGAAACAACCGATACCGTGGTTGTACGACACAAATTGAAAGAATTAGACTTCATAATTTACCCCCCTTAATTTTTGAAAATTATCAAACACGGCAACAAATGATTTGTTGTTACAAATAATTTACTCATTACGGATGCAGCTTACCAGACTTTAATACTCGAAAATTATACTACAACTTCAAAGCGGTACGACTTACCCTGAAATGACATTGTGTTCATATTCACCCTCGTCTAATGAGGTTACGCATACGCCGTGGGCAGCCTCAAAATGCATTCGTAATCCACGCGCGTCGTTATTTTCATTACAGCTCAAGGTAAGGATGGGTCGTTAATGCTCACCATCTGGTCAAACCGGGATTTAAGCTTCTGCTCTATCGTGCGCCATTGTGCAATGTATTGGCTGGGCAATTCATACCTCAGAGAGAAAACTGACTTTACTATGGCCTTGGATATCGCCGCGTCCGATGCCGGGCGATATGAGGTTTCAACTACGCAAATTGGATATGCGCTGTGAAAAAAATTCTCATCAGCACACCGAATACGTACCAGTTCGTCCGTAGGGTGATCATGGCTAAAGAATATATCGGCTTTGCCGGGTGGGTCGTAGTAATGCAACATCCCGGGCAATTCCGGCGAATCTGGGCGCCGCTGCAATCCCTCGAAAAAATATTTAAAGTAATGATCCCACGGCCTCATATGCGTAATGGAAGCGTGCATGTTTTGCCCCCATGCCAATTTTTCAAATTGCGCCAGATTCTCTTCCCTCAGTGGAGAAATTTCCGGCAATAGGGCGTCAATTTTAATGAAGTCAACAGCCAGCCTTTTTTTGGCTTCAATCTGTTTTTGCGGCACATTCCCCCAGCCATGCAATTGCTGGTTGTATCCCTTGAAGTTATATACCAGGGGCACATCAAAATTAACGCCATCCATACTTACGCGAAAATTGATTTTATTAGCCTCTGCCAAACTGATGACCTTCCGCTGCGGGATAGCCGATTGCTTTATCTTTCCGCGATATAAAACAATCTCCGCCCATACTGGCAGCTGCTGCCATGTCGCCGCAGTGATCACAGCAACAGTGAGAACTCCCCACACCCACGGATTTTTTCCACGCATCCTTGCCGCTTTGGCCACATAGCAACCCAGCAAAACAATCCCCAACATTATGGGTAGCAGTCCGATTTTGAACACCATCATCATTTCGCCTGGCAAAGTTTCAGATAACAACTTCCATATCGTTAACGCTGAACAAGACCGTTCGCGTTGAGCTCGTCGAAACGCACTCCTTGCAGATACATAGCTTGCAAATGGCTTCGACAGGCTCAGCCCGAACGGAGGGACTTGTTCAGCATTGCCCTAAGCCGTGTGCATAACTTGCAGCCAAACCTATCATTACCACCCCATAGAGAAGTCGGCTGACGATACAAAGATCACTTCCTTATGACGCATGAATACCGTCATGCCGGCTTGGATTACTACTGCTCGCCCCTAATATCAGAACCTGTTAATTCCGAAACATACGTTGCATGGTGTGATGCTCCGTTACGCCAACCCTCTCTCCAACTCTCTCCCGCAAGCGGGAGAGAGGGTGATCGTCCCCTCTCCCGTTTACGGGAGAGGGTTAGGGATAGGCAATTACCGGAACTCAACTGCCATGCGGCGGCTAAATCCAAAAAAATAGGTTCGTTATTTACGATTTGCGATACTAATTTCAGGCCCTGTAAAAGGCTGAATCCAAAATACCGACTCACCCAAGCTTCATAGTTTAAATGGCGTTTGAATAATATGCGCGCCATCCGCTCTCACTCTGGACTTTGGCTTCCACGCATGACCATAGATCACTTCGAAAGTCGCGGGCAGCTTGCCGTTTTTCCGGAATCGTTCGTAATTCTCCTGTAGCGCCAGCCATGCAGCCTTGCCCATCATGCCCTGCCCACGTCCGGCAGTGGCATTGTGCGCGCCTATGTTGCGCAAATCCTGCATTACCGCTTTAACATTATCGTAAGTCAGCGTGATAATTTCCATGTCCATCACGGGCGCGGCAAAACCGCTGGCCTTCAGCATGTCGCCGATGTCGTGCATGTCCGCGAAACGATTGACATGCCTGTGCTCATCCACGCTATGAAAAGCGCTGCGTAATTCCTTGAGCGTATCCGGGCCGAAGGTACTGAACATTACCAAGCCTTCCACTTTCAATACGCGATGTAATTCGCTGAAGGTGGCGGGCAGATCGTTACACCATTGCAGGGCCAGATTCGACCATACCAGCTCGATGCTGTTGGCTGCCAACGGCAAGGCTTCGACATCGGCGCATAGGTAGCTGTGCTTGCCACTATCGAATAAGGTGCGCCACCAGCTTAACTTGCTGCGCGATACATTGAGCATACTAATTGCCATGTCGAGCGCTAGCAGATGCGCCACCGGATAGCGCTGCGACAGCTGGCGCGTGCCCCAGCCAGTACCACTGCCCACATCCAGCACGGACGCTGGCTTCTGCTTTATATAATCCAGCCGTTCCAGCATGCGGCTGCATACCTCACGCTGCAATACTGCAGCGGTATCGTAGCCATTGGCCGCGCGATTGAAAGCCATCCGCACCTGTCGTTTGTCAATCAGGAAATCATCCATTTAAAAATGCCTCGATCCGTTGCACAAAAATGTCCGGGTGAGATAAAAACGGCGCATGTGACGCGCCCTTTATATTTAACAGCTGCGCATTGGGCAATTGTTGCGCGAGATAGCCTGATGCTGCGGGTGAAGCCAACACATCGCGCTCGCCCGCAATGACCAAGGCAGCTTGAGTAATTTGCGGCAATATCGCACGCAGATCGGTATTACGCAATATTTCCAGCCCCCCGCGCAATGCCGCAATATTCGGTTCGCCTCGGCTGGATAGACATGCACGCAGATCCGCCAGCAACTCGCTTTCGTGTTCGCTGCCGCGCACCTGCAAGGCCATAAACCGCTCCAACGCCAGCGCATGATCTTCCAGCAACGCAACAGAAAATTTATGCAAGGTATTCGCCGCCATTGCACATTCCCAGTCGTTACGCTGCACAAAACTGGGCGTGGTAGCAACCAGCACGAGCTTGTCGATCTGGTGCGGCGCATGGAGCGCCCAGCGCAACGCAATCTGCCCGCCGAGCGACCAGCCACACAACGCCAGCGGCTCATCATCATGTTCAGCATGCCAATACTCGGATAGCCGCTGTACCAACCCATCCAAATCATATTGCGCGATGATCGAGCTGGCGCCGTATCCCGGCAAGTCCACGCAGTGCACACGAAAATGTTGCGCAAGTTGTGCCACCACATTGCCCCAGATGCCGCAGTGCATCCCCCAGCCGGGTATCAGTAATAGCGGCGCGCCGGCACCGCAACTTTCAATGTGCAAGCTCATGCAAGGCTGAAATCAATTGCGCCACATCCTGCTCGCTATGCGCCGCCGATAGCGAAATGCGTAGTCGCGCTGTTCCTTGCGGAACGGTTGGCGGGCGGATGGCTGATACCCAGATGCCACGGGCGCGCAGACCTTCGCTCAAGGCTACCGCAGCATTATTGTCGCCGACCAGCAGCGGCTGAATCGGGGTATCGGAGTGCATCAGCATCCACGGTAGGCCGGTCAGACCAGCACGCAACTGCGCAACCAATTTCCATAATTGTGTACGCCGCCACTCTTCATTCTGCAATAAGCGCAAACTGGCCAGAACCGCGCAGGACAGGGCGGGTGGACTGGCTGTTGTGTAGATGTAGCTGCGCGCATTCTGTATCAGCGTATCAATCACCACTTGTTCCGCTGCAATGAAGGCGCCGGATACGCCCACCGCTTTGCCCAGCGTCGCCATGTAGATGATGCGCGGCGAGGCGAGGCCAGTTGAATCTCTATGGTGAAATAATGAGCCGCGCCCCTGTTCACCCAATATGCCAAAGCCATGCGCATCATCCACCAGTAACCAGGCATCATGTTGCTCACACAGCGCCAGCAGTTCCGGCAACGGCGCTAGGTCACCATCCATGCTGAATACCGCATCGGTAATAACCAGTTTGCGACCGCTGTTTGGCTGCTCCAATAATTGCGCGAGATGCGCCATGTCGTTGTGGCGATAGCGGTGCACCTGCGAACGTGACAACAACATGGCGTCATTGAGTGATGCGTGATTCAGCTTGTCGGCAAAGATTCTATCGTTCCTGCCAACCAGCGCTTGCACCGCGCCAAGGTTAGCCAGATAGCCAGCGGAAAACAACAGTGCTGCGGGCTTGCAGACGAATGCGGCAAGTGCTTGCTCCAGCTCGTCGTGTGCGCTGAAATGACCACTGACCAGATGGGATGCACCCACACCCAATCCATACTGTTGTGTACCCGCCTGCAAAGCGGCAAGCAACTGCGGATGATTAGCTAAACCGAGGTAATCGTTGCTGGAAAAAGACAGAGTCGGCTTGCCATCTACCTTGACGCGTGTGCCTTGTGCACTTTGCAACAAGCAACGATGGCGCAGGAGTCCTTGGGCTGCGCGGGTATCGAGTTCATCCTGCAGCACTTCAAAAGACATTAAAATTTTCCATCACAGGCAACATAGTTTGATCAACCCGGATAATCCATTGGACCTGATTCGCGCGATGACGATGCATCCCCCCCTTTGAAAAAGGGGGGCTAGGGGGGATTTGAGCGTTGCGGGGACACAAAAATCCCCCTCAGTCCCCCTTTTACAAAGGGGGAGGCTGGTTAAATTTTCTAATGGATTGTATGGGTTCAATGCACTTTAACTTTTTGCAGCAAGCGGATACATACCCAATTTATCGAGTAGAACGCGGTCGCGCTCCACTTCTGGATTGCCGGTAGTCAGCAGTTGGTCACCATAAAATATTGAGTTGGCGCCTGCGAGAAAACATAAAGCCTGTACCGCTTCGCTCATTTGTTGTCGCCCGGCAGACAATCGCACTCGCGCCAAGGGCATGGTGATGCGCGCCACCGCGATGGTACGAACAAAATCCAGCGGATCCAGCGCTTTGGTGTCGGCCAGCGGCGTGCCTTCTACCTGTACCAGCAGGTTGATGGGTACGCTTTCAGGATAGGGGTCAAGGTTAGCCAGTTGCGCGACCAAGCCGGCGCGTTGAGCAAGGCTTTCGCCCATGCCAACGATACCGCCACAGCATACATTCAAGTCAGCATTACGAACCCGCTCCAGCGTGTCCAACCTGTCCTGATAATCGCGAGTGGTAATGATTTCGTCGTAGAACTCAGGCGCGGTGTCCAGATTGTGATTGTAGTAATCCAGCCCGGCATTTTTTAGTTGCTCGGCCTGGCCGTCTTTCAACATGCCCAGCGTGGCGCAGGTTTCCAGCCCCAGCGCTTTGACTTCACGCACCATGTTCAGCACCGATTCCAAATCGCGCTGTTTGGGGCCGCGCCAAGCAGCGCCCATGCAAAAGCGGGTCGCGCCAGCGGACTTGGCCACGCTGGCAGCTGCCAGCACATCGTCTAGCTCCATCAATGCCTGGCTTTTTACGCCGGTGTCATAGCGTGCAGCTTGCGGGCAATAGCCGCAGTCCTCCGAACAGCCGCCTGTTTTAATGGACAGCAAAGTGGACAGCTGTACCGCGTTGACATCGAAATGCTCTCGATGCACCTGCTGTGCGTGATAGAGCAAATCGGCAAACGGCAGCCTGAACAGCGCCTCAACTTGCGCGAGGCTCCAGCACTGCGCTTCGCTTGATGGCTGAGAGGGTGCCGAGGGTTTGGAGGGGCGGGTAAATTGTACGGTGTGAGTCGTCATGGCTTGCAGTCTAATGAATTACAATGATCCGGCATCATCCATGAAAGGGCGCGACCTTGTCAATTTTGACTCGTCATTTTTTGAACATCCGCACAAAATTGTGGCAAGCCCTGCCCGCGCAACCCTGTTTCCTGTGCGGCACAGCCAGCCGCAATGGCGTATGGTGCGCCGCTTGCGACGCTGATTTACCCTATTTGACTGCGGCACGTTGCCCGGTGTGTGCCCTGCCTACGCACGATGGCGCGACCTGTGGCCATTGCTTGCAACAAGCGCCGCATTTCGACCGCACAGTGGCCGTGTTCGCCTACGCTTTTCCGCTCAACAAGCTAGTGCAGGCGCTGAAGCATAATGAAAAACTGGTATTGGCGAACAGTCTTGCGGACAAACTGACACAGCGTATTACGGTGCGTCCTGATTACCTTGTTGCCATGCCATTGCATCCGCTGCGTTTACGTGCGCGTGGTTTCAATCAGTCATTTGAAGTGGCAAGGCATATTGGGCGGCAGATGGATATTCCAGTATTGCTGAATGCCTGCCAGCGCAGCCGCGATACGCCGCCACAAGCGGCGTTATCACGAAAGGAAAGAGACCAGAACGTACGTCAGGCATTCATTTGCACACAGGATTTTTCGGGCAAGCACGTCGCCATAGTAGATGATGTAATGACTAGCGGTGCATCGCTGAACGAAGTGGCGCAAACCTTACGCAAAGCAGGCGCGCGCGAAATCAGTGCCTGGGTCATTGCGCGGACATTGCCGCATTCAGCTTCGTAGGGTTATTATCCAAACCAGAGTATTCAAACCAGAGGCTCCCATAATGTTTAATGTGATCCTCTTCCAGCCTGAGATTCCGCCTAATACCGGGAACATCATTCGCCTGTGCGCTAACACCGGGGCGCAACTGCATTTGATCCGACCGCTCGGATTTTCGCTGGATGATAAACAGTTGCGGCGCGCCGGGCTGGATTATCACGAATACGCCGATCTGCGTGTACACGACGACCTCGCTGCCTGCCTGCAAACCCTGCCGGGTGCGCGTCTGTTTGCATACACGACCAAAGGCAAGCAGCCTTATCACGAGGTATGTTATCAGGCAGGTGATGCGTTGCTGTTCGGGCCAGAGACTCGTGGCTTGCCTGCGGATATATTGGCATCGTTATCTCCGGAGCAGTGCCTGCGCATGCCCATGCTACCGAATAATCGCAGCCTGAATTTATCCAACACAGTCGCGGTAGCGGTGTTTGAAGCATGGCGTCAGTGCGAGTTTGCGGGGGCGAATAAAGAATAAATGGGGTCAGCCGTTTGATGTCAGCCATGTAGGGTAGGCACGTTTTTGCCTCGTAGAGATCCTCGCACCCGGAGGGTGTGCCCACGCGGATTCGACATTTTGGAGTAGACAGTTATGTCACGTTATCGCCGCGCAATGGCTGCAGGTTTCAAGCTATTTCTTTACGGTGGTCGCTTACCTGCGCCAGTTGATTCTATGTGACGAAGCGATTCGTAACGCCTTGCGCGCCTCAATCGAAACGGTACGTGTGGCGCGTCCTTTCGTCATCGATGCATGGGTATTATTGCCTGACCATTTACATTGCGTGTGGACATTACCTGATGGTGATGCCGATTTTTCCACCCGTTGGATGATGATCAAGCGAGCGGTTTCTTTGGCCTGCAGAGAAGATTATCGTCGTGCCGATTGGGTGACGGC
>CAMCFJ010000026.1 GCA_945874105.1 Candidatus Nitrotoga sp. CP45 | reverse complement strand
CGTTACAAAAATCCAACCCATTAAAGAATACTTTTCGGTGAGACAAGCATTACCTAAAGTCGTTCCTCACCACACCCCAAGAGCCTGACGCTTCGCCTGATTTTCACCTAACATCAGACAAGGATGCGGTGTGACAGTGCTGGCAAACTGGCGCGCAAGCTTGCATGATAGGATGGATTTATTTCCTCGACCACGACTCCTGAGCCGCGTGGTAACCGATCCAGCACCCTACCCCACGGATCGACGATCATGCTATTACCGTGTGTTTCGCGGCCATTGACGTGATAACCACCCTGCCCTGCGGCCACTACATAAGCCAGATTTTCGATGGCGCGCGCGCGTACCAATATCTCCCAATGCATTTTTCCAGTGGTTTCAGTGAAAGCGGAAGGCAGCACGATAATATTTACATCGTGCATGGCGCGAAACAATTCAGGAAAACGCAAATCGTAACAAATCGCCAACCCAATGCGACCGAATGGACTATCCACCACCACTACCTGCTTACCCGCCTCAATAATACGCCCCTCATGGTAATGCTCATTGCCGAGTTCGAGATTGAATAAATGAATTTTGTCATAGCGCGCCACCTGCTCTCCATTATCGTCATACACCAGGCAGGCATTACGCATTTTGTCCGGCGCATCCGCCACCAGCGGGATGGAACCACCGACCAGCCAGATTTTATGCGCACGCGCAGTCTCACTCAGGAAAGTCTGGATCATGCCGCTTCCCGGTTGCTCGCGCACCGCCAACTTATCCTTGTCATTCAGCCCCATGATAGGAAAATATTCCGGCAATACAACAAGGCGTGCTCCCTGGTCCACAGCTTTTTCTATCAGGCGGCGTGCCTCGCTCAGGTTACCTGAGACATTTGGCCCCGAAGCCATCTGCACGGCAGCAACCTTGAAAGTCTTGGCTTGCGCGTGAGTGGCGACACGTCGTTGGGTGGCATTTTTTTCTTGCATGCTTTTGATTATTTCATAACCTTACTTCTGTGGTGGCGCAACAGATTTGCTTGCACCCACTTTTTCTACATTCGGGTTGGCCCATGCACCCGTAATATTGTATTCAAACGACATCAACTTATCGAACGGTTCGCGCAATATCTTGTTGGCAATGAAGACCCCGATGCCTACTGCCGGGCCAGCGGCAAACGCGCTCAGCAGGGATGCCGTGTTCCCCACTGTAGGCAGAATGCGCACGCGCAAGTTTTGCGTTTCGTTGTTTAGATCCACCTGCCCTCTCATGGTCACTTTGGCGGCCGAGCCTTGAATTTTAAAATCATCAGTCGACAGAATCCCTCTCTTGATTTGCGCCACTCCGTTGATGCTATCGAACTTAAAACCTGCGCTGAACACATCGGTAAAATCCAGCGCAATATGCTGAGGCAGCGCTTGCAGACTCAAGATGCTGAGCAGCTTACCAATACCCGGTTCGATTTTCAGGAACTGTCCTTTGTCGGTACCCAGCTTGAGCGAGCCAAACAGCGTGGCGTAGCTGAATTCAGCTGGCGCGCCGGGCCATGAAAACGTCCCTTCAAGCTTTCCGCTGCCGTCCTTCACGCTATTTGGGTAGCCAAAGCGGCCAAGAATTTTCCCCGCATCACTGATTTCCAGCTTGACGTTGACTTGAGTCTGCTCCACACCAAAGGCCGTCTGCCATTTTCCATCCGCAGTCAACTCACCATCCGGGTTAGTGATAATTAAGCGCTCCAATAGCCAGTCGCGCTCGTGCTGCTGTGCAAATAATTCCAGCTTGCCCAGATTTTTGCCATTTAGTGTGAAATTGCCCACTGCCACGTCGAGCAAAGGATATTTTATGCTGGCAATATTTTTTTTAATAACACTAGATTGAGTGACCGCAATTTTCTTTTTGCCACTACCATCCCGATCCAGTTCCAGAGACAAGTTTTTCAAGCGCGCGGCAAACTTGCCATTACCCTGCGAACGCCAGCTCACTTCACCATTAACTGACTTGGCTGCCAGTAACGCAGCCACCGTACCATTAATGTTACGTGCATTAATACGAACATCATCTACCTTGTAACCATATCCACTGATCTTCTGGATCATCAAGTCGGCACCTGCGAAACTGGCCGGTGACAATCCGTCCGATGCGCCAGCCAACGCTCCCCAACCTTCCAACGATAACTGCGGCATGGTGCCAACTAGCCACACGCCATCTTTTTCAAACCACTTGCCAGCATTGCCGAAGTTTACCGTGCCGCGCTTGACGACCCGATCACCACCTTCATCCCAACGCAAAAATTTCGCGTTGAGGAGGTTGCCATATTGCACCGATATCAGATCCTGTTGCGCAGTCAGGCTATTCATCCCTACGCGCAGCGGAATAATCTCATTAGCACGTTTTGCAAATGGCGCAGGTAGGTCAGATGTCAACCCAACCAAATTGGAAGTGAGTTGCATACTGATCTGATTTTTCAACACCGTAATATCTGACTCCCAATCGCTGCTACCATGCATATAATTTAGCAACGTATGCGGCGCTACCTCACGCAGAACGTCTATATTTGCCCGGCCAACCACCTTGGCATTTACAGCGCTGCCTTTGTTGCTCTGCAATGTCAGGGTGGCAGGTCCGCCAAGAATTTGTATAGCGACGTTCTTCATGTGTACCGATGATTCACTGAACAATAGATCGCCATTAACTTTATGTAAAATTGGCACATTTTTGCCCAAGCTCACTTCATTGTCGAGAAAATGATAACGGCCAGAAACCACTGCCGGTTTACTACCACGCAATGGAATGTCCACCTGCAAACTCAGATTGCCATTACCACTCGAAGTAATATTGTCGGTGATGCCATCGATATATCCACGCACCGGACTTTTCTGAATAAAATCCAGACCATACTTCGTTTCGCCCACCGCTTCGCCACGCACTTGCAATAGCAGGCCAGGGCTTTTTATATCCGGTAGAACCACGCTAATATTTTGCAGAGACCCGCCCACAGTCATGGCCGTCGGAGCAGTCACCTCAAGCCGTTTGCCCTGAATCATCAATTTCGCAACGGCATTTTCCACGAGAGGCCATCCCTTCGCGTACTCCACCATCACTCCCGTTGCACGCGCCCGGATCTGAAACAAACCATTACGGTTTCCATCAAATGGAAAATCATTCAAATTACCCTTCAGGCGCAGGTTAAAATCATCTGCTTGCCCGTCGACCAACGCATTTCGTATCCAATCATGAGCCTCGCTATTCAAAGCAACCGATGGAATATATCGAGCAGTATGGCGCACTGCGGCACGCGTCAAATGGACAGTCAAGTCAATCTTGCCAGGGCTTTGAGGTAACGACTCATAGCTACCAAAGAAATTCCCGGCAAGGTCGGCATTGGCTACGGAAACCTTATTAAACTTGACTTCCATCCCATGATCATGCTTTTGCCAACTAAGCTGTGCAACGAGCGAATCAAATGCCAAAGACTCCGGCATGATCAGTGGCGCATCCACCACGGAATTGCGCGAGTTGAGTGACAGCGTACCGCTGCTATCATTACCATCCACTTGGCCGCTCAATCGAGTAAACCCCGGGATATTACCCACACGCTGTATGGATAGCTCTTCGAAACGTGCCTTAATCTCGTAATTCAATAACGAGTCAAAATCACCCCGCCATTTTGCTTGCACATCGGAGATCCGCCCCTGAGGCGCGAATTTAGCTAGATGCTGCTTCAAACCAGATGTCAAAGGCAGGAAATGCGTCAAGCTGATGAAACCATCCATATCCAGCGTATTGATGCGCACCGCACCGCTAGCTGGTTGTTTGTCTGTAGCATCTGTAGAACGCAGGTATAAATCGATGGGCTGCAGCGCCAGGTTATTATTCGTCTGCAACGATAATTTTCGCGTGGAAATCTCAAAGCCCTGAACCACGTCGTGCCATTCAACACGACCGCGCAGCTTGGTTACATCGAGTAGCGGCAAATCGTCGGCCAATTGTGTCTGTACATCAGCCAGCGCCAAATCAGCAGTAATCTGATTGATCTTTCCCTTCTCGACACCCAACCAACCGCGTAAGGCACCTCTGCCGCGTTTTGGCGCAATGGGCAGCGGTATCCATGCATTCCATGCGGCAACATCGGCATAATCAAGCTGGGTATACAACTCCCCGCGCCAAGCGTTGAAGTTATCAAAGCTGGCACCTGAAAAATCTCCGCGCAGATCCAGTTGCGCAGACAATTCCGCCGGAGGTTGCGCTAGTAGCGAAAAACTGTGACGGCGCCCACTGTTCACTATGAGCATGTTCACTTGATTTAATATTAACGGGGGGGCAGCACGCAGGTCATCCTGCCAAGTGATACGCGCGCCACGAACTACAATGTGTTTTTGGTGCAGCAACCAATCCGCCAGCGCGTGATCTGCAGGCTGGCCGGGAATATTACTCGACATCTTCATGCCAGCGACATACAACAAGCCTTGCGCGTCCCGCTTGACCAACAAATCTGGCTGGTCAATCTCCAGGCTATGCAGGCGCACCTCACCCGTCAAAACTGTCGTCCACGACACCACATTGTCCACTTGCTTCAATGCGAGCAAAGTTTGCCCCTGCTTATCCAGAATAAGCACATCGGTAAACAACAAATGCGGGCTTAAGCCTTGCCAGTCTGCCTCAATCTTGCCAATGGTCACTGGCTGACCGACAACGTGGCTGACCATAGCGCTGATGCTGTCGTGATAACGGTCAATATCCGGCAATATCCAGTAACGCAAGGACAACATCAACCCCCCGCCAGCCAACAATAGCAACATTGCACTGAACAGCGCGAATCGTGTTAATCGATGGCAGCAGCGCCAAAAAAAGCGCAAGCAATCTCTCAACATATAATTGGATGGCCAACTGACCATGTAAACAAACAAGCCAAGGCACGCATAGCAGATTTATAATGAACCGTGAATATATTAACAGTTTAACTCTAAGCCACCTCAATGAATACAGTCATCACGCCCATTTCCGTTAATTTTGATATTGCTCTACAGCGCGCCCAGCGCTGCAGTCGATATGCGCAGCGCCTGCTCGACAGCGAAGGCGAACTACTGCCGTGGCTGCGCACGCACTATGATCAACCTTGCAATAGGGATGAAATGACGGCTTGGCTTACCTCCATGCCCGTAACGGACGAAGAATCGCTGTCACGCGCGCTACGTTGCTTGCGCAAGCGCGTCATGCTCAAGCTACTGACGCGCGATTTGGGCGGACAGGCCAATCTGGAGGAAGTAATGACCTGCATGTCTGCACTGGCAGAGCTGGTCGTGCGGCGTGCGCAAGATTTTGTTATGGAGACACTAGTACAACAATATGGCCAGCCGATAGGCGCACTGAGCGGAACGCCGCAACAACTGCTGGTCATTGGCATGGGCAAACTGGGCGGCATGGAACTCAATGTTTCCTCTGACATTGATCTTATTTTCGTCTACCCGGAAGACGGCAACAGCAATGGTTCTCGCAGTATCAGTAACCACGATTTTTTTACCCGCCTGGGTCGTCGCCTCATTAACCTGATTAACGAGCTAACCCAGGAAGGCTATGTATTCCGCGTGGACATGCGTTTACGGCCTTATGGTGACAGCGGGCCACTGGTGATGAGTTTCGCAGCGGTGGAGGAATATCTGGTAGAACAGGGGCGCGAATGGGAACGTTACGCGTGGATTAAAGCTCGAGTAATTTCTCCGGTAGATTATCCCGCTACGCAAGATCTCATGCAGCTCGTGCAACCCTTCATATTCCGCAAATATCTCGACTTCGGCGCATTCGAATCCATGCGCAAACTGCACGCACAAATTAGCCAGGAAGTGCAGCGACGTGACCGAATTGACAATATCAAACTGGGGCCAGGTGGCATCCGCGAAATTGAATTCATAGCCCAGGTTTTTCAGCTGATACGGGGCGGACGCGATGCCAGCCTGCGCATCCGTCCCACCTTGCAAGTGTTGCAACTTCTGCGCGAAAACGGCCAACTTACACCAGACACCGTAATCGGATTGAGTGCAGCTTACGTATTTTTACGTAATCTGGAACATCGCCTGCAATATCTGGATGACCAGCAAACTCAGGATTTGCCAAAAAATATTGCAGATCAGGCGTTGCTGGGCGAAGGCATGGGCTATCCGGATTACGATGCCATGCTGCAACAATTAAACCACTACCGCTCGTTGGTAAGCGATCAGTTCGCCCAAATATTCAGCACCCAGCAAAATAGCACGATAGCCAGTACGCTTTGGCACGAGAATTTGAACGCAGAAGAGCTGCAAAATGACCTTGGCAAATTAGGTTATGCAGACACAACAACCTTGGCTGAACGGTTATTGCATATCCGTGACAGCAGCCGCTACCGCCAACTGCCGGACACCAGCCGCCAACGCATGGATAAACTGATTCCGCAGTTCATCACGCTATGCGCTGTGCCGAACAACCGTGACCAAACCTTGCCGCGCATTCTAAATCTGTTGGAAAGCATTAGTCGACGCGCCTCCTATCTGGCTTTTCTGGCCGAATATCCCAAGGTTTTGCCACGATTGATTGAACTTGCCAGCGCCAGTGAATGGGCCTGCGACTACTTGATCAAGCATCCCATTCTGCTGGATGAATTGCTCGATGCGCGTGAAATCTACCGTGCACCCGATTGGATTGCTCTTGATGCAGAACTGCTGACCCAACTCGATCACTGCAATACCGATACCGAACGCCAGATGGATGTGCTTCGTCAGTTTCAGCATGTCCAAACATTCCATTTATTGGCAATGGATTTGCACGGGCTGTTGCCGTTGGAAACCCTAAGCGATCACCTCAGCAACTTGGCCGACCTGATTTTGCGCCATGTATTGCAACTGTGCTGGCGTGATGCGCGCAAGAAGCATCAACAGCAAGCGCAATTTGCAATTATTGCCTATGGCAAACTGGGTGGTCGCGAACTCGGCTACGCTGCCGATCTCGACCTGATTTTTTTGTACGACGATCAGCATCCCGACGCTTCAGAAATTTATGCCCGTTTGGCTCAGCGCATCAACACCTTGTTAAGCAGCTATACCTCAGCGGGCCGTTTGTATGAAATAGATTTGCGCCTGCGCCCGAATGGCGCTAGCGGCCTGCTGGTCAGCTCCATTCCCGCATTCGCCGAATACCAACAGCAGCACGCTTGGGTGTGGGAACACCAGGCGCTGACGCGAGCGCGTTTCTGTGCCGGGGATGCGCAAGTGGGCAAGCAATTTGAAATTATTCGCAACAACGTTTTGTGCCAATCACGTGACCTGAATGCGCTGCGCCAGGAGATCGTGGCAATGCGGCAGAAAATGCTGGACACCCATCCCAATGACAGCGAATTATTCGATATCAAGCATGATCGCGGCGGCATGGTGGATATCGAATTCATAGTGCAATTTTTAATTCTGGCACATTCTCACACCGAGCCAAAATTGACTGCCAATAGCGGCAACTTGGCACTATTAATGCTCGCCGGTGAACTAGGATTAATAAAAGTAGAATTGGCGGAGGCGGCCAGCAACTGCTACCGCACCCTGCGCGCACTGCAACACAAAATGCGCCTGAATAACCAATCACCCTGTCGAATTGACAGGAGAGAAATCGACAGCACATCGGTGATTACGCTATGGGAAGAACTCTTGGGGCCACCTGGTCAAGAAGAACAGTAACACTCGCCTGATGGAGGCCGAGCACGACGATAACCCGTCTCAGCCTGAAAATAATTAGGGACAAGATAAACTCTCAGGTTAATGAAAAGTTAACGTATTCTCGGCATTAGGTAATAACAAAGTGAGGGTTAATTGTCTCCAGTTGCACAATTTAAAAACAATATCGTATTGATAGGTTGTGGCTCAATCGGACAGGGGCTCCTGCCATTGCTATTAAACGCATTCGCAATTAATCCAACACAAATTACTATAATCACAGCAGATGATAACGGCAGGCAGGTGGCTGATGAATTCGCTGTCAAATACTTCATTGATCCCCTCACTCCCGAAACCTATCAAGCAATTCTAAAACGACATCTCAACACAGGAGACTTGCTGCTCAATATGTCGATTAATGTATCCTCCGTTGCATTGATAGCCTGGTGCAAGGCGATTGATGTTTTGTACCTGGACACGTGCATCGAACCTTGGGCGGGTGGTTACCTTCCTAAAGACGGTAACTCATTGGAGGCGACTAATGCTCGTCTACGAGATCAGGCACTGGCACTTCATTCTCCTGATGCGGTAACAGCAGTGATCGCTCATGGCATGAATCCGGGTTTGATCAGCCATTTTATGAGGGAAGCATTGGTTGAACTTGCACAGCGTAACGATATTTCAGAAGTGTCAAATCTCAAGTTGAGTGAACTGGCGCGAGCCTTGGATGTGAAGGTGGTGCATATCGTTGAAAGAGACACGCAAGATGATAATCAACCGCTTCGACAAGGTGAATTTGCTAACACCTGGTCTGCCGAAGGCCTATATAGCGAGGCGTATTTGCAGAGGGCGGAGATTTGTTGGGGTAATCACGAGCAAAGTTATCCCAACGGGAATTTCGAATTAATGGAAGATCGAGTGCTGTGTCAAAAACAGCATGGCGAGGAGATTAGAATAAAATCCTGGTTGCCAACTTTAGGTGAACATGAAGGTATTCTAGTCACGCATCATGAAGTCATCTCTATCGCAAACATACTATCCAGTGACGAATACCAACCCACTGTTTGCTACATCTACAACCCCTGTCCCAAGGCCAAAGAAAGTTTGGCCAAGCTACGAGCAGGCCAACCGGTTTCAACATTTCGAGTGTTGAACTGTGAGGAATTGAGTGGGTTCGATGAGGTAGGTATATTGCTCATCCACAGTCGCGGTACGTTATGGCATGGCTCAACATTAACGAGTGAGCAAGCACGTCTTCTTGTACCTCATAACAGCGGGACTTCATTACAAGTAGTGGCAGGAATTATTGGAGCGTTAGCATGGATGTTGAACAATCCACGCGCTGGGGTAGTTGAAGCTGAGTCACTTGATAGTGCACAAGTACTGGCGGTTGCTCGTCCCTATTTAGGTGAGATTTCAACTGTCGAAACAAATTGGCATCCTGGCCTTAGCCTTACCTTCGACAATTTTATTCATACCGGCAAGACATAGGTAATAGGGTAAGTTTGGTAGGTTGTGCTGAATATAATGAAGCCCAACATCACAGGTTGTGAATGAACACCAGCGTTACCGACGTGCCGATGCAGCGGGAGACACATTAACTTTTTTGACATTGACGACACATGTCATGTGAGAATGTTTCGTCAGTTGACTGCACCTGATTGGCGTCGACGCAACCTGCTTCAGTCAATTTTTATTTTTTACTGTTAATGCGACAGCTGCCAACCGCGACTTGACAACTTGACGACATTTATTCACACGGACGATTAAGCAATCCCCTTTTTTAAATCTTCATTCGAACCATAATTCAGGTTGAATAACAGGTTTTGCAAGGTGCTTCATTTATTAGTCTTTGCTCTTTTCTTGTTTGATCAATTAGCATCGGAATCCCGGGGAGTCCAACAGCATGAATTACTGAAATCACCGGCAGCCCTGGTTTCGCTCTCGGGCTTGGCGGTGTCGTTTGGGGGATGCGCCTTACCACTATCGGAATCCATTTTACTATCATCCATTTTCTCGCCTTTGGCATCATCCATCTTCTTTTGCCTACTACCATCCATCGCCTTCTTGTGCCCGGCCTTCATTTCTTCCAGGGTAATTTGGGCGTTTCCATTGACATCCAACTCCATAAATTTCTTTGCATGGAAAGAACTAAATTCGTCCGTAGTAACCATTCCATCTGGATTTACATCCATGGCTTTGAACATTTTTTCCTGCATTTCTTCCTCCATTTTTCCGTGATGTGCATCGGTATCAGCGTGAGCCAAAGTAGTGCCCAATACGAAACAGGACATCATAGCAAGGTAACTAAAAGGTTTTTTCATGTGTAACTCCATTTATGAATTTGCGAAATATTCTTTAGCAGACATGATGTCATGTCACTTTCAAGAGTTTTTCAAGAGCATATTATTTGGCTAACCATTGGTCAAAGATTACAAAGCATCTTGGATATGGTCTGTGCGATATAGCACATAGTCGATAATACATATCAGATCCTCTAACGGTGCGTAAAATAAAAGAAGCCCAGTAGGTTGTGCTGAATGTAATGAAGCCCAACATCACAAGCTACGGATGAGCACCCGCGTTAACGACATGCCGATGCAGCGAAAGGCACATACTTCTTCACTGTAAATCCGGCCAAACGTCACTCCTAGGCACTCAACGTATTGACAATAGATATACAGATGGCTATGCTTCGTGTATCTATTGTGTACACATTGAAAGGAGAATTCCATGCGCGACGCCGCCATCAACCTACGGGCATTGCCCGAACAACGAGATTTAATTGACCACGCTGCAACTCTGCTAGGCAAAAACCGTTCGGACTTCATGCTCGAGGCTGCCTGCTCAGCCGCGCAGGTGGTAATACTTGACCAGGTTTTTTTCAACCTGAATACCGACAAGTTCCAGCAGTTCACGGCAATGCTCGACGCCCCGCCCAGCCTAAATCCAGGGCTTGAGCGCCTCATGGCCGTGACGGCTCCGTGGGCCGCAGTCAAGACATGAGTTTGCAACTCAACGCACCTCAGCCACTCGCGACCACCCACATTCTGGATCGATTTGAGTGCGGCGAGGCCGTTCTCGACGAGTGGCTCAAGCGCCGCGCAATGACCAACCAAGTGAGCGGAGCCAGCCGCACGTTTGTAGTGGCGGATCAGGATAATCGTGTTTACGGCTTCTATGCCATGGCTGCGGGGGCCGTCTCGCACCAGATGGCAACCAGTTCTGTGCGACGGAACATGCCCGATCCCGTTCCGGTGATGGTTCTGGCTCGGCTCGCGGTTGACCACCACGCCCAAGGCATCAAGCTTGGCGCATCCCTGCTGCAAGACGCCGTCAACCGGGCTGTGGCGGTTTCTCAGAACGCCGGTGTCCGCGCGCTGCTGGTGCATGCACTTAACGACCGCGCCAAGGAGTTCTACGAACACTACGGTTTTCAGACGTCGCCGTTGCATCCGATGACGCTGATGCTGAGATTGAATATCGGCAAATTATGAAGAAAAAAATGGGGCAGATCTAGCAATCCAGCTTCCGCCTATGCATCATTTTCTTCTCGGGTAACGTGGGAGTGGGCATCGAGAAACTCGATTCAGATAGAGCGAGACATGGCAAGAGAAATAGAGCTCATATTTTGCTGCATTGCCAGGCCTGACCCAATACTGTTTAGTTAAGAAATCCCATTCGCCCTGAACTTGTCGAAGGGCTCTGGGTGAGCGACTGGTGGTTCGACAAGGCCTTCAGTCCTGAGCAAAGTCGAAGGGTCACCACGAACGGTTAGGTGAACAGTATTGAGGCTTGACCCCAGCCATACTTGCGTTGGTTTTTTTATTTTTTTATTCAACAAACGGAATTTGCACCCATGGGCGTAAAAATAATTTCCCAGATTTTCCTGACAGACAGTCCCGATCCAGAGCTTTCGCCTTTTTTAAAGCACGCAACCGGAACCGTTCGTTTAGCATTCCCTGACCACAAATACACGACTTACAACAAGGAGACCCTGCGTCAGTTCATCGTCGAAAATTACGATGCCAAAGTCGTCTGGGCTTACGACAAGCTTCGTCCCTATGCATACAAAGCAGATCTTGGACGCCTTTGTCTCCTGAACAAGCTGGGGGGCTGGTATTTTGACATCGGAGTTCGAGTGCAAACCAGCATCAAGATCAACGACACAATTCAATTTCTTGCGTTTCGAGACATCCAGCGACACTCCTGCTCGAGCTGGGCGTGCAACAACGGAATTCTGTATTCAAAGCCCGAAAACATCGTTCTTCAAACCGCAATAAAATACATTATCCGAAGCTGCGAAGAAGAATACTACGGCATTACCCCGCTCTGCCCCACAGGGCCGACGCTTTTAGGCGAGGCTCTTGCCGCTCATCGCGTTAACGCAAGTTTTATCTATGGAGATGCTCTTGAGCTAACTCCCCTTCATGAAAACAAGAATAAAAGTTTTGTTTTATCCGACGGAACCATTTTTGGCTGGGGAAAACCCAGTAAAGGCGGAGACTTGACTAAACTGGGCGCCCTCGGAGTGAACAACTACAATGAACTGTGGCATAGCAAGCAGGTTTATATCAAGCAAGGGAGCGGTTCATATTCTGGCGGCCTGTTGCCCAAATCATCCACCACCACGATGTGAGCAATATTGCATGCCGCCGTTACGTTCGCTGCCTTGGCTCCAGTTGCTATTGAGAAGCCCAGTTGGCTAGGCTAAATGAATGAAGCGCAACATCACAGGATGTGGATGCGGCTTGGGCAACTTACTGATGCTCCCTACACTGCTGTAGTTTTGTCGCTGATCCACGCTTCTTTGTTGCGCCGTCGCCGATGTCAACGGCAATCTCGCCACTTACCAGCTCCCGTTTGATCTTTGCCCGCTCCAATTTTTTCTGCTTACCTCAGGCGGTAATGCCGGGCCATTTACTGCACATCACAAATCCGCGTGTCACTTCGCGCCAGCCATTATCCATATCACGCTGGAGTTCGACCACTTGCACAGACTCGTCGGAAACCGCGAAATGTGCATCGAGTGCAGCGCATATCTCAGCCCGCTCCATTACGCTGGCTCCCACATCCAAGCGTACCGGAGCCAGAAAGCGTAAACGTGGCAATATTGTCCAGCAGCTATCCGATGTTGTTTGCGGTAGTGAGCCAACCGAGTGGCGTATCCACCAGCCGGATAAATGGTTGTCAGATACGCCGGGGATGGGGGTGATGGGAATGAAATACTTTCCAGCTTGGGTTGCGGGGTAGAACAAATAGCCTTTGATGAAGGCCTGTGTTTTCTGCAGCACTACTCCTGATGGCAGTGCTGCGTGCCCAGCAGGTGTGTGGCCTAATTGAAGTCGGTGTTGGAATAAGCGATCCAATTTAATATCGGAGCCTCTATCGGTGCGTAAAATCAAAGAAGCACTGCGGTCGCATTCTGCCAGAAGAAGCGCCCTTGTCGTCGAAAAGAAATTAGGCTCTATGTGTGGTAGCGCACAGATGACTTTCATCGTTTGGATGATACTTCTGGCTGTAGATATTGCGATGACTGCCAAAGTTAATGGTGGTTGTTACTTAGTCCTACAAAGGATATGTCTCGAAGGGGCAACTGTTGAAACAGTGAGAAACTTGGTTTCAACGTTCCGATGAGAGCGTCAACGAAGGTTGCATACCCGAGCCTCTTTATTCTAGTTCAAGCATCGAGAGGCCATTTAGCATCATCACTCACTTGGAGTACCTTGCCATGACACAATTTAAACGTTTTTCCACTATTTTTCTGACTGCCCTGTTGGCATTTTTTGTGGGTTGCGCAGCTACGCCAAAACAGGAAGGAACCGGAGAATATATTGATGACACTGTTCTGACCACGAAGGTCAAGGCGGCAGTTTTCAATGAGCCCTCCTTGAAGTCCGCCGAAATCAACGTCGAAACCTTCAAAGGCGCGGTGCAACTAAGCGGCTTTGTCAGCTCTCAAACTGATATCAATAAGGCGGCCGAAATTGCGGGTAGCGTTTCAGGCGTGAAATCGGTCAAGAATGATATGCGGGTCAAGTAAGGATGGCGGTCGGTCTTCAGACATAACAATGTCCGATTGACCGACCGTAAATGAAAGGAAGAATAATGTTGCATTACACCGCTGTATTTTTAGTCATCGCGCTTGTCGCTGCGCTACTCGGCTTTACGGGTATTGCGGCTGGCGCTGCCGAGATCGCCAAGATCCTATTCTTTATCTTCCTTATCTTGTTTGTCATCTCGCTTATCATGGGACTGATGCGTCGCAAGTGACTTTGTTTATAGCGCGAGGTATTTTGCTGAATTCAGGTGGTGTGATGGATTTTTGTTCTGTTACGTTAGCAATGGATGAGATATTGAGTTAAAGCTATTTAATGTTAATTACCAAACTGACCGTGCTTGGTATTATTAACAAGCAATACCTGCCTTATGAAACTTGGAAGTTTGTTTAATTTGATTATATTGGCGCGTTCTCCGTAGATTGATTTTATTCACTAGAAAAGGAACCAACATGAAAACGACATATAAAGTTGCAATAAACGCATTAATTGTAGCTATGTTTCTTGGCTTAGGTGGATGTTCCGGCATGTCTACACAAGATAAAAATACAGCTATCGGTGCTGGGGTAGGTGCAGTTGGCGGTGCGGTCCTTACGGGAGGTAGCGCTGTTGGGACGGTTGGCGGTGCAGCAGTTGGGGGGGTTATCGGTCACGAAATTAGTAAGTAGTAAATACATTACCAATTCGAAGTTTCCATAAGCAACTGAATGCGAAGTTGCATCGAATATCAGATATACACCATATTCAGGGAGTTTACATAAATGATGAAATTGAAAAAACGCACTACTGCAGCATTAGCAGTAAGTGCCTTAATGTTGGCGCTATCGGGTTGTCAGAAACATGAAGGTCCGGCCGAGAGTGCTGGCAAGGAAATTGATAAGGCAGCCCAGAAAGCCGGAGAGAAAATTGAAAAGGCTGGAGATAAAATTCAAGATGCGGCTAAAGGCGATAAAAAATAATAGTGTGAATTTGCCGTATGGATATATCGAACGCGCTCTTTTTTTTCCGTGTTTCCGTGAATGGCCTGGTTTTTCTGAGGTTCTATAATTCATTTTTTTAAAGCCCGGCCATGTTGGTTCACTTAGGAATGTCAAATGAAATCGATGCAAATTATTTTAGTAGGCGCTATGACAGCTGCGATGCTATCGGGAGGCTGTGCAAACAGTAGCAATCCAGCCGCGCCGACCAATACATCTTCATTGCCATCCACCTCATCACCATCTTCCAATTTTATTGGCTATGGCGTGGTTGAAGATATAGAGACCATTCAAATTTCAGATGATGGTAATAATATTACTGGAGCCGTAATTGGTGGAGTGGTGGGTGGTCTGTTGGGACATCAAGTCGGTAGCGGAAGAGGTCAGACCGCAGCTACAGTTGCTGGTGCAGTCGGAGGTGCGATGGCTGGTCGTGAAATTGAAAAGCGTTCACGAGCCGCAAGTCAAGAGAAGTATCGTGTCCGTGTTCGGTTGAGTAACGGTACTATTTACACTGTCACTCAAAGTAGCGTTAATGATATAAAAACTGGTGATCGAGTGCGTGTGGACAATGATCGCGTGTCACGCGCTGATTAATGATGCCGTGTGAGCTGGTTCCAATAAATGACTAACGAGCTGAGTAACTCAGCCACGTACGTTTGCATATTTAAATACAAGGAAAAATTGAGAACACGCCATTTTGTGTACTCATGCGCGATTTTTAGTAAAAGACATGCTATCCACTTTATATATAGTACGACAAGTAGCATTTAATCTTTGTGCCTGACTGACGCGATCCATGCGCCGCTGTAGTTTCGTCGCTGATCCACGCTTCTTTGTTACGCCGTCGCCGATGTCAACGGCAATCTCGCCACTTACCAGCTCCCGTTTGATCTTTGCCCGCTCCAATTTTTTCTTCTTACCTCAGGCGGTAATGCCGGGCCATTTACTGCACATCACAAATCCGCGTGTCACTTCGCGCCAGCCATTATCCATATCACGCTGGAGTTCGACCACTTGCACAGACTCGTCGGAAACCGCGAAATGCGCATCGAGTGCAGCGCATATCTCAGCTCGTTCCATTACGCTGGCTCCCGCATCCAAGCGTACCGGAGCCAGAAAGCGTAAGCGTGGCAATATTGTCCAGCAGCTATCCGGTGTTGTTTGCGGTAGTGAGCCAACCGAGTGACGTATCCACCAGCCGGATAAATGGCTTTCAGATACGCCCGGGATAGGGGTGATGGGAGTGAAATGCTTTCCTGCTTGGGTTGCAGGATAAAACAAATAGCCTTTGATGAAGGCCTGTGTTTTTTTCAGCACTAACCCTGTTGGCAGTGCTGCGCGTCCAGCAGGTGTGTGGCCTAATTGAAGTTGGTGTTGGAATACGCGATCCAATTTAATATCGAGCCGGTCGCGTACCGCAAGGCCGATGAATGCACGTTGCTCGGACAGCGGTTCAGCTTGCAGGTAGAACTTTACGGCGGTTTCCCAGTGACAAATATTTCCATCGGCATCACGAAATAAAAAATCATATTCACCTAGGGTGCGTTGCTCACTTTGAACCTGCAAATTGGTGGCGATGATTTTCGTATCAGGTATGTGCGCTAACAAGAACGCGATGAGTGTTTCAACATATTGGCCAAGGCGACGTGTTGGACGCTGGGCAATAAAATCATGCAGGCTGCGCGGCTCAGTATCCAATGCAACCAGCCACTGGGCACATGTTTTTAATTGCGTGCGACACCAGGCATCATCCACCACGCGTCCGGCATAAGCAGCCCAAGTTTCATCCAGCAATCCCGGCGAACCGATAACCCATGCGAGATCGCGCACAGCGGGGTCGCGCAATGAGTCCATTAACAAATCTTTTGGGAGAGGAGACATGTTGACTATAGTTGCGGGGCTATGGCGGCTGAGTGAGTGTAGTCGGGTAACTGCGGGGGATTCCTCTATGCGGGCCTATAGCCACGCTGATAAGCATTCCAACATTCAGCCAAAGGCCTTGTTAGCCGCACCAAATAAGTTCAAACCCATTGCATTGCTGACCACAATTCCTGGCTTATTGAATGACGTTCTTTAGCTGTTCAAGAATCGCCGGGTTTTCCAGCGTCGAAATGTCCTGCGTTATTTCTTCACCCCTGGCAATGGCGCGCAACAATCGACGCATGATCTTGCCGGAGCGCGTCTTGGGCAGGTTGTCACCGAAGCGAATTTCGTCCGGCTTGGCGATTGGGCCGAGTTCCTTGCTGACCCAGTTACGCAGACTTTCCGAGATTTGTTTTGCGCTAGCGGCATCCTCCGGCCGCGCGCCTTTCAACACCACAAATGCCACTATGGCCTCCCCTTTTATATCATGCGGCTTTCCGACTACAGCGGCTTCCGCCACCAGCGGATTCGATGCCAGCGCAGATTCAATTTCCATAGTGCCCAAGCGGTGGCCGGATACTTTCAGTACGTCGTCAATGCGTCCCAGGATCCAGAAATAACCGTCCTCGTTGCGGTGTGCTGAATCGCCCGCCAAATAAGCGCCTTTCATTTCCTCTGGAAAATAGCCTGTGCGATAGCGTTCATCATCGCCCCATATGGTGCGGATTTGGGACGGAAAAGAACGTTTGATAACGAGAAAACCCCCATGTTGGTCATGCACTTCGTCGCCCGCTTCGTTGACGATGGCGGCCATAATTCCGGGCAGCGGCATGGTGCAGGAACCCGGTTTGGTTGCCATTGCTCCTGGCAGAGGTGCAATCATGTGGCAGCCGGTTTCGGTCTGCCACCAGGTGTCCACAATAGGACAGCGCGACTGGCCGACCATGGTGTGATACCACATCCATGCATCCGGGTTGATCGGCTCGCCTACGCTACCGAGCAGACGCAGACTGGAAAGGTCATATTGCTTCGGCAATTCGCCACCCAATTTAATCAGCGAGCGAATAGCGGTGGGCGCAGTGTAGAAAGTGGTGACCTGGTGATCCTGAATCATCTTCCAGAATCGCCCGGCATCGGGCCAAGTGGGCACGCCCTCAAATATCACTTGTGTCGCACCCATTGCCAGCGGGCCATAGGTCACATAGCTGTGGCCAGTCACCCAGCCCACGTCAGCGGTACACCAAAAAACGTCCGTAGGCTTATAGTCAAACACCCATTGCATGGAAACCATGGTGCCAAGCAGATAACCGCCGCTGGAATGCTGCACCCCTTTGGGTTTTCCGGTAGAGCCTGATGTATATAAAATAAATAATGGATGTTCCGCGCCCACCCATTCCGGTTCGCATTTGGATGAGAGATCGGCGATCACCTCATGCCACCACAGATCATGTTTCGCATTCCACTGCACATCATTGCCCGCGCGTTTATAAACAATCACGCTATGCACTGCATCGCAACCGCCCATGCTTAACGCCTCATCCACGGCGGGTTTGAGCGGCATCATCTTGCCGCCGCGAAGTTGCGCATCGGCGGTAATGACGGCACAAGCCTGCGCATTTTCGATACGCTCATTCAGACTTCTGGAAGAGAAGCCGCCAAAAACGACCGAATGGATTGCACCAATGCGCGCGCATGCCTGCATCGCTACCACTACCTCAATGCTCATGGGCATATAGATAACTACACGATCGCCCTTCTGAATATTGCGCGACTTTAGCGCATTGGCGAACTGGCACACGCGGGCATGTAACTCGCGGTAGGAAATCCTGGTCACCGTGCTGTCGTCCGCCTCAAAAATCAGCGCGGTTTTATCAGGTTGCGTCGCCAAATGCTTATCCAGGCAGTTATAAGAAACATTCAATTCGCCATCCGCAAACCACTCGTAAAATGGCGCGCGACTCTCATCCAATACCGTATTGAAAGGCTTATTCCATACGATATGCTCGCGTGCCAGCCGCGCCCAATATTCTTCGTAGTTTTGTGCCGCTTCGGTGCACAAGGCCTGGTAGGCTGCCATGCCAGAAATATTAGCCTGTTCGACGAATGCATCGGCAGGATGAAAAACGCGGGTTTCGTGCAAAACTGAGTCGATGCTGGTGGGCATGGTGCTCCCTCGGTATGGTTAAGGTTTCGTATTTGGCGGGATCGAATGTAGATTTTTTTTCGGGTACCGTCAACAGTAAATCTTACTGATATAGTGAGCCAACAAACTACCTGAATTTAACACTTTGTTCACCTGGTAGAACAACTGCACGGCGAGGTCATGGAGGGGCTTCAGATAATCGCGATATTTATGCCATAATTATTGGCTGTTCGCCAATCCTCAGTAAAAAATCAGGCAGTGGATGTTTTTTAAAAGACTTACATGAACGAATCATCCGCTCTTTCACCGATAGCCGATTACGCGGCTCAATGGCCTGTATCGGCCGACCGTCTTGTATTGAGACTGCTTGAGCCAGGATCCAATCCGCAAAATGTTGTGCTGATACCGCCATCTGCTGCACCGAATGGGCCGCTGGTATCCTGCCTGATGGTCAGTCGTGGCCGACTGTTGCCGGCGCGTCATGCCATTGAGTGTTTCCGCTGCCAAACCTATCGGCAACGTGAACTGGTAATCATTGATGACAACCCGGCATCTGAGCTGGTGGAATTTCTGGCGGTTTTGGACGATCCGATGATTCGCCACATTATTTTGCCGGCAAGCCAAGGGAGTCTGGGTAGCCTGCGCAACCGTGCGTTGGCCGAATCGCGCGGCGACATGGTCTGCCAGTGGGACGATGATGACCTGTTTGATTCGCGCCGACTCGCTTGGCAGGTGGAGGCTCTGCAGACGTGCAAGGCACAAGCTTGTTTCTTGCATCGTTGGACGCTGTGGTGGCCGGCCGAGCGCCGCATCGCGGTGTCCTGCGAGCGCATATGGGAAGGCAGTATGCTGGCGCGGCGTGCGGCAGTGCCGGACTATCCGGATCAGCGGCGAGGCGAGGACACCGTGGTCACCGGGCAGATCATTGCAGGCCACCGCGTGGCGCTGATGAATGCGCCAGAGCTCTACTGCTATACCATTCACGGTGGCAATACTTTCCACTACCAGCATTTCCTTGGCATCTACAACGCGGCCACTGAGTTTGCGGGTCGTCATGCCTATGAAGACCATCTGCAAATGCTTGGTCGCCGATTGCCAATCCTGGATTACGCTGTTGCCTTGGAACAGGGAGGCAGCCTGGCCGCCTATCGGCGTCCGCAGCCAGTACCAATGCCAGATCGATTCATCGACCCGGCACAGCCGCGCCCCGGATGGTCGCCGTCGTGCAGCAAGCCGCGCGTATCGATCATTGTGCGCAGTATGGGCCGCAGCTGTCTGGCGGAAGCCCTGAATTCGCTGGTAGCGCAGTCCTATCGTCAAATTGAAGTGGTGGTGGTGGATGCCACCGGCGGGCGTCATCCACCGTTGCCGGCAACCATTGCGGCGGATGAGCGCTTTCGTCTGGTGTGTGCTGGCCGTCCATTGAAGCGCCCGGCGGCGGCAAATTTCGGCCTAGAAGCAACCACTGGTGAATACATCGGTTTCCTGGATGACGACGACCTGTTTGATCCGGAACATGTCGCGCTGCTGGTTCGCCGCATACTCGAGCCGGATCACCCGGATCTGGTATATGCCGGTTTGTGGCTGGTCGATCGCTATCACCGCCTTACCCGAAAGCAGTGCAATCCGTTCAATCCGCTGACGTTCCAATTCTTCAGTCTGATCCCGTCAATCTCCGTGTTGTTTCATCGCCGTGTGATTGATCTTGGCTGCCGTTTTGATGAAAGCATGGAAGTCTGCGAGGACTGGGATTTCTGGGTTCAACTCGCACCACATGTGCGCATAGAGAGCATCGAAATGCCGACGCAGTTTTACTTCATCGAGGCCGGAACATCCGGCTGCAGCGTCGGCTTGAACGCCGATCCGGCACATACCGCTCACTACTCGAAACGCGTGCACCAGCGCTGGCAGCCCTGTAGCGCGCAGTTGTGGCGCGAATATACTGCGTTGATACATGACCTGCTTGCGCGCTTTCACGATGGTGAACGAGCAGAGCTGCGCCCGGCGATGCGGGCGCTGCTGTTGCGTTATCCGGAAGAACCGAACATTGAATTCCACCTCGGACGCAGCTATCTCGCAGAAGGCCATGTTTTCAGTGCGCGCCGGCTTTATGAGTCGGCCGTTTTGCACAACCGCAGCTGCCCGGAATTCATACTGTCGCTGGCACGGCTTTGGGAGGTACAAGGTTCACCGGAAGACGCACTGTCCTGTTTGGAAGAAGGACGCTCAGCGCTGATAGTACAGACGCAGATAGTGGATGCCGAAATCACCCGTCTGCGAGGCCTGATCATCAGCCGCCAGATTTTGCCGGGCAACGGAGCGGGCGGTGGACGCACTGGCCGAAATGAACCCTGTTCCTGTGGCAGCGGTGCACGTTACAAACATTGTTGCGGCCTCCACGGTGCGCGGCCAGTGTTGGCGGTTGCAGATCAGTCGTTTCAAGCTGAATGCGACCGGCTGCAGGTGGCTGGTATAGAAGATTACCGGCGTGGCGAGCTGACCGCTGCTGGCGAGTCTCTGGCAGCGGCCAATGCATTGTTGCCGGGCCAGCCTATGGTCAATCATGCGCTGGCGCTACTGGCATTTGATCAGGGCGCGCTCGAAGAGGCTGCGCGTTATGCCGATGTTGCACTGGCGGCGACCACCGATCCGGTTATCACGAGCTTTCATCGCCAATTGAATTACCGACGGCGCCGTATCGCCGAAGCGCAACTACTGCGCGAAGCCCTACGCGCTTCGGGGCGTCTTTTGTCAGCCGAGGGCGTGCGTCTTGCGTTGGAGGCCGCGCAGACCATACTGGTGTTGCGCTGCAGCGAGACTCTTCCGCTGGTCGAGGATGATTTCAATGGTTGGCCGGGCGGGCACCATTTCTTGCAGGGCGATATAGAGACACTGCCGGAGGTCGCACTTTCAACGTGGCCTGAACAGGGCGGTGTACTGGTGATCGACGGGGTGCCCGATGTTCTGCCGCCACTTCTGGATTCGCAACTACGGGCACAAGTACTGATTCGAGTTACCCGAGATTGTCCAGCCATGCTGTTCGAAATCGCTCATGCCGTGCCCGGCGTTATTGGCCTGGTCTATCCCGACGACATCACTGCGCGACAAGTTGGCCTACCTGGGCTGGTTTTGCGGCCGACGCTGCCGTCGGCCGCATTCGAGATCGCGCGCCCAACACCCGGAATCACTTTCCGGGTCGGGCTGCGCGGTAGTTGCGAAGTCGATGGCCTGCATCCGCTTGATGCAGTGCTGATCCGCCGCCTGCTGGCCAGCAGGTTATCGGTAAGCGTGCATGGTGGCACGCCATTGCTGCGTCATTTTCCGCCATCGGCGCTGCCGTCGGGGCTGCAATTGCAGGGCTTCGATGCGTCGCAGGAAGATTTTCTCGCCGACATCGACTGCCTGGTGCTTCGACGCGCACCGCTGGCAAGTGGTGAAGCCGCGCTTGGCTTTGTCGCCGGCGCGCTGGCAGCGGGATGTCCGCTGATCTGTGCAGATGGATTGCCGGGTGCCGAGTTGATCATTGACGGTCGCAATGGCTTTCTAGTCGCCGCCGGAGATGGGGCAGCAATCTGCGAGCGTATTGCACAACTGCGCGAGAATGCGACTCTCATGCAATCCATCTCCGCAGAGGCTCGTGCGACCGCCCGCCGGTATTTGGCCGCGCAGGACTTGGGCCGCTGGACGCGCGTTCACCTGGGGCTGGAGGTCTGATGCGCGGCATAAAACTGATTTCCTGGTCGGGCACATCGGGTTACGCGCTGGCGGCGCTAGACTATCTGCGCGGCCTGGTAGCGCAGCAGGTGCTGGTCGAGTGGGTGCCGCTGTGTTCCGCGCCAGATGGCTTTGTGCCTTGGCGCGCGGATCTTGGCATTGATGCACTCGATTTCTTTCCGGCATTGTCGAATGATCCAATGCATGCCGACCTGCCGCACCTTATCGAGCGCTGTTGCAAACCCTGCGACTACGACACGGTGCTGGTGCATCTGCCGCCGGAATACTGGCCGGTGTATTTCGAACCCGGACAGCGCAATATCGGCTTCACTGCATGGGAAACCGATCGTTTGCCGCCACACTGGCCCTCGCTGCTCAACCTGGCTGATCGCGTGCTGGTACCCAGCAGCATGAACCGCGAAGTGTGCGAGCGTTGTGGAGTTGTGGTGCCAGTGCGCGCGGTGCCGCACATGCTGCGTGAAATTCCGCCGCCGGTGTCGGACGAACGACGCCGGCAAATACGTGCCGAGCTTGGCATTGGTCCGCATACCACGGTGTTCTATTCGATCAATACATGGGAACCGCGCAAGGGTACCTACGACCTCTTGAGCGCCTTTGCAAACGCCTTCTCTGACGCGGATGATGTACTACTATTGTTAAAGCCCGCGCCACGAAGTATCGGTGCGCCGCCGTCCTATACTGTCGAGCCGGTCGCGAATTTGCTTGAAAAATGGCTCCTACGCGCCACGCGCGGACGCAAGGCCTGCCTGCCGCCGATCCGCGTGATCGGGGACAACCTGTCCGGCGAACAAATCGAGAACTTGCACCGCGCCGGGGACGTGTTTGTTTCGCTTACACGCGGCGAAGGCTGGGGCATGGGCGGCTGTGAGGCGCTGGCGCGCGGTCGCCCGGTAATGATGACCGGATGGGGCGGTCAGCTCGACTACCTTGGCAATGAATGGCCGTGGCTGGTGAACTACCGTCTGACACAGGTGACACCATGGCCGCAGCAGGCAAGCTTCCTTGCTACTCAACGATGGGCGCAAACCGACCTGGCGCATGCTGCCGAATTGATGCGCGGTCTGCACCGTAATCTGCCAGCGCCCATGGCGCACGCTACGCAGGCTGCTGAAGCGCTGCGCCAGCGGCTGTCGATGCAACAAGTGACCGAACATTTACTGGAGAGTCTGGATGACTGAGATACCGCGCATCTTCCATTTTGTGTTCGGGTTGAGACCGCAGAATGAGCCGTTTCACCTGTTGCACTACCTATGCCTGAAATCATGCCGCCAGGTCAATCAGCCTGAGGCAATCCACTTTCACTACCTCAACGAGCCTTGGGGATATTGGTGGGACCGCATCCGACCGCACCTGGTGCTGCATCATGTCGAACCGGAGCCATTCGTTCGTGATAGCTCCCGCTATGCCAACACGCCTGAGGGACGCATCATCCGCCAGCGCAACCTCGACTACGCGCACGAATCAGACTTCATCCGCATGAAAGCGCTGCAAACTTGGGGCGGTGTATATGCCGACATGGACACGCTGTTCCTGCAGCCGATTCCGGACGAATTTTACCGCGAGCAGTTTGTCATCGGCACGGAGCAGGACGAGATAGAAGAGCGCGATCCAATGAAACGTTCGCTGTGCAACGCGTTGATGCTGGCGCGGCCGGAATCAGCCTATTTAGCGTGCTGGCTGCAGAACATGTACCTGGTATTCGACGGCACCTGGAGTCGTCACTCCTGCCAGGAGGCGACGAAAGTGCGGCAACAAATCCCGGATACCGTGCGCGTGCTGCCCAAGCGCTGCTTCCACCGACACGGCGCCGACCCGGTCGGTGTGCATACGCTGTTCGAAGGACTTGATGAGGATTTCTCGGGCATGTATTCGATGCACTTGTGGGCGCATCTGTGGTGGGACGAATGGCGCACCGATTTCACCATAGTGCATGGCGGCATGATCGACGAAGACTACGTGCGTTACGCCGAGACCACCTACGCGATTGCGGCGCGGAAGTTCCTTGACTGAAGCAGGCGGACGCACTGCACCTGTGACCCTTGGCACGTGCGACGTTGATGCGCGTAGCCGATACAGCATCAAAAGCGGTTGTGAATTTTTCAAGCACCTTCCTCAATAAGCAGATACAACACCACTAGTATCGCAAATCGTAAATAACGAAACATATTGTTTTGGATTTAACCGCAGTATGGCAGTTGAGTTGCGATAATTACCCTCTCCCTAACCCTCTCCCGTTTACGGGAGAGGGGACGATCACCCTCTCTCCCGCTTGCGGGAGAGAGTTGGAGAGAGGGTTGGCGTAACTGAGCACCACACCATGCAACGCATGTTTCGCAATTCCCGTGATATTCAGAGCGACGGCTATTAGATGAGCTACCATCTGGTCACGTAACTTCATGTGAAAATCATATGGACCGGACAGAACGTTTTTACAAAATTGAACAACTGCTGATTTCACGTCGGGCAGTACCCATTTCTATCTTTCTGGAAGCGCTTGGGATTTCGCAGGCCACTTTTAAGCGTGATCTGGATTACCTGCGTGACCGAATGAACATGCCCATCGAGTGGGATCGGGACGCCAAGGGGTATCGGTATGCAACAACCAATCCAAATGACAGATCCTCTACGTTGCCCGGAATGTGGTTCAGTGCATCAGAAGTACATGCCCTGCTGACGATGCAACACTTGCTCGCCAATCTTGGCAATGGATTGTTGAGCAGCCATATCGCACCCTTGCAGACCCGCCTAAAAGCCTTGCTTGGCAGCGCCGACCATAGCGTTGAAGAAGTGGAAAAACGAATAAAGTTGGAGCACGCCAGCAGACGTGCCCTGCCCCTTCAGTGTTTTGAGGCTATCGCCACGGCAACATTGCAACGGAAGCAACTGCGGATCACCCACTTCAACCGCCAGAGCGGGCAACAAAACACCCGCATTATTTCGCCCCAGCAACTTCTGTTCTATCGAGATAACTGGTACGTCGATGCATGGTGCCATCTGAGAGAAGGAATCCGCAGCTTTTCCATTGATGCCATTCGCCATGCGGAATTGGTAGCGGCACCCGCAATTGAATTGTCGCAACTTGAACTGAAGGAATACTTCGAAAAAGGCTACGGTATATTCTCAGGCACAAAAGTGGCTTGGGCAAAACTCAGGTTTACCCCAGAGCGGGCACGATGGGTCTCCACTGAACAATGGCATCCCGAGCAAAAATCTCGTTTTGATAAAGAGGGATATTATTGCTTGGAAGTCCCCTACTCCGATGACCGCGAACTATTGATGGACATACTCAAGCACGGCACTGAAGTCGAAGTCATAGTACCTAAGGCGCTGAGAAACAGCGTTCGGAAATTACTTGAATCTGCTTTGGCAAAATATAAAGCCTAAAATATATTTCAGTAGCTCACGCCATGAGCTACTACCCCCACTATCATGGGTTTATCCAAGTTAATTCAATAAGGAGAAACCCATGTGGAAAGAAATCAAATTTGACCCAGATCGGCTGGTATTTTTTGGGTGTATGTTCGGTGGGATAGTGTTGGCTGTTGTGAATATGGTTTATTGAGGGTTGTGGGTAAAGGTAGTGAGCATAGGCCTGTTTCATCTCACACCTCCTCTTCAAAAACGTTGGTGTCCATTTTTCCCAGTGTCACCCCCCTCAGTGGCGGTGCGGTGGCAGATTTGAATCATCGTTAAAGTTATGGGGCATTTCTAAATGGATCAATTGACTGACTTAAAAGCAATTCTGCACTCCAAACGAGCCAATATTTACTATCTAGAGAAATGCCGTGTCATGCAAAAAGATGGGCGCGTTCTTTATTTGACGGAAGCCAAAGATGAGCAACTCTACTGGAATATCCCGATTGCCAATACCACGGTTATCTTACTGGGAACCGGTACATCCATTACCCAAGCGGCCGTGCGTATGTTGGCTTCGGCGGGCGTGCTGATTGGATTTAGTGGGGGCGGTGGTACGCCACTGCTGGCAGCTAGTGAAATCGAGTGGCTCACACCACAAAGCGAATACAGACCTACCGAATATGTTCAGGGATGGCTATCGTTCTGGTTTGATGAAAAGAAACGATTACAGGTTGCTAAGCATTTCCAATTATTGCGCACTAATTTCCTGCAAAGTGTATGGAATAATGATAAAGACCTAAAAAATGAAGGCTTCTTCATCGATGACGAAGATGTCACGCGAGCATTTGCTGGTTTCTCCAACAAAATAGAGCGAGCAAGTACAGTCACCGAATTATTGTTGATCGAAGCCCAACTCACCAAAAATCTTTACAAAGTGGCAGTTAACCGAACCCAGAAAAAAGATTTTGTTCGTAATTATGACAGCACCGACAATGCAAATGCTTTCCTGAATCATGGCAATTACCTGGCCTATGGATTGGCTGCCACCACACTTTGGGTGCTGGGTATCCCACACGGCTTTGCCGTGATGCATGGAAAAACCCGGCGCGGCGCGTTGGTATTTGATGTGGCAGATCTGGTCAAGGATGCTTTGATCTTACCTTGGGCATTTATCAGCGCTAAAGAGAGAATGACTGAACAGGAATTCCGGCAACAATGCTTGCAGAAATTTACCGAACATAAGGCACTGGATTTTATGTTTGATGCCGTCAAACAGGCCAGTTTGCAAGGTGGTGCATTATGATGGTCACTTTTGTATCCGAATGCGAGAAAAAGGCATTGGCCAGAACCCGTCGAGTACTGGATGCTTTTGCCAACCGTATTGGCAGCCGGACCTGGCAAACTGTTATTACTGAAGACGGCCTAATCGCTGTCAAAATTTTGCTAAGAAAAACGGCCACCAAAAATACCGCCGTTGCTTGTCACTGGATACGCTCCAGAAGCCGGAGTGAATTGGTTTGGATTGTGGGGAATCGAGATCAATTTAATCCGCAAGGCATCGTACCCGTAAACACCACTTTAAAAGAATTAATCATGGATATACCAAGCGATAAACCGAATCCCAATTTCTTATATGCCAATACGCATTTGCAACCATTAACTGAACATTTATTTGCCGTTGGCTATGTTGCGGAACAACTGTACAAACGACTGATGCCGAATCACGCAAAGCAATCAACCGCAACTTTTGTGGCGGGGTGTTTGCATGACCTAGGAAAAATTGATCCATGCTTTCAAGATTGGGTGAGGAATCCAAAGAAAAAGGGCTTTGTAGCAGAAGATGGGCAGCATATTGATGATACAAAATTTAGTTTTGATAAACATCCTAGACACAATGAAGTTTCAGTATTGCTTTATCAGTTACTCGACAACATTTCATTAAAGCAGATTAATGCAGACAACAAAAAGTCCATCAAGCATGTTATTTATTGGCACCACGCCAGACCATTTCGTAAAGAAAAAGATTTTGTAAATTATGGCGACATTTACAAAAAATTGAATGGCAACCTAAAAGACTTAACATTTACTGAATTTTTAGCAAAAGCAATTCAATTATTGAAAAACTTATGCACACTCGATGCAAAGTATCGGGCAGTAGAAAAATCTGAAATTTCAAAAATATTCAATGAAGAAATTGATTTGGACATCATCGAAACATTAGATGGATCACTATTACCGTATTATAAAAAATATGATTCTCAAGAAAGCATTGAGAAATATACTTCACAAATTCAACATAATGCTGACAATAACGTCATGCGTGCCTGCGTTATTTCGGCGGATCGCTGGGTATCAGCACTTACCCCATCAGATTTACACGCGCATATAAAAAATATCACATTCAATACGCTAATAGATGATCTTCTATTATTGGAATCGACACTTTGCTCACATATTGAAATCTGTTTAATGAAATTCCCAGCCAGCGAACGCAGCAAGAAACAAAATGAAGTTGCAAACCGACTAACTGGCGCACAGGCTGTTGCTGTGCTTGCAGGCCCGGCGGGCTGTGGCAAAACCAAAATCGCACTGGAATGGGCTAAATTGAAAAATGCCCAGCAACTAATTTGGATTTGTCCGAGGGTGCAAGTCTGCCAAGGCATATTTGATGACTTAATATCTAAAGATTATTTTGAAGAGCTGCTTCCAAGTGCGCAGATAGAAATCAATACCGGAGAATTTAAATTTACCAACCAGTGGGGAAAACACACCCCTGAAGATGAATATTTCTCAGGCAATATCGTTATTACCACGATTGATCAAATATTCAGCGCCATCATTACCCACAGCAAAGTTAATACTTTAATTAATTTTTTGAACGCACATGTGGTGTTTGATGAGTTTCATGAATATATCAATATGCCCGCATTTAATTTGCTATTTGCTGAGTTGATAGCTTGTAAACAACAGCAGGAGCAATTAGCTAACACCTTATTGGTTTCGGCCACACCACATTATTTTTATCTGAAGCAAGTATTACAAATCGATCCAAAAGATATTGTTGCTATGCCTTCATTTAATCCAAGTCGCTATCGTATTGAGTTCAAGGTATTTGATGAAACTAAGCAAGATGACACTAATCCTTTGTATCAACCATATCAATCCAACACCATTGTTATCAGCAACACGGCGCTCACTGCACAAAAAAGCTTTATTCGCAATCAGTACCAAGAAAACGCTGTGTTATTGCATTCCAAGTTTAAAAAAAGCGATAAGCAGAAATGGTTTGAAGAAGTTTATGAGTCGTTCAAAAAAGACGGTACGCTCAAATTTCATGTTTTACGCAGCGGGCCAATTGTTCAAGCCTCCCTGAATATTACCTGTGACTATATGGTCGCTGAAATCACCAATGCAGAAAATTGTTTGCAGCGCTTAGGCCGACAGGATCGTTTTGGTGAAAATAAGGAGATCAACGTTCATTGTATAGCTGTTCCTGAAGCTATTGACCAAGGCAAAGGTACAGGAGCCGCCGCCCGTTTTTTATCGCGCATGTACACTTTTGGCTCTGCAAAAGCTTGGTATCAATTTTTAAGAGTCGAGCTGAACGACCAACCTTTTAAATTGCCGCAGCTTTACGAGTTATATAAGCGGTTCTATCAGTCTGATAGTGGTCGAAAATTCATAGAGACCGATCTAACCGCATCGCTTAAAGCGAGCGTGAATTTAATTAATCAAAAAGTGATTGATCCCATCACTATTTCACCCAAAAAAGTGTCACTGAAAGGCCGAGCCAAAATCAGTAAGTACTCCTTGCGCGGAGAAAACCGCTTTGTTCAAATGGCAGTATGCGATGTTAATGAACCCAATCAACCAAAATTTCCCGATCAATACGCTTACCAAGCGCCCATCAATGAACGCGATGACTTTGATAATTTGACGGCTTCCAAGGATGAAATCGAAGGTTATGGTGACAGTGATAAAAACTTGCTGGCCTACATGAAAAGTAAACACCACCGGATTATGGGCGGGACATCAGCCTATAAAGATTTTATTTTACTCAATGAAGCAAGAGACCCGGAATTTCCCATTTACCTGAGTTATACGCCTAACGACTTAGTTCAGGTTGGGGGAGAAAGCGCACGGCATAGTCATGCCATTTACTATGCCGTGTGCGACAAACAGCCTGTCGGCGCAATTTCAATTAAGCAACTAAATTCAAACGAGGGCTGATTATGCAAAAAATAACAGGTATTAAAAGTGTGGACTTTAAAGTGGTTGCGCTAGGCCATGGGGTAGTTAATTGGAATGGGCCGACAACACTTGCAGGCGATGATGGCAAAACAGTAGATAACCATACGCTGCCAAAATTAAGGGGATATAGCAACTTAACCGGCAAGATAAAAGAGGAGACAGGTTATAAATACAAAAAACAGGCTGCTGATATAGATTTTAAAGAAACCCCCATGTATATCAGCCAAAATTGCATTCGCCATCATTTATTTAGAGATCAAGCATTTGATTTGCACTATGCCAAAGATAAGAACTTGCAAAACGTGCTGGCTTCAATTACGGGTCTGATACGCGGCTATGTTGTGCCTTCAAGCCAGTGCAAACGCACAAGTCCATTACTGCTGGAAGATTTTGTTGACCAATTGGGCAACGGCAATTTTGAGCAAATGGGACGTTCCGGCTCAAAAGAAAAAGGTAAAAATGATAAAGGCGATGATGTAGCCAGCAACTCATTTTTTTCCAAAACTACTTTTGGTGAAACGGAATATCTTGCGTATGGCTCTATCAGCATTGAGCAATTACAGTTTATTTCCCTGGATAAAAAGTTTGATCGCGCTTCCATGATTATTAAAGAAGGCGAAGGCGAGAAAATCGCCGTAGCTGTTCAAGACTTTATCAAAAGCCTTGACCCTTCTCGAAATCCAAAAGCCACGTTTCATCAAAACTATGTTCGCGGTGGCACTATATTTGAAGAGGGCGAAGTCGGCATTTTATTGGATAACGAAGCCATTGATATTTTGATTCAAGAGACCATCCGTATGATTAGCGAATTAAGCATTCGCCAAGCCAAAGGCTATATGTACGTGGATAGTGTGCTCGTAGATTATAACGACAGCCATAAAATGATGCGCATTAAACGCTCGGAAAGCGAAATATCAGAAACGCCAGAAACTATCTATGCCGTTTATTTCTACGCCAAATAGGGATGGATATATGCGTATTACGATTAAATATGAAGCTGCTTGGCAAAACTCTTTTTTGGATGGCTCTAATAATGAGCCTTTACCAAAGGGCGGACGAGGATTTATTGGTTCTATGACAAATTTATCTAAGCGAAATAGTGATGGCAAATTTCCCAATTTTATTCAACGAGAAATTAGTCATGACACAGTGATGGGTGTCTTAAATAGACTGATTGGTGATCAGCGAAAACTGTATCAAGCCAAGAAATGCCCAAGCTATTTTTTTGCAGTGCTAGAAGACAGCATTACCTTTGAAAATATTCATGATCGATCCAAACCCATTAATGAGGAGACTGTATACATTCGAAACATAATGGGAAGTACCGATCAAAATTCTTTCACTGGCATGATTAAAAGCAACGACCCTATTTTTAGCTCTGATTATTCAGATGCCTTTTGGGGGTTGCTAAACTTGGATTTTGAAGGTGTATGCCAATTCATCGTAAAGCCTGATTTTGTAGTTGAAAACACAAGAATGTTTGACCCTTTAAGTGTCCTTGATCAGTTGGAGCAATTAAATAAACTGAAAACAATGGAAGTAACTGGGATTGTTGAGGCCGCGTTGGCAGAACTAAAAGCCAAGTTTCCCGATGCTGAATACATAGACACCAAGGGTATGATTAAGCCCATCATGTTTTATTGTTCGGCTTTGTATTTACAAATTTCAAGATTAAGTCAGCACTTCGATTTATCCAATGCTTTGACAAAAAGTGGCGGAATCAGTGGTATTTCAAAACGGGGGTTTACGCCCAAGGATTTCATGGATCGTTTTACCACCGGCAGTAAAAAACCAATTTGGGGTAATCCCTATCTGTTAAAAGAAAAACGCAAAGGCGAAGGTGAAGTGACCTCACTGCTAACTAAAGCCAATGGAACACTCGAAATTCAGTTAAATATTCCCCAAGAAAAAGCACAGCAACTTATGGATATGATCGAAGCCGCTGGAGTTTCAAGCTTTTATATGGGCAAGAAAGGGCTGGCGTATGTTGATAGTCTTAGGATATAGGGGAAAATCATGAAATATTACCTTGAAATAACCTTATTGCCCAATCCAGACATTAACCTGCTTACCCTCTGGTCAAAAGTGTTTCAACAGATCCATCTAGGCTTGGTTGAAATGCAAGACGATCAGAAGCGAGTATCGATTGGGGTTTCATTTCCTGAATACGTAATTGGTGAAAAATATAGCGTGCTTGGCGGTAAGTTACGGTTGTTTGCTCAGAATGAAATCACGCTTGCCCGATTTGACGCCTTGAGATGGTTGGCTCGTTTGAGCGACTATGTGCATTGCACCAGCATTCGTTCCGTGCCGGAGAAAATAACAGGCCATGCAATATACCAACGTTATCAGCCAAAGATAAACGCCGAGCGGCTGGCGCGGCGCTATGCGCGTAGGCATGGGGTTGATTACGATACAGCTTTGGCACGCTATGGTGAAATGTACAATAAATGTATTCCATTGCCATTTATTCGCCAAAAAAGCCTAAGCAGTGAGCAGGCGTTTTGTTTGTGGATCAAAAAAACCATGGCGACGGAGCCAGCGGGATCGGCCTATAGCAGTTATGGATTAAGCGCGATTGCAACAGTCCCTGAATTTTGATTTCGGTTTTTTGAACCGCTTTAAAATCGCCAGGGGTGTTGTAGCAAAATGCTACAATCCTGCTTTATTATTTGTTTGAGCAGAAAAATATGGCAAAAGCAATATCTCCCATACGATTGCAAGAAGACCTGATGCAGGCAGCGGCGCTGGCCGGGAAGCGACATCACCGGAGCACGGCAGAGCAGATTGAATACTGGGCGGAAATGGGGCGTAATGTTGATGTGTTCCTGAAGCCAGATGACTTGTTGCTGGTTTCATCGGGATTGGCAAATATCTGCGTTGAGCCAGTAATGGGGCAGCCTGTCATTCCGAATGTGGTATTTCAAGCACTGGAGCAAAACCGTGCGAGTGGCATATTGGTGGGGGCGGTTACATCCAGTCCGGTCAGATATCAGGCTTCATCAGCTTTTCCAGGTATGTTGGAGCAAATCAGCGCGAACGGTGAAATCAAGGTTGGGAAATTCGAGCACGGCCAGTTTATCAAAACTGACAAATCATCTTGATAAAGAAGCAGCTGTGGCTACTTGCAGGCGGCAATGGCGCTGGTAAAAGTACGTTTTACTACATGTGTCTGGCGCCGCAAGGGATGCCTTTTGTAAACGCTGACCTGATCGCCAAGCAATTATTCCCTGCCGCACCCGAAGCACGGAGTTATGAGGCGGCGATGATCGCAGGGGAGATTCGTGCACAATTTCTACTGGAGGGGCGCACCTTCTGCTTTGAAACAGTATTTTCACACCCCTCAAAAATTGACTTCATCGCCCAAGCAAAAGCAATGGGCTATGAAACCATTTTAGTGTTTATCCATTTAGAAAATATCACGCTCAATCAGGCGCGTATTGCCCAGCGTGTCAGCGAAGGGGGGCATCATGTTCCGGATGAAAAAGTCATCAGCAGAATACCCAGAACCCTGACGTACATCCAGCAAGCGCTGCCGCTGTGTGATTACGTGTATATCCTCGACAATTCCCGTTCAGATGATCCTTTTCAGCAGGTTGCTGTTTTACGCCATGGTCGGCTAGAAATCGCCCAGCAACCACTACCTGAATGGAGCAAAGTGATGATGGCGGATTACCTGAAATAGCGAACGGATGACCTAAGTTTTTTAGGTTCTTTAACAAATCATAGTTATCAATTGGTTACAAGGTTGCCCGATTATTTTGGTTTTTTACGTTAGAATGATGCAACTATATGTTACAAATGACTATTTACAAGGTATAGTATAGTTCGCTGCCGCACAGGCAGCTTAGAAAATTTTGCGTAGTGGCGTCGGGCGACGTGTCGGGTTCGCTGCCGCACAGGCAGCTTAGAAATCAACACGCTCGGGTAATCCCTTCGGATTGATGTTCGCTGCCGCACAGGCAGCTTAGAAAAGACAGCGTGCTGGCTATCGCCACCTACACAAGTTCGCTGCCGCACAGGCAGCTTAGAAATGTTGATTGATCGCGGCTGCGTGGTGCGCATTGTTCGCTGCCGCACAGGCAGCTTAGAAAGTTCGCGTCCCATGTGATCGTATTCGTGCCGAGTTCGCTGCCGCACAGGCAGCTTAGAAAATCCAGGAGCTGGCTTTTCGCGCTTATTTGGAGTTCGCTGCCGCACAGGCAGCTTAGAAATCCCCCGGCTGACGCAAGGGCGTGGGAGGTGAGTTCGCTGCCGCACAGGCAGCTTAGAAACAATGCGCCCGCCGCCAGCCCGGCTGCGTGGCGTTCGCTGCCGCACAGGCAGCTTAGAAATTCTGAGTGGTCTGTGTCATAGTAATATTGTCGTTCGCTGCCGCACAGGCAGCTTAGAAAATCTTCTGCACCTCTTTCTGCTGCTAACACATGTTCGCTGCCGCACAGGCCGCTGAGAAAAATTAATGCAGACAAGGGCAGGGCAACCCGATGTTCGCTGCCGCACAGGCAGCTTAGAAAGCCCTCTAACGCTGATTTTTAGCACTCCGCGTGTTCGCTGCCGCACAGGCAGCTTAGAAAACACTGAGTACGACAGTTATTGCTGCTGATACGTTCGCTGCCGCACAGGCAGCTTAGAAAATAATTAATTCAGGCTTGATGTATGGATCGACGTTCGCTGCCGCACAGGCAGCTTAGAAAATTAAGCCACTTCGTATTTGATGCCGCAGTCAGTTCGCTGCCGCACAGGCAGCTTAGAAAGCAACGCCAACCCCGGCAATCGTAGAGACTCCGTTCGCTGCCGCACAGGCAGCTTAGAAAATACTGCTATGCCCAAGCTGCATTTGTGCTGCGTTCGCTGCCGCACAGGCAGCTTAGAAAGTTCAACAAGCCTGCGACGAGGTGGGGGCTGGGTTCGCTGCCGCACAGGCAGCTTAGAAATACGATTGCCGCGCGTTCTTGTTCCAGTGATTGTTCGCTGCCGCACAGGCAGCTTAGAAATCGATACTGTGTTTTAGCTTGTCAATGTGATTGTTCGCTGCCGCACAGGCAGCTTAGAAAAGAATTACCCCAGCCATCAGCAACCAAAGCAGGTTCGCTGCCGCACAGGCAGCTTAGAAATCTGAAAAACTCAAACAGATTCGCAATTCTCAGTTCGCTGCCGCACAGGCAGCTTAGAAAGATTCTTCGGCATATTTAGTAAACAGTTTGATGTTCGCTGCCGCACAGGCAGCTTAGAAATCACAAATTCATTGAAATCAGACCACCCCAAGGTTCGCTGCCGCACAGGCAGCTTAGAAAACTTGCTCGCCCACGCCATGCCCGCAGCATGGGTTCGCTGCCGCACAGGCAGCTTAGAAAGTTTAAATCTTCGCGCGTGTACGATAGGATGCGTTCGCTGCCGCACAGGCAGCTTAGAAAAATCAGGCGCGGTCACAGCCTCAATGGTTATTGTTCGCTGCCGCACAGGCAGCTTAGAAAAGACAATTCTAACGGGGAACAAAAATGCGAGCGTTCGCTGCCGCACAGGCAGCTTAGAAAAGTGATCGGGTTGCAATCCATTAGGTCGGCGAGTTCGCTGCCGCACAGGCAGCTTAGAAATATCGTAGTGCTCCGCAATCAATTTGTTGTTAGTTCGCTGCCGCACAGGCAGCTTAGAAAATTAACAGTGATGGCACTGTTGCGCTACCTCAGTTCGCTGCCGCACAGGCAGCTTAGAAAGTTGTCTTCGATGTCCAGGGTTTTATCTACGCGTTCGCTGCCGCACAGGCAGCTTAGAAATTTGGCCGGGGTGAAGAAAGCTGGCTTGTTGCGTTCGCTGCCGCACAGGCAGCTTAGAAAAGAGTGCGACAAGATATGGGAGGAACACATGAGTTCGCTGCCGCACAGGCAGCTTAGAAATGATATTGCCCGAATGACCGCCCGGGCAGCACGTTCGCTGCCGCACAGGCAGCTTAGAAAATAGAGAGCGATCCCCACTCTTGATTCGAGATGTTCGCTGCCGCACAGGCAGCTTAGAAAGCTTCGCCGGATGTAGTGCTGACGAAGTGCTAGTTCGCTGCCGCACAGGCAGCTTAGAAATCACGACTCCACATATACGCACGAACTGCCGTGTTCGCTGCCGCACAGGCAGCTTAGAAATGCTCGGTACTGATGCACCCCGTAGGCGTACAGTTCGCTGCCGCACAGGCAGCTTAGAAAGAATAACGCGCGACGATGCGGGGCTACTGACCGTTCGCTGCCGCACAGGCAGCTTAGAAAAAGGTGTGTGAGAATTCGGTTACAAGCTTCTTGTTCGCTGCCGCACAGGCAGCTTAGAAAAAGTGGCTCAAGACCGCAAGCGGACTGGCACGGTTCGCTGCCGCACAGGCAGCTTAGAAAACTCTGCGCCCGGCTGTAAACCGGTTGGCGTTGTTCGCTGCCGCACAGGCAGCTTAGAAATCGGTGATGCGCATCAGCTTGGCAGTCAGGCCGTTCGCTGCCGCACAGGCAGCTTAGAAATTTAATACCGCACGTCGAGGCAATAATCAGCTGTTCGCTGCCGCACAGGCAGCTTAGAAATCTACCGCACCGAAAGAAACGCGACAGGCGTCGTTCGCTGCCGCACAGGCAGCTTAGAAAGATCGGGCCGCCCAGCAGGAAGCCTGCCGCTTGTTCGCTGCCGCACAGGCAGCTTAGAAAGATTCTGCGGCTGCTTCATGTGCAAATTTCGTGTTCGCTGCCGCACAGGCAGCTTAGAAAGTAAAGACAACCTTTTCAACTTTGACCCTCTTGTTCGCTGCCGCACAGGCAGCTTAGAAAGTACTCCGCGCGCACCTGTGTCTCCACCTGTTGTTCGCTGCCGCACAGGCAGCTTAGAAAACGCCACGGCCAGGCACTCTAAATTTAGTATAGTTCGCTGCCGCACAGGCAGCTTAGAAAAGAATTACAGGCTTGCTCCGCAAAAAGCGACTGTTCGCTGCCGCACAGGCAGCTTAGAAATACCGGCAACCTGACAAAGCAACTAGCAGAGTGTTCGCTGCCGCACAGGCAGCTTAGAAATTGCCGGAAATACCGTTACTCAAAATTCCAGCGTTCGCTGCCGCGCAGGCAGCTTAGAAAGAGAGCGATGCCTGGTTGAAGGCCACTTTTTTGTTCGCTGCCGCACAGGCAGCTTAGAAAACTCATGTTACCAGTAGATAAAGAAACAGTTGGTTCGCTGCCGCACAGGCAGCTTAGAAAGACTGTTCGCGACGTCATCCAAGCAAAAAAACGTTCGCTGCCGCACAGGCAGCTTAGAAATTGAAGGTTATATTCGATTATCTTGAGGTCGAGTTCGCTGCCGCACAGGCAGCTTAGAAAAGAGATTATGCGACCAGCTGCAAAGAGTGCAGGTTCGCTGCCGCACAGGCAGCTTAGAAATTTACAAGTGGGGCATTTTTCTTGGTCATTCTGTTCGCTGCCGCACAGGCAGCTTAGAAATCAAACTCATAGCTATTGTCGAATATGCCCACGTTCGCTGCCGCACAGGCAGCTTAGAAATTATGCCACTGCGTTGGTGATGAGGTACCCGGGTTCGCTGCCGCACAGGCAGCTTAGAAAATTTCGTCAACGTTCACTTGTTCTTCAATCCCGTTCGCTGCCGCACAGGCAGCTTAGAAATTCACCTAACATCAATAATACTTCTAATCAATGTTCGCTGCCGCACAGGCAGCTTAGAAACAGTCTCGGCCTCGAATGCAGAACGCGCTAATGTTCGCTGCCGCACAGGCAGCTTAGAAAAGCTAGTAATAATTGTGCCGCCCGGCTGGTTGGTTCGCTGCCGCACAGGCAGCTTAGAAAAGTAAACGGACGACATTTAGCGCGGGAAAGGAGTTCGCTGCCGCACAGGCAGCTTAGAAAAGCAGCGGCAGCAACATACCCGCGCAAAGCTCGTTCGCTGCCGCACAGGCAGCTTAGAAATCAGATCCCATTGCACAGCTATCAAATGCTCCGTTCGCTGCCGCACAGGCAGCTTAGAAAAAAACAGCAGCACCGACCAAAGCAACAGCTGCGTTCGCTGCCGCACAGGCAGCTTAGAAAGTGCGCTTACCGCTGCGGCTGCTGCTGGCGACGTTCGCTGCCGCACAGGCAGCTTAGAAATCAAAAGTACGGATTAACCTGTTCGCGGGGCCGTTCGCTGCCGCACAGGCAGCTTAGAAAGATGATGATGACTTAGTGCCTCATTTTTCACCGTTCGCTGCCGCACAGGCAGCTTAGAAAAAATACATTACAGCCATCATGTTCGAGGCTGGGTTCGCTGCCGCACAGGCAGCTTAGAAATCCCTGACTGGTCGCGTTGGGATTGTCGGCGCGTTCGCTGCCGCACAGGCAGCTTAGAAAATGTGACGGCATAGAAGCCGCAGCAGCTCAGAGTTCGCTGCCGCACAGGCAGCTTAGAAATGTTCCATTGACTAAAGAATTTTGTCTCTCTCGTTCGCTGCCGCACAGGCAGCTTAGAAAAGTCAGGCAAAACGCTTTCAAGTGCCCTTGAAGTTCGCTGCCGCACAGGCAGCTTAGAAATAACTCTATTATTGTTTTTGATGAAGCTCAAAGTTCGCTGCCGCACAGGCAGCTTAGAAATACCTCAAGGGCGAGGCGAGCAAGTGGGCGCAGTTCGCTGCCGCACAGGCAGCTTAGAAATATTGTTTCACGCGTTTTGATTGCATTGGGAAGTTCGCTGCCGCACAGGCAGCTTAGAAAACCTCGGCTTGCTTGTCTGACACGCTGTAGAAGTTCGCTGCCGCACAGGCAGCTTAGAAAAAATGTTTGCCAACACCATCGACGAGATGAAAGTTCGCTGCCGCACAGGCAGCTTAGAAAATCCTGGATGGTGTAGCGTTGCGCTTCGTTGTGTTCGCTGCCGCACAGGCAGCTTAGAAAGGAAGAGCAAGAGCAGGACATTGTGTCCGCGAGTTCGCTGCCGCACAGGCAGCTTAGAAAATATAGTTGGGGATATACTGGAAGTCACCTCCGTTCGCTGCCGCACAGGCAGCTTAGAAAGATCGTCTCTCGCGTTTTGATTGCCCTCGGTAGTTCGCTGCCGCACAGGCAGCTTAGAAAGTATGGATCGCGGAACGAATCGGCGTCGAATGGTTCGCTGCCGCACAGGCAGCTTAGAAATAAAAATCGAATATAAAACCAGCTCTGGTACGGTTCGCTGCCGCACAGGCAGCTTAGAAATGTTGTTCAAGCAATCAATGCCGACACTGCGTGTTCGCTGCCGCACAGGCAGCTTAGAAAAGCAAGATTGATATGGTAAGTGCGGCTTTACAGTTCGCTGCCGCACAGGCAGCGTAGAAATCATCAATGATGCTTCTTGTGGTGTGACAAAAGTTCGCTGCCGCACAGGCAGCTTAGAAAATTGTTTTACGCTGTAATTTCTTCATGTCATCGTTCGCTGCCGCACAGGCAGCTTAGAAATCTAGCCGGTTATTACGCGGTTAAATTAGCAAGTTCGCTGCCGCACAGGCAGCTTAGAAAGCGACCCGGTAATCGGCACGCGCAAGACCACAGTTCGCTGCCGCACAGGCAGCTTAGAAACTAAGAATAGCTCTGTCGTCGGGCTGCATGGGTTCGCTGCCGCACAGGCAGCTTAGAAAGAGCGGAACCATCCACCTTTTTGAAAAGAGTAGTTCGCTGCCGCACAGGCAGCTTAGAAAGTCCAGGCTGGCAATGTAATCGCGCAGCGCGTGTTCGCTGCCGCACAGGCAGCTTAGAAATAGTACGCTGACAGGCACACCGACGGCTAAGTGATCGCTGCCGCACAGGCAGCTTAGAAATCAGAGTCTGTGAGGGTATATGTCCCCGTTGAGTTCGCTGCCGCACAGGCAGCTTAGAAAAATGCTGCCCGCTCCATGATGCGAAGCTCATCGTTCGCTGCCGCACAGGCAGCTTAGAAATTTCGTAGTCGGCCTGAGCCATTGCATTAGTAGTTCGCTGCCGCACAGGCAGCTTAGAAAATTGTGTTGATTGCAGAACAAAGATTGGTTTTGTTCGCTGCCGCACAGGCAGCTTAGAAAATCAACAATTGGCTTGGACAATTGAAACTATTGTCCAAATCCCGGCTGGTGTAAGTGCGCGCGTAGCGCCCGTCCTTCGGGACGGGCGAGGATTAAAACTATTTTTTTCCGCTTCATTCCTTCGGCTGCGGCCTGCTCTTGGTGCGCCACCTCTAAATATTGTGCTATCATTTGATGGCACAATTTATTGAGAGGTGATCAAGCCATGGACGCTTTTACTATCCGCGATTTACGCGAACGCACGGGTGAGCTGATACGAGATGCCGAGGCAGGCAAGCTTTCCATCGTCACCAAGCATGGTCAGCCGGTTTTCGTGGCGGTGCCGTTTGATGAAACCTTGCTTAAAGAGGGTGTGGGGGTTGCGCTGGCGGTGAAGCTTTTTGACGGTGATGTGGTCAGCATCGGCAGGGCTGCAAAGCTTGCGGGGATGCCGCTAGGAGAATTTGTTGACCATCTCGGTGCGCTGAAAATTCCGGTTGTGCGTTACGGCAAGGAGGAGTTACAGCAGGAGCTGGCGGCCTTTGAATAAGCTCGTCATTGCGGATGCTGGCCCGTTGATCGCGTTTG
>CAMCFJ010000025.1 GCA_945874105.1 Candidatus Nitrotoga sp. CP45 | reverse complement strand
GCGCGGTTAAACGGACTGCCAAACAATTTTGTGACGTTCCCATTTGCATCAAGCATTCTGGCCCGACTGTAAACCAGCAGCGCTTCAGGATGTTCACGGGAGGCACACAGCATTGCCGAGAGGAAATCAAAATCGTAAGTATCGTCATCATCCAAAAAACAAATCCACTCGCCATGCACGGCTTGCAATCCTTCGTTGGCGGCTTGTGGCCGAGGCAACTGGCGGTGGCCACCGACTATTCTTATAGAATGGCCTGGTTGCCAAGCTATAGTCGGCAGTGTCGGGTGGTTCCCGCCGGTTGCATCAACGACTATAACTTCAACGTTCGGATAATCCTGCCGTGCGATCGATTCCAGCGCCTCGTGAAGCTCCGGTCGCCCCATACTACGCACAATGACGGAGACAAGCGGTAGAGCCGGCTGATTGCCAGGACTTACTGCAAGTGTTTGCTGTGAAGAATGGGCGGGGAAAATGCTGGGGGACATGGTCTTAAGTTCGTCGGTTTAGTTGATTATAAATTTAACGGTGTTGTATTGCGCCTAATGTTAACCCACTAAACGCAGTAAATTGCATCAAAATTTGACCAATATGTAGGTATTCCAGAAAAACATCGCGCTGCTGCCTTATGGTCGCCTCATGGCAGCCAATGTTGAAAAAGCCTGTGAAGTATTTCATAGCGTTTTCGCAGAAATTAAAGGTGTTCCCAATCTCGGATGAGTGCGGCTTGGCCATAATACTGACCATCTGGCGTCATCAAGTTCCATACTGTGGCATCACGGATCATGAAACGCCGACCGGACTTCGCGATACGAACACCAGAATAATTATTGATGAATCCATGTTTGGTAACAGTATCCAGCAGTTTAGCCCGCTCTTGTTGATTGATTGTTTCAGCCGATAGGCGTGAGGGCAGAACGGTAAACTCATCCCAGCTCATTTCGAATATTTCCAGTGCTCGTTGGTTACCATAATTGAATATCGGGTTCACCCCGATGCCGTGGGAAAGAACCGCGAACGGAGCCAAAAAAAGTGCCTCGACAGCATTTTCCTGACTGATGCCTTCATCAAAATTGGGTTTCCCAGTCCAATGTTGATAGCTGGAGCGCAGGATTTCAATATGATGAGTCAGGAAGGTACGATTATTTTGGTATGTCATAGAAGTGACTCCGCGTTACTGGACAGTATTTTCCATTTTTTACAACTATGATTGCGGTCTATCATCTCTTTGCACTCAGCAATCCCGGCTTGGTTAGCGCCCCTTCTAAATAATCATTCTACAGCGTCATACATAGCAATGGCATGAATGGAGTTTGAGTGCTGATGATGATGGTGGTAGGATGCGAAAACACTGTTTCAAGCACTCAAGCTAAGTGGTGTTGATATTACGAGTAAGTTGTAGTGGCAGATCGAAGTCGGCAGTAAAGATGTAGGGTATAACAAAATTATGTCGGGTTAATTGACTTAAATTACGGGGAGTGAAAATGCACAACACAATTATGGTAAATTTATTCAGGCTATTTTTGGTAGTGATTTATTTTGCGATGAGCACAGGTGCGCAAGCTGACATACACACTGCAACTGAGGCATACGAGAAAGGTAACTACCCAGCTGCGTTAAAAGAATTTCGTCGGCTTGCAGACAGTGGCGATGCAATTGCCCAATACAATTTGGGTTTGATGTACCAAAAAGGTCAAGGTGTTCATCAGGATTTCAAAGAGGCTGTGGAGTGGTATCGACATGCAGTTAGGCAGGGTGATCCGGATGCACAGAACTCTCTTGGGGTTTTGTACCAGTATGGTGAAGGTGTAAAACGGGACTATGATCAGGCAGCATCTCTGTACCATAATGCCGCCGGACAGGGCCATGCAGGTGGGCAGTTTAATCTTGGGCAGGTTTATCATAATGGTACAGGTGTGCCACGGAACTACAGAGAAGCTGCGTGGTGGTATCGCAAAGCGGCAGCTCAAGGAAACTCAATGGCGCAGTTCAACCTTGGTGTGCTGTATGAAAATGGTCAAGGCGTTCCACAGGATTTCAAGGAAGCCGCATCGTGGTATCTAAAGTCAGCCGAACTAAAAAATTCAAAGGCACAGTACACCCTTGGAGTGATGTATGAAAATGGCAAAGGCGTACCACAGGACTGGATTGAAGCGCACAAGTGGTATAACTTGGCAGCGGGTGAAGGGCATGAATCGGCTGAGAGAAGTAGAAAAAATATTGAAAACAAATTGGCGGCTGTGCAAATAGATCAGGCGCAAGCATTGGCACGAAAGTGGATGGCAGAGCATACCAAGTAATTGTTGAAGTTAATGGTGGCGCGTCCTGGAATCAGGATCGCCACCTTATTTTTTACAGACAGAGAATAAAATAGTTACGGCACCACCCTCAGATATCAAGAAAACTTTCCGGTGCGTGGGCAAGCATTCCGAATGCCTTTGCGACAGCGTGATGAGTGATTTTTCCATTCACGATGTTCAGTCCCTTGCGCAACGCAGCGTTATCCTTAAGTGCCTGCTTCCACCCTTTATTTGCCAATTGCTGCACATAAGGCAAAGTTGCATTGGTTAGCGCCAGCGTGGAGGTGCGTGGTACGGCGCCTGGCATGTTCGCCACAGCATAGTGAATGACACCCTCGACCACATAAATCGGATTCTCGTGCGTGGTGGGATGGGTTGTTTCGATGCAGCCGCCTTGATCCACTGCAACATCCACTATCACCGAGCCTTGGCGCATGGTCTTGAGATCATCGTAGCGTATTAGCTTGGGCGCTATGGCTCCTGTGACTAACACCCCTCCGATGACAAGATCGGCGGAGGCAATCTGTTCCAGCAGATTGTGTCGATTGGAAAAAATCAACTGTACGTTAGCGGGCATGACATCGCTAAGATGGCGCAGCCGCTCCAGTGAAATGTCGAGTATGGTGACACTCGCGCCAAGACCGGCTGCCATTTTGGCGGCATTCATGCCCACTACACCGCCGCCGAGGATGACAACATGCGCGGGTGGCACACCGGGGACTCCACCTAGCAGAACCCCCCGTCCACCATATAATTTTTCAAGATATTTGGCTCCTTCATGCACGGCCATGCGTCCGGCGACTTCGGACATGGGTGTAAGCAGCGGTAATTCGCGTGAAGGCAATTCAATCGTTTCGTAAGCGATACAAGTTGCACCAGAATCCAGATGTGCTTGGGTTAGTTTTTCATCAGCGGCAAAGTGAAAAAAGGTGAACAGTGTTTGACCAGGCTTGATGTGCTGCCATTCTGGCTCAATCGGCTCTTTAACTTTAACAATCAGATCGGCATCCGCCCATATTGTGTCAGCATCGGGGACGATACATACACCTACCGCAAGATACTGTTCGTCACTGAAATCACTGCCTGATCCTGCGCCTGCCTCGACCAGCACAGAATGCCCGGCCGCAATAAGCGATTCTGCTCCGGATGGAGCCAGCGCGACACGGCTTTCGTTTGCTTTGATTTCTTTTGGTATGCCGATTTTCATGTGATTACCTCATCAAGAAGACCTAAAGATATCAAAAAATACAAAACTATGGGTTGCTCATTTTGCTGGTAAATATTGTCTACTTGGAAAGTGGTTGGTTTGCTTCAGTGCAGATGCAGGTATAAAGTCAACTTGTAGCCGATATTGAGGAAAGTACCGCACAGCGAGATTTCCATGAGAATCAACCAAATATCTCCGCTCGATGCCGTCGCGAGTCTGAAGACCACTGCGGCAGGTCTGAGCCGCGCCTAAGTCGAACGCCGACTGCACGAATATGCGAATACGGCCGCAACGAGGTGGAGAATGTGGTTCGCGGGTCTCTGTGGCTGCGCCTCACCAAGGAATATCATGACAGCCCATCATCACTCGCACAGCCACGCTGCAAACTACGGTCGAGCATTTTCCATCGGCATTGCACTGAATGTGCTGTTCGTCCTCGTCGAAACGATATACGGCTGGCAGGCCGACTCACTTGCGCTACTCTCCGATGCCGGGCCGGGCACAACCTGAGCGATGTGCTCGGCCTGCTTGTGGCATATGGCGGTTTATATCTGGCACGGCTGCGCCCCAGTCAGAAACACACTTACGGCTTGGGGCGCGCCACGATTCTTGCCGCATTGTTCAATGCGCTGATCTTGCTGATTGCGATAGGCGGTATCGTGTGGGAAGCCGTCGGCAGATTCAATCACCCGGTGCCGATTCAGGGTGGCATCGTCATGCTGGTTGCTGCCTTTGGAGTAGTAATCAACGGCATCACCGCTTGGCTATTCATGTCCGGCAACAAAAAAGATTTAAACCTGCGTGCCGCCTTTCTTCATATGGCGGCAGATGCGCTGGTTTCGCTCGGTGTGGTCATCGCTGGCGCGATGTTTGTCTGGACTGGTTGGGCTTGGCTCGACCCCGCCATCAGCTTGGTCATTGCTGTGGTGATATTGTTGGGTACATGGGGTTTGCTGCGCCAATCGTTACATCTTTCTCTGGACGGTGTGCCGATTTCAATCAAATTAGACAAGGTGAAAAATTATCTGACAGCACAGCCCAACGTCATCGAAGTGCATGACCTGCATGTGTGGGCGACGAGCACCCCAGAAATTGCACTGACCGTTCATTTGGTCATGCGCGACGGACATCCGGGGAATGAGTTCCTGTGCCGGGTTGCGGAAGAGTTGCACGACAACTTTACTATTGGACACGTCACCATCCAGATTGAGATAGGCAATCAGCAGTGTACTTTATCCGGTCATACATAGTTGGCGCTAGTATTGCAAATCGTAAATAACGAAACATATTGTTTTGGATTTACCCGCAGCATGGCAGTTGAGTTGCGGCGATTGCCCTCTCCCTAACCCTCCCCCGCAAGCGGCGGAGGGCACGATCACCCTCTCTCCCGCTTGCGGGAGAGAGTTGGAGAGAGGGTAGCCGTAACTGAGCATCACACCATGCAACGTATGTTTCGCTATTAACAGGCCGTGATACCAGTCTCACCGACTGAATAGCCAAGGTCATTGATGTGTTACTGAATTCGACCCATTCCACGGCGCCACTTTCAATAGCAATATCATTCCCGGCAGTGCCAGCAAAGCACACAGCAAAAAGAATCCCGTCCAGCCGATTCCTTCCACCAACCAGCCAGTCGCTGAGTTGACGAAGGTGCGTGGCATAGCTGCGAGGCTGGTGAACAGTGCGAATTGCGTGGCGGTGTAGGCGGGATGGGTGGTGCGTGCTATGAAGGCGACGAATGCGGCTGTGCCGAGTCCCACGCCCAAGGCTTCTATGCCAATCACTATGGCGAGTTGAGTAAGTTCCAAGGAGGTAATTTCGGCGTGATATCCGACCGATGCTAGCCAGTAGAAACCAAAGATTGATACCACTTGAACTACGCCAAACAACCACAAGGCGCGGTTGATGCCGATCTTTACCATCCATAATCCGCCAAGCAGACCGCCAATGACAGCGGGCCACAGACCCGCATTCTTGGCGATCAGGCCGATCTGTGTTTTAGAGAATCCCATATCCATGTAGAACGGGGTGGCCAGCGCAGTGCACATGCTGTCGCCGAGTTTGTAAAAGAACAGGAAGGAGAGGATGAGCAGCGCGCTGCGCCAACCATGCCGCGTAATGAATTCGTGAAACGGTTCGACAACCGCATCACGCAGGGATTTCGGCGGGTTAATATTCAATGGCTCTTTCACCATTAGCGTCATCGCCATGCCCGGCAACATGAACAACGCCGTAATGATAAATACGGTACTCCACGGCATGAAATCTGCCAGGATCAGCGACAACGAACCCGGTACCAAGCCAGCGATGCGATAGGCATTTACATGCACCGCATTTCCCAATCCCAGTTCACTTTCTTCCAGTAATTCGCGTCGATAGGCATCCAGCACGATGTCTTGAGTAGCGCTTAGAAATGCCAATAGCGTTGCAATGTAGGCAATAGTTCGTAAATCGCTTTGTGGCGAAAACGCACCCATCGAGGCAATGACAACCAATAGACCCAGTTGGGTGAGCAGCATCCAGCCGCGCCTGCGCCCAAGGAGTGGCAGGACATAGCGATCCAGCAGTGGCGACCACAGGAATTTCCAGGTATAGGGAAACTGAATCAGCGCGAATAGGCCGATGGTTTTAAGATCAACGTGCTCGCTACGCAGCCAGGCGGGCACCAAATTGAACAACAGGTACAACGGCAGGCCGGAGCTGAAACCGGTGAATACACAAATCAACATGCGCCGCGTGAATAGCTGCGCGATCACGCTCATGGATTAAACAGCACGCTTGAAGCGATACACCGCAGTGCTACCTAACAGATTAGGCAATAGTTTTATTTCGCTATCGCCTGTCATGACGCGTCGGTCGAGAATGGTCATCTTGTTATCGTGGCAGAATGTTTCAAAGTCATGCAACGTACACAGATGAACATTGGGTGTGTCATACCATTGATAGGGCAGAACTTCAGACACTGGCATATTGCCTTGCAATATGTCCATACGATTTCGCCAGTAGCCGAAATTGGGAAAGCTGACTATACCCTCACGTCCCACGCGCAGCATTTCCTGCATCAGAGGTTCTGTGTGACGAGTGGCCTGTAGCGTCTGCGACAGGATGACATAATCAAAGGCATCACTTTCAAAGCCGGAAAGTCCCGACTCCAAGTCGCCTTGAATAACATCCACTTGATTCTGGATGCATGCCACGATGTTATCGTCGCTGATTTCCACACCGTAGCCCCGCACCTTGCTCGTGCCCTGCAAATAGCGCAGCAGGCTGCCGTCACCGCAACCCAAATCCAGGACGGAAGCGCCCGGCGGAATCCATGCCGCTATTGCAGCAAAGTCGGGGCGGGTCGCGGTGAGAGTGGAGTGATCGTGCGTGCTCATGCAGTAAACTCGCTGGCAATATTGTCGAAGTAAGCGCTCATCACATTATGGTAATGCGTATGCTGCATCAGAAAAGAATCATGCCCATGCGTCGAGGTAATCTCGGCGTAGCTTACTTTAAGATGGTTATGAAGCAGTGCTTTGACGATGGCGCGCGAACGCTCCGGTGCAAAGCGCCAGTCGGTGGTAAATGACAGTACTAAAAAGTTTGCGCGAGCAGTGGCGAAAGCTTTATTCAGGTCGTCATCATATTCCCGGGCAGGATCAAAATAATCCAGCGCCTTGGTCATAAGCAAATAGGTGTTAGCGTCAAAATATGCGGCGAATTTGTCGCCCTGATAGCGCAGGTAAGACTCGATCTCGAAATCAATATCATAGCTGTAGCTGTACTTGTCGGAGCGCAGCCCACGCCCGAATTTATCCGCCATCGCATCGTTGGAAAGATAGGTGATATGCCCCAGCATGCGCGCTAAGCGCAAGCCTCGCGTAGGTACTACGCCGTGTTCGTAATAATCACCGCCGTAAAAATCAGGGTCAGTCAAGATCGCATTGCGTGCCACATCATTGAACGCAATATTCTGTGCGGTCAGACGAGGTGCCGAGGCAATCGCCAGTACATGGCGCACACGTTCAGGATATGCCAGAGACCATTGCAGCGCTTGCATCCCGCCCAAGCTGCCGCCAAGCACTGCAGCAAATTGAGCTATGCCGAGCTTATCGGCCAGGCGTGCCTGCGACTCCACCCAGTCTTCCACTGTCACCACGGGAAAGCTCGCACCATAAGGTTTGCCAGTTGCCGGGTTGATGCTGATGGGCCCCGTGGAACCATGGCAGCCACCAAGATTATTCAGCCCGATGACGAAAAATTTCTCAGTGTCGATAGGCTTGCCGGGACCTATCATCGTGTCCCACCAGCCGACGTTTTTCATATCATCCACGTAATAGCCCGCTACATGATGATTGCCGGAAAGCGCATGGCAGACCAGGACGGCATTGGATTTATCGCTGTTTAACGTGCCGTAAGTCTCATACACCAGCTCGTAACTCGGCAACACAGCCCCGCTTCTACATGAAAAATGGGTGTTGAATTGCGCGTGCTGTGCACTGACGATACCGATGCTATTTGATGCGTTCAATTAAGAATCCCCAAAAACAAAACCCGCTCAGCTTAAGCGGAGCGGGTTGCTTCGCTTTAGCTGGAATTTTTTAAGTGCCCCGCAAGCTGATGTCAAATCGGCACTGGCATGTAGTTTCCGTGTTTTGCGCGGGACTGTCAATTTCGTTGCATGGTTCGTTGTGTAGTCCATCTAGTTTTTTAATTTTCTCTTATATGAAAAACAGATATGCAAATAATAATTAATTATTTAACGCAGGAAAAGAACCTCATTAGAATGCGCGCCTCGCTCATAAGCATTCGCGGCAAATTGGTACGGTAACGTCAGTTATTTCCCCGTTCCGTCAACAAGCCGGAGTTGATCAAATGAAAGCATTGCAGTTACACAAGAATAAAACTTCCCGGTTACGGGTTATACCCAGCCTGCTGGCTGGTACCGTATTAATAGCGCCGCTTATTGCCTTTGCGCAGATAACTACATCGGAGTTGAGTCCACAGGATCTGGATCAAAAGGGCCGTATAACAGAAAGATTACAGGAGATAGAAAATAAAAAAGTCTCCCAGAAAATAAATGAGTCGTCTGCCACGGAGGTTAACCCCGGTTATGATGTTCCAGTACGCAGTTACGGGTTGCAGCGTGAAACTGAGCCGCCCCGCTATGTCAAGCAACTCAATAAGACATGGTTGAAAGATTCTGAAAGTCTTAAGGATGTGGACTGGGTAGATCTGGGGCTGGAATCCCGGATTCGTTATGAATACCGTGACAATGATTTTCGTCGAAATAAAGATGTACTGGATGAACCGCTTTTACTTCGTACTCGTATTTATGCTGCCGTAAAAAGTAAATTTGACCCAGTACGCGCCACCATTGAACTTCAAGATTCCCGCCGTTTTGACAGCGTATTTGCGCCTGATAACCGGGATATTAATAAGGTAGATGTAATGCAAGGCTATGGTGAGCTGTATTTTAAAGATGCGCTGGGTAAAGATGATCTCGGCAATGACCGGCCCATCAGCATTAAAGCGGGGCGCATGGCCTTTGAATTATCAGACCGCCGTTTGGTTGCACGTAATGAATGGCGCAATACAACGAATAACTTCCAGGGGTTACGGACGACTCTAGGCCAGCCAAAAAGTGACTGGCAGGCAGATTTATTTGCCTTGCAGCCAGTGGTTCGCTTAATTGAGCAGGCGGATAAAGCCGATCAAGCACAATGGTTCTATGGTGCTAGCGGAGAGTGGCGCAAATGGTCCAAAGTTGTCACCCTGCAACCCTATTATTACCTGCTTCAGCAAAATGGAAACAAAGTTCTATATGCTTCGGATGGAACCATTGCACCGGCAAGCGCCCATAAAAATCGCGAAATCCATACCGCTGGCTTGCGTGGGTATGGAGTGCTAGAAAATACCGGCCTGGATTACGATGCAAACTATGCCAAGCAATGGGGTGAGGATGGCGGACTTGATCACGATGCCTATGCCTATAGTCTGGAAGCTGGCTATACCGCCAACCATTCATGGAAGCCCCGCCTGAGTGGCCTTATAAGCTTTGCCAGTGGTGATAAAAACCCAAAAGACAACACCAGCCAACGTTTTGAGCGTTTATTCGGCTTTGCCAGACCCTGGTCTAATAATGACTATATCCAGATGGAAAACATCCATGCCTCCAAAGTTCGAGTTGAGCTTAACCCTACCAATAAGTTAAAAATTGACTTTGGTTATAGCTGGTATGAATTGGACAGCGCCACAGACCGCTGGAATGGTGGAGCGAACCTGCGCGATCAAACTGGTAAAAGTGGCAAAAATATAGGCCAGGAATTCGATATGCGCGTGCGGTATCCGATCAGCAAAACCATAGGTCTGAATGTAGGCTATGCGTACTTCATGGCGGGCGACTTCACTAAAAAAACGTCCCAGCTAGTAGAGCCTGGACGTAAAGATAACTCAAGCTTTTTGTATGTTGAAACTTCGTTCTATGCCTTTTAAATGGCAAGGATTTAAGGCAATGCTGAACAATTCCGTTCGCGTTGAGCCTGTCGAAACGCACTCTTTGTAAATCAATAAATTGCTAATGGCTTCGACAGGCTCAGCCCGAACGGAGGGACTTGTTCAGCGTAGCCTTAACTTATGAATAGCAAAAATTCTCGCCCATTTTTGCATCCATTCAGTAGGATTTTACTAAGCCAAGCATTAACAATTTGCCCGCATGGTCTTGGTGGGCATGAGGTAGAGCAGGGATATCGGACAGAAGCCGTAAATCGCCCCCATAGCCTCTCAGAAAATATAATTTAATAAATTCCATAGTTAGATAAACTTGAGAGGTAGCATAATTTTATTCGTGTGCTACCACATTTTTTCTCCTGCAAAAGATATGAGTGTTACTTGCTGAGACCGGTTCCGACACATTTGATACGGTTATTTCGTTTGCCATAAGATGTTTCTTTTCGGCCTAAGCCGGCACCGAATGGTTCAGTTTCTAACTTCTGCTATCGACCCACTGCCGACTTTCATCTGGTGAAAAATTTTGGGTGTGGTATCTTCCCTGAGCTGATTAATTTGCAAATTGAGGAGGCTCATGCACAAGCACGAAAATACGACTGACACTTCTCTGCCAGTAATCGGCTCTATTGCCACCATGCCATCTAGAGCGAACACTTTCAAAAAGACGTTAAACAGTATTTTGCCGCAAGTTAACCAGCTATATGTATTCCTTGATGGCTTTGAAGAAATTCCCCTGGAATTACTTAAGCAACCCAATTGCCACATTACCCTGCTCCCCCAACAGGGAAGTCTGCATGCCAGCAGCCGATTTCTTGCGCCCCACCTGTTTGGCTCAGATGCAACGGTTATACTTTTTGATGATGACATCCTTTACCCGCCAGATTACGTTGCGCAAGCCAAGCTTGCCTTGGCACAGTACGGTGGCAAGGCCATCATCGGCTTTCATGGCACCATCTTCCTGCCCCCCCACCTTAGCTATGCAAGGAACAGACACACCTTCCACTTCGCCACCAAACTCGACATGGACACGCATGTACACGAACTAGGATGCGGGACAGCAGCCTTTCATTCGTCCAAATTCCGCCCTGACCCTGCAACCTGGCGACATCATCAGATGGATGACCTGTATATGGCCGCAGAGGCACTTAAGACCAAACTGTCGCTAATCTCGATCAAACGTGAAGCCAACTGGCTTACTCCGCTTGCGGAAAATCAGAAAGATAGCCTCTGGCGTGCAACACAGCAAAATGATCGCGCCCAAACCTACTTCATGCGCGACCTCATGACGCAATATGTGCAACCTACATGGAATGATTGGTGGAAACGCCCGTGAGGAGCATTCTCATTACTGGCGGTGCTGGCTATATCGGCAGCCATGTATTTTTGGCATTGGTGCAATCCGGAGAAATCCCCGTCTTTCTCGACAACTTTTCCAACAGCCACCCATCCATCCTGAAGCGGCTGGAGCGCATCACTCAGCGTCCGGTAGTGTGCGAGCAAGGCAGTACCGTGTTTGTACAGGATGTACTCGAGCGCCAAGCATACTTTGACTGACATATGTCGTGACACTTGGCATTGGCTACAAAATAATCCCCTCGGTTATAGCTGAAGCCTATCCCTATATTTCAGGCAACTTTATTCCAGTGCCTATATCAGGGCCCACACAGCCTCGTGCTCTTCGTGCATACGAAAGGTAGCGGGAATAAAATCATACGAGCGCAACTTACCGCCATGCTGGGAAAAATATATGTTCACCAACCCCATTTTCCTAGCAAATAATTGAGGCGGCAAAACCAGCGCTCTCCTCTCCAATTGCCGCCCCTTGAGCATTCCAGACAAACGTTGTAGCCCCGCATTCCTGAAATTCAAATCGCTTGCGTAATGTAAGTCCTCGTAAAAGAATACTTCATATAATTCCTGCAATCGAGGTAAAGCACGTACAACCGCAGCCAGCACAGAAACATGATTCCTGTGACCTCCGATGCCTATGGGACAATACAAGGCTGGCTTACTGATGGCTTGCGACTGATGAAGAGACGCAATGCCTTCGATCATGATGGCATTCAGGTGATCAACTTCAAACTGAATATGGCTCAAATCGAATGGGAGTATGCCCAGCACAGGAGGCTCCTCCAAGCGCAAATCATGCCGGGTCAAATTGCATGCATCCGCAAACATCTGATCTTCCTGAGCTCTCATGCTGCTTACATATCTAATGTGCTCACTTCTGTCCGCAAAAGAAGGAAGTGATATAACTGCATAGTCGCTCTGGGTAAATACATTCACCAGATGCCCGCCTCCGCATAACAATGCAGTAGCCGCTAGTGAGAAACATACGTCATCGTGATGAGGAGATATGAACACTGCGCTCGATATGGAATCGCCCTGATTTACTTGCACTTAGTCTCTTTCATTCTGTTTTCTTTCGTTTTACACCAACATGAATGGAGATATGCCTGTCTGATCAGAAGCATTATTGCGGCAACCGTAAGTGCAAAGCACATCTGGTGTCCGCGTTGATGGAGCGGCTCTGGTTCTAGCATACAACCGACGTCACATTCTACCCATCAACGACCGCAACTGGCACAAAGCGGCTAATGCCGCCAGACGGGGATTGGCTGCCTCCGGCGGCAAAGGCAAAGGTCCATAACGCAGTTCGTATTCCACAATGGCAGGCACGCCGACATCGGCAGGAGAAAGGGCTTGCAGGCGCGGCACCACCAGCGGGTCGCCGCGAAAGTAGTAGCTGATGGTGTTGCTGTCGAGAATCAGCATGGCAGTCAATCAAAAACCCAGGCGCCGAACATCGGCTGCCTGCGAGGCCGGGTTTTCTTCGCGTAGGGGAAAATCGGCAAAACGTCCCGCCAACAACAGGCAATCTCGCGGCCACTCATGGGCGGCGTATTTGCGGATGATTTCCGCCACCCAAAGGCTTTTCGACAGGCCATTGGCCTTCGCGGCCTGCTCCACCAATGCCTGAGTGGCATCGTCCAGATATAGCGTGATTTGTGACATGGTGGCAGCTCCTTACAATTGGCTGTGGCAAGTATATTTCAAATTATATTTATTGAAGTGAGATCGTCAAGCAAGATAGTGAGGTGAGTATCAATTGACCATATGCGTAAGCTGAGAGTACTCTCCAAACGGTAAAGCAACGAACGAGGTGCCATCTTGAGGAATGTTTCGGTCACGGATTCGAACACTGCGAACACGATCGGTGTGCTCCGCTCAGCTATCGCTGAAGCCTGTGCGGAATCGCCCCACTTATTGCATGTGCTGCATGCATTGCAACAACAATTCCTGCATATCTCCGATGAAGCGGTTCGCGAAGTTGCCGCACATCTCGATCTGCCGCTTAGCCAGGTGGATGCGGTGAACGAGTTTTATTCCTTCTTTCACAAAACCCCGCGCGGACGGTACGACATTCTGTTCAGCAACTGCACCAGTTGCGGCTATATGGCCGGGGGCGTGGATCTGATGGCTATGCTCGGTCGGCGGCTGGACATCGTTGCCGGCAACACGCGCAGCGATGGGTTGGTCAGCATGGATCAAACTTCCTGCATCGGCATGTGCGACCATGGCGCGGCATTGCTGGTTAACGGCATGCCGATTACCCGTCTGGATGACAGCAGAATAGACCGTATCGCCGCTCTGGTTGAGGCAGAGGCGCCGCTGGAGGATTGGCCGCCTGAGTGGTTTCAGGTCGACGACAACATTCGTGTCAGCGGTCTGTTGCTCAAAGATGATCTTACCGTGGGAATTGGTCTTCGCAAGATGCTTGAGCTGGACGTTGCAGACACATTGAGCGAGATCATCCAGTCGGGTTTGCGCGGCCGGGGTGGTGCGGGATTCAGTACCGGCATGAAGTGGCAGTTCTGCCGCGAAGCGCAGGGTGCCGCGCACTATGTGGTATGCAATGCCGATGAAGGCGAGCCGGGCACATTCAAGGATCGCGTGATATTGCACAGCCATGCAGATAGTTTGTTTGAGGGCATGACGGTGTGTGCCTTTGCGGTCGGGGCAAAACAGGGCTATCTCTATCTGCGCGGCGAGTACCGATATCTGCTGCCGCATTTGCAATCCGTATTGGCGCGCCGCCGCGAACTGGCTTTGCTGGGTGTCGACATCCTCGGCCAGCCTGGATTCAGTTTCGACATCGACATCGTGGTGGGCGCAGGCGCTTACATCTGCGGCGAGGAATCGGCGCTGATCGAATCACTGGAAGGCAAACGCGGTATTCCGCGTGTGCGTCCACCATTCCCGGTGACACATGGCTATCGTGGCCAACCTACCGTCGTCAACAATGTCGAGACGTTCATCGCGGCTGCCCATATTGTGCTGCGCGGCAGTGCCTGGTTCAGGGCTGAGGGTACTGAGAAGTCGGCTGGCAGCAAGATTTTGAGCATCAGCGGTGACTGCGCTACACCGGGAATTTATGAATATCCGTTCGGTGTCACTATCCGGCAGGTGCTGGACGACTGCGGGGCTAAAAATGCCCAGGCGGTACAAGTCGGCGGGCCTTCCGGGACACTGATTGACAGTGCGGAATTTGATCGCAGACTAGGCTTCGATGATTTGTCCACGGGTGGTTCGCTAATGGTTTTTGGTCAGGCACGAGACCTGCTGGCGGTCATAGTTAATTTTGCGCATTTTTTCGCCCATGAGAGTTGCGGTTTTTGCACCCCGTGTCGGGTCGGTACTGCGCTGCTCAAAAACGGGTTGGGCAAAATCGCCGGCGGACACGGCACGCGATATGATCTGGATGAAATGCAGCACATCGCCACGCTGGTCAAATGCCGCTCGCATTGCGGACTGGGGCAGACCGCAGCGAATCCCATTCTGGATGGTTTGCAGCGTTTCCCGCAGACGTTCGAGCAACGCTTGGTGCATCACGATTTTGAGCCGCATTTCGATCTGGACGCAGCACTTGAGGAAGCGCGCCAGATCAGCCGTCGCGATGATGCGGCAGCTCACATTGAATGAGAGTGGCGATATGAGCGCGGACACAACACAAAATCCCATCACTCAAAATACCATCACGATAGACGGGCAGGAGATCCCGTTTGTGGCGGGACAGACCATCATGGATGCGGCATTGGCAGCTGGTGTCTATATCCCGCATTTGTGCCACAAGCCGGGACTCACGCCGCATGGCAGTTGCAAGCTTTGTGTAGTCGATATCGCCAGCAGAAGTGTGTCGTCCCACAATTCTGATCGCCGGGTGCAAGCAAAATTTCAAGTCGTTGCCGACAGCAGGAGCGTATCGGCCTGCACCATGCCCGCCGTGGCCGGACAGCAGATCAGCAACAACACGCCGGCGCTGAACGAAGTGCGCAAGACCATCACGCAAATGTTGTTTATCGAAGGCAACCATATCTGCCCATCCTGCGAAAAATGTGGCGACTGCACTCTACAGGCAATGGCCTATCATCTGGGAATGCTGGACGGGCATTTCCCGCAGTTCCTCCAGCGCCGCGCAGTGGATGCCTCGCATCCAACTGTCATGCTGGATCGCGACCGTTGCATACTGTGCGAGCTGTGCGTGCGTGCCAGCCGCGAAGTGGATGGCAAAAACGTGTTCGCGATTGCAGGGCGCGGAATCAATGCACATCTGATTGTGAACTCAGCGAGCGGCAAGCTGGTGGATAGCGATCTTGAAACCAGTGACATGGCGGCACACATTTGTCCGGTAGGTGCGATCCTGATCAAGGAACACGGTTATGAAGTGCCGATCGGACGGCGCACCTTTGACCTTCACCAAGTCGGCGAAATTGGTTCGGAAGAAATTATCCTGACCAAAGTGAGGCACGCCGATGAGTAAAATCAGAATTGCCACCACCTCGCTGGCAGGTTGCTTCGGCTGCCATATGTCTTTCCTTGATATGGATGAACGATTGGTCGCCTTGCTGGAACATGTCGAGTTCAATCGCTCGCCGCTTACCGACATCAAGCATTGCGGCCCTTGCGATATCGGCTTGATCGAAGGCGGGGTATGCAACGCAGAAAATGTGCATGTGCTGCGCGAATTTCGCGATAACTGCAAGATACTCATCGCGGTCGGAGCATGCGCCATCAATGGCGGAGTGCCCGCCATGCGCAACCATTTCAGTTTGCGCGAATGTCTGGAAGAGGTTTATATAAATGGAGCGGGCGTGGAAAATCCGCAGATCCCGAATGATGTGGAGCTGCCGCTGTTACTCGACAAAGTGCATCCTATCCATGAGGTAGTACGAGTCGATTACTACCTGCCTGGCTGTCCGCCGTCGGCCGATGCGTTTCTCAAAATACTGGGTGATTTGTTGGAAGGCCGGGAGCCCGTGCTTCCCCACAATCTGTTGCATTACGATTAGTTTCTGCGTGGGCACAAATTCGTGCCCACTCTACTTGGCTACATTACGATTAACGGTAATTGGATATGGAACAAAACGCCGAACCCCAATCCGACATTGGCACTCCGCCCAATCTCAGGCGCATTGCCATTGACCCAGTCTCCCGTGTTGAGGGGCATGGCAAGATCACGCTACTGCTTGACGCGGACAACCATATTCATGAGGCACGTTTCCACATTGTCGAGTTTCGCGGTTTCGAAAAATTCATCCAGGGGCGTCCCTACTGGGAAGTGCCGTTCATCGTCCAGCGGTTATGCGGGATCTGCCCGGTCAGTCATCAACTGGCGGCGGCCAAGGCAGTAGATCAGTTGGTTGGCGTGGAGCGGCTCACGCCCACGGCCGAGAAGTTGCGCCGCCTGCTGCATTTCGGTCAGACCTTGCAATCGCATGCACTGCACTTTTTTCATTTGTCTTCCCCCGATTTGCTGTTCGGCTTCGGCAGCGACCCAGCGCAGCGCAACATCGTCGGCGTGCTGGAAAAATATCCCGATCTCGCGCTGAAAGGCGTGAAATTGCGCAAGTACGGGCAACAGGTCATTGCGGCGATCACCGGCAAGCGCATCCACGGCACCGCCACCGTGCCGGGCGGCATGAACAAGCCGCTCACCGTCGCCGAGCGCGATGCCTTGCTGGTCGATATCAAAAACATACTGCTCTGGAGTCAGGATGCGCTGGCACTGAATGAGCAGATTCATACCGCGCATCCCGAGCATTACCGCTTCGCCACTATTCGCAGCAACTTCCTGAGCATGGTCGGTGGCGGCGGGGAGCTGGAGTTGTATCACGGCGGATTGCGCGCGCGTTCGGCGACGGGTGCGATGATTTTCGACCAGTTTGACTATCGCGGTTTTCAGGACATCCTGCGCGAAGAAGTGCGCCCTTGGAGCTACATGAAGTTCCCGTATTTGGTCGAGTTGGGAAAGGAGCAAGGCTGGTACCGTGTCGGTCCACTGGCGCGCGTGAACAACTGCGATTCCATTTCAACGCCTTTGGCGGAAGCCGCGCGCAAGCACTTCAGAGAATTCGGCCACGGCGGTTTTGTGCAAGACACACTGGCCTATCATTGGGCGCGCATGATCGAAATTCTGCATTGCGCTGAATCGATTGAGGCGTTGCTGCATGATCCAGATATCACCGGCACCGATCTGGTCGCAGATTTGGGCGAAAAGCGCAGTGTCGGGGTCGGCGTGATCGAAGCGCCGCGCGGGACATTGTTCCATCATTATCAGATCGATGAGCAGGGGCTGATAATTAAGGCCAACCTGATCGTCTCGACTACCAGCAACAATCAGGCGATGAACGAAGCGGTGCGCTCGGTCGCCAACGAATATCTTGAAGGTCACGAGATCACCGAAGGCTTGCTTAATCATCTGGAAGTCGCGGTGCGCGCCTACGATCCGTGCCTGTCCTGCGCCACTCATGCCTTGGGCAAGATGCCGTTGCAGGTGGAGTTGCTTGATGCCGACGGTACGCTGCTTGATCGGCTGACCAAGGGCAGCAATGGCGTGATCGAACGAACGGCCTGAGCAATATGGTAAAGCTGCTGCTATTCGGATACGGGAATCCCGGGCGCGGAGACGATGCTCTCGGCCCGGAGTTGATCGGGCGCATTGCGCAATTGCATCTCCCCGGAGTCGAGTGTCAGAACGACATGCAACTGCAAGTCGAGCATGTCACCGACCTGGCTGCTTGTGACCGGGTGTTGTTCATTGATGCCGATATGTCCTGCACGGAGCCTTGCGATTTTTCCGAAATCTCAGCCGAAAAAGATGGCAGCTATACCAGCCATGCGATGAGCCCGACAGCCTTGTTATACGCCTATCGACAAGTATACGGGAAGGATGCGCCACCGGCTTTTCTGTTACGCATACGCGGCTACGATTTCGCGCTGGGCGATCCACTGACCGAACAAGCTGCGGCTAATATGGATACGGCAACAAAACTGGTTCGTGAGCTGTGCATGGATGCAAGTCTGCAACGTTGGCGGCGGTGTTTGGTGAACAAAGGAGATTCGGTTGCGTGAACTGATCATGGAAACGGATTATCTAAGTCATGCATGAAATGTCGCTGGCCGAAAGCGTGCTGCAAATCATTGAAGATACGGCGCGCAAGCAAGGAGTCACGCGGGTCAAGACGGTGTGGCTGGAGATCGGTCAACTGGCTTGTGTGGAACAGGAGTCTCTGCGCTTTTGCTTCGATGTGGTGATGCGCGACAGCATTGCCCATCAGGCGCGGCTTGAGATTACCGAGACAGCGGGGCAGGGCAGGTGTGCGAAATGCTCGATTGAAATGCCGATTGCTGCGCTTTATGAAGCTTGTCCGAATTGCGGCAGCTACGAAATTCACGTAATCGGTGGCGACGAAATGCGGGTTAAAGAACTTGAGGTTGAATAGCAGAATTACTGTGTAAGATATTGAAAGGGAATTGATATGTGTACAACGTGCGGATGTGGAATCGGTCAGACGCTCATCGCAGGCCATGCGCTTAAACAGCCGCGCAAACCAGGTGAGGCTATGCGCTATCGGGTGCATGAGGAGGGTGCAGCACTCGCCCATCCTCACACGCATCAACATGGTGTGTTGGATGGAGTGCTGGATTTTGGCGCGGGCGCGGCAGGCACGCATGCACCGGGCATCAGCCAGTCCAGAATGATCAAGATCGAGCGCGACATCCTCGCAAAAAATAATGATTACGCCGCTGAGAACCGTGACACCTTTTCGACGCACGGCATTTTTGCGCTCAATCTGGTCTCCAGTCCCGGTTCAGGCAAGACTACCTTGCTGGTAAAAACCATCGCAGCCTTGCATGGCACGCTGCCAATTGCGGTGATCGAAGGTGACCAGCAAACCGACAACGATGCAGCACGCATCCGCGCCGCCGGTGCACCAGCCCTGCAAATCAACACCGGCAAGGGTTGCCATCTAGATGCGTACATGGTCGGTCAGGCCATGCAGCAACTGCACTTGCAGGACAACAGTCTGCTGCTGATAGAGAACGTCGGCAATCTGGTTTGTCCGGCCAGCTTTGATCTGGGCGAGGCGCACAAGGTCGTGATCCTCTCGGTGACCGAAGGCGAAGACAAGCCGCTCAAATATCCCGACATGTTCCGCGCCGCCGATTTGATGTTGCTGAACAAATGCGATTTGTTACCGTATCTGGAATTCGACGCCGATCTCGCTGTTGATTATGCGCATCGCATTAACCCCAAATTGAAAGTGATCCGCATATCCGCCAGCAGTGGCGAGGGAATGACGGAATGGCTGGGCTGGGTAGCAATGGGTTGCCGCAATGCAACGCACCGCAGAACCGAAAGTCCTGCTTGAACCCGGATAATCTATTAGGAAATTCAACCAGCCTCCCCCTTTTTAAAAGGGGGACTGAGGGGGATTTTTGTGTCCCCGCAACACTTAAATCCCCCCTAGCCCCCCTTTTGCAAAGGGGGGAATGCGTCGTTATCGCGCAAATCAGGTCTTATGGATTATCTGGGTTGAATAAACCTATTGTCCTGCCAGTTTCCGGCTCCCCGATATTGGCCTGTGGCGCGTGGCTGAAAAATACTATCTGCGTTACTCGCGGCAACGAGGCTTATGTCTCGCAGCTTATCGGCGATCTGGATACTGCCGAAGCGAGGCTGATGCTGGAGCAAAGCGTAACGCATTTGTGCACAGACCTTGATGTGCAACCGGAAGTGGTGGCGCACGATCTGCACCCCGATTTTTACAGTACACAATTTGCGCAAGCCTACGCCGCGCAGCGCGGATTACCGATAGTGGCGGTGCAACATCACCATGCGCACATCGCCGCCCTTTGTGCTGAACATGGTGTCACCCAGCCCGTGCTGGGATTAGCTCTGGATGGTGTGGGTCTGGGCACTGATAACACGCCGTGGGGCGGCGAACTGTTGCGCGTGGAGGGAGCGGATTTTCAGCGCCTGGGGCATTTGGCTCCACTCGCCATGCCTGGCGGTGACCGTGCCGCGCGCGAGCCGTGGCGCATGACGGCGGCGGTGTTGTTCCAGTTGGGACGTGGCGACGAGATTGCGCAGCGTTTCCCCAATCAGCCGGGGGCGAAGACGGTGGCGACCATGCTTCAACGCGGCTTGAACTGTCCGGCCACCTCCAGCATGGGCAGATTGTTCGATGCTGCCGCAGGATTGCTGGGCGTGTGCGAGATTCAAGCCTTTGAAGCACAAGCCGCGATGTTGTTACAGAATTTGACGCAGCATCATGGCCAGATCGCGCCGCTGGCTGAAGGCTATCGGATCGCTGATAATCGCGTGCTGGATTTTTCGCCATTGCTTGAGGTACTGAGCGATTGCCGCGACGCTTCTTACGGCGCGGCACTGTTCCATGCCACGCTTGCCGCAGGTTTGGCTGAGTGGGTGGAGCGTGCTGCCAGCGAGCACAACATTGCCTATATCGCGCTGGGCGGAGGCTGCTTTCACAATGACATCTTATTGCGTGCATTGTCTGACAGGCTTGCTAAACATGGACTGCAAGTGTTGACCGCGCAGCAGATGCAGCCCAACGACAGTGCAATTTCATTAGGACAGGCGTGGGTCGCGCTGCAAACTATTAAACGAGGAATCTGAGCTACTGTTAGTGGCGCCAAATAAGATTGGTGTGCATTTGCGGGCATTCTGGTTTGACATGTCTAACATGTACATATAGTATTCAAGCGTGTACATAATTGGAGGGGCGTTATGAAAAAACTAACCTTAACTATCCTGCGCCAGCAGATTTTCAAGATCGCTGATGAGGTCTTGATGACAGGCCAGCCGGTTAGCATTGAACGCAATGGCAAGGTGCTGTTGCTCTGTTCTGCAGTCGAGATAAATAAATCGAAAAGTTTAAAATTGAAACGTAGGAAACTGATCAGTGGTGACGCTGAATCACTGCATACTGTGAAGGTCGGAGAATGGCACGAGTTGGAAAATCTGGCCTAGTTCATCTCGATACGCATATTGTTTGCTGGCTGTACGAGGGTCGCACTGAATTGCTGACCCCGGCGGCATTGCAGGCCATCGAATCTGGCTTGTTGCAGGTTTCTCCTGTGGTGCAACTCGAACTGGCCTATCTGCACGAAATTGGTCGAATCAGCCGCGAGGGCAGTTATGTGCTGGACACTCTGGCCAAGGACATAGGCTTAAGTGTGGCGGATGTGTCGTTAGCACAGGTAATGAAAATGGCCGGCACGCTAACCTGGACGCGTGACCCGTTCGATCGCATGATCGTTGCACATGCCATGGTTGCAGATGTGGCACTAGTAAGTAAGGATCGCCTGATACGCAAGCATTGTGACAGAGCGATTTGGTAAGCCTCGGTTATGCCTGAATTCTCTGCACTTGTTCCCGCCGCCGGTTCCGGTGCCCTACCAGTTAAGCTATTGTGCTACCTCACTGTTTCAGCGATGATTCGAGCCTAATACAGCTAACTGCCTAGTGTCCGTTTTAGACTTATGCCCATAAATCATTACAGCAACCGCTTCGCACGGAACATTTGGTTGACTCATCATGCACAAGCGGCCATGAGTAAACGGGGATTGGATGAAGCAGCACTACTTGATGTAATTGAAACCGGCACGCTGATGGAAAAGGGCAATGATCACTGGTGGATACACAAACACATTAAACATCGACAAGACAATTTGGTTTGTGTCGCTGTCATCGTAGGTCAGGCGGTGATCGTAAAAACCGTTATGGTGGACTGGCAAATTCAGGAGGACGCTCAATGAAAATCACTTATCACGAATCGGACGACATCCTGCACATCGAACTGCGCGCTGGCGCTATCGTCAAGGATGTTTCACTCAACTGGAATGTTAATATTGGCTATACCGAAGGCGGCGTAGGCGAGATCACCATTTTGGATGCCAAAGAAGCCGGATATTTTCCGCTGATACTGGATGGCGATACCAGCAAGATATTGGAACAGAAAGCGGCTTGACGATTAGCAAGCGTAGGGTGCAATAACCCTGTCCTGAGATTGTCGCAGTGCAACGAAAATTAAATTCTGGGTGCGCAACCTCTCTCAAAAATCCACTTCATTCCGGCTGCCGACGGGTGTTGATTTTTCCTGTGTCACTAAGGCGGTGAAGCACGCCGTCCACGGTTGAAAACAAATTCAACAGCCTTTTTTGGATCAAATAAGGAATCTGAATATGTGTCTCGCCATTCCCGCCCGCATCGAACAATTAATCGCTGAAGACAGCGCCATCATTAATCTGGGTGGGATGCGCAAGGAAGTCTCGCTCGCCTTGGTGGAGAATATCGCGGTGGGCGATTATGTGATCGTGCATGCCGGCTATGCGCTGCAAAAGCTTGATCAGGAAGAGGCCGCACACACGCTGGCGATGTTCGCCGAGATGAGCACGATGAATGAATTGCACGGTGATGAAGCTTGAAATATGTAGATGAATTTCGTGACGGTGAATTGGCCAGGAATATTGCCGCCAACATCGCGCGCGAAGCGACTGCTGCATCAGGCTATAGGCTGATGGAATTTTGCGGTGGCCATACCCACGCCCTGTCTCGCTATGGTATTGCGGACTTGCTGCCAGCCAGTGTGCGCATGATTCATGGCCCGGGTTGTCCGGTCTGCGTGCTGCCGATCGGTCGCGTGGATCAGGCGATTCGGCTGGCACGCGAGCATGGCGTGATCTTGTGCACCTATGCTGACACCATGCTCGTCCCGTGCTCCGATAATCTCACCCTGATGCGCGCCAAGTCTGGCGGAGCGGATGTGCGCATGATCTACTCGACACAGGACGCGCTGAAGATTGCGCGAGATAATCCGGGTCGACAGGTAGTATTTTTCGCCATCGGCTTCGAGACTACCACCCCGCCCACGGCGGTGGCGGTCAAACAGGCGGCAACCGAGGGGCTGACGAACTTCAGCGTCCTGTGCAACCACGTGCTGACTCCAGCGGCGATGCATGCGATTCTATCTGCACCCGGCGGGGTGGCGCTGGATGGGTTCGTCGGCCCGGCGCATGTTTCCACCGTTATTGGCAGCAAACCGTATGAAGTGTTTGCCGACGATTACGGCAAACCGGTGGTGATTGCCGGATTCGAACCGCTCGATGTGATGCAGGCAATACTCATGCTGATACGCCAGATCAATGAGGGCCGTGCAACGGTAGAAAACGAATTCACTCGCGCGGTGACACGCGAAGGCAATCTCAAGGCACAGGCATTGGTTGAAGAGGTGTTCGAGTTGCGCGAGATGTTCGAGTGGCGAGGCCTGGGCAGTATTCCTCACAGCGCATTGACACTGCGGCCCGAGTTCGCCGAATTTGACGCGGAACTGAAATTCAGCATCGATTATGTGGCCGTGCGCGATCACAAGGCATGCGAATGCGCCGCTATCCTGCGCGGCGAAAAGCGTCCGCAGGATTGCAAGATATTTGGTACGGTGTGTACGCCGCACAACCCGATCGGTTCCTGCATGGTGTCATCGGAAGGTGCGTGTGCCGCGCATTACAGCTATGGGCGTTTTCGGGATGCTGCTTAATGGATAAGGTCAAACCAAATTACTCGCGCCCGCTTGATTTCAAGCAGGGGCGGGTAGAGTTGTCGCATGGTTCCGGTGGCCGCGCCATGGCGCAATTGATCGCCGAGTTGTTCACTGCCGATTTTGATAACGCATATCTGGCACAGGGCAATGATGGTGCGTTGCTGCCGCAAATCGCCGGGCGGCTGGTGATGTCTTGCGACGGCCATGTCGTGTCGCCGTTGTTCTTTGCGGGCGGCGATATCGGCTGCTTGTCGGTGCACGGCACCATCAACGATGTCGCGATGATGGGAGCGAGGCCGTTGTATCTGGCGGCTTCTTTCATACTCGAAGAAGGCTTCCCTTTAGCTGATCTGAAACGCATCGTTGCGTCCATGGCGAACGCTGCGAGAGTCGCAGGTGTACCCATCGTTGCGGGAGATACCAAGGTGGTGGAGCAGGGCAAGGGCGATGGGGTGTTCATTATTACTACCGGAGTGGGTGTGGCACGCGAGGGCATCACTTTGTCCGGTGATCTTGCGCAGCCGGGCGACACAATTCTGCTGTCCGGCACAATAGGGGATCACGGCATGGCGGTACTTTCGCAACGTGAAAACCTGACTTTCGATGCGCCCATCGTGTCGGATACGGCGGCGTTGCATGGGCTTGTTGCGGCGATGCTGGACAGCGGGGCGAAGTTGCGAGTGCTGCGCGACCCGACGCGCGGCGGGTTGGCGACGACTCTCAATGAGATCGCCAAACAATCCGGCGTGGGCATGATGCTGCATGAATCTGCCATTGCGGTGAATCAGCCGGTTGAAGCAGCCTGTGAGTTTCTCGGGCTGGATCCGCTATATGTTGCCAACGAAGGCAAGCTGGTTGCTATTTGTGCGCCGGAGGATGGAGGGCGCTTGCTTGAAGTGATGCGCGCTCATCCGCTGGCTAGTGAGGCGGCCATCATCGGCGAGGTCACAGAAGATGCCCATGGATTTGTGCAGATGACCACCAAGCTCGGTGGTCGTCGTATCGTTGACTGGCTGGCGGGTGAGCAATTACCGAGGATCTGTTAATCGAGACAAAATACGTCTTATTTAAACGAGTACAATTTGAGACCTCATGCTGTATAGCACAAATAAAACTTCTTCCTGCTCCCGTTGGCCAATATTATTTTTCTTCAGGGCAAATAAAGCATCATCCAGGACTGCCATAAACTCCGCAGCCGAAATGTTCATTCCCTTATGCGCAGATAACAAATCCTTTCCCTTGTAAACATCGGGGCCGCCCGTTCCGGAAATAAAAAAAGTTGCGGCTGCATTTTTAATTTTTGTAACGTCGCTGTTAGCAAATCGAGTGGCAATTGTGGTATTCGCCAGATGATTATCTATCACATCATTTGCTATGCTGGTTATTCCATTGATCCCGCCCAGTCGTTCAAAAAGTGATTGGCTCATAAAATTGCTCTCCTAAGTTAGTAAATGTTGTAGCAAGAATCTTCTTTGTGAGTAATGCATTTACAGATTAGCATTTTGCCTAATGATAGAGAAGTGCAATATCTGTAGTGTTCGAATTATAGCGGGAGAGGTGCTTTCTTATAGCGTCTTGCTGACCTTCATGCTGTCTTGATCTTCCTCGCTGATTTTGATGGTGAAGCCGAGGCGCGACATGAGTTTGAGCATTTTGTGATTGTTACTCAGCACTTTCCCCTCGATTACTGATAAACCTTTGGAGCGCGCCGCATCCATCAGCGAGACCATAAGTTTTTGTCCCACCCCTTTACCCTGCACGTTATCCGCTAGCACCAGTTCGAATTCGCAGGAATCCCCATCCGGATTGATGGTGTAACGCGCGATGCCGATTTCGATTTCCTTGTCTTGCTTGGAAGTCACGGCAATCAGGGCCATCTCGCGGTTGTAATCGATCTGGGTGAAGCGAATCAGCATGGTTTTGGTGAGTTCTTGCGTGCTGTCCATGAAGTGGAAATAGTTGGATTCCTCGGATAGTTTGCGCATGAAGTCGTTCACCAATTCGGCATCTTCTGGGCGAGTTGGGCGTATCGTGATGTCCGTGCCGTCGGCGAGTTGCCATTGGGTGACCAGTTGGATGGGGTAGGGATAGATGGCCATGTGCGCGTAGCGGTCGGCGCTGGGCTGACGATATTCCACCACCACGCGCGCATCGGCGGCCAATGCGCCGTTCTCGTCGAGGATCAGAGGATTGATGTCCATCTCTTTGAGCAAGGGCAGTTCGCAGACCATTTCCGACACGCGCAACAATACGCTTTCCAGCGCGGCTATATTGGCCGGAGCCATGTTGCGGAATGTGCCTAACATCTTGGCGATGCGGGTATTCTGGATCAGCTCACTGACCAGGAAGTTGTTCAGCGGCGGCAGGGCGACAGCGCGATCAGCCATGATTTCGACGGTAGTCCCGCCCGCGCCGAACGTGATCACCGGCCCGAACACCGGGTCGCTGGTGACGCCTACCATCAACTCGCGGCCATTCGGTTTGACGATCATCGGTTCGATCGAAATTCCGTCAATCTGCGCGTTGGGGCGGCTGTGCTGAACGTTATCGAGAATTTGCTGGTAGGCAGTGCGAACTTCATGCGCATTATTCAAGTTGAGCAGCACGCCTCCGCTATCGCTCTTGTGCGTGATGTCGGGTGAATTGACTTTCATCGCCACCGGGAATCCCAGTTGCTGCGAAATCAGCAGCGCTTCGTTGGGCGAATGGGCGACTATGGTTTTTGCGACGGGAATATGGAAAGCAGACAGCAAGGCTTTGGATTCCATTTCAGTCAGCACCTTGCGATGCTCCTGCATGGCGCCCTCGATAATCAGCCGCGCGCTTTCTACATCTGGCTCAACGGGGTGCGAGAACGGGCCGGGCATCTGCATCAGCAATTTCTGGTTGCGGTAGTAATTGGACAGATGCGAGAACAGCTCCACCGCCGGCTCCGGTGTGCGATAGTGTGGCTTGTGCGCTTTGGAAAAAGCATTGCGCGCATTTGCGACCTGCGTCTCGCCCATCCAGCAGGCCAACAGCGGTTTGCTGGATGTGTTGGAGAGATCAATCAGCATTTGCGCCGATTCCAGCGGCTTGGTCATCGCCTGCGGCGTGAGGATGGCCAGCACGCCGTCCACATTTTCATCTTCCAGACAGGCTTTGACTGCATGATGGTAACGATCTGCTTGAGCGTCGCCGATGATGTCTACCGGATTGCAGTGCGGCCAATTCGGCGGTAAATGCTGGTTGAGATATTGAATCGTGGCATCAGACAAAGTGGCCATTGTGAGCCCCAAGTCGGCGGCACGATCCGCCGCCATCACACCGGGGCCGCCACCATTGGTAACGATGGCAAGGCGGTTGCCAACCGGGTGGAACCCGCATGACAGAGCCTTGGCGGCAGCGAAAAGTTGCGTGATGGTCTGCACCCGCACCACACCGACCCGGCTGACCGCCGCATCGAACACATCGTCCGCCCCAACCAGCGAGGCAGTATGCGACATCGCCGCTTTGGAGCCTGCCGCATGGCGACCGACCTTGATCAGAATCACGGGCTTGATGCGCGCCGCAGCACGTAGCGCGCTCATGAAACTGCGTGCGTTGCGGATGCCTTCGATGTACATCAGGATGCTGTGGGTATTGGGGTCGGATACCAGATAATCAAGAATTTCGCCGAAATCAACATCGGTCGAAGAACCCATGGATACCAGGCTGGAGAAACCCACATCGTTGCTTTGCGCCCAATCCAGGATCGCGGTGCATAGTGCACCGGACTGGGAAACGAACGCGATGTTGCCGTTGTTTGCGCTGCCTTTGTTGAAGGTGGCATTGAGGCCGATGGATGGGCGCATGATGCCCAGGCAGTTCGGCCCAATCAGGCGAATGCCATAGCGGCGTGCGGTTTCCAGTAATTCCTTTGCCAGCTCCTCACCCTCCTGGCCGGTTTCACCAAATCCGGCAGTGATAATGACCGCTGCCTTTACGCCGTGGATGCCGCAACTCTCGATGATGCACGGTACGGTCTGTGGCGGCGTGGCGATCACCACCAATTCAACCGGTTCGCCGATGTCGGCGATTGAGGCATAGGCGCGCTTGCCTTGCACCTCTGCGTGTTTCGGATTAACCGGATAAAGCAAACCTTCAAAGCCGCTTCCCAGCATGTTCTGAAACACGATCTGACCGACCGAGTCGGGCCGGTCACTTGCGCCAAATACAGCGACAGACCTGGGTGAGAATAGTGCGCTAAGGTAGTGCTTGCCCATGAGTTTGTGTGCTGGTTTAAATGTTTACTCGATAAGATAGTACTGGCAAAACCCTATCTTTGCCATGCAAATCACTTGGTTAAGGCATCTGCGTTATTTCAAACTATAGGAGCGCTCGTAGGAACATGCGCATTTGGCTGGGTGCGGTTAGACGTCTTTCCAAGTCATCATGAGTAGGGCAGGATTTTGTCTGGCTGTGTGCGTAGAAAATTCTCGGTAGAATAAGTAAGGCCAGCATTAAGCTGGCCTTACTATTAAACGAATTTGTTCATTCATTGCTACTAAACGTAGTTTACTACCTGCCCATGGGGTAACGCTCTTGTGAGTTCATTCCTGGATTTCCCAATTGATTGAATGGTCCATTAGGTCCGGACTGAACAATATTGGTTTGATTGGAAACATGAGAGTAACGGTAACCTTCAGGCGGTTGTGTCGCAATCTCAAAACTAGTTCCACTTGCCTGAACCCGGCCATCTGCGCCGTTGTTCTGGACTCTGCCACCAGATGGGCCATAGGATTGCCCAGTGTTGGTATATACACCAGAAGTAGTAACACCAACCATGGAATCAGCGTTCGCCAAGGAAACACCCAATGCAAAGCAGGACATAATGGTGATATTTATAAGACTCTTTTTCATGAAAAGCTCCTAAATATGAAGTTGGAAGGATAGTGATATAGGATCAAGGTCACCTTGACTTGCGTATAGTACCAGTTAACCAGAAGGTGTAAATAGTTTTATGTAATCGGACTTTACCCGGAAATTGTCAGTTACCCGAAAAATTCCTTATTTGACCGATTTGAAGCATCGAAACGTTACTGGTTCTGAGGTTCTATGTAGCCCAGGTAGAGAGTTCCCGGCCGTCTGGTATCGTGCTGATGGCGGCCAAGCACCAGATGTTCTGTTTCGACAATCTGCCTGTGCTGCTCAAAGCAGCGTGGGCATTAACCGCAAGATTTACACTTTAAGAAATGGGAAATATTCACTGCTATGCGGAGCCACCTCTCCGCCCGCTTGCCCAACCACTGCTGCCAGCGTAGAGTGGCAATGGTAAGGCAGAATCAATAAACGCTTAACTTATAGTAATTTCCCAATTATTCTAGCTGTATGTCTGGAGGGGGATGCGCCATGCGATCAGCAAAGTCATCAGTAGTTTCATCCGACTTGGGTCAACGATTGAAAAGGTTTTGGGCCGCGTGCCTGATCCCGCTCTATAAGCACACCATTCTGGTGTTAAGCATTATCCTTTGTAGCGGTACGTTGCTAGCTTTGTGGTATTTGTCTCACGCCACTACCACTTTGGTGCAATCCGCCGCACTACAGGGTATTACTCTGCATGCAGAGTCGCTGAAGGAACTGCGCAACTTATACACTTCTGAAGTTGTGGATCGCGTAAGCGGAAGCAATATTGAAGTGACGCACGACTACCTGCACAAGCCGGGGGCTATCCCGTTACCCGCTACCTTCAGTATGGAACTCGGCAGAAGGATAAGCCTGCACGGTTCTGGCATGGTGGTGCGTTTATACAGCAATTACCCCTTTCCTTGGCGTAAGGATAGCGGTGCGCATGATGATTTTGAACGGCAGGCTTTGGAAGCATTGCAGGCGAATCCGCAGCAGCCCTACTACCGTTTTGAAGACTTCCAGGGACGCGCATCGCTACGTTACGCTACCGCGGATGTAATGCGCGCAGAATGCATAAGCTGCCACAACGCACGCCCGGACAGCCCTAAGCATGACTGGAAAGTAGGCGATGTGCGCGGAGTGCTGGAAATTATTCGACCATTAGACAGTGTGGTGGCGCAAAGTCACACTGATCTGCGCGACATTTTCATTCTCTTTGGTATGTTGCTTGCGCTGGGGTTGGGGGCGCTGACACTGGTAATTACTCGCTTACGGCGCGTGTCAGTTGATTTGGAGGAGCAAGTAGCGCAGCGCACCACTCAGCTGGCTGCGGCCAATCAAGAATTGGAGGCATTCAGCTATTCGGTGTCGCATGATTTGCGCGCGCCGCTACGCAGCATAGACGGCTTCAGCCGAGCCTTGCTTGACGACTATAGTGTGCAGTTGGACGAAGTGGGCAAAGATTATTTGCAGCGGGTACGCGCTGCTACCCAGCGCATGGGGCAGTTGATTGACGATATGCTTAATCTATCGCGCGTCACACGCAGTGAAATGAAATTTGAGACGGTAAACTTGACCATGTTGGCACAGACAGTGGTCGACGAATTGCAACAGGCACAACCCGAACGTCGCGTGGAATTCGTCTGCACGCCAGGAATGATGGTGCGGGGCGATGCCCACTTACTGAAAGTAGCGCTAGTGAATCTATTGGGCAATGCGTGGAAATTTACTTCTAAACGCGAACAAGCACGTATAGAAATTGGTGTCACCCACCAAGTCGGAGCATCTGTGTACTTCGTGCGTGACAATGGCGCAGGATTCGACATGGCATACGTCGGCAAACTTTTTGCCGCGTTTCAGCGGTTGCATGCCATGACCGAATTTCCTGGCACAGGGATTGGATTGGCCACTGTGCAGCGCATCATTCATCGCCATGGTGGGAGAGTATGGGCGGAAGGGGAACCAGACAAGGGCGCGACATTTTATTTCACTTTGCAATAGAATTTTAGTGTTCGATAAATAAGGGAGCAGCATGGGTAAAAAATTTATTTTGCTGGTCGAGGACAATCCCGATGATGAAGCGCTTACCCTGCGTGCGTTCAAGCAAAACCGTATCGACAACGGAGTGGTGGTGACGCGTGATGGTGCGGAAGCACTCGATTATCTGTTTGGAAAAGGAAAATATGCGGGGCGTGACCTGAATGTGATGCCGACGCTAATCTTGCTGGATTTGAAATTGCCTAAAGTGGATGGCCTTGAAGTATTGAAGCAACTGCGCGCAAATCCACTAACTGCGCTGTTGCCGGTGGCGATTCTCACCTCCTCGCGCGAAGAGCAAGATCTGATAGCGGGCTACAAGCTGGGTCTCAACAGCTATATCCTAAAGCCGGTGGACTTCGATCAATTCACTGAGGCGGTGCGCAGCCTCGGTAGATATTGGTTGGCAATCAACGAAGCTCCTCCAGCAGCTAGGCGCGCGAAATGAACAAGCCGTTATTGCATACGCTGATCATTGAGGATTCGGAAGATGACGCACTATTGCTGACGCGATATTTACAGCAAAGCTATGAACTTATTCATGTGAGGGTAGACAGCGCAGACGGCTTGAGTCAGGCCCTGCATCAGGGTGAGTGGGATGTGGTGCTTTCCGACCACGCTATGCCAAATTTTGACTCATTTGCTGCGTTAAAAATTGTGCAGCAAAGCGGACGTGATTTGCCGTTTATTATTATTTCCGGTGCCATCGGTGAAGACTTGGCAGTGGCAGCGATCAAGGCCGGGGCGCATGATTACCTGCTGAAGAGCAATTTGAAGCGTCTGATTCCCGCCATTGAACGCGAGTTGCAGGCGGCACAGGCGCGGCGCATTCATTTCCAATCCGAGCAGCGCTTCCGCGCGACGTTCGAACAGGCTGCGGTTGGCATCGCACATGTCGGGCTGGATGGCCGCTGGCTGCGCGTCAACCACAAGCTGTGCCTCATCACTGGTTATGCTGAGGAAGAACTTCTGACACGCGATCGTCCGAGCATCACTTACCCCGACGATATGCCGGACGAACTGGACAGTAGGCAGAAGCTACTGGCCGGCGAGGTTCCCAGCTCTACCAAGGAAATACGCTATGTGCGCAAGGACGGTTCGCTGGTTTGGGTCAGTCTTACATCGTCGCTTACTCGCACTGTCACTGGTGAGCCGGATTATTTTATTGAAGTGATCGAGGATATTACCGAACGAAAAGAGGCCACGGAACAGCTTCGACTGTTCGCGCGCATATTTGATACGATCAATGAAGGCGTAGTAGTGACAGATTCAACTAACAATATTGTGTCGGTCAACCCGGCTTTTTCTTCCATTACCGGTTACAGCGCTGCTGAAGCGATTGGCAATAACCCGCGAATGCTTCATTCTGGTTTGATGGACAAGGTGTTTTACGACAAGATGTGGCAGAGCATCAATAAGACTGGCCGCTGGCAGGGCGAGATATCAGATCGCCGCAAGAACGGAGAGAGTTACGTCGAATGGTTGAGCATCAGCACGATGAAGGACGAACGGGGCGAATTTAGTCACCATATTGCGGTGGTTTCCGATATCAGCGAGCGCAAAGCGGCTGAAGAGCACATGGTCTATATTGCGCAGCATGATTTTCTCACCGATCTTCCCAATCGCATGATGCTGCATGATCGCCTAACACAGGCGATTGCCCACGCTGGACGTGAACAGCGCAAGGTGGCTGTTATGTTCCTTGATCTGGATCGCTTCAAGGCTATCAACGACACATTGGGCCACCTTGTCGGTGATAAGCTGTTAAAGGTTGTAGCCGGTCGCATTAGTAGTGTCGCTCGAGTTAGTGACACGGTAAGTCGGCTAGGCGGCGACGAATTTGCCATCATGTTGCCATATATAGAAAATATGGATGATATCGCCACGATTGCCGTAAAGCTCCTGACGTCCGTTGCCGGTCCTTGTGTGATTGATGGCAATGACATTGAGGTGACTACCAGCATCGGTATCAGTGTGTTCCCGGAAGATGGGAAAGACAGTGAGTCTCTGATAGCACATGCTGACGCCGCGATGTATCAAGCCAAGGGAAACGGGCGAAATAATTACCAGTTCTTCACCTATGAAATGAACCGACGTACACTTGAACGAATGGCGATCAAGAATAAGTTGAGTCACGCCTTGGAACGGAATGAATTATTTCTGCTTTACCAGCCACAAGTGGATTTGCAAAGCGGTCGCATCATCGGCGCGGAAGCGCTGCTTCGTTGGGATCACCCCATGTTTGGGAATGTCTTGCCAACGCAGTTCATCCCCATTGCAGAAGAGAACGGTCTGATTCCTCCAATGGGCGAATGGGTGTTGCGCGAGGCTTGCCGCCAGAACCAGGAGTGGCGCAAGCAGGGGTTGATGAAAATTACCATGGCGGTAAATCTTTCGGCGGTGCAGTTCCGCCAGAAGAATCTCGGCGAAATAATTAAGGATGTTCTGCATGAAAGCGGCTTGGCTCCGTCTGGCCTGGAGCTTGAAATTACCGAGGGTGTCGTCATGCAGGATGCGGAAGCCGCAATTTTATTGCTGGAGGACATGAAGGCGATGGGGCTGAAGATATCGGTGGATGACTTCGGCACGGGCTATTCCAGCTTAAGCTACCTCAAGCGCTTTCCAATTGATAAGTTCAAGATTGATCAATCGTTTGTGCGTGATTTGGCGACAGACACGGATGATGCGGTGATTGTAAGTACCATTATTTCAATGGCTCACAGTCTCAAGCTGAAAGTTATCGCCGAAGGGGTGGAAACCGCCGAACAATTGGCTTTCCTGAAACAGCAAGGATGTGATGAGATACAGGGTTATTATTTCAGTAAACCGGTAAGTGCGGAGGAATTCACCAAGCTTCTTTCTTCAGGCAAGGGGTTGTTCGAGCTTTAAGCGGAAAAAGGTCAGCCTAAAGATTATTTTTATCCGGATCCTGGAGAAATGCTCGAATATGTTGCCCCATAGCAAACGCCATCCAGGATGACTTGTTTGATATCTTTATCGGATTAGCTCCATCATTAAACTCATCTGAAAATGGTTTCGTCGCTTTCACCATCTGCCTGCTATATGAAATGGGGGGTGCAGCCTGGTAGTGTCGGATGGTATTATTCGCCCCTTATGCAGCATAAGAATAATTGCTTTTTTTAAGATTGGTGAACAGATGAACAGCAGCGAAATCCGTCTGAAATTTTTGGATTACTTTGCCTCCAAAGAGCACACTATCGTGACTTCCAGTCCATTGGTGCCGGGCAATGACCCTACCTTGTTGTTCACCAACTCCGGCATGGTGCAGTTCAAAGACTGTTTCCTCGGCCACGACAAGCGTCCATATGTTCGCGCTACGTCTTCGCAGCGCTGTGTGCGTGCGGGTGGCAAACACAACGACCTGGAGAACGTGGGCTATACCGCGCGGCATCATACATTTTTCGAGATGTTGGGTAATTTCAGTTTTGGGGACTATTTCAAACACATTGCCATCAGATATGCCTGGGAATTGCTCACCGAGGTTTATAAGTTGCCAGCTGACAAGCTGTGGGTAACCGTTTACGCCGAGGATGATGAGGCTTTTGACATCTGGTCTAATGAAGTGGGCGTACCTGTCGAGCGCATTGTGCGTATCGGGGACAATCATGGCACGCGTTATGCCTCCGATAATTTCTGGCAGATGGCAGATACCGGCCCATGCGGTCCATGTTCGGAAATATTTTACGACCATGGACCTGATGTCTGGGGCGGTCCTCCGGGAAGTGCGGAGGCCGATGGTGATCGCTATATTGAAATCTGGAACTTGGTTTTCATGCAATACAACCGCGATGAGAGCGGTGTGTTGCACCCGTTGCCCAAGCCATCGGTGGATACTGGCATGGGATTGGAGCGCATCGCGGCAGTATTGCAACACGTGCATTCCAACTACGATATTGACTTGTTCCAAAATCTTATTTGCGCGGCGGCGCGTGAGACGAGCACCAGCGACCTTACCAATAACTCGCTCAAGGTGATCGCTGATCATATTCGTGCTTGTTCTTTCATGATTGTGGATGGCGTGATTCCCGGCAATGAAGGGCGCGGTTATGTGTTGCGCCGCATTATCCGCCGCGCCATCCGGCATGGTTATAAGCTGGGTTGTCGCGCAGCCTTTTTCCATAAGATAGTAGTTGATCTTGCCAGGGAAATGGGCGGGGCGTATCCCGAGTTGGTCGCAGCGAAAACGCGGGTAACTGAGGTGCTACGTATCGAGGAAGAGCGTTTTTTTGAGACCATTGAGCATGGTATGAAAATGCTTGAAGTAGCGCTCGATAAAGTCGTGACGGGTGGCCTTGGTTTTGATGCCGGATCGGGCAGTGGAAAGGATAGCGGTGAGGGCAAGTTACTTCAACCCAAAATCCTTGTGGGACATATTGCTTTTACTTTGCACGACACCTTTGGTTTTCCGCTTGATCTGACACAGGATGTATGTCGTGAGCATGGTGTCATAGTTGATGAAGTTGGCTTTAATGAGGCCATGACACGTCAGCGCGAACAGGCGCGCGCGGCGGGAAAGTTCAAGATAGCTGCGGGGCTGGAATACGAGGGCGTGAAAACGCAATTCCATGGATACGAAAAACTGGTTACGCAGGGCAAGGTCGTGGCGTTGTACAAGGATGGCGTGGCTGTGCAAGAGCTGTCCGCATCTGATACAGGTATTGTGGTGCTGGACAATACGCCGTTTTATGCGGAGTCTGGTGGGCAGGTGGGTGACGTGGGCGTGCTGCAGATATCTTCCAATAATCCAACGCTTTTTACTGTAGAAGATACACAGAAAATTCAACCCGATGTGTTTGGGCACCACGGACAGGTAAAGAGTGGTTTTATCAAGGTGGGCGACTTGGTCGATGCTATTGTCGATGAAGCTGCACATGCGCGTACCATCCGCAACCACTCCGTCACGCACCTGATGCACCGGGCGCTACGTGATGTATTGGGTGCGCATGTGCAACAGAAGGGTTCGCTGGTTGATCAGACCAAAACACGCTTTGACTTCAGCCACAACGCACCGATGACCGATACGCAAATCCGCGCGGTGGAAAATCGTGTGAATCATGCCATACAGGCGAATGCTGCGGTGAGCGCGCAGGTGATGGCTTATGACGATGCACTCAAATCCGGTGCCATGGCATTGTTCGGTGAAAAGTATGGCGATGAAGTGCGCGTGTTAGGTATGGGCGAATTTTCCACTGAACTATGCGGTGGCACACATGTACAACGCACCGGCGACATTGGCTTATTCAAGATTGTAATGGAGAGCGGAGTGGCTGCTGGCATCCGCCGCGTCGAAGCGATCACCGGGGAGGGTGCGCTGAACTGGGTGCAACAACTGGATGCGAGAGTACATGAAGTCGCCGCCGCGCTTAAGGTTCAGCCACACGAACTCACTCAGCGTGTAGCACAAATGCAGGATGGAATAAAAGCGCTGGAAAAAGAACTCGCTACCTTGAAATCCAGATTGGCTTCTTCGCAAGGTGAAGACTTGGCAAGTCAGGCTATAGAAATTAATGGCGTCAAGATAGTTGCTGCGCTTTTGGAAGGCGCGGATAACAAAATATTACGCGAAACACTGGACAAGCTGAAAGACAAACTTAAATCGGCGGCCATCGTATTGGCTGCCGTGGCTGATGGGAAAGTGATGCTGATCGCAGGAGTTACCGCTGATATTAACGACAAGGTAAAGGCGGGAGAATTGGTTAATTCAGTGGCGCAGCAGGTGGGCGGAAAAGGTGGTGGCCGTGCGGATATGGCTCAAGCAGGGGGCACACAACCAGAATTTCTGGCCACTGCGCTTGCATCTGTATCGGCTTGGGTAAAGGGAAAATTGTAAGCAAGGTCAAATCCAAATAATCAAAATGGCCACGGCTAGAATTAATCCTCCTTTGATCACGTAATATAAAGATCGATTCCATGCTTTCAGTTTTCTACGATACTGGCCTGCCAACCAAACAAATCGGAATATTTTGTTGATACCGCCTGTTTGATCCCCGGTTTCATTGGGCGAACTTGCTGCGGTCACGATTGTTCTGCCTAACCATTTGTTAACCGCTTGTGCCCAGCGGTAGCGCATGGGACGCTCAATGTCGCAAAACAAGATAATGCGATTGGTGTCGCATCCATTTTGAGCCCAATGAATATAGGTTTCATCAAAGACAACGGCCTGCCCATCTCGCCAACTATAGCGCTGACCATCGACTTCTATAAAGCAACGATCATCATTGGGCGTCACCAAACCAAGGTGATAGCGCAGTGATCCCGCGAAAGGATCGCGATGCTCATTGAGCTTTCCGCCTGGCCCCAATTCTGCAAACATGGCGGCTTTCACGCACGGAATAGCACGCAACAGTGCAACCGTTTGGGGGCAATAGTATTCAGCTGATGGATGGCTGGCGTCATACCATTTTAGATAAAAGCGTTTCCATCCATTTTTAAAGAACGAATTAAAACCGGCATCATCGTTTTTTTCCGCAGATTTGATCTTATGCAAAGCTTGCAGGTTAAGAGCTTCAGTTCTGATTATTTCCCAGTTTTCTTCCAGCAATTCCAAGCCGCGAAAGTTACTGACAGGAAAATAGGCTGTGTAAGGAACCCCTGAAAACAGGTACATGAACAGATTCATCGGAGCCACGATGGATGAGTGATCGAATAACTGACGAAAAAAAGGAAGACGGACCTTACCCCGAAAATGTACGGTAAAAATTGATATAAAATAAATCGAGATCACTGCCCATTTCATAACAACCCCTCCATTTACAGCTTCTCAAAGAGAAATTTAGTTCTGATCGCCACCTAAATTTGGCATCACTTTTAAGATTGAACATTTACAATTTTAACTCTTTACCTGCTTCATTCGACGAAGAAAAGAGATCCCATGCAGCAATGAACAATGCTGCTATCACCGGACCGATGATGAAACCGTTCAAACCAAAAAGAGCCATACCACCTAGCGTTGAAATAAGTACTACGTAGTCTGGCATTTGTGTGTCCTTACCGACGAGTATAGGCCGAAGAATGTTATCGATCAGTCCTATCACAAGCACGCCAAATGCGGTCAGGATTACGCCGCTCCAAATATCACCTGTGATGAAAAAATAAATTGCGACCGGTACCCATATTAATGCTGCACCAATGGCAGGCAATAGCGAAAGAAATGCCATCAGGACACCCCAGAATAATGGTCCCTGAATTCCAAGAATCCAGAAGATTACACCACCTAACGCTCCTTGTACCGCAGCTACAGCGATGTTGCCTTTTACCGTCGCACGAAGGGTCGTGATGAACTTGCTGAACAAATACCGTTTATGTTCCATGCTTAATGGAATGGCTTGCCTGATTCGCCCGGACACAGCGGAACCTTCTCGTAGCAGGAAAAACAGCAAATACAGCATGATGCCAAAACTGACGATGAACTCAAATGTATTTTGACCAACAGTGAAAACCTGAGCTGCAATGAAGTTACTGCCTTCCATCATGCTGGCAGATAGTTTTTCCTGCAACGCAGAAATATTTCCGAATCCGAAACGATCCAACAGATCGACCATCCATCGCGGCAAGGCATTAATGACCTGCTGCAAATGCGTGCCAAAATGCAACTCTCCCGACTGTAGTTTTTGGTAAAAATTGATTCCCTCCTGCACGAGTGAAGCGGTAATAAACGTCAGCGGTAAAATTACGATAACCAGACAAAGCACCAAAGTGGCGAGCGCTGCCAGATTTTGCCTGCCACGCGTTACAGCGAGCAGACGACGATAGAGGGGCGCAAACATTATGGCAAGGACGGTACCCCAAAAAACTGCACCGAAAAAAGGCCATATGATCCAGACGAATGCAATGGAGACTACAGTTAACAGGAGTAGAAAGGTTTTTTTCTGAAATTCTGAGGAATTCATATGCAACTCTGGAGACCAGGTAAATGGCATTCATTATTTTGTATTCCAATGTTACCTGAACTTGGTATTGAAGGTAGATCAAGAATAGATCGACAAACTATTCAAACATGAAATCTGAAGATTTTATTTATAATATGTCAGTTCAACTTCCAGGCATATCCTCCATGGCTGAGATTGGCCGGGTTGCCGCGAGGGGGCTTTCGCGCATCAGAAATGAGCCGGGAAAAAATATGATTATGAAATGCTACGCGGACATGAATTTAGTTTTCTTGAAAGTGCTTTTGCATATAAATGCAACTTGATGAACTATTGAGGTAAAAATGCGATTAATGCGTTTCTTTTTTATCGTCTTAATGTTAGGCATTGGATGCTACGCGCTGACAGGCTGTGCGACAGCTATTGGTGAGGACAAGGTGCCGCTTACTGTTTGGGAAAAACTGGCGGCCGGCGAACAGCAAGATCTGATCGTTGTATTCGATGACGTTGCGATTCTGGCTCAGGCATCGGAGTTAAATATAACGAAAGGAATTATGTTTGATGACGCGGACACCTTGAGATTCAAGGCGAAAAATTATGCTGCAATTAAGAAGGCCGTAATTTCCGTGCTACCCTCAGGTCAAGTTGAAATACTCAAGAACTACAACTCTCTACCTCTCATGTTCCTTCGGTTTCGCTCTACCGCGACACTGAAGGAATTGCTTGCAAACCCCTCTGTTGTGAAAGCATACGAGGACAGGCAAGAAAACTTAATTCTCCGGGATTCGAAACCATGAAACATTTCTGCTTGCTTGGAACGATTGGCAAGGTATCGATGCAATTGATTGCGTCACTCCTTGTGGCTATTTTGTTGAGCGCAAATTTTGCTTATGCCCAAGTGCCTGGCGGAAGCAAGGGCAAGGCATCTTTGCAACTTTTAGAGAAGATGAACGCCGGAACGTCACATGATTTCATAGTGGTTTACGATGACAGTGCAACGCAGAAAGAAGCACAGATACTGGCATTGGAGATGGGGCTAGCATCGCATCACAACCTTATGGTTGAACACAAGGCTGCCCGCTACGCCGAGAAAAAACAAGAAATCCATTCCGTCTTTGGATCGCATGAAGCCACGGTTCTGAAGGACTACAGCCATCTTCCATTGAGTTTTGTCCGTATTCACTCCAGGGAAGCACTCGACAAACTGCTTGCCCATCCAGGCGTCGTGGGCGTTTACGAGGACACCGTTGAGCGACTGGCTCTTGCTGAAAGTTTGCCCCTTATCGGACAGCCCCAAGTGGCTGCCCAGGGCAATCTGGGGGCTGGAACGTCTGTAGCGGTGTTGGATACTGGGGTGGACTACACCGGTTCAGCCTTTGGCTCATGCACATCCCCTGGAGTGCCAGCCAACTGCAAGGTGGTTTACGCTCAAGACTTTGCTCTTAGTGACGGGGAGTTGGATGACGATGGTCATCACGGTACAAATGTTGCCGGCATTGTGCTGGGGGTGGCACCGGGAACGAAAATCGTGGCGCTGGATGTGTTTAGTGGCTCAACCGCCAACCGTTCAGACATCATCGATGCAGTAAATTGGGTAATTGCCCATAAGGCAACCTATAACATCGTCGCAATAAATTTAAGTTTAGGTAGTGAACCGCAGACATCGCCTGTGACTAACGGATTCTATAACGTTGTAGTCAATCAGGCCCGAGCGGCGGGTATATTGACCGTTGCTGCGGCTGGGAATGATGGATACACAAATGCTTTACTCCAGCCAGCCGCCACTTCAGGAGTTATTTCGGTTGGTGCAGTTTATGATTCGAATATTGGGCAACAGAATTGGGGCCTTCCATCGCGTTGCCAAGACCCCTCCACTACCGCCGACAAGGTCACCTGTTTTTCCAATAGTGCGTCGTTTCTAACTCTGCTTGCCCCAGGTTCCAAGATACTGGCGGCAGGGATAACTGAAAGCGGTACATCTCAAGCCTCGCCTCATGTGGCGGGTGCAGTGGCAGTTCTGAGAGCTTCGTTCCCGAGTGAAACTTTGGATCAAACCGTGGCCCGCCTCACGAACGGTGAGATGGTGACAGACAGCAAAAACGGCATTACCAAACCCCGCCTTAATTTGCAGATGGCGATTGGAGTAGCCACGTCGTGTGCCTACGCTATTTCTGAAACCAGTAAATCATTTGGGTCAAACAGTTCAACCGGCAGTATTGCAGTTACAACTGGTGCTGGTTGTACGTGGGCTGCCGCGAGCAGCACCAGCAGTGCAAGTTGGCTAACTGTCACGTCGGGCAATAGCGGTAGTGGCAACGGTACAGTCAGTTATGCTCTTCAAGAAAATCCCAACACTAGTTCCCGCACGGGAACTTTGACTGTTGCTGGAAAGACTTACACCGTGACCCAATCGGGTTCCATAGGCGCGGTTGCGAATATTCTTCATAATTCCGGATTTGAAAGTGGGCCAGTCTCATGGACTGAGCAAACTGCAAATGGTTATCCGGTAATTACTGCCTATCTGAATCCCTCCACTACCAATAGTTGGTATGCATGGCTGTGTGGTTATAACAATTGTGTAGATAACCTTTACCAGGATGTGACGATTCCAGCAGATGCACAAGGAGCCATTCTAAAATTCTATTACTGGATTGAGACCTTTGAAACATCGAGCGCCACGGCATTTGATTCCATGTCAGCCAGGATTTACAGCCCACCTAATGCAAGTACCTATGCGACCTGTTCTAATCAATCTTTATCGAACCTTAATGCAACAATGGACTGGGTTCAAAGTGCCGGATGCAACCTGGGTGGTTACAAGGGGCAAACAATCAGGATTAAATTTGTTGCAACGACTGATTCGGATTTGCCAACCGATTTTTTTGTAGATGATGTTACTTTAGTGGTGACCAGAACTTCTGCTCCAGCAACCTCAGCAAATGTGATCGAGTTTTACAACACCAATCTCGACAACTACTTTATCACCGCCGACTCAAGCGAAGCAGCGGCAATCGACGGCGGGAGCGCGGGGCTAGGCTGGAGTCGCACAGGAAATACCTTCAAGTCGGGCGGCAGCACCCCCGTCTGTCGCTTCTATGGTAGCCAATCACCCGGGCCAAACTCACATTTCTATACGGTGGATTCGGCGGAATGCCAAGGGCTGAAAGATCAACAAATCCCTATGGGAGATCCGCGCAAACTCACCATAAAGAGCTGGAATTTCGAGAGCCTGGATTTTGTCTCTACTCCGCCAACCAATGGTTCTTGTCTTACCGGGACTGTGCCGGTCTACCGCGCCTATAACAATGGATTCGCCCGAGGCGTCGATTCCAACCACCGCATCACCAGCAACCTTGCCGCCATACAACAGGTAGAAGCACGTGGTTGGAGCAACGAGGGCGTGGTTATGTGCGCGCCGCAATAAGCCGACAGTTTCTATAGGTGGGTATTCATGGGAGCCGGCTCCGCTTTCTTGATGAGAGCGGGAAAGACGTTTCGTATTATTTGATGGCCGACTTTTTAGGCGTTTGGGTTGTTCTGTCAGAGGCAGGTGACAATATTGTCACTGTAATTCGGCGATTTCGCGCGCGTCCATCGGCCGTGTCATTGGATGTAACAGGATAGTTGGCGGCGGAGCCTATCGCTTTCAGGTGCCCTGACTTTAAGCCATGCTCGATAAATAGGCGCACTACGCTACTGGCACGTGCCGAGGACAACTCCCAATTGGATGGGAACTTCTGAGTGTTAATAGGGATGTCATCGGTATGTCCTTCGACCTCAATGGCCAGATTGACCTGCTCCAGTACCTTCGCCACTTCCGCCAAAATGTTTATTGCACCGCCTTGTATTACTGCATCACCCTGGTTGAATAGCGCACTGGCATTAATTTCGATCGCTACGCCGCGATTGGTCTGCATCACACTAACTTCGCCATTTTTTACCAATGCGTCCATGACTTGATTGATATTTTTGGTGATGTCCTGCATGGCTTCCTGCTGTTGTTCGGCTAACTTGGCGTCCCTCCTGTCCACCAGGGATTTAAGCAATACGTCCTGCTCGTTGGTTGGAACAGTTGCTTCGGATTTGACTATTTGTTTACCAAATGCGGAAGTCAATGAGGCACTGAACATTTGATATTTATTTTCATTCACCGAAGAAATTGCATACATCACTACAAAGAAAGCAAATAGCAGCGTGATAAAATCAGCATATGAGATCAGCCAACGATCATGGTTATCACGTTCTTTATGTCTTACCCGGCGCGCCATGGCTTAAGGAATAAATCCCTGCAACTTGCTCTCGATGAAACGCGGACTCTCGCCACTAGCGATGGCTATAAGTCCATCTACCAATATTTCTCGCATCACTATCTGTTGCAGAATCAATATTTTCAATTTATTGGCCATGGGCAAAAAAACCAGATTCGCAAGCGCCACACCGTAAATGGTAGAAATAAACGCAACCGCAATACCTGCTCCCAGTTTTGACGGTTCACCAAGACTCTGCATGACGTGAATCAACCCAAGCACAGCGCCTAGAATGCCGATAGTCGGCGCATAACCTGCTGCTGATTCCCATATACGTGCAGACTGGAATCGCAATTGTTCATATGTATGATTATCTATCTCAAGTACCTCTCGAATTTTTTCCGCACTGTTGCCATCCACCAGTAACTGAAGTCCTTTTTTAACAAATGAATCGCTGTTTCTGGCAATGTGTGGCTCCAGAACAAGTATTCCTTCCTTTTGTGCCTGTTTGCTCCAAGAGGTAATCTGGTAGATTAATTTCTGCGGGGATAATTGTGGTGTAACGAACACCCAACGGCCCATTTTGATGCCCGCTAAAAAAATATTTAGTGGGCTTTGCAGCATCACGGCACCCAGTGTACCGCCGAATACGATGATAAAAGCTGCGCCCTGAAATAGAATGGATAGCTCGCCGCCTTCTAGTAATTGCCCGCCTAATATACCGCCTATGCCAAGCAACAGACCGGCTAAGCTAAGCTTGTCCATTAATGCCCTTTCAACGAACTACGCAAACGAGCTACCGCTTGGCTGTGCAACTGGCACACCCGCGATTCGCTTACGCCCATTACATCACCGATTTCACGCAGGTTCATATCCTGCTCATAATGCATGCCCATCAACATGCGCTCACGTTCCGGCAAATTTTCGATTGCCTTAATCAACGCGCCGCGAAAACGTTCATCCTGCAACACATCGAGCGGATTGGCCTCGCCTTCAAAATCATAACGCTCAAAGAAATCATCTTCACCTTCGTTATGAAAATCTTCGTAATATATTAATTGCGCGCCACGCGCCGTGAACAACATATGCTGATATTCGGTCAGCGGCATGCCCAATTCCTTGGCAAGTTCCGTTTCACTTGGCGGCTTGCCCAATTGTTGCTGTAGTTTGCTGAGGGCTGCTTCAATTCGGCGCATATCGCGGCGCAAGCTGCGTGGCATCCAATCGGCTTGGCGCAATTCGTCCAGCATCGAACCGCGGATGCGTTGCGAGGCGTAAGTTTCAAACTGCGCGCCACGCAACTCATCATAGCGCCCAGCTGCCTCCAAAAGCCCCATCATGCCAGCCTGAATAAGGTCACCTACTTCTATGCTGCTGGGCAATCGCAGCATCAAATGATGCGCAATACGCTTTACCAGCGGTGCATATTCTTTGATGCAGTGCTCCTTGTCGCTCAATCCGCTTGCTGTGTACATAATTTTGTTATTGAAATTTACATTGATTATGAAAGGTATCACTGTAGCAACCATCACTCTCGTTTCGATAAACTCAAAACAGGATGGCTTTGGTGAAACGAGAATCC
>CAMCFJ010000024.1 GCA_945874105.1 Candidatus Nitrotoga sp. CP45 | reverse complement strand
GCCTGGAGAAGCCGAGGATGGCATTCAGCGGGGTGCGCAATTCGTGGCTCATGCTGGCGAGGAAGGTGCTTTTGGCGCGGTTGGCGGCTTCGGCGGCATCGAGCGCGATCCAGTTCGCTGGTGCGTGCGGCTACCAGTTCTTCCAGATGATCGCGGTATTGTTGGAGTTCGGCTTCGGCCTGCTTGCGCTCGGTGATGTCAGTCATTACCATGCGCACCGCTGATTTCTTTACATCATTTTTCAAATGCAAGCAATTCAACTGGGCAAAGAAGCTTGACCCGTCGTTGCGCTGGAACAATAATTCACAGTCCTTTGTATCGTCGTGTTTTAGCACAGACATAAAATGGAGATACCAGCGGTCGCGGTCTTCGGGGGCAACGAAAGAAAAGAAGTGGCGGTGTATCAGCTTGCCGCGTTCCACTCCGAGCAGCCTGGCGCCGGTAAGATTGATTTCGTCGATCACGCCCTCCTGGTTGAGAGTGATATAGCAAACGGGGGAGAAATCATAAAAATCCACGTATAAGTCGCGAGACTTTTCCAGTTCAACCTGTGCCTTCCGCAACTCCTCGTTCTGCATCTCCAGTTCAACCTGATACACCTGGAGCTCGTGCAGAGTTTCCTCGGCAGGGCGCGGTGTCCCGCCTTTTTCAGGCGCGCGGGAAAGCTGCGTTTCAGCTTTCGTGCGGAGCGGGTCTGGCTCGATTGGCTTCTTGCTCATGTGTTTTCCTGATCACAATCCGGTTAAATCCGGTGTCACGTAGGGGCGAATAAAATTCGCCCGGTTGCGGTAGGATGTGTTCCAGTAGTTCGCGCAATTTCGGAATACCCCCACACTGTTGGCTGCCCAAGCTGTAGATAGGGCGACCCACCCTGACGCTTATTCAAGTGTTTATTCTAGTATCACGACCTGTTAATTGCTAGAACCCTCTCTCCAACTCTCTCCCGCAAGCGGGAGAGAGAGTGATCGTCCCCTCCCCCGCTTGCGGGGGAGGGTTAGGGAGAGGGCAATTGCCGCAACTCAACTGCCATGCTGCGGGTAAATCCAAAAACAATAGGTTTCGTTATTTACGCTTTGCGATACTAGGCTAAAGTTAGATTGGTTATCTGTGCGGTATCGAACGTATGTTCTTTAATCCGGATAATCCATTAGTCCTGATTCGCGTAATGACGATCCATCCCCCCTTTTGCAAAGGAGATGCCGGTTAAATTTCCTAATGGATTATTCAGAGAGATATTTTCATAACAAGCAGATTCACAGCAGCCTCACCGGGCTTGACCAACCTTGCTCGTTAGCCGTTATGCATGAACGGTACTGCCGCGCACAGTACGTAGCTTTGTTTTTGTAGGAGTAATTTCCTCGCGAATAACTTGGCGCACAACTTCAAGTAGTGAACGTTGTTGGATATAAGTAACCAATGCATCATTGATCAGCGTTTGGTAATTACCCTCACCATTAGCATCAACCAGACCACGAAAATATTCGATGACATGGTTGTCAAGACGAATGGATATCTTCGTTTTTCCCACAGCAGGCTGGATGACAGCGCCCTGTGTTGCTTTGGAAAATTCGATATCACGATACGGTTCAGCGGCGATTTTTTTCATATTGAATCCTTTGTCGTTTATGTGCCTTCCAAGCAGAAATGATTCGATAGACGTTTGGCTCCCTGTGCGTGTAGACGACAACGAGCAAGCTTCCGGTTGCGCTCATACCCAAGGTGACGAATCTTTGCTCATCAACCACATCGGGGTCTTCACGCGTTAAGGCGTAATCGTCAGTCAATACTGTCGCAGCTTCACCGAAACTGACCCCATGCTCAATGATGTTTGCCTTTGCCTTGGATAGATTCCAGTCGATCTTCATTGTTGAAGTGTATGCACAATCGTCCTCCACGTCAAGGCATCATTTGATTTGTAGTGCTGCGAAACGCTATCCAAAATTGGACCGAACAGCACCGAAACATCCTTCGACAGGCTCAGGACGAGCGGGGCTGGGGCTGCCCTGTTTCTTGCCAACGCCTTTCGACCTGCGGGCGAATATCATACTCTGGGCGAACGGAATCTCTTTAACCCAGACACAGGGGGCCATTAGACCTGATTCGCGCGATGACGATGCATCCCCCCTTTTGCAAAGGAGATGCCGGTTAAATTTCCTAATGGATTATCCGGGTCTAACCAAACATTATGGGGTTAGGTATAGTGTGTTATAAAATTCATTGATCTAAAAAACGCAAAACAAATCATGCCAGGCAACTTTAACTCCAATGTCGTAACTGCCTTGTGGGTGTTACTGACTATCATTTCCACCCCATCCCACGCGCAGCCATTTGAGCCCCTTACTGGCCGGGTGGAATCTTTCACTCGGCCAGCACCCGCTGACACAGACTTCTCGCCGTTAACGCCCCGTCGCAGCAGCATTTCTCCCCCACCGCATTCGATCTCGATTGGCGCCCTTTCTATAGAGAAAAAAACTGCCGAAACTAATGTTGTTTCGCGCCCCGGTACGCCCCGCAAAATCGGCTTTGGCCGCGATGTTCCGGAACTGAAAAATACTACTGATACGGCAACCAGACTAAAGTGGCAGAACACGCCCCAGGGCGGAAAGATTGCGGCGATCAGTATTACTTCACCACAGGCTACGGGAATTCGCTTGGGCATTCTGGTGCGCCGCTTGCCGATTGAAGCCATTTTCCGCTTCTATTCACAGGGGGCAGGAGTCGCCTACGAAATTGCCGGCAAAGAGATATTGGAGACTATCCAGCGCAATTTGGATGCAGGCGATAGCAGCGACGCGGCCCGTACTTACTGGTCGCCTCATATCGAGGGCGAAGAAGTGACTTTGGAAATCGAATTACCGTCAGGTGTCAGCCCGGATAATCTTGAAATCGCAATTCCCGGCGTTTCTCATTTTTTTTTTGACGCTTTCCGGGCTGCGCCGGGAGTAAAGGTTTCCAGGATTGGACAGGCGGATAGCTGTGAAATTGATGTGTCGTGCTACAGCGAATGGAGTTCTGAAAGCAAATCCACTGCAAAAATAATCTTCGTCGATTCTGGCATTAGTTATCAATGCTCTGGAACGCTGCTCAATGATGCTGCGTCAAGCGGTACACCTTATTTTCTAAGCGCCAATCACTGCATCAACAATCAGACAGTGGCATCGACACTGCAATCCTTCTGGTTTTATCGCTCTGCGGCCTGCAACAGTGGCACGCTTAATCCAGCAGTCCTGACACGTACCGGTGGCGCAACGTTGCTCTATAACAGCGAGTCAACCGACACCTCATTCATGCAGCTGAGCAAGATTCCACCTGCCGGAGCGGTCTATGCAGGATGGTCCCCGAGCGCGCCTGAACTGTATGCTTACGTGGCGGGCATTCATCATCCACAAGGCGATTTGCAGAAAATAAGTTTCGGCAGGTTTCAATCTTTTCAGGACTGCACTGCCACAGATCCGAGCACGGAGAGTTTTGATTGCACGTTCGCCAATAAAACCACCGGGAAATTTCTTGATGTTGCCTATACTTCCGGGCTTACAGAAGGTGGCAGTAGTGGCGGCGGTTTATTCGAGGCAATCGGTAACGCCCATTATTTGATTGGTCAGTTGAGGGGCGGGGATTCAAGCTGCTTTGGCAGTGGGTCGGATGAGTATGGCCGCTTTGATGTCGCATACAGCGCAGCACTTCACCAATGGCTGAACGCCGGCCCGACGTTTTTACTGTCTGTCAGCAAGCTTAGTACCGGCAGCGGTACGGTAATTTCGTCCCCGAGCGGAATCAATTGCGGGACGAGGTGCAGCGCGCCTTTTACCCAGGGAGCCAATGTAACGCTTACCGCCACGCCGGCTTCGGATTCTGTTTTTTTCGGTTGGAGCGGAGCATGCAGTGGCACCAACGCTACCTGTTCTGTTGCCCTGAATACGCCCAAAAGTGTGAACGCGACCTTTTCCATCATTTCCCCCGCCGGCACAGTCGTCGAATATTTCAATCCCGATCTGGATCACTACTTCATTGCGGCCAATCCCGGCGAACAGGCTTTTGTTGACAGCGGAGCAGTCGGGCACTGGCAGCGCACTGGCATTACCTTCATGTCTGGCGGGATTGTGCCTGTTTGCCGATTCTACGGAAGCGTTTCGCCCGGACCAAACTCCCACTTCTATACCGCTAGCGAGGAGGAATGCGCGCAGCTTAAGCAATTGCAGGCGACAACTCCTGCAACACAAAAGCGCTGGAATTTCGAGAGTCTGGACTTCCTGACGACGGTGCCCATCAATGGCGCATGCCCCGCTCACACCTCGCCGGTATATCGCGCCTATAACAACGGATTCAGCACAGGCATAGACAGCAACCACCGGATCACCAGCAATCAAACAGCGATTCAGGAAGTAGTGGCGCGCGGTTGGATCAATGAAGGTGTGGTGATGTGCGCGCTGCAGTAAGCCCTATCCGGCTATTCTGAAATATCCATACCGCAATAAAAATGCCTTGACTGCGCGGATTGATAACGTGTATTTTCAATTCGCAGAAATTGAAAATATGCTTTGAAATTCCTTTCCGTTTTTGCAGGCCGGGCGGGCATTTCAGACCACATATCAAGCCGGTTCGCCCAGGATTAAACTCGATATTCGAATCGGGTCTACCCAAAATATTTTGCGAAGGAGATCAATCTTGCCCTTATCTATTGAACCCGAGAGCCGCGTCAGTGAAGAGCTGGCGGAGGCCATGGAAGCGATCGTTAATGATGCCGATATCGAGGAGCCTGTAACGCTGGCACTGGTGCGGGACAAACTGCGGGAGCAGCTCGCCGAGCAGGGTATTGAGGCGGAGCGGCACGACTTTGGCGATGAGGAATCGATCTATGCCGAGATTGAGGCGCTGATCGATGAATTCGGTGAGGATGCTTTCGCAGCTGACTTCACCACAGTCAAGGCGAGCCAGGAGCTGTCCGAGGTGATCGAATCGATTCTGGATAACAGCGGGGTGGATATTGCGCCCACCCTCGAAACCGTTCGCGAAGCCATGACCAATGGCTGGCTGGCGCACCTGGTTGGCAACGGCGTCATCGAAGCCGATGGCGAGGAGAGCCTGCTTGCCGAGATCGATTTTCTCGTTGAGCGCTATGGCCCGGATTGTCTGGCCGAGGATGTACTGGGGTTCGAGTGAGCGGGGAACATTGGATTTCTAGTCCGCGCAGGCTAGGGTTTTTCAGGGAACGGGCAGCTCGAAGACCGGTATTGGCGCGGAACTAATATCACGACCTGTTAATTGCGAAAACCCTCTCTCCAACTCTCTCCCGTAAACGGGAGAGAGGGTGATCGTCCCCTCCCCCGCTTGCGGGGGAGGGTTAGGGAGAGGGTAATTACCGCAATTCAACTGCCATGCTGCGGGTAAATCCAAAACAATATATGTCGTTATTTACGATTTACATCGCTAGCGCATTTTCGCCACTGCATCCTCCACCCGCTCCACCGCAATGATTTCCATGCCAGCAATTTTCTGTTTCGGTGCATTGGCCTTGGGAATAATAGCCAGAGTAAAACCTAATTTGGCAGCCTCGCGCAAGCGTTCCTGACCACGTTGCACCGGACGTATTTCGCCAGCCAGGCCGACTTCCCCAAATACCACCAGTTTTTCCGGCAGCGGTTTATTGCGCAGCGAAGAGACGATGGCCAGCAATACGGGCAAATCGGCACCCGGCTCGGTAATTTTCACTCCGCCCACCGCGTTGATAAACACGTCCTGATCAAAGCAGGCAATGCCTGCATGGCGGTGCAGTACGGCCAGCAACATGGCCAATCGGTTTTGTTCCAGGCCCAATGAAAGGCGGCGCGGATTGGGCGCGTGCGCCTCATCCAGCAGGGCCTGGATTTCGACCAGTAACGGACGGGTACCTTCCTGCGTCACCATCACGCATGAACCCGCCACTTGCGCGCCATGCTGCGACAAAAACAAGGCGGAGGGGTTGCTCACCTCACGCAAACCTTTTTCGGTCATGGCGAACACGCCGAGTTCGTTTACTGCACCGAAGCGATTTTTGAACGCGCGGATCATGCGAAAGCTGGAGTGGGTATCGCCCTCGAAATAAAGCACGGTATCGACGATATGTTCCAGCACACGCGGCCCGGCCAACGACCCATCCTTGGTGACGTGGCCGACCAGAATCATGGTCACTGCGGTGCTCTTCGCCATGCGCGTGAGTTGCGCTGCGGATTCACGCACCTGCGCGACCGAGCCGGGGGCCGATGTAAGCTGTTCGGAATATAGGGTCTGAATGGAGTCAATCACCACCACGTCGGGTTTTTCCTGCTTGATGACAGCCTGTATTTTTTCCAGCTGAATTTCAGCCAGCAGGTACATTCCACGCGCATCCAGCGAAAGCCGCTTGGCGCGCAAGGCAATTTGCTGCGCCGATTCCTCGCCGCTGACATACAAAACTTTTTTATGTGACGCGAGATGGGCCAGCGCTTGCAATAGCAGGGTTGATTTACCTATTCCGGGATCACCGCCTATCAATACCACGCCACCACTCACCAAACCGCCACCCAAAACGCGGTCAAACTCGGCAATTCCGGTTGGTGTGCGCAACACTTCTTCCGCCCCAACTTCGGCCAGCGTCTGCATCTTGCTCGTTGTTGACAGCGAGCTGTAGCGGTTTTTTCCGCCAGTTTCCAATTCCGCCACACTTTCCACCAGCGTATTCCAAGCCGTGCAATGCGGGCATTGCCCCTGCCATTTGGAAACCTGCCCGCCACATTCAGTGCAGCTATATATTATTTTTGCTTTCGCCATGATTGTCTTTTCTTTAAAGCAAAACAGGGGAAATTGGCGCGGTCAAAAATTAAAATTTCTAAATAAGGCCAGGTTTAAACGAGGTTGGATGCGAGAAAACTTTTGCTGCGGGTTAGCTCGTCTTAAGCAAGAAGGATCTGCCACAACATGCCTTTTACCCATCTGGGCAGACTCTTGCTTTTATGAAACCTTCAATGTAATTCGACCACCGATCACCAACACCTGGTATCGAAAACCGTAAATAACGAAACATATTGTTTTGGATTTACCCGCAGCATGGCAGTTGAGTTGCGGTAATTACCCTCTCCCTAACCCTCTCCCGCAAGCGGGAGAGGGGACGGCCACCCTCTCTCCCGCTTGCGGGAGAGAGTTGGAGAGAGGGTTTTCGCAATTAACAGGCCGTGATATTAGGCGCGAGATTCTTTCCAATCACTTACCAGTTCTTTCGCTTCGGCAATTTGGGCGGCCGTCATAATCGATTCGGCAATCTCCAGTCCATTTTTTGCACTTTCATCACCAGCCTCACTGGCCAGACTGAACCATTTATGCGCTTCGACGTAGTTCTGTGCAACGCCATGACCCTGCGCATACATAAGCCCCAAATTGTTTTGTGCAACCGCGTGCCCCTTGTCTGCGGCCTTGGTCCACCAAGTCACAGCCTGCTTTTGATCCTGCTCTACCCCTTCACCGGTGTCATACAAGCCACCCAAATTCAGTTGGGCATCTGTACTTCCCTGCCCGGCAGCCATGCTGTATAAAAATACGGCTTGCTCGTAATCCTGTTCAACGCCAATTCCTTTTTCATACATGAAGGCCAGGTTGTATTGGGCCACTTCATCGCCCTGCTCTGCTGCCTTGCGAAACCAGAATACAGCCTGCTGGTCGTCCTGTTTGACGCCTTGGCCTTTTGCGTACATGAACCCCAGATTATATTGCGCTTCCGAATTTCCCTGCTCTGCGGCTTTGGTCAACCAGAACACAGCCTGTTGGTAATCCTGTGCAACACCTTCGCCTTTGGCATACATGAGCCCAAGATTATTTTGGGCCAGTGGCTCTCCCTGCTCTGCTGACTTGCGAAACCAAGGCTCTGCTTTCTGAAAATCCTGGGTAACGCCCAGGCCTTTTGCGTAGATGAGCCCCATATAGTTTTGCGCTAGTGCATGTCCCTGCTCGGCAGCTTTTTTGAATGACTTTAGGGCTTTAGCATAGTCTTTGCTGGCTATAAGCTTTTCGCCATCCTCAAAGTCTTTAGTAACTGCCGCTGCGGGTGATGATGCCTTCATAATTTCTCTCCGTTATTTTAATCGTGGCTAGCGGCAAATCTAATTAACGCTGCGGGTATAAGTTTAAAAGTCAGAATCATTGATCTCACAATGACTGGCAACTTTGGATGATGTCATCAATTGCGCGCCGATGTCGAGAATATATTTTGTTTATTTTCTTCAAGAAGAAAGCTGTGGCTTTCAATCACGCAATGGGTTTAGTTTCTAACTAGTGGTGCATTCCAGCAAAACCACATTACCGTTCGCGGTGAGCTTGTCGAACCGTTAGTCCCGCGCCAGAACTAGCCTTCGACAAGCTCAGGCCGAACGGACTATTTGTAATATCGGCATTCGACAATGCCTTCAGTCCTGAGCGAAGTCGAAGGGTCAGGCCGAACGGATTATTTGTAGTTATTTTAACGCAACGATCTACTAGCGTGTAAATAGCCATCAACCGCATCAGCTCTCGCTTTGCGTTTCTGTTTGCTTTTTTTGCGACACGCCGATATGTGAGCCACCGCGATTTCGTGCCAGTTCATTCTGTTTGTGCCGCTCAATCGCACGGTCACGAGTTTTTTGCGGCAGGGTATCAAAGCAATGCACGCAAGATATGCCAGCTTGATAGCTGGGTAACGCCTGTTCATCCTGTGAAACGGGATGGCGGCAGGCGAAGCATTGATCATGCGTGCCTACTTTCAAATCCTGTCCAACAGAAATTCGCTGGTCGAAGACGAAGCACTCGCCCTCCCACATGCTCTTTTCAGCAGGAATATTTTCAAGATACTTGAGGATGCCGCCCTGTAGGTGGTAGACCTCCTCGAAACCCAGCCCGAGCATGAAAGAACTCGCTTTTTCACACCGAATTCCGCCGGTACAAAACATCGCAATTTTTTTATGCTTGGCGGGATCAAAATTTTTGCTGATGTATTCGGGAAACTGGCGAAATGTCGTGGTGTGGGGGTCAATCGCGCCACGAAAAGTTCCTATGTCGAATTCGTAGCCATTTCGTGTATCAATTAGCACTACCTCCGGATCGGAAATTAGAGCATTCCAGTCTTTCGCATCCACGTAGGTTCCGACCTTTTCGTTCGGATCCACGCCCGGCACTCCTAGCGTGACGATCTCCTTTTTAAGGCGAACCTTCATTCTGTCAAAAGGCATTGCATCAGAATAAGATTCCTTGTGTTCGATATCCGCTAATCGCGCATCAGCCCGCAAGAAAGCCATCAATGCATCCACCCCTGCGCGTGTACCGGCGACCGTTCCGTTAATGCCTTCCGCAGCCAGTAAAATTGTTCCATTGATCCCTTGCGCCACGCAAAAATCGAATAAACCGATCTGTATCTCGCGGTAGTCAGGGAGTTTGGCAAATTTATACAATGCAGCAATAACAATTTTGGACATGAATTATTTATCTCTATTAAAACTTGTGTGATGACTGCAAAAAATATTCGGCTATTCAGCTCGAAGTTGGGAGCGCGTGGGGCACTGCGTCTGATTATGTGCCTCAAACCGAATTTTAAACCGGTTCAGAGCGGCTTTCCAGTCTTGATGCACGTCAATAACATCTGGCTGCTGTTATTTTATGAACTAGTATCACGACCTGTTAATTGCGAAAACCCTCTCTCCAACTCTCTCCCGCAAGCGGGAGAGAGGGTGGCCGTCCCCTCTCCCGCTTGCGGGAGAGGGTTAGGGAGAGGGTAATTACCGTAACTCAACTGCCATGCTGCGGGTAAATCCAAAACAATATGTTTCGTTATTTACGATTTGCGATACTAGTATCACGGCCTGTTAATTGCGAAAACCCTCTCTCCAACTCTCTCCCGCAAGCGGGAGAGAGGGTGATCGTCCCCTCCCCCGCTTGCGGGGGAGGGTTAGGGAGAGGGTAATTACCGCAATTCAACTGCCTTGCTGCGGGTAAATCCAAAACAATATGTTTCGTTATTTACGATTTGCGATACTAATCACCACGTTCAGGAGCCGGATGTTTCTGCAATTTTCGTTGTAACGTGCGCCGATGCATATTAAGTGTGCGTGCGGCAGCGGAAATGTTACCGCCACAGTCAGTCAGCACCTTTTGCAGATGCTCCCACTCCAACCGATCCACTGACATTGGTTTCGTCATAATCGCAGCTTCAGCGACGCCTGGCCGATGGTCAAAAGCCGCGACAATTTCATCCGCATCCGCAGGCTTGGCCAGATAGTATGTTGCGCCCAGCTTCACTGCCTCCACAGCTGTTGCAATGCTCGAATAGCCGGTGAGCACCACGATCAGCGCGTCAGGCTTGCGCTCTTTGAGATAGGCCACCAGCGTCAAGCCTGACGGCCCGGGCATTTTTAGATCAATCACCGCATGCGTGGGCAGATTTTGCGCAATCAGTTGAATGGCATCATTCACATTATTTGCCACACTTACCGCGAAACCACGCCGAGTAAGAGCCTGCGCCAACACCGTGCAATAGGTGACATCATCGTCCACCAGCAGAAGCTTGCGCGGAAGCGAATTTTCCAATGCTGGTAAAGTCATATTGAATTCGTCACACGTAAACTCGCCAGGGGCAATGTCACTCGGGTGCACACCCCTCCGCCATCCCGATTCGACAAGGAGAGTGCGCCGCCAAACCGGCGCAGCGCGGCATTAACTAGAAACAATCCCAGTCCCTGTCCGCTTTCCTTGGTGGTAAAAAATAATTTTCCGGCATGCGTTTCCGCAGAGGGAGTCAAGCCTGACCCACGGTCTGAGACTTCGATCTTTAATTGCTCTGCATCGCAACTGACTTCCACCTCGACACTGTCCTCCGAAGCATCGGCAGCATTGTTCAGAATATTGGTGATGATTTGCCCCAACACTTGCTCCGCGACAATCTGCGGGGCGGGTGACGGGCCCGTCCAGCGATAACTTACCTGCGCCGAGGGACGCATGCTGCGCCATTGCGCCAGCAAGTCTGCAAAATAATTATCAAGCGCGATGCTGTAACCACTTTCCGCACGAGCTTGTTCTGTGGATGAAAGCATGCTGGAAAGCGTGTTTTTGCAACGCGTAACTTGATCACGCAACAGGTGCAACTCTTGCACCAATTCTGGTTGCGTCGCGTATTGATGTTCGAGTTCTTTGAGCACTACCGCCATTGTGCCCAGCGGCGTGCCTAATTCATGCGCCGCACCCACTGCCAATGCGCCGAGCGCAACCAGATGTTCATCACGCAGCGCGTTTTCACGCACTTCCGCCAGCATGTGCTCGCGTTCACGCAAGGTGTTGCCCATCTTCACCACATAGTAGCCGACCAACCCCACGCCCAGCACGAACCCGAACCACATGAACCAGGCACTTGAGTCCAGGCGGGCAACGTGGTCAATATGAAAATGCGGCAGCGGGATGTATACGAACATCAGGAACGTATAACAGCCCACGATTAACGCGGCCAACAACCAGGCATAGACAGCCAATAGCGTGGCAGCGGCTATTGTGAGCGGCAACAACAGCAGCAACACAAACGGATTGGTGGTGCCCCCAGCCAGATAGAGCAACGTGCTCAGCAACAGAACATCCAGCACCAACTGCCCGAACACCTCAATTTCCTGCACTGGCCAAGGCAGCTTGAAGCGTATCCAGGTGAGAACATTGAGAGCCAGCAGCACAGTGCCGATCACTGCAAATGGCAACGGCATCCCCATACCTTTGGCAACCACCAGCACTGCCAGCGTCAGCCCGACCACGGCGATATTTTTGAGTACCAGCACGCGTCGCAGATTCACTGGCGACGGCGTTGAAAAAGAAACAAATGGTTTCATTTAAATGACCAACCTATTTTGATAGCCTCGGCGTGCGCCGGATGAAATACGATGAATCCGCAGGTTGAATTTACACCCCGAATTTGGTTGCGTCCTATAGCGCTGTTATTCCTCCGCCGCTGGTAAATGTATGGTGTATTGACCTGTTTTTTCATCACGCACCATCATGAGCAGATTGTGCTTCTGCGCGTCCTCCACCAATTCCTTGAACGAACGATAGCCATAAGCCGATTCAGTAAAGCCCGGCTTACGGCGCTGCATGGTTGGTTTGACCATGGAATACCATACTTTTTCCTCCCCCCGTTCGGCAATCAATGCTTCAATGGTTTCGACTATAAAGTCGAGTGCTTCCTGCCGCTTGTCATCTTCAGTCTTCAATGTTGATTTTTTCGTCGTGCCGCCGGCAGGCGCTTTTGCCGGAGATTTTTTCGCAGCGCGTTTTTTCTGTGCTTCCTGCTCACGCACCAGATCATCATAAAAAATGAATTCATCGCAATTGGCGCTGAGCAAATCAGAAGTCGAGTCCTTGACCCCAATCCCGATCACATATTTGTTGTTCTCCCGCAGCTTTGAAACCAATGGAGAAAAATCCGAGTCACCGCTGATAATGACGAAAGTATCAACATGGGATTTGGTATAGCAAAGATCCAGCGCATCGACGACCATGCGGATATCGGCAGAATTTTTTCCTGATTGGCGCACATGCGGAATCTCGATCAATTCAAAAGCCGCTTCATGCATCGTCGCCTTGAATTCCTTGTAACGATCCCAGTCACAATAAGCTTTTTTGACGACAATGCTGCCCTTGAGCAGCAAGCGTTCCAGCACTTTCTTGATGTCGAACTGCGCATACTTGGCGTCACGCACCCCTAACGCAATGTTCTCGAAATCGCAAAACAGTGCCATGTTGGTAATTTCAGGTTGACCAGCCATCCGTTACTCCTAAATTAAATTAGTTAATGCTGCGACACCCGTTCCCCAACTATTGCCAACTAGTATCACGACCTGTTAATTGCGAAAACCCTCTCTCCAACTCTCTCCCGCAAGCGGGAGAGAGGGTGACCGTCCCCTCTCCCGCTTGCGGGAGAGGGTTAGGGAGAGGGCAATTACCGTAACTCAACTGCCATGCTGCGGGTAAATCCAAAACAATATGTTTCGTTATTTACGATTTGCGATACTAGCCACGCGTATTCGACTGCGTCTGAAACTGCATCAGATCCACCAGCGGCTGCGCTTGCCAGCCTGGCTTCCGGTGTTCCGCCACTATATTGGTGAAGATGCCGCCACGAACGTAAAATTTGGCGGTAAGACGCATGAAACGCGGCTGGGTGGCGGCAACCAAATCATCCAGCATGCGATTGGTGACGTCTTCATGGAAGTGACCTTCATCGCGGAATGACCAGGTATAGAGCTTAAGACTTTTCAGTTCGACGCAGGTCGTATCCGCGATGTAATCGAGGATCAACGTAGCAAAATCGGGCTGGCCAGTCTTGGGACACAGACAGGTAAACTCAGGGATTTCCATGTGGATGTGGTAATCACGCACGGAGTTAGGATTGGCGAAAGTTTCCAGAAGTTTGCTGGCCACGGTTTTGCTGGGCAGAGCGCTCATTTTGATATGCCTTGTGGGTCAGTTAGAATACAGCGCATTATAATGTCCAACTGATTGAAATTGCGTCTTTCTCATATCAAGCTCGCTGGATTCAAATCCTTCGTTGATCCCACCCACATTGCTCTACCCGGGCAAGTCGTAGGCATTGTCGGCCCGAATGGCTGCGGAAAATCGAACATCATTGACGCGCTGCGTTGGGTGCTGGGCGAATCTCGCGCTTCAGCGCTGCGCGGCGAATCCATGCAAGATGTCATTTTCAACGGCTCCGGCAAGCGCAAACCGGTCTCGCGCGCCAGTGTCGAGCTGATCTTCGATAACAGTCTGGGCAAGGCTGCCGGCCAATGGTCAAGCTACGCCGAAATCTCGATCAAGCGCGTGCTGCTGCGCGACGGTGATTCCAGTTACCACATCAACAATCAGCATGTGCGGCGCAAGGATATAACCGACATTTTCCTGGGCACCGGGCTAGGCGCACGCGCTTACGCCATTATCGAACAGGGCATGATTTCGCGCATCATCGAGGCTAAACCGGAAGAGCTGCGCGTATTTCTGGAGGAGGCTGCGGGCGTATCCAAATACCGCGACCGCCGCCGCGAAACCGAACTTCGCATTGCCGATACGCACAGCAACCTGCTGCGCGTTGATGACATCATGCAGGAGTTGACCAAGCAGCTTACCCATCTGACCGAACAGGCAGCGCTAGCCACGCATTACCGCGATTTGGAATCGAAGCGCGACACCACGCAACAATTGCTGTGGCTCGTGAATAAGCAGGAAGCCGAGACACGCCGGGGGCGTTTTGTCCAGGGCATGGAGAAAACAAAAAACGAGCTGGAAGCTGAGACTGCGCGTCTGCGTGAAATGGAAAGCCAACTGGAATTCACGCGCAGTGAACATTACGCGCAGGCTGATGTGCTGCACGCCAAGCAGGGCGAGCTGTATGCCGCCAATGCCGAGATTGCGCGGCTAGAACAGCAGATTGCCCACCTCAACGATCAACGTGCGCGCTTGACCCAGCAAACAGCCAACAGCAAGTTGCAGGTCGAGCAGCAGCGCATTCAGTTGCAAGGCGTGGAGACTTTGCTGGCACATTGGCAACAACAACAGCAAGAAGCCGACATCCGGGTTGAGAGTTGGGAAACCCGCGCGAACTCCGAAGCGCACCATCTGCCACAAGCGGAAGAAGCAGCGCGCACCGAACTGGAACGCCACAACACGATGCAACGCGAACAGCTGATCTCGCAGCAACAACTGCAACTGGCCGATACGCAACGCGAACATATCCAACGCAATGTGCAACAACTGGAATCGCGCCGCTCGCGTTTGCTGCTGGAACGGGACAACCTGCCGCAGGTGGATAACGCAGCGCTGGCCGAAACGCAGTCTCTATTCGCCGAGATGGAGATGGAATGCAGCGCGCAACAACAGCAGTTGACAGAGCTTCAGGCGCAATTACCGGGGGCTGATACGGCACGGCGCGACCAGCGCATCGCAATGCAGGAACTGGAACGGCAACTGGCGCAGGTGGAGGCGAAACTTTCCGCGTTGCAACAGCTTCAAAAACAGGTCGATAACGACAAGAATCTGAAACCGTGGTTAACCGAACACCAATTGGATCAACTGCCGCGCCTGTGGCAATCCATCAGCATTGAAGCTGGCTGGGAAGATGCGCTGGAAGCGGTTTTGCGCGAACGTCTCAACGCGCTAGCCCTGCCTCAGCTGGACAATGCCGCGCATTGGAGCGATGCGCCACCGGCCAGGCTGGCTGTATTTGCAGCGAACGGAGCGCGCAATTTAAAAGCCCAACAAGATATTGGGCTGACCCCGTTGGCGCAGTTCATAAGCTACCAGGATCCAAAAACTGCGCCCGTGGTGACAGACTGGTTGTCTGGTGTGTATATCACGGAGACGCTGGCGCTAGGATTGAGCTTGCGTGGACGATTACCTGCCGGCGCCTGGCTAGTGACACCGCAGGGACACCTGATTGGCGCGCATAGCGTGCTGTTCCATGCGCCGGATAACCAAGTGCATGGCCTGCTGGCGCGGCAACGTGAAATTGAGCGTTTGCAGGAGGCGGCACAGCAACAGGCGGAGTCATTGGATCATGGCAAACGCCAGGCAGCACTGGCAGAGGAAACCTATCACGCGATCGAAAGCCGCATCGGGCTTTTGCGCACGGCAGACAGCGAATTGCAACAGCGCCAACATGGAATACAGGTACAGATTCTTAAATTAACCCAAGCCAACGAACGCAGCCATGAGCGCGCCGCACAGATCGCGCGCGAATTGCAGGAGCTGGCCGAACAGTCTGCTGAAGAGCAATACCAGCAGCAGGAAGTCGCTGTGCGCATGGACATGCTGCGTGTCAACATTGCGACACAGCAGGTAGACGTTGAGCAGGTGAGGCTGCAAGCTGCCACGCAGGAATCTACGCTACGCCAACAGCGCGAACGCTCACAAAAAACGCAGCACGAATTGCAGGAAGCTCGTTTTTTTGTCAAGACTTGCACGGAGAAAATCGCCGATCTAAAACACAATATCAGTCAGATCGGGTTGACGCTGGCGCAGTTGGAACAAACGTTGATACAAAACCATGCCGAGTTAGAGCAAATAGAAGACGGCACCAGTAAGCAACAATTGCAGGATGCACTGCAACTGCGTCAGACGCGCGAACAGGCGCTGGCCGAAACACGCAACATACTGGAACAAACCACCAATAATCTGAACAGACTGGAACAAGAGCGCCTGTCGTGCGAACAAAAATTACATCCACTGCGTGAAAAACTCAGCGAGTTGTCGCTCAAGGAACAGGAAGCACGTCTGCAATATGAACAATGGGCAGAGCAATTGCTGGATGTGGATGAAACACCACTGCATTCCCTGTTGGAAAGCGGCAATATCAAGCTGAATGCGTTACAGAACGAATTGAATCGCCTGAACAGCGACATAACCGGGCTGGGCTCGGTGAATCTGGCGGCGCTCGAGGAATTGCATACGGCGCAGGAACGCAAAACATATCTGGATGCTCAAGCGAAAGATTTGACCGAGGCAATGGACACGCTGAAAGCGGCAATACGCCGCATTGACAAGGAATCGCGCGACTTATTGATGGCCACTTACAATGAAGTCAATCGTCATCTGGCAGAATTGTTCCCGGTGCTATTTGGCGGTGGCGAGGCGCGCCTGGTGCTGACCGGCGATGAAATACTGGATAGCGGCGTGCAGGTGATGGCACAACCACCGGGCAAAAAAAATGCCTCGATTCACTTGCTCTCAGGCGGCGAAAAAGCGTTGACTGCGATTGCGCTGGTGTTCTCGTTGTTCCAGCTTAACCCTGCGCCTTTCTGCCTGCTGGACGAGGTTGATGCACCACTGGATGACACTAACACCGAACGATTGTGCAAGCTGATTCAGAAAATGGCACTGCACACCCAATTCATCTTCATCAGCCACAACAAGATCACCATGGAGCTGGCGCAGCAACTGGTAGGCGTAACCATGCAGGAACGCGGCGTATCACATGTTGTGGCAGTGGACATTGAGGAAGCACTACGTCTGGTCGACGACAGCACAATCGCCGCGTAGCAGGCTTGGTATCACGACCTGTTAATTGCGAAAACCCTCTCTCCAACTCTCTCCCACAAGCGGGAGAGAGGGTGGCCGTCCCCTCTCCCGTTTACGGGAGAGGGTTAGGGAGAGGGGCTGGGGGAAATGTCCCAAAGGGACTTGACGGTTACGGTCTTGAAATTGAATTACGTGGCAGCGGGATAAAAACGCAGGTATGAAACTGCTAAGACAAACTTGATGAAATTCTATTCACGCACAAAGAAGGTTAACCGCGCCGCGTAATTCGTCCACGCGTAGCTGAGCTTTCCATCCATTTCTTTACGCGGTTGGCATCACCAACGCGGGTATTTTTCCCTTGAGAATCCAATAGCACGATGATCACCGGGCGATGCATAATATTAGCGTGCATGACCAGACAGCGCCCTGCTTCATTGATGTAGCCAGTTTTACTCACACCGATATTCCAGGACGCGTTTTTCACCAAAGGATTGGTATTTCCAAAACGCAGCGGGGGGAACCCGGGTGCCGTAACCCAATGTGACGCCGTAGTGCTGTACTTATGGATGAGGTTATATTGTCGTGCTGCAATCAACATTTTTACCAAGTCCTGCGCGGTGGAAGTATTGCCACTGTTCAAACCAGTCGCATCGCGGAAATGGGTTTTCACCATGCCCAGTTCGAGCGCCTTTGCATTCATCATCGCCACGGCTGCATTGGTGCCACCCGGATAAGTGCGAGCCAATGCAGCCGCCGCACGATTCTCGGAAGACATTAGCGCCAGATTGAGCAGTTCGCCACGCGTCAGCGTCATGCCAATACGCATACGCGAATGACTGTTTTTGAGAATGTCAAAATCAAACACGCTGATGGTAATTTTTTCTTCCAACGGCAACTCTGCGTCCAATATCACCATCGCAGTCATCAGCTTGGTAATGGACGCAATCGGTACGACGGCATTCGCATTCTTGCTATATAGGGGACGTTGCTCCTGCTCGTCGAAAATCAGTGCAATCGATGAATGCAGTTTAGGCGAAGAAGTATACTTCAGCACCGTGGTAGTCAGATCGTCAACCTGTTTTTGGGTAATTGCTTTATCGGGCGCAGCTTGCACTACCAGTGCAGGCACTAGCAGCAACACCAGCATAATAAGTTTTTTGCACATATCTTCTCCAAAGCGGAAAACTACTAAACGGAGCATACCGCAATATCTCAATAAATCAAAGGGCAAGGCTTTTTTAATATGAAACAAGATCTGAGCGGTTGAAGTTCTGAATCAGTCACGATACAGGGCATGGTTGCAAACCTTGACGCAAGTTAAACAGTGGAGTCCGTCTGATTTCCAGGCAACACCACAACTCTCAATTTCCATAATATCAACAATAACCCCAGCAGCGCCGCCACGGCGCTAAACGAGTACATCACGCTTGCACCCCAGTGTTCCCATAGCGGGCCACTCAATAATCCACCAACCATACCGCCCGCGCCGTAAGTAATGCTGCCAAACAGCGCCTGTCCCTTGGACTGATGCCGCCCGCGAAAAAACTGGTGTACCAGCGCCATCGCCACCGCATGAAAAGCACCAAAAGTGGCGGCATGCAATACTTGCGCAAACAGCAACATCGACAGCGAACTCACCCCCCATCCTATCAACAAAAAACGCAGCACTGCACAAGCAAAACTTACAATCATGATTATCGGCAATGTGAAACGCAACATTAGCCACGGCATGGCGAAAAACACCGCAATCTCGCAGATTACACCCAGCGCCCACAGCCAACCAACCGCGCTTGTTGAATAGTCATTCTCCACCAGATAAATCGAGTAGAAAATATAAAGAGGCCCATGCGCCACAGCCATCAGAAAGCATGCGCCAAACAACACCAGCACTTGCGGCTGCAATACCAAACGCAGGATGGGCTGGCTGTCGGTATGGTGCGCCAACACTTCGGTGGGCGGGATCTGACGCGCGAACAATAAAATGCCCAGCTTGATCGCCACGCCTACCCACAATATCCAGGCGATGGCGATAGAATCAAACACATAGCCCAGCCCCAATACCGCCACAATAAAACCAACCGAACCCCAGGAACGAATACGGCCATAGCGCGCAGTGTGCTTACCCAGATAGGTCAGCGTAGTCGCTTCCACCAGCGGCATGGAAGCACTCCAGAAAAAACTCATCGCCATCATCACCAGCAACAAGCCGACGAAATCAGTCGTGAAGAACACGCCCAAATAACTGAGGGCACTGCACAGCGCCGCCAGTTGCACTACCAGCAAACGCCGCCCGGTATGGTCGGCCAGCCACCCCCATAGCGTAGGAGACAACATCCGCATCACTGGCTGCACCGACATTAAAACGGCAATTTGCATTGCATCGAAATGGATGGATTTCAGATACAAACTCCAGTACGGCGCAAACATGCCCACAAAAGCAAAGTAAAAGAAATAGAAGCCGGCGATGCGCCAGTGATAGTTTTTATGAAGGGTCACAGCAAAAAAGGTGGGATCGAACTTGCGATCAACGTCCGCAAAATCACATTATCTCACGTGAAAAAAATAATATTGCGCAATGCTCTTGAAATCAAAAAAGTCGACCCCATTTCTACGCTACGCATTTTTGAAGAAATCATTTTGGAGAAGCAGATGGAACCCACCGAATCCTCATCCCAACAGCCTGAACAGACTACCCAAGCTGAAGATACGCTTAACCCAGAGGTTATGCCCAGCATTGAGGAGGTGCTGCAACAGGCTGAGCGCAAGGCACAGGAACACTACGACGCCTGGATGTACGCCAAGGCAGAAGGCGAGAATATTCGTCGTCGCGCGCAAGAAGACGTTAGCAAAGCAAGGAAATTGGCCGTGGAGCATTTCTCCAATGAAATGCTGATGGTGAAGGATAGCCTGGAAGCTGGGTTAGCTGTTGAAACCGCCACAGTAGAAAGTTTCAAGAGCGGCATGGAACTCACTCTCAAGCAACTCGCTGCTGTATTCACTAAATTCAACATCAACGAGATCAATCCGCTTGGCGAAAAATTCGACGCCCACAAACACCAGGCCATCAGCATGGTCGACAGTGAGCAAGAAGCCAACACGGTAGTGAGCGTAATGCAGAAAGGCTATCAACTGCACGAACGGGTGTTACGTCCTGCATTGGTGATGGTGGCCAAGGCGAAGGGTTAGCACCCTTATAACCAGGCAGCAGTCAGCTGCTTCTTGATTGCATTTTCGCGGAGTTTTGCGAAAGATTATCGTAACACTTGAAATATACATCTGCTGCCCACAGATTAACGGAGTACAGGCAGCAAGAACTTTCAACATTAAAACGAAAAGGAAACATCATGGGCAAGATTATTGGTATTGACTTGGGCACCACGAACTCGTGCGTTGCTGTCATGGAAAACGGCAAACCCAAGGTGATTGAGAACGCCGAGGGTACGCGCACCACGCCTTCCATCATCGCTTACATGGAAGACGGCGAAGTACTGATTGGCGCGCCGGCCAAACGGCAAGCGGTAACCAATCCAACCAATACGCTATACGGTGTAAAGCGGCTAATCGGACGCCGTTTTGAAGAACCCATGGTGCAGAAGGACATGGGTATGGTGCCCTATGCCATCGTCAAGGCCAAGAACGGTGATGCATGGGTTAAGGTTCGTGACAAAGATATTTCCATTCCGGAAATTTCCGCACAAGTGCTCATGAAAATGAAAAAGACCGCCGAGGATTATCTGGGTGAGTCGGTCACTGAGGCTGTCATCACAGTGCCTGCCTACTTCAACGACAGTCAACGCCAAGCCACCAAGGACGCTGGCCGCATTGCCGGTCTGGAAGTAAAGCGCATCATTAACGAGCCAACTGCGGCTGCGCTGGCATTTGGTATGGACAAGCAGGAAGGCGACCGCAAGATCGCGGTATATGACTTGGGCGGCGGCACTTTCGATATCTCCATTATCGACATCGCTGAAATTGACGGTGAGCACCAGTTCGAAGTGCTGTCCACCAACGGCGACACCTTCCTCGGCGGCGAAGATTTCGACATGCGCGTAATTGAATTCCTGGTAGAAGAATTCAAGAAAGAAAGCGGCATCGACCTGAAGAAAGATATGTTGGCTCTGCAACGCCTGAAAGACGCAGCTGAAAAAGCCAAAATTGAATTATCTTCCGCGCAGCAAACCGAGGTGAACCTGCCTTACATCACGGCAGACGCCAGCGGCCCAAAACATCTGGCCATCAAAATTACCCGCGCCAAGCTGGAAAGCCTGGTGGAAGAATTAGTCGCGCGCACCATCGCCCCATGCAAGATTGCCATGAAAGATGCGGGCGTTTCCAATGCCGACATCGCCGACGTGATTCTGGTGGGCGGACAAACACGGATGCCGATGGTGCAGGAAAAAGTCAAGGAATTCTTCGGCAAGGAAGCGCGTCGCGACGTCAATCCGGATGAAGCAGTGGCAGTGGGCGCGGCCATTCAGGGTGGCGTGCTGCAAGGTGAAGTTAAAGATGTTCTGTTGCTGGATGTAACGCCACTCAGCCTGGGTATCGAAACCTTGGGCGGCGTGATGACCAAACTGATCAAGAAAAATACCACCATCCCAACCAAGGCTTCGCAAGTATTTTCTACTGCCGATGACAATCAGAGTGCAGTGACCATACACGTACTGCAAGGTGAACGTGAAGTTGTTTCCGGCAATAAGAGCCTGGGACAGTTCAACCTCTCCGACATTCCGCCGTCACCGCGAGGCATGCCGCAGATTGAAGTGACATTCGACATTGATGCCAACGGAATTCTGCATGTAGGCGCAAAAGACAAGGCTACCGGCAAGGAGTCCAAGATTACCATCAAGGCCAATTCCGGTTTGTCCGAAGCAGAAATTCAAAAAATGGTCCAGGATGCTGAAACATATGCCGACGACGACCGCAAGGCAGTCGAATTGGTTACATCGCGTAATCAGCTGGATGGATTAATTCACTCCACGCAGAAGTCCATGAAGGAATATGGAGAGCAACTGAGTGAGGATGAAAAAGCTGCGATAGAATCCGCTTTGAAAGAAGCTCAGGATGTAGTGAAAGGCGACGATAAGGAAATTATAGACGCCAAATCTGAAGCACTCTCCACCGCTGCGCACAAACTGTCGGAAAAAATGAACGCCGCTGAAGCCAGCCAGTCCCACCAGCCAGGTGAATCTGGTGCGCACGCCGACGGCAAAAAAGATGACGGCGATGTCGTAGATGCCGAGTTCACTGAAGTCAAAGATGAGAAAGCAAAAGACGAAAAACCAAAAGACGAAAAAAAGTAATCTAAATATTTTTCCTTTCTAAAAAGTATGATTAATTCGGACTGATACAGCGATACCCGCCCTTGGCTATCGCTGATATTGGTTCACTGTTTATTAAGCTAATGACCTCAACAAGAGACCAATTACATATATCTTGATTCATTAACTCCCTAACCCCTTTCCGCTTCATGCAAAAATGAAAAAACGTGACTATTACGAAGTGTTAGGCGTCAACCGTGACGCGTCAGATGAAGACATAAAAAAATCTTATCGCAAGCTGGCAATGAAGCACCATCCTGACCGTAATCCGGACAATCCCAAAGCTGAAGAGCACTTCAAGGAAGCCAAAGAGGCGTACGAGACACTCTCCGATTCGCAGAAACGCGCCGGCTACGACCAGTATGGACACGCCGCTGCCGATGCCGGTATGGGCTCGGGAGGATTCAGTGGCGGTTCAGGCGGCTCCCATTTCGGCGATATCTTTGGCGATATCTTTGGTGCCGGAATGAGCGGGGCAGGCTCACGTGCAAACAATCAAATGCACCGTGGCGCCGACCTTAGCTACAATTTGGAAATCACGTTGGAACAAGCTGCACGCGGTACCGAAACGCAAATCCGCATACCGACCATGACCAAGTGCGATACCTGTCACGGCAGCGGTGCCAAGCCAGGAACGAGCACGACAACCTGCACCACCTGCGGCGGACATGGGCAAGTACGCATGCAGCAGGGAGGATTTTTTTCTATCCAGCAAACCTGTCCGCGCTGCCATGGCAGCGGCAAATCCATAATATCGCCGTGCGGTTCTTGCCACGGCACAGGTCGCATCAAGCAGCACAAGACACTATCCATAAAAATTCCGGTCGGGGTTGATAACGATGACCGCATCCGGCTATCCGGCGAAGGAGAGCTTGGCAGCAACGGCGGCCCGCCCGGCGACTTGTATGTAGTCATCCGCATTACGCCGCACACGGTATTCCAGCGCGACCACAACGACCTGCATTGCGAAATGCCGATCAGCTTTGTTGTTGCTGCGCTGGGTGGCGAAATCGAAATCCCCACGCTGGATGGTTCCGCACGCATCAAGATTCCACCTGAAACGCAATCCGGCAAAGTCTTCCGTCTTCGCGGCAAGGGAATCAAAGGGGTACGCAGTTCAACCTTTGGCGACCTGCACTGCCACGTAATGGTAGAAACCCCGGCCAAACTCACTGATCGGCAAAAGGAATTACTACGCGAATTCGAGCAAATAAATGAAGAAGATAGCGCACGCCACAGCCCACGCGCGAAATCCTGGATGGACAAGGTTAAGGAATTTTTCGGATAGTGGATAGTAAAGGGCGCCTCTAAAATCTAATTTTTAGAGGCGCCCTAAATAAATAAGTGAGTTTGCCTCAGGATATTTTGAATAGGCGATGCTGCCGATAAACTTTATCCTTTTATCGGCTCTCCAACTCTTCCCATCGCGCCATCAGTTGCAACAACTCATCCTCGATAACCGCGGTGCGTTCCTGTAGCTGTTTGGCGTGTGTGGGATTGTCACGGTAGAGATTGCCCGCGCCCAACGTGGCAGCAAGTTCTTCCTGCTCTTGTTCCAAAGACGCAATTTTCTGTGGAATCTGCTCTAGCTCACGCGCTTCTTTGAAGCTTAACTTGGTGACAGGTTTGGATTGAACTTCAGTCTGCGGCGACAGCTTGGCCGGTATAGCACCACTTACCGGCAATCGCTGCACGGCCTGCTGCCTCTTTACGCGTACCCAATCTTCGTAGCCGCCGACGTATTCCATCAATTTTCCATCGCCCTCGAAGGCGATGACCTGAGTCACCACGTTATCGAGGAATGCCCGATCATGGCTGACCAGAAACAGCGTGCCATCGTAATCGGCGAGCAAATCTTCCAGCAACTCCATAGTCTCAATATCAAGGTCATTGGTCGGCTCGTCCAGCACCAGCACATTAGCCGGGCGGCTGAACAGGCGCGCCAGCAGCAAGCGGTTGCGCTCGCCGCCGGACAAGCTTTTTACCGGCGAGCGGGCACGTTCCGGCGCGAATAAAAAATCGCCGAGATAGCTAATGATGTGCTTACGCACGCCTCCAATTTCAATGAAGTCAGCGCCCTGGCTGATGGTATCGGCCAGCGTGGCCTCTTCATTCAGTTGCGCACGCAATTGATCGAAATAGGCCACGGCCAACTTGGTACCCAGATGCACCTTGCCGCTATCCGGGGCTAATTCGCCCAGGATAATTTTGAGTAGCGTGCTCTTGCCGGAGCCGTTGGGCCCCAGCAGGCCAATTTTGTCGCCGCGCTGAATGCGGCAAGAGAAATCTTTAATTATTTGCCTGTCACCGAATGATTTGCTGATATGCGACAGTTCCGCCACCAGCTTGCCGGATCGGTCGCCCGCCTCCAGACTCATTTCAACTTTACCCACACGCTCACGCCGCGCACTGCGCTCGCGCCGCAACTGCTCCAGCCGCCGCACGCGCCCTTCATTGCGCACGCCCCGCGCCTTGATGCCCTGACGAATCCATACTTCTTCCTGCGCCAGCACCTTATCGAACTTGGCGTTGAGCACCGTTTCGTCCTGCAACATCTGCTCCTTGAAACGCAGGTAAGCCGCAAAATTACCGGGGAAACTGGCAAGGTTGCCGCGATCCAATTCGACGATACGGGTAGCGACGTTATCCAAAAAATACCGATCGTGGGTCACGAACAACACGCTGCCGCGAAAGTTGTTAAGCAAGCCTTCCAACCATTCAATGGATGAGAAATCAAGATGGTTGGTGGGCTCATCCAGGATCAACACATCCGGCTCAGCCACCAACGCCTGCGCCAGTGCCACGCGCTTACGCACACCTCCGGAAAGATCACCTACACGACTGTCGGCATTCAGCTCCAGACGCTGGATGGCGGTCTCGATGCGCGCCTGCACCGCCCAGCCATTTTGCGCTTCAAGCTTTGTTTGCAGCGGTTGCATTGCCTCCAGCAAACTTTCGTAATCGGCATCCGGTTCGGCAAGTTGGTGCGACAAATGATGGTAATCGGTAATAATTTGTTGTAGCTCACCCAGCCCGCGCGCAACTTCGTCAAACACAGTCGCTTCAACATTTAATTCCGGCTCCTGGCTCACATAACAGATGCGCACGCCAGGTGCACGCCATACCAGGCCATCGTCTAACACAGCCTGTCCGGCCAGCACTTTTAACATACTGGACTTACCGCCGCCGTTGCGCCCGATCATGCCGACGCGCTCACCTTCGTCCAGTTGGAAATTAACATGATCAAGCAGTGGTACATGGCCGTACGCAAGCGCGGCCTTATCAAGAGTAATGTATGGCATCAGATATTATATTTTTGATTAGCGAATGAGGATTAATAGATAAACGAAGAACGTCGCAGCCAGAATGTTACTGACAGGATTTTTCATCCCTTTCCGGCAGCCAATAATTTATTCAAATCCTCAATAATTTCCTTCGAATGACGCGACGTTTCTACCTTGTCATACACCTTGCTGATTTTACCTTGCGGGTCAATCAGAAAAGTATATCGACGCGCCACCTTGAATATCCCAAGATTCCGCAACACGGCATAACGCGTGGTCACCTCGGCGTTCTTGTCCGCCAGCAGCGGAAAGGGAAGAGAGTATTTCTTGGCAAAGTCGGCATGGCTCTTGCTGTCGTCCACACTGATTCCCACCACCTGAGCACCGAGCCCAGTTAATTTATTCAGATCGTCACGAAAGTTGCATGCCTGCTCAGTGCAGCCGGGCGTATCATCCTTTGGGTAAAAAAACAGCACTAACCACTTGCCGTGAAAATCCGCCAACGAAAAAAACTTTCCATTCTGGTCGGGTAGATTGAAATTTGGTGCGACTTCTCCAATTTTCGGCAACTCGCCCGCACGTGCCAGCTGGCTTGCTATCAGCAATGCCAATATGCTCAACATACTAAATATTATCAATATCTTAATGCTACTCTCCTCATGTTTTATTTTCAGGCAAAACTCCAAAGCTATAGTAATAATTCACCATAGAAACGGCATCCAGCCCAAGGCCGCAATGATACCAGCCGAACGCTATGTCGCGCTTGTACTCAATGCAACAGTAGCCAATGTTTAAATTTGCTTTAGTGAGCAACTAAACAGTCCGGATTTGTAGCACCGACTTGTCTAAGCAAAATTGCTACAGGGGATTAGGGAAATAAGATTTGAAGAAGCTCAGGATGGTTGGGCTGAATAAAATGAAGCCCAACTGAGCTATGAAATGTGGATTGGCTCACTCCGTCCCTATGTCACCATAAATTCCGTGCAGTCAGTTTATCGCCACAACCCCGCGACATTTCGGATAACTGTTACAACCCCAAAACATATTGCCCGCATTCGCACCCTGCTTTGCTTTCCGCTTGACCATAGCGCTGCCGCAGTTGGGGCAGATCGGGTCAGCAAAGACCACAGCGTTTGTTGCCTTACGCTGGGGCGTAATTGAACTGGTTTGCGGCAGAGGAATATTCTTGATCAGAGCCATTAAATCAGCGCCGCCAATCAGTTCAACATTTCGCCCCTCAGCAAACGACTTGACATCATTTGAAAAAATGCCCGATGTCACTACAAACCCACCTGCCGCTCCCTCAGCAGCCATCACACCATACAACTCGCGAATGATAGACACACCGACCATGCGTGCCTTCCACTGCTTGCATTGCACCAGAAATTTCTCGCCATCTTTTTTCAGCACAAGATCCACACCACCGTCGGCACCACCGCCACCATTTTCGGCAACCGCATAGCCCTTGCGACGAAATGCCTCGCCCACCAGCAACTCGAATTCCTGCCAATTCATATCATTGAGTGCGGAAACAGAAGAGCTTGTCTGCACATCTGTAAACAACGCTTTGCGCTGCTGGCGCCCATAAACAGATAGCCCAGCCCCAACAATATAAGCGAAGGGCAGTAGATATTGTCCAAACATCGCAAGCGTCTTACCTATTTGACCAACGACATTGGCGCCCAATTTCGCACCCGGCACACCTGCTGCAACCTCAGCAGTTGCGTAGTGATGGGGAACAAGATAAGCGACAAGCGCCAGAAGCACGCCGACCCACCAAGGAAGCATGGCAGTTATTCCAATAATATCCTCTAGTTGACTTTGCTTTTTCTTTCTAGCCATATTTTCCCCCAAGTAATTGTTAGTCAAAAGACTGAAGCTTGTACCGAAATGCTTTGGGCAAAGGGCAGCTCATTGCCGCTTCACTGCATCCGGTATTTCCCATCCTTGTTCTTCCATCTACCCAGCCATTCGCGGTTTTTCCCATCAGCGATAAAGCAGCCATGCTGGATGAACTTAAATTAAAGGAATTAAGGGCCAGGCACGGATTATTCATGGCGCTTGTCATCATATCCCCCAATTCCCCTTGTCCTACTTCGTGCGCTGGTAATTATTTTGCGACCTGCCACGTGGCTTGGCCTTCCGCTTTTGTCTAGTAGGGACAAAAAATATTTTGCCCCTACGTCTTTTGTCCCGAACGTGAATTCATCAGTTGCTCGCCTACCCTACCTGCCTCGGCGCAGGAGTCAATGCATTTACCACTGTCAATGGCAGTGGCGACAATTGCCCACATGCAATCGCCGCAATCAGTTCACCGGAAAGCCCGGCCGTTATCAGACCGCGAGTGCCATGGCCCAGACTGGTATACAACCCCGGCAATAATTCGCCCACCAACGGCATGGCTCCGGGAACGGAAGCTCTCACTGATGCACGACCAGTCAGTTGCTCAACATCCAATGAATCAATATTCATCGACTTGGCTAGTGCCGGGGATATGTCCGTCAGTTTGGACAGGTTCTCTGCATGATCGGATGCGCGCAAATCCACTGCCCCGTCATTAAAATCATTCGTCGCTCCCAGCACGTGCAGCTCTCCGTCGGATGGGGCGAGATAACCATTGGCAGATACAATTGTTCGTAGATTTTCGCTATCGGGTGAAACTGGCAGCAATGTAATCTGCCCACGTACCGGCATCAGTGAAAGATGTGACAACGGCGCAAATGATTTCACTTGATAACCGGTACAAACCACTACTACCTGAGCTTCATCAGACCATGCTTGTTGGCGCTCGTCTTTCCCCTCTACCCGCCAGCCGGACTCACCCGATGTCAAGGATTCCGCTCGATAGCCAGTATGCTGCACGATGGCTGGGCTCGCTGCCAATGCCGCGCACATCTGTGGCGGAACCAGCCAGCCACCGGCGGGAAACCACAGGCCGCCATGTGCCAACTCGATACCAGCCAGCCGAGATGCTTCAGCCGCATCCACGCGACGTAATATATGCGCTGGCCAATCAAGAGCCGCAAGCCGGTCGATACGCTTTTCTTCTCGATCAGAAAATGCCAGTTGCAGCTCTCCGCATTCCGCACGGGCGATGCCGTCAATGGGAAGCTTTTCATCCAGCAAGGCAAGCGCATGCCCATAGGAGGCCAGCAAAAAGCGTTGCAATGAGTCCGTGCCTGCGCTTAACCGAATATGCAATATTCCGCGCGGATTGCCCGATGCCGCTGCAGCCAATGCCGGCGCACTTTCGATCAGGGTAACGGAGATTCCGCGCATGGCAAAAGCTGAAGCAACGGCACAACCGGCCACACCGCCGCCGATCACGATGGCTTTTGTTACCTTAGCCCGCACCGGCGGCGAACCGGGCAGATGACCTTGCAGCATTTCGCGTTTGCTTCCGAAGCCTGGAGATTTGCTGACCTGAAATCCCGCTTGTTCTAAACCGCGCCGCACCCAACCGGCACAAGTATAGGTGGCAAATGAGGCGCCTGGCTGAGAGGCTCGCACAACGCTCTCGAATATAGACTGCGTCCACATTTCGGGATTGCGGGCCGGTGAAAAACCATCCAGAAACCATGCATCAATGCCACCGCAGATTTCAGTTAGCGCGTCGGCTACGTCGCCTATCACCAGCGTAAGACGTATTTTTCCACCGGCAAAACTCCACCGATTCCAGCCGGGTACGCGGCGACGCCAACGGGCAAGGAGTTCATCGGCATGCTGCCGCAATACCGGCCACAGTGCCAAAACGTCGGCCAGCTCTTTCTCGTCAAGCGGATATTTTTCGACGCTGAAAAAGTCGAGACTGCTATTGGATGGAGCGACCTTATCAAACAGTTGCCAAGCGCATAAAAAATTCAGCCCTGTGCCGAATCCTGTTTCGCCGATGGCAAAACTATCGCCGCTTGATAAAGATGTAAAACGTTCGGCCAGCCGATTGCCTTGCAGAAAAACGTGGCGTTTTTCCTCTAATCCGGAATCATTTGAAAAGTAGACATCCCCGAAGCGGCTGGAGAACGGCTGCCCGTCCTGCCAGTCAAGCATGGAGGATGAATAAAATCATCTGATGCTTGCAAATAAGGCAGCTGCCAGGAGCATGAAATAAAATTTATTAATCTGGTGGACACTCACGTAGGCTCAGCAAATTATTTGGCTGTTCCCCATCGTGATCAGTTTTTAAATACTTGTGCCCAAGTGAACTGACCGCGACAACTACCCAAAATGGATGCCCCCCTACGTGAGCATAAAATCGCCATTTACCAATTGAAATGCCCTCAATTGCCTCTTCTACGGAGAATTTCCAGCGGGCTCCTTCAGCATCCACTCCACCTATAAATTGAATGCGCTCATGAGCAAGTTGACTGTTACTTTTTTTAACACAGGTAATTCTCAAGTCCATACTCTTCTCCTTATAACAATCTTAGAAACTTTCCTGATAAATTTTGCCAATTTATTGCGGAGTCCAGTTGCTGCGCACCGAACGGGCGATGCTGAATATTTCTTCCAGCTTGGCGCCGTCGGCTTCCGCAAGCGCCTTATGCAAGGTTTCCAGTTCTTGCATGTAGCGACCCATTTCGATCAACAGCGAATCGCGGTTGGCCAGGCAGATATCGCGCCACATTTCCGGCGAGCTTGCTGCAATGCGGGTGAAATCGCGGAAGCCACTCGCGGCGAAAGAAAGTAACAAATCGCGGTTTTCGCGCTGCGCCAAATCGTGTACCAATGCAAATGAAAGCAGGTGCGGTAGATGACTGACAGCGGCAAACACTTCGTCATGCTGCTGCGGCGTTAATTCGCTCACCAACGCGCCACACAATTCCCATGCCGACCTTACGCACGCCACAGCATTAACGGAATTTTCCGGCAGCGGAGTCAGAATTACTTTTTTGTTTTGATACAGATCAGCACGCGCCGCAGTAGCGCCACTTTGCTCGCCACCTGCAATAGGGTGTGCCGGTATGAAGCGGGAAATATGTGCGGCTAAATGTTTATAAGCATGATCAGCAACGTCGCACTTGGTGCTGCCGCCATCAGTAATAAGTGTATTAGCGCCCAGATGCGGCGCGATGCGAGCCATGATGTCGGCCATTTGGCCCACGGGCGTTGCCAGCAATACCAGGTCGGCATCGCCCAGCTCTGCCGCAAGATCTAAACCGCTGCGGTTGATAATGCCGAGTTGCTGCGCCTGTACCAGCGTCTGCACGCTGCGTCCGAAACCAACTACTTCATCCACCGCATTCATCCGCCGCAAAGCAAGCGCAAACGAACCACCGATCAGGCCGACGCCAAAAATAACAACTTTGCGAAACAATGGTTTTGTCACAACTTTCCTCACATCTCCACTAGCGTGAGACAGGATTAGAGTGTGCGTCCAATCGCTGTGGCGATGCCGCCCAACACGCCCATCAACTTCTTCAACTCTTGCGGCGTCAGCGCCTGATCGGCATCACACCAAGCCTCTGTCGGATTGGGATGCATCTCTACCAATAATCCATCCGCCCCCGCCGCAATCGCTGCCTGTGACAGCGCCGTGACCATCCATGCCTTGCCGCCGGCGTGTGAGGGATCGACAATTATCGGCAGATGCGTTTCTTTTTTTATTACCGGGATGGCGGTCACATCAAGCACGTTGCGGTAATACGTTTCAAAAGTACGGATGCCGCGCTCGCAGAATATGATGTTATGGTTGCCGCCGGCGGCAATGTATTCTGCCGCCATCAGCCACTCGGAAATGGTAGCCGACATGCCGCGTTTGAGAATGACTGGTTTGTTGATACGACCCACTTCTTTGAGCAGATCGAAATTTTGCATGTTGCGGGTGCCGATCTGGATGACGTCGACGTCATTTTCGAGAAAGGTGTCCAGCATGCGTACATCCATTAACTCGGTCACGATGGGTAGCTTGAATTTGCTGGCTGCCTGACGGAACATATCCAGTCCCTCAACACCCTTGCCCTGAAAAGTGTAAGGGCTGGTGCGCGGCTTAAATGCGCCGCCACGCATCAAACGGCAACCTGCCTCATTCACGTACTGGGCAGACAAGTCCATCTGCTGCTGCGTTTCTACCGAGCAGGGGCCCGCAATAACCTGGATTTGATTGCCGCCCAGCTGGATGCCGCCGATATCAATTATTGTGTTTTCGGGATGAGATTCGCGCGATACGATCTTATATTGCTTGACTATATGCATCGCCGATTCCACCCCGGGCAATGGGGTAAACATTTCTTCGGATAGTTTGCGCTCATCACCAATGGCGCCGATCACCGTGCGTTCAATGCCTCGGGAAATATTAGCATCCAGCCCGGCGTCCTTGAGCTTCTTTACCACCACGCCAATTTGGTCGTCGGTAACATCCTTGTTCATTACAATAATCACGCTGCTTCTCCTAAAGCCTGCGCCAGCGCAGACAGAAATTTCTCATTTTCACTTTCCAGACCAATGCTCACACGCAAATAATCTGGCATTCCGTAGTTGGCAATCGGCCGCACAATTACCCCCAATTCCAGCAGGCGTCGATACATCGAGCCAGCCCCTTTCTCCTCACTCTTGGCAGAATTCGCAATGCGGCAACATACGAAGTTTCCATAAGACGGGATGTACTCCAGACCTAATCGAGTCAAGCCTTGCGTAATCTGTTCCATACCAGCCTGGTTCAATTCGCAAGTTTGCCTTACAAAAGACTCGTCCTGTAACGCTGCCACAGCAGCAGCCTGCGCTACGCTGTTGACATTGAACGGCTGCCGCACCCGGTCCAGCATATCCGCCACCAACTCACCTGCCAATGCATAACCCACACGCAAACCGGCCAAACCATATGCCTTGGAAAATGTGCGGGAAATGATCAAGTTGGGAAAATCACGCAACCAGCTCACACTATCGTAACGCAAATTTTGCGGCAGATATTCGTTGTATGCCTCATCCAGCACCACCAGCACCTGCGGCGGCACTGAGCGCAGAAAATCCAGCAATTCCGCCGCACCGAGAAAAGTGCCCGTGGGATTATTCGGGTTCGCTATGAACACCATCTTCGCCTTATGCTGCACCGCAGCCTGCAGCATTGCGGAAAGGTCGTGGCCGAACCCTTTGGTTGCTGGCACGCTTATGCCGGTAGCGCCTGCCGCTTGCGTAGCCAGCGCATACACCGCGAAAGCATGATCCGCATAAACCACCTTGTCGCCCGGCGCGAGGAAAGCGCGTGCGGCCAATTCCAATAAATCATTGGAACCATTTCCCAGCACAATGCATGCACGCTCAATTTGATATCGCTCGGACAATGCTTTCTTCAGATCGAAACCGCTGCCATCGGGATACCGCGCGATGTCGCTCATCGCCGCATGCATCGCGGCCACGGCCAAGGGACTGGCACCGAGGGGATTCTCATTGGAGGCCAACTTGACGATGCCGCTGATGCCGAGCTCGCGCTCCAACTCGGCAATCGGTTTGCCGGGCTGATAGGGCGCTATGGCGCGGATATGAGGAGGGGCTAGCTCACTGTAGTTCATTTAAAACCTTATACGGAAGCCGGGTATGAACCTAGCGTTTTCACGAACGCGGCGACTTGCTTTAATTCAAGCAGTGCAGCGGCCACTTTGGGTTCAAGCTGATGTCCTTCAATATCCATATAGAACACATATTCCCACACCCCGGAACGCGCCGGCCGAGATTCCAGCTTGGTCATGCTGACGCCATTTTTGGCCAGCGGCGCCAGCAAATCGTAGACTGCGCCCGGGCGATTAGGTGCGGACATGACCAAAGAAGTTTTATCCTTGCCGGATAGCGCCACATCCTGGTTTCCGATGACCAGAAAGCGCGTGGTATTGCGCGGGTCATCCTCAATATTTTCAGCCAATACTGGAATGCCGTAACTTTCAGCTGCTTTTGCACCTGCAATCGCCGCACTATCTGCCCGCTGTTCCAAAGTCAAAATAATCGCCTGAGTATTGCTGCCGACTGGCACGCGCTCGGCGATAGGCAAATTCGTATTCAACCAGACTTGGCACTGTCCCAACGACTGCGAATGTGAAAACACACGCTTGATGGCAGAAAAGTCAGCCGCTTGTGAAAGCAAACATTGATGCACCGGCAGCATCACTTCACCACACACCTTGAGCTGGCTTTGCAGCAACAAATCCAGTGTGCGTCCAATAGCGCCCTCGGTGGAATTTTCCACCGGCACCACTCCATAATTTGCTTTGCCGCTTTCTACAGTTTGAAAGACTTCATCTATCGAAATGCACGGCTTACTCAGAACTGCGTGACCAAAACGTTTCTCTACTGCTGCCTGGCTGAAAGTTCCACTTGGCCCCAAATATGCGACACATAGTTGCGTCTCTAACGCGCGGCAGTGAGACATGATCTCGGTAAATAATTGCGTGATGCTCTGACTGGGCAACGGGCCGGGATTATTGCTGACCATACGCTGCAATATCTGCGCCTCGCGCTCTGGCCGCAGCACTGTGCTTTCACCCTTCAGATGACCGATTTGCCTTGCCAGCGCCGCGCGCTGGTTGAGCAGCTTGAGCAAATCCTCGTCAATGGAGTCGATTTGTTCACGGTATTTCTTGAGTTCGTCACTCATTGCTCATGCATCCATATTGCTTAAGCATCCAAGGGCAAATCGCGCACCATGAGCACACCTGGAATGGCGGCAATCTGCGCGATCATCTCGGGAGGTGTAGCGATATCTGTATCGACCAGGGTGTAAGCCATCTCGCCACGCGATTTGTTTATCATATTGTGGATATTAATGCCGGCTCCGGCCAAAGCAGTAGAAATCTGCCCCAGCATATTCGGCACGTTGGCATTGGCAATGGCAATACGGAAAGCCGATTCGCGCGGCATATTAACAGTAGGAAAATTTACCGTATTGTGCAGGTTACCATGCTCCAGATAGTCGCGAACTTGCTCCGCCACCATTACCGCACAATTGTCTTCTGCCTCTTGCGTGGAAGCACCCAGATGCGGCAGCGCAATCACTGCTGGATTGCCTTGCGTCTTCTGCATGGGAAAATCGCAAACATAATAGCTGATACGTTTGGCGGCGATACCTGCCAGCACCGCGTCTTCATTCACGATACCATCGCGCGCAAAGTTCAGCAGCACGCATCCCGGCTTCATCGCTTGTACGCGCTGGTCATTAATCAAGCCTCGTGTGGCATCCAGCAAGGGAATATGCAGCGTAACGAAATCGCTCTGCTTAAGCAGATCTTCTATGCTGTTCGCCTTCCTCACCTGCGAAGACAAACCCCATGCGCCTTCCACGGTAATGTCAGGATCGTAACCCACCACTTGCATGCCCAAGCCAATGGCGGCATCCGCCACCAGACGGCCAATGGCGCCCAAACCAATAATACCCAAGGTGCGGCCACGCAATTCAATCCCTGCATAATTTTTTTTGCCATCTTCAACCAGCTTGTGCAACGTGGAGTCATCACCGTTCAAATTGGCGGTGAAATGCAGCGCGGTAATCAAATTTCGCGAAGCCAGCAGCATACCTGCGATGACCAACTCCTTCACCGCATTGGCATTGGCACCCGCAGCGTTGAACACTGGCACGCCTCGCAAATTCATCTTTTTAACGGGTACGTTGTTAGTGCCAGCGCCGGCGCGGGCGATGGCTTTCACACTAGCCGGAATATCCATCTCCAGCATATTCTGCGAGCGCACCAGAATCGCATCTGGTTCTGCGATGTCGCTGCCAACGATATAATTTGCAGCTGGCAAGCGGTTTAGCCCAATCGTTGAAATTTTATTTAACGTCAGTATCTTGAAAGTTTTAGCCATGATTCTTTGCGAAATGTGTTATGAAATCAACCAATGTCTGCACGCCTTCCAGCGGCATCGCATTGTAAATTGAAGCGCGCATGCCACCGACCGAGCGATGTCCCTTCAGTTGCAATAGACCTTGCGAATCCGCCTGTTTGAGAAACTCGCCATCCAGACCGGCATCTTTCAAGGTGAATGGCACGTTCATGCGTGAACGGTCCGATTTGACCACCGGGCAATTGTAAAAACCATTGCTGGCATCGATCGCCTGATACAGCAGGTTTGCTTTTTTGATATTGGTCTGCTCCATCTGCGCCAATCCGCCATTGCGCTTGAGCCACTGAAACACCAGCCCGGCCATGTAAATGCCGTAAGTGGGTGGCGTGTTATACATTGAATCATTGTCAGCATGGATCTTGTAATCCAGCATAGTGGGCGTGCCCGGTGACACATTACCAATCAAGTCCTCGCGCACGATGACAATACACAACCCAGCCGGACCAATGTTTTTCTGCGCTCCAGCATAAATCAGACCAAATTTAGAAACATCCATCTGGCGCGACATAATGTTGGATGACATATCCGCCACCAACGGAATCCCACCCGTTTCCGGAACCCAATTGAATTCGACTCCACCTATCGTCTCATTCGACGTGTAATGCACGTAGGCTGCATTCTGATCACACTGCCAAGTATCAAACGCCGGCACACAAATAAAATTCTTGTCCGCGCCACTGGTCACGATATTTACATTGCTGAATTTTTTTGCCTCGGCTATCGCTTTCTTGGACCATTCGCCGGTATTCACGTAATCAGCTGAAGCCTTGCCACGCAACAGATTCAGCGGAATCATGGCGAATTGCAAATGCGCCCCGCCTTGCAAAAATAGCACCTTGTAATTAGCCGGGATAGCGAGCAGATCACGCAAATCGCTTTCCGCCGCAGCTGCGATACCCATGAACTCCTTGCCACGGTGGCTCATTTCCATAACTGACATGCCACTGCCATGCCAGTCCAGTAACTCCTCACGTGCCTGTTGCAATACCTCATGCGGTAATACTGCGGGACCTGCGCTGAAATTATATATTGTCATAACTTTTCTATTCTTTAAATCTATATCTTTAATCTGGTCTTTAATCTGGCTTGATTAAATGGGAAAGATCTTCCTGCTCAGGATCGGCAATGCGGCTCAAACCCGCCAGTGTGTCGCCTTCACCTAAATTAATCAGTGTCACACCTTGCGTGGAACGGCTCATTTCGCGGATTTCCTTGACGCGAGTGCGGATTAGTACGCCATTCGTACCGATCAACATGATTTCATCATCCTCGTTCACCAGTGTAGCCGCCACGACCTTGCCATTCCGGGCGGAAGTTTTAATCGCAATCATGCCCTGAGTACCCCGGCCATGGCGTGTATATTCTGAAATCGGCGTGCGCTTGCCGTAGCCGTTTTCGGTCGCAGTCAAGACCGCTTGGCTTTCGTCGCCTGCCACCAGCAGTGCAATCACACGCTGCTTCGCGGCCAACTTCATGCCGCGCACACCGCGCGACACACGGCCCATGGAGCGCACATCATTTTCGTCAAAACGTACCGCTTTGCCGCCATTGGAAAACAGCATTACGTCATGCTTGCCATCAGTCAACGCCACGCCGATCAGATAATCGCCTTCATCCAGGTTAATGGCGATGATGCCGGCCTTGCGCGGGTTGGAGAAATCAGACAACGCAGTCTTTTTCACCGTGCCCTTGGCGGTGGCAAAGAATACATATTGATCTTCCGAGAACACTTTTACCGGCAGAATCGCATTGATCTTTTCCCCGGTTTCAAGCGGCAACAGATTAACAATTGGCCTGCCGCGAGCGGTACGGGCACCTTGAGGCACGTCATACACCTTGATCCAGTACACTCGACCACGACTGGAGAAGCACAAAATGTAATCGTGCGTGTTGGCGATAAACAGGTTATCTACAAAATCGTCTTCTTTAGGAGGAGCAGCCTGCTTGCCACGACCGCCGCGTTTCTGCGCCACATATTCCGCTAACGGCTGCGCTTTCATGTAACCGCCATGCGACATGGTAACCACTACGTCTTCCGGCGTAATCAGATCTTCCATGCTCATATCTTGAGTATGGGTGACGATTTCGCTGCGGCGCTTGTCGCCGTATTGCGCTTTAATCGCAACCAGCTCGTCGACGATAATTTGCGTAACGCGCTCTGGCTTGGCCAGGATATCGAGCAAATCGATAATCTTGTCCATCACTTCGCGATATTCACTAACGATTTTATCTTGTTCCAGCCCGGTTAAACGCTGCAAACGCAGTTCCAGAATAGCTTGCGCTTGCGTGTCCGAAAGCCGATATGCACGCTGCTCGCCCTGCCCTGACATACCGAATTCCGGCTCCAGATTTTCCGGGCGTGATGCATCGCTAACCCGGCTTAACAACTCCTCGACCAGTGAAGATCGCCATGTCCGCGCCATCAAACCCTGTTTGGCAATCGCAGGCGTCGCTGCCGCTTTAATCAGCGCAATGATTTCATCCACGTTGGAAAGCGCAACCGCCAAACCTTCAAGAATATGGCCACGATCACGCGCCTTGCGCAAATCAAATATCGTGCGCCGCGTTACCACTTCGCGCCGATGGCGCAGGAAAGCATCCAGGAATTGCTTCAAGTTAAGCAGCTTCGGTTGGCCGTCGGTCAAGGCCACCATGTTCATGCCGAAACTGTCTTGCAGCTGGGTCATTTTAAACAATTGATTGAGTATGACTTCCGGCACTTCATTGCGCTTTAGTTCAATCACAGCACGCATTCCGGACTTATCCGACTCGTCGCGAATTTCGGAAATTCCATCAATTTTCTTTTCGCGCACCAGCTCGCCAATTTTCATTAGCAAGGTGGCTTTATTCACTTGATAGGGCAACTCATCAATAATGATGGCTTGGCGGTTATTCCCTTTTTCGATATCTTCGAAATGAGTTCGCGCGCGCATTACCACGCGCCCGCGCCCGGTTCGGTAGCCTTCCTTTACACCTGCCAAACCATAAATAAAACCCGCAGTCGGAAAATCCGGCGCGGGAATATATTCTATTAACTGCTCGATATCCAGATCGGGGTTTTTCAGTAGCGCCAGACAGGCATCAATCACCTCACCTAGATTATGCGGCGGAATATTGGTCGCCATACCCACGGCAATGCCGGTTGAGCCGTTGACCAACAGATTGGGGAAGCGCGCCGGGAACACCAGCGGCTCATGCTCGGAGCCATCGTAATTGGGTCCGAAATCCACGGTCTCCTTGTCCAGATCGGCCAGCAATTCGTGTGCAATACGCGCCATGCGAATTTCGGTATAACGCATCGCCGCTGCATTATCGCCATCCACCGAACCAAAGTTACCCTGCCCGTCCACCAATGGATAACGCAGCGAAAATGTCTGCGCCATCCGAACGATCGTGTCGTACACCGCTGTATCTCCATGCGGATGGTATTTACCGATCACGTCGCCCACAATGCGTGCCGATTTTTTATAGGCCTTGTTCCAGTCGTTGGATAGTTCGTGCATGGAAAACAACGCGCGGCGATGTACCGGTTTAAGGCCATCACGCACGTCAGGCAAGGCGCGTCCAACAATCACGCTCATTGCGTAATCGAGATACGACTTGCGCATCTCCTCTTCAAGACTGACGACCAGAATTTCTTTAGCGAATTGTTCCATAGGTAGGGCGAATACTCGAAAATTTCTTGAAAAACAATTGGCAAGTTTAACATGCCCGCCTGAGGCGAGACAAAACATAATTTCTTTGCTGCACGGAATCTGAAATTAAGTCGCCTGATTGGCTGGCGGTTCCAGACAAGTTTTGTTACATTCTGCCCTTCACCCCGAATATGAGCACACCATGACCAACGCTGATCCGATTGAACTGGAAAAATTTAGTCAGCTCGCCCACCGCTGGTGGGATACCCGCAGCGAATTCAAACCACTGCACGAAATCAACCCGCTGCGACTGGACTATATCAACCGTATCGCGCCTCTGGCCGGCAAGACTGTGCTGGATGTCGGCTGCGGCGGCGGCATCCTGTCGGAAAGCATGGCCACACTTGGCGCGCAGGTGACAGGCATTGATCTCGGCGACAAGGCGCTGCAAGTTGCCAGGCTGCACTTGCTGGAAAGTGGCCACCAGGTGGACTACCGCAAAATCGCCGTGGAAGACCTGGCAGCAGAACAGCCAGGCCACTACGATGTGGTCACTTGCATGGAATTGCTCGAACATGTACCCGACCCATCCAGCATCGTAAATGCCTGCGCGCAACTAGCCAAGCCGGGCGGCCATGTATTCTTTTCCACCCTCAACCGCAACCCGAAATCCTACCTTTTTGCGGTGATCGGCGCGGAATATTTACTTCATTTGCTGCCGCGAGGCACGCACGATTATGAAAAATTTATCAAGCCGTCCGAACTCACACAATTTTGCCGCAATGCCGGGCTTAGCATGAGCGACATCAGCGGCATGAGTTACCACCCCGTTTATAAAACCTACTCTCTCGGCCAGAACACTGACGTCAACTACCTGCTTGCCTGTTGTCGTGACTAGCGCCGTCCTGTTCGATCTCGACGGTACTTTCGCGGACACGGCACCCGATCTGGCCGCCGCCCTTAACCACCTGCTCAACCTCCATGACAGGCCACCCATGCCATTGGAAACGATCCGCCTGCAAGCCTCGCATGGTTCTCCTGGTTTGCTGAAACTGGGTTTCAACATTGAACCGGATACGCCAAATTTTGCGACTTTACGCGATGCCTTCCTAGATTATTATGCTAACCATATTTGTGTCCACACCACCCTCTTCCCTGGAATGGCGGAGCTGATCGAAACACTAGAACAACGTGGCCTGCCGTGGGGCATCGTCACCAACAAACCCCATCGCTTCACCCTACCGCTGATGCAAGAGCTGGGCTATGCGCAACGCGCTGCCTGTCTGATCAGCGGCGACACATGCGCGCGTGCAAAGCCCTTTCCGGACCCGCTACTTAAGGCCTGCGAATTGCTGAAAATCGCGCCACAACTCTGCCTTTATCTAGGTGATGACAAGCGCGATGCGGAAGCAGCGCAAGCTGCCGGAATGCGCTGCATCATCGCCCGCTATGGCTACAGCTCTCCGGAGGAATTATCCAACTGGCCTGCGCAAGGCGGAATTGATTTGCCATCCCAACTATTGCAATATTTAACCGCTTGATAAGCGGTTACCGTTCGCGGTGACCCTTCGACTTTGCTCAGGACTGAAGGCCTTGTCGAACCGCCAGTTACGTACCAATACCAGCCTTCGACAAACTCAGGCCGAACGGATTATTTGTGCCAATACCAGCCTTCAAATCAATGGGGTCACCCATTGAATTCCTGCCGGATTTTCGTCCTTATTGTCGTCCGATCTGCATGGTGTTGCCGTCCTGGCGCACTTGAAAATTGCGCAATATGTTCGAGCCCAACAGGTTGGTATCCAGGTTGGGCATGACGGCTACTGTGATGTTTTCCATGACAAAGTTACCCAAGGTCATGCGCGGTATCAGCGCAATGCATCCTGTTGCCATCCCATTGGCTGTGTGGAATTGCGTTTCATGGCAGTCACGGACGCCAGCCTGTTGGGCGATGTCGCTGGAGATTGAGGTGACGGTTGCGCCAGTATCCACCATGAAGGTGATGGGCACGTCGGCTATCGCAGCGGGCAGATAGAAGTGCCCGTTCTGTTGGCGCCGGACTTCCATGCTGCCATCGCCAGAGAAGATCGGCTGCGGGATGGGAGTGTCTTGTGCGGCGGTATGAATAAAGAGTTTGAAATCCTCCGCATTCGTGCCGGAAGATTGCATGGCGAGCTGCATGGGTTTGCCCATCTGCACACTCAGGGGCTTGTCGAATTTCATGAGGTGGCCATCCGAAAAACCCCTGTGCGAATTGCACCACGTGTGGCCGGTGCCAAACATCAGGTCGTATTCCCCGGCAGGCAAATGCAAAACAGCACTTTGTCTGGCGTGGACGAATATCGACATGGTGGGGATGGTGGTCTTGGGCTGTGTAATGATCAGCAGAAGTGGATAGGTGTGGTCGTTCTTCAGGGTGATTTCGGGATCGCTCGGGCCATCAGCAGACAAACCATTTTGGGCGAAAATGGAGATACGGCCATTGTCGGGCAGCCCGTTTTCGCATGGAAGCGTTGCTACAGCATTAGTGGCGACAAGGTTCAGGCCGGCAGTGCTGAGTGCCTGTGGCTGCATCCAGCGTTGTGCAGCCCAAACCCCAAGCAAAATGGATAGGGTGACGACAAGCACGTTGCGTCGCAGGTGGCTTTTATTTTCTTCTACTACATACGTGATGGTGGGTGCTTGCCTCGCAGGATGTGCAGTTGCATTGGCGTTTATCGGGTTGCTTGAAAAAATGTGCTCGATCAGGCTGCCGACTTTACTGAAAAGTTCGGAATGGTCTTGGGTATTACGCCATTTACCATTCTGTAAATGAAATTCGGAACTGCCTGCTGGCGAAGCCAGCCAGACCTTGTGTGAGTGTGCATCAAGATTAATGACAATCTGCTGACCATCCACGAAGGATAGGCGCAAAGTTCCGCCACTCCCTGCATGACGGATGTTTGCGCTACGCTCGACAGCCATCTTCTCGATGCAGTCGAACAAGGCGTTGCTTGGGTCGATGTCAGTGTTCTTCGTCATATAGTTCCAATGCTCAAATCTCCCCTAGCCCTATTTTTGCAAAGGAGAAGATGCGTCTTCATCGCGCGAATCAGGTCTAAGGTCCAATGGATTATCTGGGATTATCACACTGTTTATAACACAAAAAATTCCAGTCACTTGTTTGATGCTTCCCCTGAAACCGCTCGCCTGTACAAAAAAACCGCTCGTCGGAAGAAATCGACCGTTCGCCTCCTATAAATTGATAGCATTTTATATATATAATATATTAGTTATTAAAGTTTGATAATAGCAAGCTTGGCAGCCTTTCGTACTTGGTACAGATTCAGGTCTTTGTTTATACGAGGCCAATCCATAACAAACCGCCCCTGATACTGCTGGTAAATATGAAATGATTATCCCGACCCATCCGAATCTACTGGAGCGATTGAATGTCGAAAATTATGATATAAGGCGACTTCAGTTTCCTTTCAGGTTGGTTGGTTTTGTGTTTCTGTTAGGGCTTGCTGGCCTGATCACAGTTGCGTCGGCTGGTACCGAAAAATACGACTACGACCCGTTGGGGCGCCTTATTCGTTTCACCAACCCGCAAGGGCTGATTACGGGATATACCTACGACAGCGTTGGAAATATTCTCGGGGTACTAGGTGGCTTGCTTCCACAAACTCCCGTTATCGGTTCGGTATCGCCGGGCCAAATACGGCGAGGTGACAGCCAGCAGTTCACCATAGTGGGCACCGTGCTGAGCGGAGCCAGCATAACCGCGCCGGATGCGAGCTTCAATATCTCTGGCTTGCAGGTTTTAGACACGCAAATAAAATTTATGCTTAGCGCCAGTGAACTCTCCCTGCTCGGCCCTAACACGTTCAAGCTAGCCAACTCTGCAGGCTCAACCAATTTTGCGATAACAGTCAATCCCGCCCTGCCAGAACTGGCAATCAGCCCCATCCCAATTGCTATTCCGCCGAACAATACACCCTATAAATTCATCGTGCGGCTTGGCAATCAGGACAATATTGATCACCTCATTACCCTGTCGATAGCTGATACAAGCATCGCGCAGCTTACGTCCACCACTGTCAATATTGTGGCCGGATCGACCGAAGCCAAAACCGACATCACCGGCAAGACAGGCGGGATAACGAGCCTGTCCGCCAGCTCCCCCGGCCTGCAAAGCATTTCCATCCCGATTTATGTCACCGCAGAATTTGCAGGGTTTAATGTCGCCCACGCGCTTGACGTGGGTGTCACGCTAGACTCGGTTGCTGTGCCGCCGACCACACCCGGCAGCTTGTCCTTGCAATCTCCGCTGCTGGGTGTGACCCGTGGGTCGGTTATTACCGGGATAACGCCTAACGCCCTGTCAATTGGGTCAGGCCCAACATCGGTCATTGTTTCGGGCATGGGTCTGGAAAACATCACTGGGATAACAATAGTCCCGTCCACCGGTTTGACACTGGGTTCCATTACGACAGCGACCGACGGTAAATCGGTAACGATACCCATCACGGTGGCCCAGGATGCGCCCCCAACCCTAAGGCAACTCATCCTGAATGGCACTGACAAACCTTATTTTTCTGCCGGGACGGGTCAGCATAGGCTGTCCATTACGCTACCCGTACCGGTCATTACCTCGATCGATCCGTTATTTACGGTACAGGGCATCAGCACTATGCCCTTCATTGTTCGGGGCAAAAATCTGGATAACTTGCAGAACATTCAGTTCACTCCGGCAATCGGCATTACCGTGGGCGCATCACCCGTAATCAGCCCTACCGGAGATACTGCGACCACCACTATCCAGATTACAGACGACGCAGTTATCGGTGTCCGGCTGGTAACCGTAACCACGTCGGGCGGCACTTCCTCAACCACCTTGAACGTTTCGAATACCTTCCGCGTGGTGAACGAAATCACTCAAATCATCTCGCCGGTCAGCGCGCCCATCCTGGGTCTGCTCATGCAAGATGTCGTAACGGACACCGGCTTGCCTGTCTGCACCTATTCATTGCCAGTTGGGGTCAGCGTAGATACCGTCTTTACAGCTTTCCGAACCGAAATCAAGTATCGCTGGTCGCGGTGTTCGATATGGATAACTGGTCACCATCCGAATTTTGGAGCTGGATAGCGACAACTAAAGGTAATGCACTTGCATTGACATGGTAATGCGATCGCCTTACCATGCAAGGCATCCACATTTTTGATAGGAGAGCCCCATGCCTGCCACCCTCGAAGTCGAATCCACGCTGACCGACCGCTACCAGACTACGGTACCAGAGACCGTGCGTCGCGCCCTCCAGCTGGGCAAGCGCGACAAGATTCACTACACGATCCGGTCCAGCGGCGAAGTCGTGCTGACACGCGCCGAAGTTTCCGATGGAAATGACCCGGTGCTTGGCCAGTTTCTGAGCTTTTTAGCCCGCGACATCGCCAGCCATCCGGAACGCTTGCAGGTCGTCGATGCCAGCTTTGTGCAGCATCTCCAGTCGCTGGTCGGTCGTATTGAAGTTGATCTTGACACTCCACTTTCGGCAGACGATGAATGAATGTAAGCAAACCCGCGCCCTTGATCATCAACGGCTGGACGGTTTTCGCTCACCCCTTATTCTTGGTACAGCTTGATGCTTTGGCCCGGCAGGTCGAGGTGTCCAAGCAAAAAGACCCTGTGATGTACGTGAAGAAGAATGTCAGCAAGCGACTGGCGGCGATCACCAAGTTGGCGTTCGATGCCATCCCGCAGGATCCGACGCGGCCGGAATACCGACAGGGCAACACCCTCGGCGACGAACACAAGCACTGGTTCCGAGCCAAATTCCTTCAGCAGTATCGGCTGTTCTTCCGCTTCCACGCGCCGAGCAAGGTAATCGTGTTCGTCTGGATCAATGACGAGGACACCAAGCGCGTCTACGAGAGTAGCGACGACGCCTACCGTGTGTTCCGCAAAATGCTGAACAGCGGCCATCCCCCTGACGACTGGAACCAATTGGTAGCTGAGGCGCGTGCTGAGGGTCAACGCCTGCAGCAGTTTGCAGCAGGCGTAGCCACGTGAGTAAGCGTAGCCTAGGCTCCTGTAGGTTGGTGCTGAGCTTGCGAAGCCCAACATCGCAAGGGGATGGTATCGAAATGCCACTTCCAATTCAAAGGAGCCGGGTTCAGATTAAATTCGCGCCTGAAATTGCGCGAAAATCACTATGAGGCTGAAGGGTCGGAGCTCAATT
>CAMCFJ010000023.1 GCA_945874105.1 Candidatus Nitrotoga sp. CP45 | reverse complement strand
TCCAGCGTTTTGAATTCCCGCGTTTCGCGCTTGCTGGTTTCCAGCGGATTGCCGTCGGCGACGATCATGTAGCCTTGCGCCATGACGGCGTAATGCAATTGGATGCGCTTGATGGCATTGGCATTGAGCAATAGTTTGAGTTCGCGTTCGGTCATGCCTTTATTCCTCTAGCAGAATTGAACTCGTATCAAACAATTTCCCTTGCTCCACTAGCACAAGCAGATCACCCGGCTTTACTTGCAGGAAATCGCACAACCTGGATAGCACTTCGCGGTCGAAGCTGTTCACCTTATCGTAGTAGTAGCGATCCATCGTAGCGCGGGCTATTCCCGTCGCCCGGCACACATCGGATACTTTGAGACGCTTCGCGCCCAGGATGGTAGATAAGCGGCAACTGATCATTGTTTTATGGTAAATATTATTCGATGTCGAGTAATATATAACCTGATCGGATAAATGTCGAGAAAAAGTTTAACTAACCTGGATAATCCATTAGACCTGATTCGCGCGATGACGATACATTCCCCCCTTTGCAAAAGGGGGGCTAGGGGGGATTTGAGCGTTGCACGGCATCGATCCAGCAAGGAGCCGGACATCGGCATATTCGTGATGAAAGTTTTCGATGCAATCGCTGGCGGCAGCATTGGCGCGTCTGCTAGGCGCGGCGTGGGTTAGATTGAACTGAAGGAGTTTTGCGGTGGAGCTGAAGACGAATACAGGCCAGGCGAAATCTACACCGCAGCCGCCCGCTCCAGCGTAGCGACCGGTAAATACAAACACAGCGGATTATCCACGCAAACAATGAACCCCAGCTTCACGTAAAACGCTTTTGCCTTGTCATGCTTGGCATCCACCACCACGGCATACAACCCCACCCGTTGCGAGAACTCCACGGCCAGACGCAACGCGAACGCCAGCAAATCCTGACCCACTCCCTTGCCCTGATAGCGCGCATCCACCGCCAAACGTCCAATACGCAGAACGGGAGCGGGATAGCGCGGCAATTTAGCCTGGGAAGATAATGCGGAAGTGGCAACTTGACCGGCGCTCACCGTGACAAACCCGATGACGCTCACGCCATCGTCAGCCAGTGCCACATAGGTTTTGCCGAAACCACGCCGTTGTTGCTGCCCGGCCTGTCGCACCAAAAAATCATTCAGTGCCGCATCGGCACAATCAAACCCCTCGCGGCGATACTCTGCCCCCAGCAACTGGACAGCAACCATCGCTTAACGGCGCGCCATCAATTTGCGTAAAGCAGCCTTGGGTTTGGGGGGCTTCTCGATGGATGCGGTGAACGCCTCAAAGTCCCGCTGGGTCAGCAACAGCGTATCGGTCTCCGACACAATCCGGCGCGCAGCTTCAAAAGCATTTTGCAACATAAAGCTGGAAACCGTTGTACCCATTAGCGCAGCGGCTCGTTCGATCATCGCCTTCGCTTCGGCACTGGTGCGCAGATTGATCCGGGCGGATTCATTGGTTAGGGTGGTCGGCATGGCAAAACCTCTTAAAAATAGACATCGCAATTGTACGTCAATTTTACGCACACGAAACTATCAGGTTAATTCTGGACATACACATCAGCAGCTTCAACGCACCGTTGTCCACCATTGATTTGTTAAATCTGAGAGCTGTAAGGCAGTGATTTAATGTAGCGCTTCATAAAATCGAAGTCAGGTTTTCTATCTTTTCTAACCGGCAGCCTGATGACACATTCACGCATACGTTCCAGATGCCACTTGCGCCCGTAGTTGAACCGATATTTTTCTTGGCGAATAACTGTGCAGAAGAATAGTGCTATCTCTGGCGTCATTTCAAACTTAGGATAAAACACATTTACGGCGTCCGAAGCCCAAAATGGCGCTGGCTGGTAGAAAGCCTCTCCAACTGAACCATCGTATGACAACGAGATTGTGTTTGCCTCATGAATCGCCACCTGTCCAACATAGGCTGTAATGCCATTATTTGAGTCTGTTGATCCGATGTACGGAATAACTCCTCGCGCCATGTTTGCCTTTGTCAGCCGTTTACCTTTTTGGATGTCGAACAGCGTCTTCAGAATGAACGGTAACCATGATGATGTATCCAATGTGGTAGGTGGGGTATTCATCGCAGGACTGTTAGTACCCGCATACATATCTGGATTAACTTCGCTCACCCATTCAGGAATTTCATGCAGCTCTGGAATCAGAATTTCCTTAAGTGTGCGATTTGCTTGTCGGCCATAGCTGTACCGAAATCGATTTGATTTTATGCATACGCAGTAATAGAGCATTTGTTGCTTGGTTAATTCTTTCAAAGGAGTTAAGTGCGCCACATCCCTGCCAGAATAAAAAGGCGTCTCTTGCAGAAAGGTTGAAAGAACACCATTGCCGCCAAGTGCAGAGGTGAGTATGCCAGCCGGTGATGGTTCAATCCCAGAGACAGGCGCAACGTAAGCGGATATTCCGTTATCGCCCATCTTGCGAGATACAAATGCGATACCTTTGTTTTGGCTTGATTGAGTTAGCCGATTCAGCTCTAATGAGTGACCATACTGGACATCAAACAACTCACTCACCATCAACATTGTCGCTCCCCTGATCCTCTGAAATTGTGCTCCCCAGTAGCTTATAAATTGCGTATTTCCGCACTTCTGATTCGAAATCTGCTTGCGTGATTTTGCTGTAATCCGTCTCTAGGTATGCTTCAGCAACCCACTCATCATCGGCAGTCACCATTGCTGTCACAGACTCACCTGCATGTACTTCATTATTTAAGTAGGACTCAATCCAACGATCTCGAATTGCTGCCCATGCGCCATTACCATCAATACGCCCCATGTGTTTAGTCTTAATAAAACCATCATCACGCCAGTATCCGAACCATGTTTTCTTGCCAGTCTTTGCATGGGGCTTGTGCGCTTCAAATACAACAATGCATGTCACGATCCCAACTGGATAGAATAGCTCACTGGGCATCGACATGACCGCCTTCAGCGTGTGATGCTTTAGAAGCTCCTCTTTCGCTTTGTGTGGAGAAGCTACGCAATTAACTGGAATGACTGCAACCCCAGTACCGCCGACCTCAAGCGTATCCAGCATGTGTTTAACAAAATACAACTCATGTAGTTCAGAATCGCTTTTGGACTGAGCGTAAGGAGGATTCAGCATACCCACGTTAGGCTTCATCTTTCTTACTGATTTGATGATGGCATCATCAAAACAACTTCCTTGATGCAAGTTTGCCTTGCCATCCCCGCGCAAAATCATATTGCTGGCGGCCAAGGCAAACATCTTCGGGCTATTTTCGATACCAATCAGCCTGTTCTTTTTTATATCGGTTCTCTCTGCATCAGTGATTGCAGTTTTTAGCATGTGCTGCATCGCAGAGATTAGAAAACCCCCTGTGCCTGCACAGATGTCCAGAACTTTATCTTTAGGGCTGACATTTGTAATCAAGGAAAACAGCTCTGCAACGTGGCGTGGCGTAAGTACGATCCCCAATGCTTTTTTATCGCCCGCCGTGTACTTCAAGAATTCGCCGTAGAACTGACCAACCACATCAAAATCGTGGTAGATGCTGATGAACGGCCAAACGTTTTTATTGACTCTGGAGATAATCTCCTTGAATACGCCGTCAGGATATTCCTTTGCCAGCTTAGAGTCAGGTTTGGCTAGATTGGGGTGTACCGCGATGGTTGAGTACGGCTGCAACATCGTATCTTTTTTGCCTTGAGGAATGTCGGCTTTATCCAACTCCTTCTTGATTGCACCCATCCATGCATCTTGAATATCCTCTGGCGAAAGCGAATTAAAGGTTTTCATAAACGCATCGTTCATCAGCGCAATGAGCGTTCCGCTAACAAGTAACGGTTTGTCTTCCTCAGACACCTTGGCTTTCGCCCAGATCAACTCATGTAGCTCACGGGAAAAAGCGAGCAGGTCTGTATGTCGTTTCTTTTCTACCTCTGGATCGAAGGATGCTAAACGATAATAGTCATCAAATGAAATCAACGTGTCAACGCTTGCGCCAGATTCGTTGACTAAATTCTTATAACTGGTCGAGCCGCAAGGACAGAGAAAGTTTGAAATCTTAAGCGCACTCTTTGTTGTACCGCTGACAGCGACCGCAAGGACGGTATATTGTTTTGACAGGTGCTTTGCATAATGCAACACGCCATCAACAGCAAAATTTACTGTCTTATCGCGATTATGACTCTCGTGTTTTTTTGCGTCCGGCTTGCACTCAAAAACAATTAAGAAATTTGTGTCTTTGGTGTTGGAAATAATGAACTCAGGGTATCCCTTGTTTCCTTTTTCGTTTTTACTTGCTTTGGAAAGAAGAGTTTTTATCCTGGCAATCTCAGACTTCTGCTCCTCAACGGATATGCCGTTATCTTGATCGTAGTAACCAAGTTTCCTCAACTGGTCTCTAACTAGATTTTCAGTAATACGCTCAGCCATTATCTACGCCCCACACAAATCTACGATATTCGTAGAGTATAAGCGAAAACAATCTACGAACATCACAGGATGCCTAAACAGCCTCCTGCCAAATCCGTCTTTAGTCGCCGCCTTCGTGAGGCCCGGTTGCGCTCTGGCATCGCGCAAGACCGGCTTGGTGTGATGATTGGGTTGGACGAAGGGTGTAGCAGTGCGCGAATGAGCCGATACGAGAATGGCGTACACGAGCCACCTTTCCCTGTCATTGAAAATATTGCCAGATTCTTGAATGTGCCTGTCGCCTACTTCTTTTGCGAAGACGATAGACTTGCCGAAATCATGCGTATCTACTCCTTTGCGAAGGAAAAGGAACGCCAAGCTATGTTCGATTTCGCAGTCGAGTTAGGCGGTAAGCCCACAAAGTGACCGTGTAATCCAGCACTTCCGCACCCTGACGACAGACAACCAACGCACCTTGCTGGAAATAGCCAAGGTTCTGAATCGGTTGCAGCGGAATAGCTAAATCACCAATCCCACAGCGCGTCGTATGTCCGTTGCCACACAGCAACACGGTATATAACAATGCTGCGCTATACTCGCTCGTGTCATAGCTATTGCAAGCGCTAATGCCTACCCTTCGCTTCCCCCCCGCCAAAGACCAGCAAGTTATTATCGTTTGATATTCTGCCGCGAACACCGCAGGCGATATATCGGAAGTGCTGACCGCGCTCAAAAGCCTATCCAGTGACCGTTCATCCGCCATGAGCGCCGAGGGTACGGTAACGCTGGTGTTCCACGGCTACGACGACGATCCCCGCGAACTTGAGGCTATCCCAGAAGTGCGGGAATGGTTTGCCAATCTGTTCAAGGCGTGGCCGTATTGGCCTTTCTTTGCCAGCCGCATTGACCAAACTGTGCCGCTTGGCCTTGCGCTGTTGCTGTCCGGCGCGACTGTGGCCGGTGAACCGGGCATGGCCGGGTGGAATCGATATTGACGAATTGAAGCCGTTGTTGCCAGCATTTCGGTTTATCTCCATACCAATCCATTTAAGGAAGACACCCCTTAATATAATGGATCGACCATCGTGCAATTGAATCAACCCAGCGACGATACGATGGAACTCATCGGTGCCGCGCTCAAGGGCTTGAAGGAAATCTATCGCAGTGGCTTGCACTACAAGAAAAGCGGCGTGTTGTTGATGGGGCTACAGCGTAAGGACTCGGCTCAAGCTACGCTATTTGACGACACAGACAAGCAGGCCAAGTCAGTCAACATGATGCGCACCCTGGATGTGATCAATAAGAAAATGGGGAAAGGGAGCGTAACCTTGGCCGCCTCTGGCATAAAGCATCGTTGGGCGATGCGCAGAGAGAAACAGTCACCTAATTACACAACTGATTGGTTTGAATTGCCGGAAGTAGAGTAGCCACCCTTGATTATCTGTTCCATCGCTCACCTTCGTTTCATGTTTAACAAAACGAATGCTTACTGCGTTGACTGACAAATCCTGCACCACTCCTGCGTCATTTAATAATACACAAAAAAAGACCTGCATCACTGCAAGTCTTTAATTTTTTGGTGGGTTGTGAGTGACTCGAACACTCGACCAACGGATTAAGAGTCCGATGCTCTACCAACTGAGCTAACAACCCAAAAGAAAAAATCTGAGGAGCGAATTGTAGGCAGACTGGTGAAATTGTCAAATTTTTTTCTGTTCATAAATCCTGCTCTTAGTGAGCATTAAGGCGTCAGCAACGAAATTTTTTGACTGGTTTTACAGCACATAATCTGTCCGTTTTTCATTTCTCATGTTTTTAGCCGCTGCAGCGGACTTGCGCAGGGTCTGGGATTTTTTCGCAAGCAAACATCCTTGTGCATCGTAATCAGCCAGTCCCCTTCGACGAGCCGAGTTCAACATAGAACCTCACCCCCCACGCGAGGACGAGTTCCATGACGCATTATGAAGTTCTTGTTTGTTTTGGTTGCTTCGTCAAGTTCAATGTCGAGACCGCTATGTGCATCTGTCTCAATTCGATCTTCTGGCTGATAGACATGGTATCCCTGTTCATTGGTTGCGGCGATGTCCAATGCGATGTTGGCACACATCAATAATTGACCTGAATCACGGCCAAATTCTGGACAATGGGTAATGCCGATATGTGGACGTAGCGTTACTTGAAAATCATCGACAATGAGGGGATTAAGAAGGGATTATGCAATTCGGAAAGAATCTTGATCGCTGCCGGTATGCTTTGAGCGCTATTGGCAAGGTCGGATCATGCCAGGTAATATTCTCGGACATTGAGATTGAAAGCGTCAGTTGGCAGGCCGCGCAGAATATGAACTGCCACTGAAGTTGCGGGCTGAAAAAGTAAGTCTAGTGTAGTGGGATGCTGCAACGGAGTTTTGTCTGGGCCACTAATGATCTGTACGCGCGGTTTAAGTCGACGTACCTTGCCCTGGCTGATGATGACTGCGACTTCGCCAGAGGATAGTTCCACCAAGGAGCCAACCGGAAAAATGCCGATTGTCTGGATGAATTGCTCGACCATTGAGTCAAGGTAATATTCGCCGCTCATAGTGCTGATATTTTTCAATGCTTCATGGGCAGACACGGCTTTGGTATGAAAACGGGTACTGGTCAGTGCGGTAAATGAATTAACGATTGCCGCCATGCGTCCGAACAGGCTGATATTATCTCTGGATAATCCTGCAGGGTAGCCGCTCCCGTTTTCTCGTTCATGGTGTTGGGCGACACCTTCCAAAATGTCGGTATGCAGATGAGGCACCTCTTTAAGAACTTCAAGGCCCAAACGTACGTGGCCTTTGATCGTTTCAAATTCATTCAAAGTCAGCCGGTCTTTCTTTTGCAACAGTCCGCTCGGTAACTTTATATTTCCAATATCAAGCAACAATCCGGTAATGGCCAGACGCTCGAGAAAGTCTTTGGGCAAGCCTATGTGTCGACCCAGCGCAATCAGATAAACGGCTGTATGGAGCCCGTATCCATAGCTGTCATTGTCCTGTTGACGTAATCGCATGACCAACATCAGCGCATTAGGATTTCGCACCATGCTGTTCACTATTTCTTGAATCGCTATCTCCAGATCTTTGGTGTCGATATTCTTGTCGGAGCGAATGTCTTGAACAAGGCCACGCAGTACTTCTTCTGTGAGCGTATAAGCTTTACTGGCTGGAGCAAGCTCCTCCTCGACCGGTCTGATATCGTTATATGTTGTTAACTCGATGCTGGCAGGGATAAAGCCAGGTCGCTTGACATTCACAATCTGCCTTTCCGGTGTCGCAGGGCTCCGATCAGAATCGATAACATTTTTTTGAGCGCTAGATTTATCTTGGGAGTCTGATTTGAATTTAAAAAAATCTTTTATTTTGCCGGAAAGTGAGGCCGACAATCCTGCTTTAACCTGCGTCTCTGAAGTCGCGAGGAGATGCTTGTTGATGTTCTGTGGGGTTGTGCCGGTGAGAGTTGATTGGCTCAATTCTGCCGGTTCGGACACCGCATCTTTAATAGTCAGGGCACCAGGCACCTGCACCTCAGCCGGCTTTTCCTTGATTGATTCGGGTGCCGGAAGGTCGGCGATAGAAGATTGAGTTGTGCTGTCGGGAGCATGACTAAAGCTTGTGGGCGGTGGTGTGATGGAATCGCGTCTGTCTTGCTCCGCTTTCCCTTTGGAGGCAGGTTTCGCTGTTTGAAGTCCTTGAGTTGAACTATCCCAGTCGATTAAAACGAATTTACAATATTCTTGTAATTGTTTGATCTGTTCATTGTTCTCGATCAGGAACCCCTGAGGCAGGAAGGGCGTGTCAAGCCATGATCGATCAAGATCAGAAACGAACATGCCGACCCTGAGATTGTTGGAAGGAATCTTTGTTTTCATACGGCTAAGTGTAACGCACATTCATTCCGAAAAACACATCAGTCCTATTCCAATGATAAGTGCCATTCGAGAGACGTCCCCTGTTTGCGTGATCCATAAATTGTCCGAACTTAATCATGACAATCCCGGCAACAAAATATCAAATTAACCAAGATTGTCAGTTAGTGTGAATTTAGCCATGTTTCAAAGCGTGAACGGGCTAATTCTGTACCCTTTTTCAAGGCGATGCCAATAGAAATCGATAGAAGTGGCAAACGAGGCGATAGATGGCGACTGATTCTGATTTTGAGATGTGCGTTGTCAATCGCGTGTGGCAATTGATTTGCCTTTGGATTTGCATTTGTATTGATTTAGAAGAGGCGGTAGAGCGCATGCAATAAGTTAAACATTGTCAGCAAGGCATACTGACGTTAAAGTTCCGCATGTTTAGGTATAGAGGAACCTCTAAAAATGTGGCCGTTCCTTTGCCGGGATGGAAAATTCAGGATAGTGGGTATCCACTTCACGCACGTAACGGATCGATTCACCATATAACGAGAAGACGCAGTTCGGCCTGACCCTTCGACTTTGCTCAGGACTGAAGGTATTGTCGAAGGCCAGTGCTGGCGCGGAACCAGCGGTTCGACAAGCTCACCGCGAACGGTAATTGGTTTGCTGAAACGTAATGCTGCGTGCGTCAAGGAGATATCTATTTTCAGGGTCTATAGAGGTTGCCCTGAGAATAAGAAAGGATGGTAATGGTTATATTGACTTTGCTAGTGATGCTGGCCGTAATGATTTTGTTGGCGTTTTTTCGATCCTCCATATGGGGATGGTTGTTGGCGACGGCAGTCTTTGTTTTTGTCATCGCTATCCAAACCAAACTTTCCGCTGATCTTTTTCAAGTTGCCATTATCTTGCTGGCCGTGATTGCAGCAGTGCTGGGCGTTCCTTCTCTGCGTCGCAAGTTTGTGAGCAGTAAAATACTGAAAATTTTTCGCACGACACTTCCCCATATTTCGCAAACCGAGCAGGAGGCACTCGATGCGGGTACGGTTTGGTGGGACGGCGATCTCTTTAGTGGCCACCCTGATTGGCGCAAGTTGTTGAGTTACCCCAAGCCGACGCTCACTGAAGCGGAGCAATCCTTTCTCGATAATGAAACCGAAGTTTTGTGCGCCATGCTGGACGACTGGGACATTACTCATGTGCGCCAGGATTTGCCGCCGCAGGTATGGCAGTACATCAAAGATAATGGTTTCTTCGGCATGATTATTCCCAAGGAATATGGCGGGCTGGAATTTTCTGCGCTGGCGCATTCCGCCGTGGTGGCCAAGATTGCTTCACGCAGCATTACTGCATCCGTAACCGTGATGGTACCGAATTCATTGGGTCCGGCAGAGTTGCTCATGCGCTATGGCACGGCTGAGCAAAAAGAGAAATATCTGCGCAGATTGGCACAGGGCAAAGAGGTACCTTGTTTTGCGTTGACCGGGCCATCCGCTGGCTCCGATGCAGGATCGATTCCTGATTATGGCATCGTGTGCTACGGCGAATTCGACGGGCAATCAAATGTGCTCGGTATACGGGTAACGTGGGAAAAACGCTACATCACACTGGCACCGGTAGCGACGTTGCTTGGCCTTGCTTTTAAATTGCATGATCCGGACAGTCTGCTTGGCGAGCAGGCAAAGCACGGTATTACCCTTGCGCTGATTCCTGCAGATACGCCCGGCGTGCAGATCGGGCGTCGTCATTTTCCACTCAATTCGGCATTTCAGAACGGCCCCACTTCGGGCCAGGATGTGTTCATCCCGATGGAATATATTATTGGAGGAATGGATCATATCGGGCAGGGCTGGCGCATGCTGATGGAGTGTTTGGCAGCTGGGCGATCAATCTCGCTGCCGGCCTGCGCCACCGGCGGAGTGAAGCTGGCAGTGCGAACTTGTGGCGCATATAGCCGAGTGCGCAAGCAGTTCAAGCTACCTGTCGGTAAATTTGAAGGCGTGGAAGAAGCGCTGGCACGAATTGGCGGTAACGCTTATATGATGGATGCGGCACGCTCACTAACGGCATTAGCGGTGGATATGGGCGAGAAACCGTCCGTGATTTCCGCCATCGTTAAATATCATTGTACCGAGCGCGCGCGCACGGTTATCAATGATGCGATGGACGTGCATGGTGGCAAGGGGATTTGCCTGGGGCCGAGCAATTACTTGGGGCGTTCCCACCAGCAGAATCCCATCGCCATTACGGTGGAAGGCGCAAATATCCTGACGCGCAGCCTGCTGATTTTTGGGCAGGGCGCGATCCGTTCTCATCCCTATGTGCTTAAGGAAATACAGGCGGCGCAAGATAGTGATACGCAACGTGCGCTACTAAATTTTGATGCCGCCCTGCTTGGCCACATTAGTTTGAGCCTAAGCAATGCGATACGGGCTTGCTTGTTTGGTCTTACCGATGGGCGTGGCATTTCGGTGCCGGGGGGTGTGAATACAAAGCGTTATTACCAGCAATTGACGCGCTATTCAGCTGCATTTGCGCTGGCAGCAGATTTGTCCATGCTGATGCTGGGTGGGAATCTCAAGCGGCGCGAGAAAATTTCTGCCCGGCTGGGCGATGTGCTGAGCCAGTTGTATCTGTGTTCGGCCACGCTTAAACGCTTCGAGAATGATGGCCGTCCCGTCGAAGATCTGCCGTTGCTGCACTGGGCCATACAGGATGCTCTGTACAGGATTCAGATGGCGTTTGATGGCGTGCTGCATAACTTTTCCGGCCGTCTTCCCGCGCTGTTTTTGCGCGCGCTTATTTTTCCAAGGGGGAAAAATCTGGCACCACCGTCGGATGAGCTGGGGCATGAAGTGTCAGTGCTGTTGCAGCAACCGGGCGCTGCGCGTGACCGCCTGACTGCGGGCATGTATTTGCCCGATGATGAAAATGACGCGGTTGGAGCGCTGGAAGCTGCGTTACTCAGCACGTTGCAGTGCGAACCCGTGCAAGCAAAAGTGGATGCGGCGCACAAGGCCGGGCAGGTCACGGCCATGAGCGATTTGATGTGCATTGCAGAAGCACTTCACAAAGGATTCATCAATGCCGAAGAAGCCCGACTGCTGGAGCGCGACCATGCGTTACAACGCAAGGTCATCATGGTGGATGATTTTGCACCGGAACAACTGGCGGCAGAGTCGAGTATCGCAAATCGTAAATAACGAAACATATTGTTTTGGATTTGCCCGCAGCATGGCAGTTGAGTTCCGGTAATTGCCCTCTCCCTAACCCTCCCCCGCAAGCGGGGGAGGGGACGATCACTCTCTCTCCCGCTTGCGGGAGAGAGTTGAAGAGAGGGTTTTCGCAATTAACAGGTCGTGATACTAGTATTATTTGAACGACGGGCGCCAGATAGTGAGGAGGGTAATCATGCCGGATAACCAAGACCACAATATCACGCCGGAACAGGCAGTCACCTTGCATGGGTTGTTTGTCGAGCGTGTGAAACGCACGCCTGAGGCTATTGCCTACCGTTATTTCGATACGAATGACAATGCTTGGCTATCGATGACATGGGCACAGGCGCGCGATCAAACGGCGCGCTGGCAGGCGGCACTGATGAGTGAGGGATTGGCAGTGGGCGACCGTGTCGGCATCATGTTGCGCAACTGCCCGCAATGGGTATTGTTCGATCAGGCGGCGTTATCGCTCGGCCTCGTTGTGGTGCCGCTATACACTGAGGACAGGCAGGACAGTGTGGCCTATATCATCAAGGATGCGGGCGTGAAGGTGCTGTTGTTCGAAAGTTCAGAACAATGGAAAGAATTGCGTAGCGGGTGCGCACAGCTGCCATGTATACAGCGCATGATCAGTCTGGACAGGATAGTCGGACATGATGAGGCGCGCTTGCAATGTGCGGAGGAGTGGCTGCCCGCGCATGCGGTTTTGGTCGAAGAGCAGGTGCGCGAGCGGGATGCGCTGGCCACGATCATGTACACATCGGGTACCACGGGCCGCCCCAAGGGAGTGATGCTGTCACATCGCAATATTTTGTTTGACGCCCATGCGGCCTTGCTGACCTGCCCCGTTTCTGGTGCGGACACCATGCTGTCTTTTTTGCCGCTTTCTCACGCCTTCGAACGTACGGTGGGTTATTACATCTGCGTGATGGCGGGTGTCACGGTTGCCTATGCGCGCTCCGTTCAGTTGTTGTCGGAGGATTTAAAAATTATTCGTCCCACTATTCTGGTTTCTGTGCCTCGCATTTTTGAGCGCATCTATGGGGCGATTCGCACCAAGCTGGAAGAGGCGTCGCCGCTGCGGCGCAAGTTATTCGCTTTGGCGGTCAATGTAGGTTGGCGTCGTTTTGAGCACGAACAGGGGCGTGCTGGCTGGCATCCATTCTTATTGCTTTGGCCGTTGTTTAATCACTTGGTTGCGAGCAAGGTCATGGCGCGTTTAGGTGGACGGCTGCGCCTGACTTTGTGCGGTGGAGCAGCTTTGCAGCCAGAAATATCACGCGTATTTATTGCACTTGGCTTGCCTATTTTGCAAGGCTATGGCCTGACCGAGACCAGTCCTGTTGTTTGCGCTAATCGCGTGAATAACAACTTTCCATCCAGTGTTGGCCTTTCTTTGCCGGGTGTGGAAGTGCGCATCAACGATCAGAGCGCGTTGCTGGTGAGAGGGCAGAATGTGATGCTGGGTTACTGGAATAATGCCGAGGCAACACGTGCCATGATTGATGCGGATGGCTGGCTAGACAGTGGCGATCTTGCTTCCATGAGCGAGTCAGGACATATCACTATCACGGGGCATCTGAAGGAAATTATCGTGATGTCCAACGGTGAAAAAATTCCTCCGGCGGACATGGAACATGCCATTCTGCGCGACCGATTATTCGATCTGGTGATGGTGCATGGCGAAGGTCGCCCCTACCTGGTTGTGCTGGCAGTAGTGAATCCGGCTAACTGGACATCCTTTGCGCAAGAGGCCGGCGTGCGTCCGGATCTGACGGAATCGTTGCATCATTCCCGTCTCGAGCAACAAGTGTTGCAGCGCATCGCCGACCAGATAAAGGAATTTCCGGGTTATGCCAAGGTTCGCCGGGTATTGCTGCTGGCCGAGCCGTGGAGCATAGATGACGGACTGTTGACACCCACCCTGAAGGTTAAACGTAGATCCGTAGTGGAGCGCTTTGCTAAAGAAATTGAACAGCTTTATCAAGGGCACTGAATAGGGATAACCAGCATTGACCCTCTTGCAGCAACGTGCGCCTACACTAAATACTGTTCGCTTAACCGTTCGTGGTGACCCTTGGACTTTGCTCAGGACTGAAGGCCTTGTCGAACCACTAGTATCGCAAATTGTAAATAACGAAACATATTGTTTTGGATTTACCCGCAGCGTGGCAGTTGATTTGCGGTAATTGCCCTCTCCCTAACCCTCTCCCGTAAACGGGAGAGGGGACGATCACCCTCTCTCCCGCTTGCGGGAGAGAGTTGGAGAGAGGGTTGGCGTAACTGATCATTGTGCCACCTGACTAATGAATGCCTTCTTTTATTGTTTTTGGAAACGGGGATATGCCTAAGAATTTTATTATACGTAAGGTCGCGGTATTGGGCGCAGGGGTAATGGGCGCGCAGATTGCCGCGCATCTGATCAACGCCAATGTGGAGACATTGCTGTTCGAGTTGCCTGCCAAAGAGGGTGATCCCAATGGCAATGTGACCAAGGCGCTGGAAGGCTTGAAGAAGCTCGAACCCAGTCCCTTGGCATCACCTGCCAAGCTGACCACTATTCAACCTGCAAATTACGGGCAGCACCTCGAATTGCTGCGTGGCTGTGATCTGGTGATTGAGGCGATTGCCGAGCGCATAGACTGGAAGTCCGATCTTTACCGCAAGGTCGCCCCCTATCTCGGCGCAGATTGCATTTTCGCCAGCAACACTTCCGGGCTGTCTATCAACGAGCTGGCTCAGGCGTTTCCAGAAGCGCAGCGCCATCGATTCTGCGGAATTCATTTCTTTAACCCGCCGCGCTACATGCATCTGGTCGAGCTGATTCCCTGCATCGGTACCGACGCTGTACTGCTGGACAAGCTGGAAGAGTTTCTTGTCTCCACTCTGGGCAAGGGCGTGGTGCGCGCCAAGGACACGCCCAACTTTATTGCCAACCGCATCGGTGTATTTTCTCTGCTGGCCACGCTGCATCATGCGCAGCGCTTGGGGCTGGCCTTCGATACCGTGGATGCCCTGACTGGCCGCTATCTGGGACGCCCCAAAAGCGCTACTTTCCGCACCCTGGACGTGGTTGGGCTGGATGTGTTCGCACATGTGGTCGACACCATGCGCAATAATCTTGCAGACGATCCCTGGCACACACATTTCGCGTTGCCGGACTGGCTGAGCAAGCTGGTAGGGGAGGGCGCGCTGGGGCAGAAATCCAAGCGCGGCGTGTATCAGAAAGTCGGTAATAAAATTCATGTATTCGATCTGGATTTGCAGACTTATCGCTTGTCGGATGACAAGTTGGATGATGCGGTGAAAGACATGTTGCGCGAACGCGATTGGGCGAAAAAACTTGCCGCCCTGCGTGCCAGCACGCGACCGCAAGCGCAATTTCTGTGGGCGGTGTTTCGCGATTTATTTCACTATTGCGCGATCCATCTGGAAGGCATCGCCAATAATGCGCGTGATCTGGATTTTGCCGTGCGCTGGGGTTTCGGCTGGGACAGTGGGCCGTTCGAAATCTGGCAGACGGCAGGCTGGCAAAACGTAGTGGGCTGGCTCAATGAGGATATTGCAGCGGGCAGGACAATGTCGTCAGCACCCCTGCCAGACTGGGTAACCGAGGCAACGCGTAATGAGGTGCATGGCGCACAGGGCTCATTCTCGCCGGGCAGCAATCAATATCAGGCACGCTCGACGCTAGCGGTATATCGCCGTCAGGAGTTTCCAGACCGATTGCCGGGCGAGGAAACGCAATATGGCGAAACGATTTTCGAGACCGAAACGGTGCGTATGTGGCACAGCGGCAACGATATCGCCATCCTGAGTTTTAAATCCAAGATGCATATCATCAGCAGCGAATTGCTGGACGGCATTCTGCGCGCGCTGGACGAAGCCGAGGAAAACTGGCTTGCACTAATAATTTGGCAGACCGCCCCTCCATTCTCAGCCGGTGCAGATTTGTTGCAAATGATGCAAGGGGTGCAGAAGGTTGGCGAAGAACAATCCGGTGGGTTTTTCGGCAAGTTTAAAGGCGCGGTGCAACGCGTCAAATATACCGTGGCGGGCGGCGGTGGATTAAGCGAGATCGTCAATGCGGCAACCGGCAATGTACCTCGTGTAGAAGACGTAATCATCAAATTCCAGCGGATGTCGCAGCGCCTGAAATATGCGCAGGTGCCTACTATCGCGGCGGTAGACGGTCTCGCGCTGGGCGGTGGCTGTGAAATTTCGATTCATTGCACGCGTATCGTTGCTGTGCTGGAAAGTTATATCGGGCTGGTAGAAACCGGTGTCGGCTTGCTGCCTTCCGGAGGCGGCTGCAAGGAAATGACGCAACGCGCGGCGGCGGAAGCAAAGGGCGGCGATATTTTTCCGTTCCTGCGCCGCTATTTTCAGAATATCGCCATGAGTGAAGTATCCAAGAGCGCAGAGCAGGCGCGCGAGATGGGCTATTTGCGAGCCTCGGATCGCATCGTGATGAACCACTTTGAATTGCTGCATGTGGCCAAGCAAGAAGCATTGGCGCTGGTAGCCACGGCTTATCGCCCGCCCCTGATACAGCGTCAGATTCCGGTAGCGGGCAGGACGGGTATTGCCTCCTTCAAGGCATCCATGGTCAACATGCTGGAAGGGGAATTCATCTCGGAGCATGATTACGCTATTGGCTGCCGCGTGGCTGAGGTGATGTGCGGTGGTGACGTGGAAGTCGGCAGCATGGTTGATGAACAATGGCTGCTTGATCTGGAGCGACGCAATTTCCTTGAGTTGCTGGCGATGGACAAGACGCAGGAACGCATTGAGTACACGTTGAGGAATAGCAAACCATTGCGAAATTAGAGGCGCTTTACAATCCCCCGCCCTTATCTGGCATTTCCTAATTAGGAGTAATTCATGTCCAAACAAATTCAGGAAGCTTATATCGTTGCCGCCACTCGCACCCCGGTGGGCAAGGCGCCGCGTGGCATGTTCCGCAACACTCGGCCTGACGATTTGCTGGCGCACGTGCTGAAAAGTGTGATGGGGCAATGTCCCTCACTTGACCCTGCCGCAGTGGGCGATGTCATCGCCGGCTGTGCCAGGCCGGAAGCTGAGCAGGGCATGAATGTGGCGCGAATTGCATTGCTGTTGGCTGGCTTGCCGAATTCTGTGCCCGGACTGACCGTTAACCGCTTCTGTTCTTCCGGGTTGCAGGCTGTGGCACTCGCGGCAGACCGAATTCGCCTCGGCGAAGCGGACGTGATGATTGCGGCCGGTACCGAGAGCATGAGTATGGTGCCGATAACGGGAAATAAAATTGCGATGAATCCAGCCATTTTTGCGCGCGATGAGAATATCGCCATCGCTTATGGCATGGGGCTGACTGCTGAGAAGGTGGCGGAACGCTGGCAGATAAGCCGCGAAGCACAGGATGCCTTCGCCTGCGAGAGCCACCGCCGCGCCTTGCAAGCTATTGCGAATAATGAATTCAAGGAAGAAATTACGCCGTATCAAATTCTGAGCCATGTGCCAGATTTATTTAGTCGCGAAACGAGCGTGCATACCAGTATGGCGGAGCAGGATGAAGGTCCACGTGCAGACACTTCGATGGAGGCGCTGGCTAAACTCAAAACCGTGTTTGCGCAGTATGGTTCGGTTACGGCGGGCAACACTTCGCAGATGTCGGACGGTGCGGGCGCGGTGTTGCTGGTCAGCGAGGCCGCGCTGAAGCGTTACAACCTGACGCCAATAGGAAAATTTCTCGGTTTTGCTGTGGCGGGCGTGCCCCCGGAGATTATGGGCATCGGCCCGAAAGAAGCTATTCCGCGTGTGTTGCGTCAAGTCGGTTTGCGACTGGACGACATCGACTGGATCGAACTCAACGAAGCTTTTGCCGCGCAATCACTGGCTGTAATAAAGGAGGTCGCCCTGGATCCCGCCAAAGTAAATCCACTGGGTGGGGCGATAGCGTTGGGTCATCCACTGGGTGCCACCGGCGCAATCCGCACTGCTACCTTGCTGCATGGGTTACGCAGGCGCAAACAGAAATACGGCATGGTTACCATGTGTATTGGTACCGGCATGGGCGCTGCCGGAATTTTCGAAGCCTTTTAGCCTGGGCGTTATGAAACATCCGGGCTGGGAAAGTGAAAATATTTCATGAGTATTGAAACTGCCAAAGGACTGAACGGCGATTGCCATTCGGCCATTATGGATCGTGGCGCACTGGAACGCACCCTGCATGAGCAGGGCGAGGTTTGGCATCAGCGTGTCAATGAGCGTTGCCCCCACCTGTTTGCCGCTGTCCCTTTGTTTATTTCCAGCGGAGAAGTGGAGCAAATGCACGCAGTTATCGAGGCCATCCAACAGGTTGTGGCGCTATCTGCATGGCGCGATGCCGTGTTGCAACACGCACCTGCCATCGCTCGATATGCACCTCGTGCCAAAGGTGTGTTTTTCGGTTACGACTTTCATCTTAATGCCGAGGGTGTGCATCTTATTGAGATCAACACTAATGCTGGGGGGGCGCTGTTCAATGCATTACAACTGCATAGTCAGCGTGACGTAGTTGCGCCGGGCAAGCCTGCGGCGATTGACAATTTGGAACAAGTTTTTCTCGATATGTTTCGCAATGAATGGCGCCTGGAACGGGGCGATGCGCCGCTGCAAACCATCGCCATCGTGGATGAGCAGCCATGCGAACAATATTTTTATCCAGAGTTTGTGCTGATGCAGCAATTGTTTGAACGCGCGGGCATTGCAGCGTTCATCGCAGACCCGGCTGAACTGGAGGCGCGAACGGATGGCCTCTATCTCCGTGAACGCAAGATCGATCTGATTTACAACCGCCTGACCGATTTTCCCTTGCAAAAATATAGTGCCATAAGCGCTGCCTACCAGAGCAATCAAGTGGTGCTCACGCCGCATTCTCATGTCTACGCGTTATATGCTGACAAACGTAATCTTGCCCTGCTCACTGCACCTGACAGCCTGCGCGCGATGGGTGTGGCAGAGACGACGATTACCACTTTAAATACGGGAATACCGCAGACCAGGTTAGTGGACGCGCAAGAGCCTGAGCAGTGGCGGCAGCAACGCAAGCAGTGGTTCTTCAAGCCTGCCACCGGTTATGGCGGCAAGGGCACTTATCGTGGCGCCAGTATCACGAACCGGGTGTTTGCTGAAATCATGCAGGGAGGCTATATAGCGCAGCGCATGGCTCCTCCCGGCGAACGCATGGTATGCCTGGAAGGTGCGGAGCCGGTTGCGCTTAAATCGGATGTACGCTGTTATGTGTATGACGGCCAAGTGCAGCTTATCGCCGCGCGATTGTACCAAGGGCAAACCACCAATTTTCGCACAGCTGGCGGTGGTTTCGCGCCAGTACGTGTCATCGGTTAGAATGCGCGCATGACACTCTATGCCTTTATCGCAGTTGGCCTGGGCGCAGCCATCGGTTCGTGGCTGCGCTGGGGGTTAAGTGTGTGGCTTAATGCTACGTTGCCAGATATGGCGCTGGGTACATTGAGCGCAAATTTGATTGGTGGCTATCTCATTGGTCTTGCCGTGGCCTACTTCATGCAGCAACCGGAGCTGTCGCCCGAATGGCGCTTGTTCATCATCACCGGCTTTCTCGGCGGGCTAACGACCTTCTCAACCTTCTCTGCCGAAACCGTCACTTTGCTGGCACGCGGGCAATATGCCTGGAGTGTTGCAACTATTGCCGCCCATCTTGGCGGTTCATTGTTGATGACCGTGCTGGGCATGCAGACCTTCAAGTGGTTGCATCAATAAAAAACAACCGGCATAGCGTCCGCATTTATTCAGCGCGTCCATTTCCCGCTTGAAATCTTTATAGATTATTAGGCAAAAAAAGACCGCAAACTGCGGTCTTTCTGGACTAGCATTTAACTTAAAGCAGAAATAAAACCATTTGCTACTGAAATGTATTTCTTTCGTCTTTAAAGAAATATTTATTTCTTGATTTTAAATCCCGTTATTTTGATGATGTCGTCGGTGCCATATCCATCTACCATAGGCATATTCGTGTCGTCTGAATGCTGGATAGAAACATAAGCTGTAGTACCATCAGCTGAGAAAATAAAGCCGGTTGGTTCAGCACTTGAGTCTTTCACTGAAAGCATTTTTACGCATCCATCTGTCTTGATATCGCGGTCAGCACCATCTGGCAGGCAAGCAAAAATGTCACCATTTGGGTGATCTTCAATCACGTACAAATTGCCAGTTTTTGGTTGAAATTCAAGGTTGTCAAAGGAATTAAAATCAGTATCTCCTTCTACAAACCGATTCACGTCAACAGTGCGCACGGTAGCAGAGGCGATTAACGGTTTGTCGTCCACACCACAAATAACTTCAGCAAAGTTAAATGCATCTTCATTGCCAGTGTTGGCCCAGCAGAAACGGACTGCATCCGGGTTGGCAGAGTCCGTATACATCAGATCCTGATGCAGGTCTTCAGGGCGATAATAGCCGGTTGCGCCTTGCGTATAAGCTTGAGCCCGAGCAGTAGCTGCATTGACCGGCAACCAAGCCGCATTGCCGATTTCACATCCTTGGCCGTACTGCTGAGTGTTATTCACGCAGGAAACCTGCATGGCATAAACAGCGCCAGCGGTAAGTGGCGAATCAACCAGATTTACGATTTTGTCATTCCCGGTTCGAGGCGTTTGCGGTACAAACTTGAAAATGGCGCCGCCATCGGCATCAGCAGGGGTGCCCGGGCGCAGCTCATCGCCAGCGATTACCACTCCGGACGGCAGAATCGCCAAGCCCTCCCAAGCCATGGTCGGCAGCGCATTACGTTTGGCAATGTGGGTTGGGTCAGTCGTAGCTCCTGTGGCTCGATTCTCGACCGTTTTGTTAAGAACATTCAGCGGGTCAAGTATTTCATAGGCGCCACCATCACTGCGCTCTTCAGTGGCGAGAATGGTGTTCCAGGGTGTCGTACGGATACCGTCGCAGGAGCTCATGCCGCGCAGGAGAGTTTCAACATGCCCTGTTGCAAGGTTAATACTCTGAACGGATGGGTTGTACTTGCCAGGGGCGAGCTCAGCACGGCCTCCTTCAACACAAGTAATTAAATGGGTAGGCTTATCTACAGGGAAAAACGCCATCATGTCCGTGGCATTAGCCGCGTTACGGGTCAGATATTCTGCTTTAAGACCTTCAGCCAGAAGCACTTGGCTTGATGCTTTCTGATCCAGCGCTCGATAGGGTCCCGTTGTTGCTGGTGCGGATTTTTGTAGCGGCTTATTGAAGCCGAACAATTTCTCGGATTGTGCGTTCAGCAAGTGCTCTGTCATGGCGCCAAAGTCTTCCTTGTTGTCGGAACCCTTGATATGGTCATCAGCTAATGCAATCGTTGAAAAAAAAATCGAAGTAAGAGCAATAGCAAGCGTAGAACGTTTGAGCATATAGTTCATCTTGAAACTCCTTTTTTAAACATTAACAGCAGATTATTGAAATTAAACATGGGTGCAGTTATCCGAATTACTACTGCGGAGCCAGTTTAATTAAGCGACATGACAGGAATATTAAATATCCTGTATTTATTGAAAGGTGTGTCACTCGTGTTTTCAAGTGACTATAAAACTGAATCGTAACTTCGATCTCAAAAAAGGCGTCCCAGGTGCCTGAGCTTGCAACTACCCAAAGGCACTTAGTCACATCCGTTAAACCATTTGCTTTTGTTACGTAATTAATGAACGAAGCATTAATCCGGCCATCAGTCACTCGACCTTAAAACACCCCACGCAGCCGAATAGCACCGATGGAAACCGGCCCACGGTCGGCGTTGTATGCGGGATTGTGGATGTGTTGGTAGTCCAGTGTAAGCCAGGTGTTTTTTATAGCGCCAAGGCTGTAGTAGGTTTCCAGGATATTTTCCGGACGGTAGTTGAGTGCGCCGTCGCCAATGAAAAAACTGATGCCGCCGGCGCTCAAGTAGTCGCGTCGCTGACGTGACAGTCCATTTTGTACGAGTGCGATGCCGACGCTGTCCTGAGTGCGACCCCAGGCACTGCCTTGGACGACTGCCCCTGCAGAAAGTGAATTGTCTATTTCGGTGAAAGCATAGGTTTCTGTTTTACCGTCTGCCCAACTGGCGCGGGCGAACATACCCACATTTTGGATTAGCTGTTGTTCCAGGTTGAGGCCAAAGCCGTACTTTATCTGCTCACCGTTACGCACAGTGTTGATATTCGGCACGCCGCCGTGGAGCGTGGCGTAATCCGACGCATCCTGGAAGCTTGACATCAGAGTGCGGTTGCGGAAGGCCAGTAGACGTATCTTGCCAGGTTGACCGAAAAGCACATGCCCATGTCCCGCTTCGATCTGATCGCCGTAGTGTTTGAATATATTCGGATCCAGGACTAGCTGGTTGGGCAATTTAGGCTGAATGAAGCGGCCAGCGCGCAAGGCCCAGTCGTCGTAAAAATATTCCAGCGCGGCACCCCAGGAATAACCACGCGCATCGGCTGCGTAGTCGTAAGCGCCTGCGGTCATGAGCGACCAGTTGATAAACTGAGTCCGTGGATCGTGGCTGTAAGCGTTATTGTCGAATATATCCGTTACCGAAAGCTTGCCAACGGTGAGGACTATTTGGCGCTGGTGAATTTTTCCTGCCAGTTGATTGGCACCAGAATCAACTGCATCTTGTATCTCACCCAGTCCCCAGCTTTGGCGCAAAAAGGCCCGAGCCATGTAAAGTTTTGGCTTGGGCCCAGAGGTGCGGGCGATTTCGCCATTGGATAATCCGCCCAGCCCAGTGAGGTTGGAGAGAGGGACGCCTTGAACTACTTCCGGATTGAAATAGAACTCACCTCCCGCCCACGGTCGCACGCCGAGGAAAGCGGTTGCAGTGAAGGAATAGCTTTTTTCCCGCTCCGGAGAGAGGCTGTTGCGTCCGTTGTAGGCGGCATCGAATGGTGACTTGCCCTGCCAGACGTAGGTAGTCTGGAACCTGGCGTTCCAACTTTCCTCATCCCCATAGGCGAGAGGAAGCGCGGCGCTAGTCGCAATGCAAGTCAGCAGCCAACAGGTGATTGTACGACGAATGACCATAATGCTACTCCGTTGGCAGTTTATAAAACTGCCAACTCGATTAATTTAAAACAGTAGTTCAGTTGCAATGACGCGGTGTCCGCGTAGAACTGGCATTAAGGCAATGCTGAACAAGTCGCTCCGTTCGGGCTGAGCCTGTCGAAGCCATTTGCAAGTTATTGATTTGCAGGGAGTGCGTTTCGACAGGCTCAACGCGAACGGATTTGTTCAGCGTAGGATTAACTCCTGTTCAAGATCGTTATCTGCGAAAATCCAATAGCATCTTATTCAAATCGATTATAGCGGCTCAGGCGACGGATCGGCGAGTTGCTGCAATAACAAAGATTGCGCGCATTTCGGTATAGAACGGCGGGGGGTCTTCGCTCGATAATGGCCATTCAAATCCATTTCCCAAGCTTGAAAATTGTCCTGCATATACGTTTTCAGTCCTTCATCGATCACGCGTTTTTTCAGCTTTTTGTCAAGCACTGGAAAACAAACCTCTATCCGACGGAAAAAATTGCGGTCCATCCAATCGGCACTGCTCAGATACACGTTATGCGCCAGATTATTGCGAAAGTAGAATATGCGCGTGTGTTCCAAAAAACGACCAATTATTGAGCGCACACGGATATTCTCGGATAGTCCCGGCACTCCCGGCCGCAACGCGCATACTCCGCGTACTATGAGATCCACCTTGACCCCGGCACGTGATGCTTCGTACAACGACTTGATGATTTCTGGTTCGAGTAACGCGTTCATCTTGGCGATAATGTATGCGCGCTTGCCTGCCTTGGCGAGTTTGGTTTCATTCTGAATGGCGCGCAGAATCTGGCTGTGTAACGAAAACGGCGATTGCCACAAATAATTAAGTTTGCCCGCAGTGCCCAGACCGGTAAGTTGTGTAAATACCTCATTTACGTCTGCACACATTTGCTCATTGCTCGTGAATAGACCGAAGTCCGTATAAAGCCGTGCAGTGCGCGGATGGTAATTACCGGTGCCCAGATGTACATAACGGCGCAGCTTGCCATCCTCGCGCCGCACCACCATCAACATCTTGGCATGTGTCTTGTGTCCAACAACGCCATACACCACATGCGCCCCGACTTCTTCCAAACGGCTTGCCCAGTTGATGTTGGCTTCCTCATCAAAACGTGCCAGCAGTTCCACCACGACAGTCACTTCTTTACCAAGTTGGGCTGCGGTGATGAGTGCTTCCATTAATTCTGAATCCACACCGGTGCGATACACGGTCTGTTTGATGGCAACCACATTTGGATCGGCGGCAGCCTGCTGGATAAGATCAATGACAGGTTTGAACGACTGGAAAGGGTGATGCAGCAGTACATCGCTTTTGCGGATGACTTTGAACATGTCCGCGCCCTTCTTCAGCAAGTTGCCGGGTATGCCAGGAGCAAAAGCAGGGAATTTCAGATCATCGCGCGCTACCTGGTCGGGGATACCCATCAGGCGCACCAAGTTTACCGGGCCATCTACGCGATACAGGTCATCCTGTCCCAGCGCTAATTGCTGCAACAAATACGTGGCTACCTGTGGCGAGCAATTGTCTGTAACTTCCAGGCGCACAGCATTGCCGAAGTGCCGATGTGGCAATTCACCCTGCAAACTGATACGTAGATTTTTCACCTCTTCCTCATCCACAAACAGATTGCTATTGCGCGTAACACGGAATTGGTGGCAGCTCAACACTTCCATTCCGCCGAACAGCTCGCCTACATAAGCATGCAAAATAGAAGAAAGGAATACAAAGCCATGCGCACAACCGCTAATTTCAGATGGCAACAAGATGGTGCGGGGCAACACGCGCGGTGCCTGCACAATGGCCTTGGCAGAATTGCGCCCGAAGGCATCTTTGCCTGCCAGGTCGACAGCAAAATTCAAACTTTTGTTAAGTACACGAGGAAAAGGATGCGATGGATCAAGACCGATTGGAGTAAGTACCGGCATCACCTCACACAAAAAGAAGTTTTTGATCCAGGCGCGTTGATCATCATTCCAGCTGGTACGGCGCAAGAAACGGATGCCATGCATATCCAATACAGGCAGTATGTCGCTATTCAATATGCGATATTGTCGCTCGATGAGATGATGCGCTTGCTCCCGTATATGCTTGAGTGTCAGGTGCGCATCCATGCCGTCCGGGCCGCACGCAACACTTTTAAGAGCAATTTGTTCCTTCAGCCCGGCGACACGAATTTCAAAAAATTCATCCAGGTTGCTGCTGACAATACACAGGTATTTCAGACGTTCCAGCACCGGGATGCTGGCATTTTCTGCTTGCGCCAACACGCGCTGGTTGAACTCAAGTTGACCTAGCTCACGATTAATAAAATGCTGCGAGCGGTAATCTTTACCTGCTGTACGATTCATTTATAGTTACCAGGCTGCGCATGAAAGTCGGTTTGATCATAAAGACTTTCTGAACGTGCCGCAGTCAATTTTTATAATTTTCGTTGCTGTCATTTTTAAAAGCGGATATCAGCCCACCCTTTGCAGAAGATTGTGCAGGCGTATATTCAATGATTGCTGCACGCTGTTCGGTGTACAAGATGGGGTCATTTTCTAAAGTGTTCGTTAAGGTTGTCGAGGGTGTTCTCAGCGCGTCACTGGTGAGCTGTGCGCACGATATGTCTTGTGGGAGCATAATATTTTTTTGGCAAGCCAAGCTACTGCTGCTAAAAATCTTTGCCTTTTTGACTATGAAAAAATATAACATTTGCAAATAGTAGTCGATATTTGTTACATATATATGACGTCAGGAATGTGAATGAAAGGACTGGGCCAGCTTCAGTTTGCGCATCATTGAATTTTTTTTGTTTTGATGACTTTGCATGCGGCACAGAATACCGTTTAGTGTTTCCAGCGCCTGCAATATATGCTCGCCTTTGTTTAACATCACGCATTCAGCTCGATTTCCTAAAGCTGCATCAGAGATTTCTGCTCGAGAGGGGATTCCAGTCTTGGCTAAATTTTCCAGTACTTGAGTCGCCCAAATTACCGGTACATGCGCTGCCTCACATATCCATAGAATTTCTTCCTGCACCTCAGCCAGTCGTTGATAACCACATTCCACCGCCAGATCACCACGAGCGATCATTACTCCACAGGCAGCGGACGAGCGCATGGCTTCCAGTAATATGTCCGGCAGATTTTCAAAACCAATTCGTGTTTCGATTTTGAGTATGATGCCAGGATGGCGCTTGCCAATACGGTCGATTTCTTTAATCAGGTCGATAACATCTTGCGCAGAACTAGTAAAGGACATGGCAACGAGATCAGCATGTTCAACCACAAAATGCAAATCTGTGCGGTCCTGTTCAGTCAAGGCAGGCAAGCGCAACTGGCTGTCTGGCAAATTGATCCCTTTTTCCCCGCGCAGCTTTACGCCGCCAGGTGTTGCATGCAAAATACGTACAAGCAAACCTGCGGCATCATTTTGCTCAACCACACCGCCTATCTTGCCATCATCAAACCAGATTGCATCCCCAATTCGGGCATCCTGAACTATCTCTGGTAGGGTGCATCCTATTTTTGCCGGGGAGCGCACTCGGCCTGTTTTGTCCAGTTTTGCAGGTACACCAAGCTGTAAGGTCGGGGTGAGGAGTAATATGTCATCGCACTGGAGCAGGATGTATCCTTCTGGTCGAGGAGTATTACCTACCTTGGTTTCATGCACGCGTGACGATGACTTATGTATTTTAGGGAGATGTTGCAGTATTGTGCCCGGAACGACAAAGGCCGAATTCGCCGACTGCGCCCATACTGCATGCTTATTAATTTTAATTACTTCCAGATGACGGCTACGGCCGGCTGTATCTACAAATTGAATGCTATCTCCAATGGATAGACGCTTTAGCCAGTTAGGACAAACAGGTAAACTTGCATCCGCTGTCAAAGGCGGGACAAGATTGGATGTTTCGTCAAACAGCCAGACCTTGGCTGGCGCAATCATCCTGCCATAGGCATCTCGTTTTGGACGGATACGCACTACGGCAGATCCGGGTTCAACTGGTCCGGTTCGCAACTTAGGTCCTGCCAGATCCATGAGAATTTTGCAGGTACGCCCAACTTCATGTTCAGCCTGCCTCAAGTGCTGAATCATGCTTTGCCAGGCATCCTTATCATCATGGGCACAGTTTATGCGCATGCAATCCATGCCTTGGGTCAACAAATCACGAATCAAGCTGTAGTTACTAGCCGCCACACTGGGCATAGTGACCATGATTCTGACCTGACACTCTAACGATCCCGGACCCAGCAGCACTTCAGTATGGTGACGCAACAAACTTGGGCCACTCATGAAACTCGGTGTGGTATCTGCTCCCTGAGCTGCGCGCTCCACCCCACAAAGCCGATCAAGCACTGCAAGCACCGCATCAATGCTCGCCAACACATGCGCTTCGGATCGTCCAAACGAGGATAATCCCAGTTGCGATAACTGGGATTGCAGGGGACGCAAATCATGACGGCGTAATGCGATGTAATGCAGCAGGTTGCGTGCGCTTTCGCGTTGCTCAGGAATTACTCCTGAGATTGCTATCAGGCAGCTTGTTTCCAGGCCGATCAAACTCTTGCGGATAGACTCGACTTTCGCCGCCAGCGCGGCATATTCCTTCGTTTTGCTATCTGCTTGGAATGAATGCGATGGTTTTGCATTTTTCATGGAGTTAAATGCTACGCGCCGACTGTTACGATTTAATTACTTGCCAGTAGCCTATCAGTCAAGTCCTGCCTGCTTATAAACACGTTTAACAAATAAATCTGGTATCGTTGCTCGTGGTCGAGTTGCGCGTATTGCTTCATCTGTGTTCCTTTTACTTGGTCGTTTAAGTGGCTCGATGTTAACGCAGCTCGCCACCTAAATTCGCTTACAAAAGTTGCACTTCAGAGTTGAATCCGCCAAGTGGTGCCATGGCTTTTTCTCAGGAAGGTAGGAGATTAAATTTCTACCTGAATTGCTCCCTCGTTACAGAATAAAAACATCAACTCAGGCGTTCTTTAATTTCTGCCCATAACGACTCATAAGCCTGAGCGGCCCTACAGTTGGGAGCGTAGCTGGCAAGGGCTGCGCGATTAAGTCCCATCCGTTCTATATCGCTGGCATAGGGAATGGTAGTCTTAAGCAATCCGGCTAAAGTTTTCGGTGGCCTTTCAACGATAAGCCGATGTAGCTGTTTGCGTGTGTCCACCATGGAGAAAAATGGAATCACCAGAAGATCATCCAGATTATTTTCTTTGCAAAACTTCATAATCTGGTTGAACGTCAACAACGATAAAGTAGAAGGAATGGTCGGCACTAATAACATGTCAGCCGCCTGAAATACGTTTTCAGATACGAGCGAAATACTGGGCGGACAATCCAGAAAAGCAACGTCATAGTCGTCATCCAGGCTCCTAAGCAATTTATGTAATTGGCGCGTTGGTTTTTTTGCTTCTTCCAAAAACAGATCCATATTGCGGAAGGAAAAGTCCGTAGGAATAAGGTCGAGATTGGCATAATCAGTTTCCTTGATGAGCTCATCCAAACCTTGCTTGCCATCCATTAGCGTTTTCAAGCCACCTTTTATCTTGGGTTTAACACGAAAATAGAATGAAGTTGCTCCTTGCGGATCCAAGTCCATGACCAATGTCCGGGCACCCTCTCGACTTGCCAGATAGGCCAGATTGACGGCCGTTGCGGTTTTACCAACACCCCCCTTAATGTTGTAACAGGCAATGATCTTCATGTGAGGTGCTTTCTTTTGAATATTTGGTTTAAAAAGTTTTGTGAATGCTACACGATTTTAATTTTCTGCGAAGGTCGCAAAGCTTGTATTGGAAATTGTGCGTGTCCTTTCACTGATTCTAAGTGCAATGTGAATGGAAAATAAAACGGTTGTTAGATTGTTCGATGCTGGCGTATAAATCTATGTCTCCTCGTCAAATTGTTCCTTTACGATATCTAAGAAAAATTCTTAATATGCAGCATATAAGACTGAATAAGGATGATTACTCCCGGCTTATCGGATATGTTTGTGGGTCGGCACAAAACCCGTAATATTCGTGAAATATTGACCGGTGATAATCAAAGCTTCGTTAAATTTACTTTTCGAGGATCTTTATGAAAAACAATCATCTTATTCCATTCTTACTGTTACCTTTTTTCGTGGTCTCAGCTGCTCAAGCAGATATAAATCTTATCGGAATTGGTCAAGTCAGTGGCACATACCAGGATATGGCAACAAAAACCGCTGCACATCTTGAAAACGGCGTTGCTGGAAACCTTCTGGGTGGCGTTGGTTCTGGTTTAGCTTACGCTGGGGGCAATACCTTTCTTGCTCTCCCTGATCGCGGCCCAAATGCTACAGCCTACAATATAGATGTTGATGATACGACTTCCTACATCCCTCGTTTTCAAACTTTCAGTTTGTCTTTGGCACCTAATCCTCGCTACGATTCATCAATCATTGGTTCCTTGCCTTACATAGTGTCACCGTTTTTGACAGATACCACTTTGCTGTTCAGCAAGTCGCAACTTGCATACGGTGTTAATGGAGCGCCTGTTATAAACAACGAAGATAAATTTTATTTTAGCGGTCGTTCAGATAATTTTGACGCAACAAAACCATCCACTAACCCAAAAAATGCTCGCTTGGATCCTGAAGGTATCCGCGTATCCAATGATGGCAAAAGCGTATTTATCACAGATGAATACGGCCCTTATGTTTATCAATTCGATCGCTCAAGTGGTAAACGTATTAAAGCCTTCACGCTGCCCGCATACTTTGCTATCAATACGCTAGATGCACAAGGAGCTGACGAAATATTAGGCAACACCATCGGTCGAATTTCAAATAAAGGTATGGAAGGCCTGGCTATTACTCCAAATGGCAAGACATTGGTTGGCATGATGCAGCAAAACCTGAGTCAGGATACAAAAAAATATGTGCGAATTATTACGATCGATATCGCCACTGGAGTAACTAATGAATATGCATATAAATTGACTGATGGCAGTAGTGTCAGCGATATTTTGGCCATTAATGAACACGAGTTTTTAGTTGATGAGCGTGATGGTAGCGGCTTGGGAAATGGCGATGCAGCAGTTGTTAAAAAACTGTACAAAATTGATCTCGCAGGCGCAACCAAAATCAGCACGCCTACTATTGGCTCAGGTACTCCATTAGTTAGCAAAACCTTGTTTGTGGATGTCTTGGCCAAATTGAACGCAAACGGTATTCCTTCAACGCACGTTCCTGCCAAACTTGAAGGTGTTGCTTTCGGTCCTGACATGGTTATCAATGGTGTAAATAAGCACACTTTATTTATAGCTAATGACAACGATTTTCTGCCTACTGTTGACGGTATCGATAACCCCAACCAGTTTTTTGTATTCTCGATTGATGAGTCAGATTTGAATTCATTCTCTGCGCAAAAATTTAGTCATTCAACTCATGATGAAGCCGAAGAAGATTGCGATTTACATGGCGGCAGGTAGTAGATAGATGCCATCTTCTGCTCGGTAACCAATAAATATTAGGTTTCCGATGCATATGCATTAATGAAAAGGCCGCATAACGCGGCCTTTTTTATAATACTTTTATCTGCCCATCAAGAATATATGGGCGCACTCAAAGAGAAAGATTTGCAAGCAGTTGATGAACTCAATGCCTAGCATCACGACCTGACAATTGCGAAACATTACGTTGCATGGTGTGATGCTCAGTTACGTCAACCCTCTCTCCAACTCTCTCCCGCAAGCGGGAGAGAGGGTGGCCGTCCCCTCTCCCGTTTACGGGAGAGGGTTAGGGAGAGGGTAATTGCCGCAACTCAACTGCCATGCTGCGGGTAAATCCAAAACAATATGTTTCGTTATTTACGATTTGCGATACTAGGTCAAATGGGAGCCATTTCGACCTGATGTGACACGGGTGCATGTCAAGAAAATTATAAGTAACGGAGCTTTTAGAAGCGGTATGGACTTAATGACCTAAAGAAATTCCGGCGACATCACCACACGCAGTATGGTTTGGTTTTCGTCATCGTGTAAGCGGTTGCTAAACCACCACACGCTGCCCTTCTTGATGCTCCAGTCAGCCTCGACGCCCGACAGCAACGCAGCAGCTATGCGTCCCAAGGTTGGCTGATGGCCGACCACAACCACCGCACCTTTGGCATTTGGCCAGCCTGCTGCAGCCAGTACCGATATGACGGATGCTCCTGTGCCGACTTCTCTTGTGGTCTCGAACTCCCGGCCCAGGGCGCTTGCCGTCTGCTGCGCACGCTTTGCCGGGCTGACTAGAATGCGCGCACCCTCTGGAAGATTGGATTTGAGCCATCGCCCCATCTGTTGAGCCTGTTTTTCGCCTTTTGCGGTAAGTTTGCGTGCGTCGTCCAGCATGCCGTCCTCGGCATCTGCATGCCGCCATAAAATCAGATCCAAAGCACAGTCCTCCGATGATTAAACAGCCACTCCACGCGATGTGAAGAAACAATAACATTTGTCCCCAGACGCCGCATTATTTCCAGAATACCTTCTGCAGCGTGAAATTCCGCCACGCCTGATGAAATTGTTGCAAGCTTACTTGGCTGGAGCAGGTTGTCCATCTGCTGACGATGCCAGCCGCCTGCCCGCGCGGTGCAGGCAGTTCGGTGAGCAGCCGCTGCGTGACTGCAGCGTCGTTCAGTGCGCCGAGCACATCCTGCAGCGCAGCCAGTGCCGCGAGGTAGAGACGCGCGCGCTTATGCGGGTAGATGCCAGCAAAAAATTCCGCCGCGTAGCGCAGCTTCTTGGCGGCAATACGCAGCGCATGACGTTTACCCGTATTCAGCGCAGCGTGGCGCTGACCTTTGCGGCGCACGTGTTTATGTTGTCGGGTGAGAGTCCGCGTGGCAAATTCGCCAAGCGTAACGGATTCTCCTGGAGGTTCTGCCTGGCACGCGAGTTGAAAGCCGAGCGTTAGTATCAATGTGGTGTAGCGCTGCGACAGGATGGCCTCGAGTGCTGCCAGTCGGTGGGCATCGCGCAATTCGGCGGCATTCGCCTGGAACCTTGCCAGCGCTCGACTGTCGGGCAGCTGTTCAGCAATCTGCGCCAGCGTTTGGGTAACGAATATGTCCCAGTCCCGAGCTGGCCCCAGGTAGCCCATGAGCCAGCGCAACTCCTTCACGACATCGGCGAACGTCTCGGGAAGCACGACACCAAACAGGCTCAGCGCCGAACGCAATCTTCTCACCGCGACGCGCGCCTGGTGCAGGTATTCCGGGTCTTGCCCCAGTTCCGCCACGTTTCCCTGGAGCTGCGCGAGGCATTCCCCGGCAATGCGCTGAAACGCTTGTGCAATCGGCATCTCCGGCGACAGCGCCACGTGCTGCGCCATGCGCGGTGGCGGCGTTTCTCCGCTGCATAGCAAATAGCCGCGCTGACCCTTGCTTAGGTCTTCTACCCAGAGCGGCACTTGTTTCTGGATGGCCAGAGCTACCTCGAACAGGCTCGCCGTCTCGCCCGCCTTGAGTTCGAGTTCCACTTCGCTGATAGGTTGGCACCTGTCGCCCGCATGCACCTTGCCCTGATCCAGCGCCAGTTCGATTTCGGCCCCCTGCGCTGTTCGGAGCTGCCAGGCAGTGCGCCAGAAATCAGTAACAAACAGCGGGCGCAACCGCGCCAGCAACTCGGGCGTCAATAGTTGTGCGAGGTCAGGCGCAGTCCTCGGCGCCGGTTCGGGCTTCCCGCTTAGCACCGGCCATTCCCACTCGTTGCGCTGGTGCAGTCCTCCCTCCGCGCTCCCGCCACCCTTAACCGTCTGCACCCAGCGCCCGCTTATTCGGCGCAAGCGGAGGGCAAAGCCCGCTCGCAGCAAATCCTGCTCGGGCGTATCAAAATAAACGTTGTGGAGCTTGTGGCGGCGAGGTTTGTCCTGCACCAATGTTTCCAGCACAGGATGGCGCCGCAAGCGCCCGACATGTGCCGGATATATGGTCAGTTTCAGCTCGATTTCTGTGGGCATGGGCGCGGTAGATAATAAAATGCCTTGGGGTAACATGCGGTGAAACATGGAGTTTGAAAGCGAGGTCACAGAAGTATAGCCACTCAGGCCACTCGAAACTAGTGTAGGGCACCTCGCGAAGGTGGCGTCTACCCACTGGCTGGCGCAGACAGGGCTGCATCGTATGGCCACGAAATGACAAATTAATGCATGCCGGCGTTCGTCAAAGTCTAGAAAAAAGATGAAATGTGGTGGTGTCTTTGGCTAAATTCTGAAGGATTCAACAACGCCATGCTGTAGTCCAATATATGGCAAACCTCGCCAAGTCTGTCGCAAACGGAGCAGCAAGAACTGTGGTTGTCGTCTATGGGCGGATAAAATGTTTGGCATATTTTTTGTTTAGCCTGGACATGGGCAACAAGATGAATAAGTCGGCGGTGTTGAAATCCGGATCCCAGGCAGGTTCGCCGCCGATGTATGCGCCCAAGCGTAGATAGCCTTTAATAAGCGGAGGGATCTTGACGTCCAGTGTGCTGTCCAGTGCCTCAAGCGGCAACGGACAGCGGGGAAATACGCGATATTCAGCGGGTGCCGCATAAAGCGTGTTCAATTTTTTAAAAATGCTGGCTGCGCAATGCCCTCCATCGTTCATGCTGATGCTGGCGCAACCAATCAGATATTCATGGTTGTTCTTGTGCATGTAGTCAGCGAGACCACTCCAGAGTCGGGCGATGGTCGCGCCATCGCGGTAATTTGAATGCACGCAGGAACGGCCGACTTCAACCATGCGGTCGCGCAGGTGATCCAAGCGCGTCAGGTCAAACTCGGATTCTGCGTAGTAGCCACAGATGGTTCGAGCGCGGTCGGGGGGTAATATTCGATAGGTACCGATTACTTTGTTGGTGCTGTTATCGCGAACCAGCAAATGATCGCAATAAGGGTCGAAAATGTCACGATCAAGTCCTTCATGTGCGCTGGCCAGACTGGCACCCATTTCTTCAGCAAATACTTTATATCTCAGACGTTGCGCTTCCTCAATTTCCGAGTCGGTTCTAGCCATGCTGAGGGTAAGCTGGTTATGCGGCAGGTGCTGTTTTTGGTTAAGATTTAACATCGTTGTCTCCATGTGTGGGATAAAGACAAGATTAGCGGTGGCTTGTTGCAGAAGAATTACAGGGAGATTAAGAATTGATGAAATGTGCGCGTTATTTGACTGCGAAATTTCTGGAGTGAAACCCGTGTTGAGCAACAGCGGGGTGGTTCAACTGCAAGATGACGCTAGTATTGCAAATCGTAAATAACGAAACATATTGTTTTGGACTTACCCGCAGCATGGCAGTTGAGTTGCGGTAATTACCCTCTCCCTAACCCTCCCCCGCAAGCGGGGGAGGGGACGATCACCCTCTCTCCCGCTTGCGGGAGAGAGTTGGAGAGAGGGTTTTCGCAATTAACAGGTCGTGATACTAGCGATTGTGACGCTATTCCGTTATATGGCTGGCATGGTTGGATGAAAGATTGGTCAGGGTCGCATGGATTGCTTCTCGTGCCTCTGAGGCCAGCATACGACGGTTTTTCCCCGTGCATGTGATTGCAGGTAAATAAACTAGAGTCACATGCAGGGAAGGGCTGCACAGAATTTTCCATAGTGACTCGATAAATGTCATGTCGTCTATAAAAGCTGCATCGCCATTAGCCCTGCCAGTGCCATCATGATAGCGGATAGCAACCGGGCAAATAGGGGATCCAATATCAACAGAGCCTTGCAGTAGCGACGAATGAAAATGGCCCGGTTTAGTGCCATCGGTGGAAGTGCCTTCCGGGAATATGGCGATACGATCTCCCTGTTCCAGTATTCCTCTAACTTGGCTGTTAATGCGTACTGTCTCCTGTCGGATGTCACGCTTAATAAACAGGGTGTGAATTCGGTGCAATATCCAGCCCAGGAACGGCCAATCGCCAACTTCAGATTTGGCGACAAAATATGCCGGAAGCACTGCGTTCATGGCAACAGCATCCAGCCAGGAGATATGGTTGGCAACAATCAGGCGGCCCTGCGAAGTTGCGTGATGATAACAACCATACGTTTCCAAACCAACGTGTAGTAAATCCAGAAATTTGCGTGACCAGTATTGAACGATATGCTGTTGAATTGATTTGTTCAGCAACGGAAAAACACTGACAAGTAGCATTCCATAAATTATATGGATCACTATGCGCAAGCCTCGGAAGCAGGCAGTTGGGATGCTGGTCAATTGCTGTGCTTGATGTGGCGTTTCGCAGCTGTTAGATGTGGGGTTTATGATGGTCATGTTATTTCGTCCTGGCAAATCACCCTAAAACTTCGCGCTCAATTTCTTCCACGGTGACATGGCGCACGTCCTTGCCCTTGATCATATAAACCACATATTCGGACATGTTCTTGGCATGATCACCGATACGTTCGATGGCCTTGGCGATGAACAGAATTTCCAGCGCAATGGAGATGGTGCGCGGGTCTTCCATCATGTAGGTGATGAGATAGCGCATGATGGAGCGGAATTCTTCATCGATCAACTCATCCTGGCGCACCACCTGGGCAGTAAGGATAAGATCAAGACGAGCAAAGGCATCCAGTGATTTGTGTAGCATGTCCAGAGCCAGTTCGGCGATTAGCTTGATCTCCGTATAACGTGGCAGGATAAGACTTTTCTTCTGCGATACCAATTTGCCCATGCGTGCTATTTTTGCCGCCTCATCGCCAATACGCTCAAGGTCAGTGATAGTCTTGACCACCGTCAGCACCATGCGTAAGTCACCTGCGGCAGGCTGGCGGAGAGCAATAATCTGGCTACAGCTTTCGTCAATTTGTACTTCCAACGCGTTAATGCGATGATCATCGTTAATAACGCGCTCCATTAGCGCTACATCGTCACTAATCAGCGCCTCAATAGCGAGCCGTATCTGACTTTCCACCAATCCACCCATTTGCAATACTTGCGCCCTCACCGCATCCAGTTCGGCATCAAATTGCTTGGAGGTATGTTCAGTGGAGATCATGATTGAGATCCTTTTTGGATAGAAGTTTGTGGTGATACTACTCGCTCTTTGTGACGATTTTGTTACAGGTAAAGCAACAAATGCTTGACTCGGATTGTGTTTTTCTTTGGCATTACGTCCGCTCTATGACGATTTGACGAAATGAAGCCAGATTGTCGCTCGTGTTTTTATATTGATATAAACCGTTTATATCTTTATGATATAGCATTGTCATGCTAACCTGCACGGGTAGCATTTTTTTAAATTCTCATTTAATTTGGAGCGAGCCATGACTACAAAAGCAAAAAATACTGTTAAAGCCAAACCTGCAGCCAAGCCTAAAGCTGCTACGGGATCATTGCCAACTAAAGTGGTTGCAAATATTAGGGCCAAGCCTGCATCAACAGCCAAAGCAGTGACTCCTGCAAAGGTGGCGACTAAAGTGGCAATTAAGAATTCTGTCGCAAAGACTGCTGTAACACCTACAAAAACAGTTAGAGCTGAGAAGTTATCAAAGGCAGATAAGCCTAAAAAAATTAAAATGGTGCGTGATAGTTTCAGCATGCCGGAAAATGAGTACTCGCAATTCGCCGCATTAAAGAAGAAGTGCCTGTCGGTTGGTGTTCATGTGAAGAAAAGTGAATTGCTGCGAGCAGGTTTGGTTTGCTTGTTAAAGCTGTCTGATCCTGAATTGGTTAATGTTGTAGGGCGAGTGGAAATACTCAAAACAGGCCGGCCACCTAAACATTGAGTGGGTGTCATGATGTTCTTTTGTTCCATGCGACGTGTCGTTGTTCAGAGGGTTTTGTCACATTGCCGAGTATGTGGCTAACCTCGTATTGATAGGTAATTACTGTGCAAGCATACGATACTATTGCCGCAGTGGATTTGGGTTCCAATAGCTTCCGGCTGCAAGTCGCGCGAGTGGTGGAAGATCAGATATATCCACTCGATTCCTTGAGAGAAACAGTTCGTCTGGCTGCGGGGTTAACGCCGGACAATTTCCTGGATGACGAATCCCAACTACGTGCCCTTGCATGCCTCAAGCGTTTTGGCGAGCGTTTGCGCGGCTTGCCCAGCCATGCTGTAAGGGCGGTGGGTACAAATACTTTCAGGCTGGCTAAAAATGCCCCCGCTTTTCTTGAACAAGCAGAAGATGCCTTGGGATTTCCGATCGAAATAGTCGCTGGTCGAGAAGAGGCGCGGCTAATTTATCTGGGCGTGGCACATTGCATGCCGCCATCGCGAAATCATAGATTGGTGGTTGATATCGGCGGTGGTTCTACCGAATGCGTGATTGGCAAGGGATTGGAACCGCTTCGAATGGAAAGCTTGTATATGGGCTGCGTTAGCTATAGCAAGCGGTTTTTTGGTGACGGTAAAATTACCAAAGATGCCATGCAGCAAGCGGAACTCGCTGCGCGCATGGAGTTGCAAACAATTCGTTTTGATTTTTCCAGCGGCAATTGGCAAGAAGCGATCGGGTCATCTGGCACCGTACGTGCATTGGCAGATTTGTTAAAGCAAAATGATTGGTGCAAAGAAGGTATAACGGCAGAGGGGTTGGCAAAACTGCGTTCCATGTTACTGAAAGCAGGAGAATGCAAGCGGCTGGAGACGCTTGGGCTGAAACCTGATCGCATTCCTGTCCTGCCTGGTGGATTCGCCATCATGTCGGCAGTTTTCACTGAATTGAATATTCAGCATATGAGCATAGCGAGCGCCGCCCTGAAAGAAGGGGTGTTATATGACCTGTTGGGTCGTTTGCATCATCAGGATATACGCGATCTCACTGTGAGCCAATTCATGCGGCGCTACCATATTGATCCATTACAAGCCAAGCGTGTTGAGGATTTATCACTGTCGCTTTTCAAACAAGTGGAGCAGGGCTTTGACGTTGATGTTGACGCGGTGCAACAGCAGTTGCAATGGGCGGCCAGGTTGCATGAAATAGGTATTTCCATCGCACATGGCGGTTATCACAAACATGCAGCTTACATTTTGGAAAACGCTGATATGCCAGGTTTTTCTAAAATGGAGCAGTCTCAGCTTGGGTTGCTGGTTAGAGCGCAACGCGGGTCGCTTTCCAACGTGCAAAAATTATCGGGGAAAATACAAGATTGGAGCGCAATATTAGCATTGCGTCTGGCGGTTTTGTTTTGTCGTAGTCGCATGGATGTGACTTTGCCTAAAATACAATTGAAAAGAAGCGGCAATGAGTATCGCATTAAACTTGATACAAAATGGATTGAGCAAAATCCGCTCACAGAAGCTGCGTTACAGGCAGAGATCAAAGAATGGAAAGCAGTAGGAGTCATTTTTTCTGTAATGGACTAATTATTATCTGTATATGCTGTAAAATTGAACCTAGTACAAGCAGTTATTTGTGACTTTAAGTGTTCCGCTCTAGTATTTCAAATCGTAAATAACGAAACATATTATTTTGGATTTACCTGCAGCATGGCAGTTGAGTTGCGGTAATTACCCTCTCCCGTAAACGGGAGAGGGGACGATCACCCTCTCTCCCGCTTGTGAGAGAGAGTTGGAGAGAGGGTTGGCGTAACTGAGAATCACACCATGCAGCGTATGTTTCGCAATTAACAGGTCGCGATACTAGGGCATACTGAAATTGAATTGATGCTGCCCTTCGCTAGCTCAAAACAACCTCAAACATCCCCCAGCTATTGCAGCATCTACTGCTTAAGAGCACCTCTAAAATCCAATATTGCGAGCACCCTTTTGTTTAACCAGACGGCAATGTTATTCCGGTCGAGACAAAATATTGGATATTCAAAATAAATGCCATGACACCGTTAATCGGTTGCATGTCACCGCTAATCGGATGGGTGTGGAAATCCAAGTCCTGAGTACTTTACTATGGTCACTCAAGATGAGGGCGAAATGAAAGCTAAAGAAGGTTTCAGTCTGGCCGATGTCAGAAAACACTAAGCTTATTATGAGGCGCCAAAATGAATGCAACAAAAAATGACATGCGAATGGGCATTGCCCGTCGGTATCGTGGATTTACCTTGACCGAAGCCATGGTCACCGTCTTCATTGCGGCTATCCTTGCAGCAGCTGCAGCACCATCATTTGCCAGTATGATCAGAAAAATCAGAATCAATTCTATTTCCAGCGCCCTTGCGTTTAGCCTGCAACAGGCACGTAGCGAAGCAATCAAATTGAACCGTCGGGTTCTGGTTTGCAGCAAAAATGTCGCTGGAACTGATTGTGCGGCATCTACCGATTGGGGTACCAATGGCTGGATAGTTTGCTATGACCAAAATGCCGATGGTGTTTGCGACCCCTCAACTGATACCTTGCCCAATCCGATCCGAGTTAATAGTAAAGTTGCAGCGGCATCTGCCGCTATTACAGGTTCAGCAGCCCCAATTCGTTTTAATCCAGAGGGAACGTCCGCGACGGCGGTAACTGTGACGATTCAAGGTGGGGCTGGCGAAACGGCTCTGACAACCATTGCTGCGTCCGGATTAATCAAAAGCAGCAGAATATAAAGAAAGACAATGGTCGATTATGACTATCCATAATTGCAGTTCTGCAAAAAATCAAACTGGCTTTGCCATGCTGGAGGTACTCGTTTCATTAGCTTTGATTGCCATTGTGCTATTGGGTCAGGTCGGTTTGCAATCGAGTGCTTTAAAATTCAACAAAGGCGCAGCTTTACGTATGCAGGCAGTTTTATTATCGGATGAAATCACTGAGCGCATTGAAAACAACAAAGTACAAGCGCAAGCGGGAAGCTATGAAGTTGCAGCTGCTTCTACTCCGGCAGCGATAGGTACCGATTGTATGAATAACAGTTGCACATCAACAGCCTTGGCATCCTACGACCTGGCATTGTGGCAAACGAGAGTTGCCGCAGCATTGCCTGGTGCAACCTGGACAATTACCCGGCTGCCAGATACCCCGTCGTCGGGTATGTCGACCTTTACAATTGTCTTGACCTGGCAGGATCGGCGTGACAATGCCAACTCCATTCATTACGCAACCACCGGGACAGGAGAAACCGTCTCGCTCACAGCAGTCAAGGTTGTTTAGCAGTTTTCATAATGACAATCAAACAATCAATTAAGGCTACGCTGAACAAGTCCGTTCACGTTGAGCTTGTCGAAACGGACACCCTGCAAATCAATGACTCGCAAATGACTTCGACAGGCTCAGCCCGAACGGAGGGACTTGTTCAGCATTGCCTGAATGCGTTGCACTCACCTGTAGTGTGTTACGCACCACGTGGCGAACGAGGTTTTACGATCGTGGAATTCATGGTCGCTTCTACGATTGCTTTGTTGATTCTGATCAGCGTCAGTGCGATGTTTGTGACAAGTTTGTCGAGTGAGATAACCATCGCGTCGGCATCGGAAATTTCAACCAATGGCCGCTACGCAATCGAGATTTTGCGACGTGATTTACTGCATGCTGGATACCGAGGGTTAACATGGGCTCCGCCGAGCATTCCGACTACTACTATAGGGGCGGTTACAGGCGACTGCGCAACCGGTTTTTCAATCAACTTGAGCCAGGGAGTGTGGGGCAGCAACGACGCCAATCCTTTCTCGGCCACCTGCATCCCGTCTGCGAATTACTCTACTGGCGACGTTCTCGTGGTACGACACGCGGCGCTGACCATAACTCCATTAGAACCGAATAAACTGTATGTCCGTTCGGCATACGAACGGGGCGAGGTATTCATGGCTAGTAGCCCCCCTAGTAGCCCCCAACCACCGCTCTTCACGCAGACCCCGAACGTCGACTATGCACTGGAATCGACCGTTTACTATGTCAGTCCATTTTCATCTTCTGTGACTGAAAACCCCAGAATCCCGGGGCTATACAGGCTTGCGTTAAGCGCCGGCCCTGCCTTAACGCCTACGCTAATGGCAAGCAACGTCGAAGACATGCAAATTCAATATGGCCGCTTTACCACCGACCTGAACACACAGTTTTACAATGCTGATTCCATCAGCGCGACGGTTACCCCTAGCCAATGGAACGATGTTTCGACAGTTCGGGTTTGGATTCTTGTACGTGCAACAAAACCTGAACCAGGTTACCGCAACACGACAACCTTCACGCTCGGGGACAAAACTATACCCCCCAACCCAGACGATCACTATCGGCGAGAAGTGTTTAGTACCGTCATTCGACTCAGAAACATGTGACGTGTTGAAGGAGCGACAATCATGAAATCGACAAGAGGGTACTGTGTAAGTAAACGTCAACGCGGCATCTCGCTATTAACGACCTTGATAATGATGGTCATGGTGATGCTTCTGGGACTGTCGGCCATGCAGCTATCGAAAAGTCAGCTCAGCCTGTCCAGCAACCTGCAATTTCAGGAGGCTGCTTTCAACCAAGCGGAAGCGGCCATTGTGAGTGCCGAACGCTGGCTTTCTACCGGAACCAACTACCAGGATACGGGCTTTAATTCTAGCCGCGGCACGGCGGGTATGTACCCTGATTCGAGTATCACCACCATGTATCCGTTGACAATGAGCTGGGATGAGACTAACTCGATAGTGGGCAGCGACGTCAACCAGCGTTATTTGATTGGGCAGATAGCCGTGGACAAGAAACTGGAATCCTCAGGAGCAGGTTTGGGCGGCCGAATGACCAGCGGCTGCAATCAGGTCAACACCTACAGAATCATTGCTCGCGGTACAAGCAGCCGCGGTGCCACGAAATTCGTCCAAGTGATTTACAGCGTTCTAAATTGCTAACTTATTCATCGGGAACATCATGACATCAAAATCAATCTGGAAGCTCACCGCACTGGTAGCAATCGTCATGACGGCAGGGTTTGTTATCGCTGCGACCGCCTTTACTCCCTCAGCGCAGCCGATTGGATACGTCGCGCAGCTGGAAATTACCAACTACAAGCTGACCAGCGGAAATGAAATAGTCTTCAAGTCAGATTACCAGAGAGAAAACTGGAACGGCAATGTTTATGCCTACCCGGTCAGTACGGCTGGGGAAATCAATACTGCGGCGGAATGGTGGAGTGGCGGCGCGGCGCCACACCTGGATGCACAGGATTACAATACCGGCCGATTCATTGTAACGATGAAAGATGACGGCACAAAAATACCTTTCCGCTGGGCGAGCCTTTCCTCAGCGCAACAGAGCTCAATCGGCAATGCCACGATCCTCGATTACGTTCGTGGCCAACGCACCAACGAGCTAGCCAGCGGCGGCACGTTCCGAACCAGAACATCAACACTGGGCGACATTGTCCATTCACGACCCTACTATTTGGCCAACAGCGGCTCTCCGGTGCTGTTCGTCGGTGCTAATGACGGCATGCTGCATGCTTTCAACGCAAAACCGACAGGTGGCAATGAACTTTGGGCGTACGTACCGTCGATGCTCCTGTCGAACTTGTCTGCTCTCAAGGTTGACCCCTATGTACACACATATTTTATCGATGGTGGCTTGAATGTGGGCAAGGTGGTGATATCAGGCGCAAGCAAGACGGTGTTGGTTAGCAGTCTGGGTGCCGGCGGCAGAGGTCTGTTTGCCCTTGATGTGACAAATCCGATTCCGACTTCTGAAACTGAGGCTGCGGCGAATATCCTGTGGGAAATTACGAATACAAAAATCAACAACGCAACATCAACGTCTTTCGCCAATCTAGGGCACACCTACGGCACGCCGGTTATCACCAAGGTTAACAGTGGCAGTGGCCAGTCTGCGGTTATCCTGGGTAATGGCTACAACTCTACTGGCGCATCTTCCCTGTTTGTCGTTGATGTCGCGAATGGTTCATTGATCCGTGAAATCGGTACTTCCGGGGCTGGAAATGGCGGCCTGTCGACTCCGCTTTGCATCGACAGCACCGGTGATGGTCGGATTGATTACTGTTATGCGGGGGATATCGACGGTAAGCTGTGGAAATTCGACCTGACCAACAGTAGCGCAAGTAGCTGGAGTGCAAGCCTGCTCTACACTACCTCACCCGCTCAAGCTATCACCATGGCGCCGTCGGTGGTCGCGCACCCCTACGGCGGCTACATGGTCAATTTCGCCACCGGCAGGATGTTTACGGATGCCGACAAGACCGATACCGCGGTACATTATGCCTATGGCATATGGGATGGTGCGCCGGTAGCCAATACAAGCATGTTGACCCAGACCCTGGCCGAGAGGTCTTATGTAAACGGGTTGATCACCACGCGTGTACGGGTGGCGACGACGGCCAACCAGCCGGACTGGACAGCCGGAGTCGGACATCACAAGGGCTGGCAGGTTGCGCTTCCCGTCGGCGGCGAGCGCGTGATAGGCGACACCGTTTACACGGAAAATGGCCGTTTTTACTTCAATTCCACCAATCCGACCATCACTAACGTTTCTCCAACACCGAATGGCGAGAACTGGCTAATGGAGTTGGACTCCATGTCCGGCAGCACAATCAACAGCCCTTTTCTCGACCTCAACGGCGACCATTTGCTCACCGATGCTGATCGGGTGAAATACGTGACGGGAGATACCATCCCAAGCGGCAAGACGACCGCTGACCTGAATGCCGGCGCTTCCGGTATCCCCGTTGGCAAATTTATCAGCAATGGCGTTGGCTCTCATCCCATCCTGGTTCAGTTGGCAACACTCAATACCACGCTGGTGAATCAGAACCCGGATGTCGTCATCCCTGCCTCCACTGCCGATCGCGGTGTGTCTGGAGGTCACTTCGACGTGGACATTTTTTACGGCCCGCCACCAAGTAAAATTTGCAATTATTCGACCAGCGGCGGCAGTTCGGGTGCCAAGGCGACCGGCAAGGTGGTGTTCGACTATGGTAGCAGCGCCAAGAATGTGACTGGAACGCTCACTATAAAAGTGGGAACCGAGACCATCAAGTCGGGGGTGCCGGGAAGCAAAAAAGATACGGAGTTGGCCTCTTGGGTGGGCACTGCCGGTTCGGCAAACTATGATGTTTCCATCAGCACCAGCGGAAACAAGGGCACTGTCACTATTACCGCGAAAGCAAAGGGATCGGCGTGGAACGGGACCGTCACTTTACCGACACCCGCTGGTCTATCAAACTCCGATATCACCATTACACATGTCACCGGGGGTAGCAATGTGGTCGCTGGCACGGACACCTTCGTCGACTGTCCTACCAATAAGCACTTCCATGAATACGATGATATTTTCAACGTCACTGGCGTCAATATGCTTAATGCCAGCAGTACCACGCTCAACCTGTCAAACGGCATTACCAGCACTGCTACCGGTTTCAAGGTGTTGGTTCATAATCAATATCTCAGCCCGGCGGCAACCCTGTCAATTGGTGGTGCCGCCCATACCAGCGTGAAAACATACAATAATCTGGCGAGCGAGACAGTCGCCGCGAACGTGATCGCAAATGCCCCTACATATACTCGGGCGAATGTTCAGACGCTTGAATGGAATATGCCGGTAGATGCTTTCACGCCCAAGGATTGGTGGGGGAACGGGGACGTCCGCGTTGGTCTGCAACCAACGAAATATAGTTGTGTTTGGGACTCTACCCCTAGCAAAGGAGAAACTCTGTTTCAGCCAGTGATGCCACCCGTTAATGGCGTCGATGGACCCGGTGTCAACGGTACAACTACTGGCGCACGCCACAACGGCGCTCTGGTGATCCAGATCATCAAGGATACGACTCCCGCCAGTGCACTTGAGCTGAACGTTGCTGGCCGTCCAGAATACGGCTGGCGTGTTAAGGCGGCAGATTTTGAAACGTACGTACTAACCGAGTATGCCACCTACTGGCATCATCCGAACGGCATATGCTATGGCGTCTCAGGTTGGAGCAAGTCGCCACCGCTGGACCTTACCCCATCAGATCCAAGTGTATATCTGGTACCAGCGGCAGGGTCGGCCGATCCGGCTCTCGGCAGTTTCCGCTCCACCAGTAACGTGGTCTCGGTCATCACAACCACTGTCGGCCTCGTCACGACCACTGTCACCACCTATGCTAATAGCACGAGACAAACTATCACCAAAACCAAGAACAGCGATGGAACGGTAACGATTGTGACCGTTAGTCCGGATGGCTCGACGACAACGGTCACAGTTGCCGACTCGAAAGGAGATGTGGTGTCAGGCGGCGATGAAAGAGGTAGTCAGGCAAAAACTGGCCGCCTATCGTGGAGCGAACTTCTGAATAACTGATTTATGGTTTGTGATAACGGTATGGTTCCGGTGCGGCAGTGTTGCCCCTGAACCAGATTTCAACTATCAAAGAGAAAATGCAATGAAAGAATATATGCGGCGTGCTTCAAATCAGCATGGATTCACACTGATCGAACTAATGATCACGGTGGTCATTATTGGCATTCTTGCTGCAATAGCTCTGCCTGCATATAGCCAGTATATTATTCGCGCCAGTAGGGAAGCCGCACAGACCGAGCTTGTGCAATTGGCTAACCGGCAGGAAAAAATTTACCTGAATTCCAATGACTATGCGGCGAGTATTACTGCTGCGTATAACGGAAATTCAGCTGGCGGACTTGGCAAGACATCAGGGCAAACCAATGACCTAAAATATGATATTACGGTCACACCCAACGCCCCAGGACAGGCATTCACCCTAACAGCAACTCCCGCTTCGGGATCCATGCAGGTCGGCGATGGTGACATCTCAATCACTTCCACCGGCGAGCGGATGAGAGGCTCTGCGTCTTGGTAAGACACCAAACTAGTCATCAGCTAAAGCCGGTGGTTGGTTTGCATTTCAGTTTCAAGTTTTAAAACGTTCAAGTCCATCTTTTTTTCAGCCTACCGCATTAAACATCACTCACCCTCGCAATATCTGTTCACCTTGTAGATTTCACATGGCTCGGTACAACGTCCATGCCGAATAGTGCGCGTGAAATAATGCCCTGATTCTCGATTTAATTTCTCTAATGGCAGCTGAGTTGCGGTAATTACCCTCTCCCTAACCCTCTCCCGCAAGCGGGAGAGGGGACGACCACCCTCTCTCCCGCTTGCGGGAGAGAGTTGGAGAGAGGGCTGTCGTAACTGAGCACCACACCATGCAACGTATGTTTCGCAATTAACAGGTCGTGATACTAGTTGTCGCCTGTATGTTCCAATTTCCATCGGATGTTCCATCGAGGCCCAACGCTTCAGACCATAGAAAAACTCAGGTAGCTGGTTCATGGGTAATCAGTCTGCTATGTTCCCCACCGCACAGATTGAAGTTAATTCCAAGCCTAGACTTTCACCGTTGAATACAATTAAAATTAAATTAATGGATAACTTCGATTTTGATTCCTGGACAATGCTGGCGAGAACGGCTCCGGATGACTTTGAGCAGCAGCGGCGTGCTGTTATCGAGAGTCAAATATCGAGTAGCGACAATGTTCGCCGCCTGCGAGGGTTGCAATGCCGTATTGACATGGAAAGAATATGTGCGGGCACCCCGCTGAAGTTCTGTTTGCGCCTATCAACCCTGATGTGGGATGCGTTCATGGATTTAAATAATTCGTTGAACACCCTTGTGGGAAAGGATTGCGAATCAACAAGCGCATCATCTCATTGCTCACCTGGAAAGAGGACGAAATGAAAACCAAAAAAGGATTTAGCTTGATTGAGTTGTTAGTTGCCGTGGTAATTGTAGGCATTCTTGCCGCTGTCGCTATCCCTAACTACCAAAGTTATGTCATCAAAAGCAATCGAGCTGCCGCACAGTCGTT